>MWYV01000045.1 GCA_002050435.1 Chitinophagales bacterium 33-2 | reverse complement strand
GATGTCACCTATAACAAAGGAAAAAACACCAACGAGAATAATATTTTTGCCGATTATTTTGCCATGCAGCCTTCAAAGGTAAGATTGGTTGGACGGCCATCTACAAAGATCTGCGGTGCATTATTTCTCAAAGTAATATTGCCATCAATATCCACATTGATAGAGGGCACATTACGCATCACATCAATAGCAGTTCCTCCGGCAGAAACGATGTTCCTGTCCACATTAAAGATCTTCCTGTCGATTCCCATTTGAAGCATAGGCCTGTTTGCAGTTACGGTAACTCCGCCCAAAACCTGGTCATCTATTTCCAGTTTAATATTGCCCAGATCTTTATCCAGTGCACTTAACATGGTGGAAGGATCTGCATTTCTTGAAGGCATTTCAAAATTCACGGCAGCTTCATAGGATTTAAAGCCGATACCCGTAACTCTTATTTTATAGCGTGCCATCGCAGGAACGTTTTCAATGCTGAAATCACCTGTAGCTGAGGTTAACATGCCCCCAACGATCACTTCTTTTTGTTTTTTGGTGGCTGAATCCATCCGGGAAGTGACCAATGTAATAGAAGCCGCATCAATGCCTTTATTGGCCGCATCAACAATTTTTCCATAAAACCTTCCCATTGGTGCCTGGCCTCCACCTCCGCGCATCTGCGGCATTTGGGCCAAACAAATGGTGGTAAGAAAGGAAAAAAAGATTCCTGTAAGTATTTTTCTCATGTATTTTATTTGAACGGCTGCAAAGGTAACCGTAAGCCCAGTGGAGATTAAGAGGCGTTAACCATTATTAACAATAAAGAGTATGAATGGTTGCATAGGAAGACCAGCGGCAAATAAAACCCCCGCTTTTGCGGGGGGATGGGTGACTGACCGGGTTCGAACCGGCGACCCCTAGAATCACAATCTAGTACTCTAACCAACTGAGCTACAATCACCGTATTGGCGCAAAAATAATAAATAGTTTCAAATAAAAATTCGGGACAGGAATCTTTGTAAAGAAAGAATGATTTAATTTATAGCATGAGGTTTGAGTGGGAGGTTAACAAAGGTTAGCGTTTTGCAATGAATTTTACCTTCTGTCAAAAACGTTTGTTAAACAGATCCTTATGTTTATTAAACCCTTTTTTTTAAACTAAATTTGATACCATGCCCAAGGCATTAAAATATATCTTGAATATGAAAAGACTTCCAGTATTGATTGTGATGGTAGCGGCTTTTGTTTTCCTTGCTATTGAAACCATGGGAACAACAGGAGATAAAACGCCTCCCACACGCTATGAAAAAATTCTCCAGATCGTAGGTCAGATCCTTACCCAGGGTCACTACAGCCCCAAAGAAATTAATGACGATTTCTCCAAAAAGGTTTTCCAGAAATATTTTGAAGAACTGGATTCTGAAAAAAACATTTTCCTTCAGGGCGACATAAAATCCCTCGAAAGGTTTTCTACAAAAATTGATGATGAAATTAAAGGAGCCCCGGTTCAGTTTTTCCTGGAAGCGGGTAAGATCTTTAATATAAGAAGTGAAGAAGTGTCTCTTATTTATAAAGACATTTTAGGAAAGCCATTTGATTTTCAAACTGCAGAATCTATAAATGCAGACAATAAAAAATTAAATTTTTCCAAAACAGAAGGTGAAAGACGGGAATCCTGGAGAAAGCGTTTGAAATATCTTACGCTCCAGCGTTATGTAGATCTTCTTGAGGCAAGGGAAAGCAATAAGGGAAAAGAAGGCTTTACAGTAAAGTCGGATGCTGAACTTGAAAAAGAAGCAAGAGAAAAGGTGAAACTTACTATGGACCGGATCTTCGATCGTTACCGGGTTAAATTCAACGATGATGAAAAATTCAGCGTGTATGTCAACACCATAACTTCCATGATGGATCCTTTTACAGAATTTTTTCCTCCAGTAGATAAACGGTATTTCGATGAACAGCTCAGTGGCTCTTTTTATGGCATTGGTGCCCAGTTAACCTATGAGGAAGGAAATATAAAAATTTCAAGTGTGTTACCTGGCGGACCTGCACATAAATCCGGCGAAATTGAAGTAGGTGATGTGATTGTAAAAGTGGGACAGGGAAGTGAAACTGCAATTGAATTAACAGGTTATGATGTTACTGATGCTGTAAAGATTATACGTGGACAGAAGGGTACAGAAGTGCGCCTTACTGTCAGGAAAAAAGACGGAAGCCTTAAACCTGTGAACCTGATCAGAGACAAGATCGTACAGGATGAATCTTTTGTTAGAAGTGCCGTGATCAATGAAGGATCTTCAAGGATCGGTTATATTTTTCTACCTGAATTCTACGCAAATTTTGAAGATCCCACAGATGGTCATCGCAGTTCAGTGGATGTTGCCAGGGAAGTAAAGAAACTAAAAGAAGAAAAGGTTGATGGAATTGTAATTGACCTTCGTAATAATGGTGGAGGTTCGTTGTATGATGTGATCCAGATCGCCGGTCTGTTCATCGATCAGGGGCCAATTGTACAGGTAAAAGACAGGGAAGGACCTCCACAGGTTATGCGCGACCGCGATGCGGGTGTATTGTATGACGGTCCGCTGGCTGTAATGGTTAACGAGTTCAGTGCTTCTGCATCTGAGATCTTCGCTGCAGCCATGCAGGATTATGGAAGGGCCATCATTATTGGAAGTACCAGCACTTACGGTAAGGGAACGGTTCAAAGACCTATTGGCCTGGATCCACAGTCCAATTACCTTTCTTCCAATTCTGAACTGGGCTCTTTAAAACTGACACTTCAGAAATTTTACAGGGTCAGTGGTGCTTCCACACAATTAAAAGGTGTTGAGCCGGATATTATAGTGCCTACTGTTTATGAATACCTTAAGTTCAGGGAAAGAGATAACCCCGGCGCGCTTCCATGGGACGAAATTTCAAAAGCCAGTTATAAAAAATGGCAGCCCGGTTTCGACATGCAGCTGATCACCAATGCCGGTAAGACAAGGATCGCAGGTGACACGATTTTCAGCAATATTAAAAAGAAGACAGACCTGCTGGCCAAATTCGATGAAAAAGTATATCCATTACAAATCGATCAATACAAACAGCGCCAGAAACTTACCCGCGAAACCATCAGGGAAATAGAAAAACTGGTAAAGCTGCAAAATGCAATGGATATTAATTTCCTGGTGCAGGATCAGCAAAGGTATGTGTCAGAAGATAAGGATAAGAACGAACGTTACAAACAATGGCTGGCTAACATTAGCAAAGATATCTATGTAGATCAGGCCATCAAGATCATTCATGATATTGTAAACCAACAGAACCTGGCAAAGACGAAAGAGCCGGTAAAAACTTTTTAATAATTTGATAATTATTGCAAGCCGCCCCCGGGCGGCTTTTTTTATTGATTGAAGTTGGATGGCCTAAATGCCATAGCGTTCTTTCAGTATAGATACATGATGTAATGCATGACCGGGAATGATATACCCAATGGCTTCCACCGAAATGGGTTGTTCATTTGACATGCCAACGGCATTTTGTTGTTCATCATCAAATGACTGAAAGAGTAACAATGCAGACCTTCTCACATACAGGTATTCTTCTTTAAGTTCACTAGGCTGCCTTCTGTTTGCTTTCGCATTCAGGGCAAAAAGATTTTCATCAAAACCTGGAAGGGGCGTAGGGTCCATTCTTGCAATTCTTAAAGCCCTGTAAGAAAATATTCTTTCGGTATCAATCAGGTGTTGCACCATTTCCTTAACGGTCCATTTACCTGGCTGGTAAGCATGATCCCATTTCTCCTTATTGATACTTTCCAAAACAGACTGCACTTCATCAACATGTTCACGGAGCGCTGGCAAAAGATTATTGTATTTTACATGCTGAATATAACGATGGTAAAAAACGGGTGCATTTAATTTGTCCAAAGCAGGCATAAAAAACTTTTGTTGAAATTACTCATTCCTGTTGTGATGTCTTTTTCTTTATTTTAACTGGCAGTTTTTTTCCAGACCATTCCTGTTGCTGAAAGAAATCTAAATCGTTCCAGCTTTCTGTAACATCCGTAAGTTCTTTTGATAAATTGCAAATATTAATTTCATGTCCGGATCGTGCTTCTACAGGCATTCCGGTTAGTCTTCTGGATGAATGTTTTGAATCCATGGTTTCTGCGGGGCAACTTTCTATTTCAATTTTTCATTTCCTCTGGCTGAAGCGATATTTTGCATACAGCTTCATTATAATAATTGATTAATTCAATGGCCCGATGCGCAGCGGTGTGGTATTCCAAAACTTTTTTCCGTGCATTGGTTCCAATAGCAATTCTTTCTTCTTCATTTATTTCCGTCAGGTACCGGACCGTATCTACACATGAATGGGAAATCAGGATCTCTTTTCCCGGTTTAAAAAAAGATTCCAAACCGTCCCAATAATCACTGATCACAGGTGTGCCGCAAGCGGCGGCTTCAAATAATCTTACACTTGGAGCATACCCTGATTTGATCATGTCGGTGCGTGTGATGTTCTGCGTAAAACGTTGCTGGTTGTAAAAGGATCGATGATCTGCAGGTGCCAGGTGTTCAATTCTTTCTACATTTACACCCCAGGTTATGTCATCGGGGTATTGAGGTCCTGCCACAACAAAACGTTGATCCGTTAATTTTCCAGCCGCATGTATCATCAGGTCTTCAAGTGGCTTTTGCCTGTCAACACTATAGGTGCCGAGATAACCAAGGTCCCATTTTTTTTGTTGCCTTTCTGGGTAATACAATTCTGGGTCAACAGAACAATATAACGCACGCGCCATTGGAGATGCATAACATTTTTCCAAAAGCTTTAATATTGGACCCCCGGTAAAAGAAAGATAGATGTTGTATTGAGGAATTTGCAAAGGATGCAGGTATTCAAAATCTTCTTTATCCATTTTTGCAAGTGTAACCGGTGTATCAATATCATAAAAAGCAGTTACTCCCTTAGCAAGCCTGAAAACAAGATCACCTGCCTCCACCCCCTGGGGCGTGTAAGACCCTACGATCACCAGGTCTGCATCGCAAATTTGCGCTCCATAGTTTTGTTCTAGTTCTTTAAGATCGTTATACAAAATAGTGGTGCAGAATTCAGGTGAAGCCATATCCCGGTTGGCCGCATACCAGGGTGCATTTTTTTCAAAGAATGTGATTTTATGTCCTGCACGGTTTAACTCCCTGATCAGCGCACGGTATGTTGTTGCATGACCGTTCCCCCACGAGGAAGTTATTGATAAACCAAGGATCGTGATTTGTAATTTTTCTTTGGTCATGCTTTCGTTTTTACTTTGAAAAATTCAGATTCAAGTATCCTGTCAAGTTCTTCAGCCCTTTGTGTATAAGTATGTTTGGCAAGCACTTTCTTTAATGCAGCCTTCCCAATCTCAAGTGCATTTTCCCATCTAAGATCCCTGAGCATTCGTACAACATCTTCACCGTTCCTGGCTACCAGTATCTCTCTTCCGGGCTCAAAGAATTCATTTATCCCTTCCCAATAATCTGTAATCACGCAGGCGCCTGCACCTGCGGCTTCAAAAACACGGGTAGCAGGCGAGAAGCCATATTTCGCCATGCTGTCTCTACTGATGTTTAATACTGCTTTGGCAGAACAATTCAATTGATTATGATCTTTCGTATATACATGCCCGGTATAATGAATGTTTGAAGTCATGCTTTTATCCATCCACCCGCTTCCTCCAAGCAGAAAACGTTTACCAGGCATTGCCGCAGCTGTGTAAAAGAAAAAATCATCTACTCTTTTTTCCCTGTCAGGCAGTCTGTTACCAAGAAAACTCAGGTCTGCCTCAAACGTTGACGCTTTAACGACCGGATGGTGTGTGGACGGATCCAGTGCATTGTAAATGGGAAAACAGTTCACCGCCCCAAATGATTTGTAAGCATTGATCACAGGATGACCACCTCCATAGGTCAGCACCAGGTTATACTGCTTCACCAGGTCTCTGAATGGATCATTTACATCCTGTTCCATTCTGTCAAGCGTGGCCGGAGCATCCACATCCCAGAAAATAATGAACTTACCTTTTTTCCTCAAGCCTGCAATTTCTTTTTCAAGAAAGCCATCCAGCACACCCACTCCACTAGTTTTTATAATTACATCTGCATCCATTGCCGCATCCATAGCCTGCAATGCCGATACTTCATCTGGCTGGTAAATATGAATTGTGGCATAGCCTGGATCATCCATATCGCGGTGGGTCTGGCGGTCATAAGCATCGGGTTCAAAAAAATCAATGGTATAACCTATTTCATACAATGCTTTTATAATGCCCCTGTAATAAGTGGCAGCGCCATTCCAGTAAGCTGAAACAAGACTCGATCCAAAAAAAGCGAGTTTCATTTTACAAATTTAAACGTTACCTGCATGGATTCCCATATCCCTGCAAATTTGATACAATTCGTCAATGCGGATTTTGCAACTGTGTTTTTGACTGATGGTCTTCAATCCATTTTCTTTCTGCAAAGATGCGGCTTGATCATCTGTCATTAAGTTTTCCATCCACTGCATCATCTCTTTTTTATTATGCACCATTTTATAATCCCTTCCTTCGGTAAACAGATCTTCCTCGTCGATCCACGGCGCCGACAAAAGCGGTATGCTGCAGGCCATGGCCTCGAAAGGACGAATTGTTGGTATGCCAGGCAGTGCCTTTACATAAGGTCTTCGGGGTACATGAATGGTTAAACGATGTTGCGCAAATACTTCCGGTGCTTTATAATTTGGCAACCATCCCCCATAGGTAATTCCTGCATTGCTTAATGCTTCCAGGGCATGATCCGGGTAGCGTACCCCATAGATGGTGGCTTTTAATTTTAATTCTTTTACGGGCTCAATTAAAAATTCAAGTAGTTCTTCAGCTCTTTCATCATCTCCCCAGTTGCCAATCCAAACCAGGTCGCCTTTTATTTCCTTTTCTTTCTGCGGAAAAAAAATATTTGTATCAGCTGCCTCATGCCAGGTCCATGCTTTTTTAATCCAGCCTTCTTCCAGGTATATCCTCCGGATCACTTCACCAAAAGCCAACACGCCATCATAATGCTGCAAGTCGTACTGACTCATACTTCTCCTGTCGGTAACCGCACGATGGTGGGTATCATGAAACAAGAGTTTAAAAGATCCTTGTTGCCTGGCAGCGCCTATTTGTTTTACAAGAAAATGTTCATTCCATTCATGAACAATCACCAGGTCAGCATCTTTCAATTTTTCTTCCAGTTCTGGTTGCGCGGGGTCATAAAAGCTACTGTTTAATAATGGATAATAGTTATAAAATTCTTCTATCGCTTTTTCTCCGTAATCGTTTTTTAAATTTGAAAGGCTCCATCCATCCATGGGTTCATATATAGTTACATCATTTCCCCGATTAATCAATTCAGTAGCCATACCCCGCAAAAAATGCGCGTTGCCATGGTTCCAGTCGGACAATAAAGAATGATAGAATAAAACAATTTTCATTTTAGGCAATTTCACTTCGCTGATTTTTTGCGTGTATCATCATGGTATAAGTATCCAGGTAATTTTCAGCCATGAATGAAGATGTATATTCTTTTGCTTTTTCCTGGGCCTTTTTTGAAAGAACTGATCGCGTTCCGGGATCCTTCATCAGGTGATTTAAAAGATCTGCCAGTTCTTTTGGATCATCTGTGTCAACATATACAGCAGCATCATCCCATAATTCTTTAAGTGAAGCAATATTACCCAGCACAAGGGCACAACCTGAAAGCGCAGCTTCAAGCACTGAAAGTCCAAAGGGTTCATATTTTGCTGGCGATGCAAATACGGATGCGCTGGAAAGTTCTTTTGCCACCTGCGCTTCATCCAGTGGCCCCAGGAAATTTATCGTGGTGGTGAATGCTGAATATTGGTTATCTGAAAATTCCTGTTCGCCGGCAATCCTGATCTCATAAGGAATTTGCGCTGCAACTTTAGAAAGCAGTTCAATATTTTTAGCCTTGTCCCAAATTCTTCCCATACTAAAAATGTATGGTTGCTTTGGATTTGAATAAAATTGTTTGGGGTTGCGCCCGTTCCGGATCACACGACTTTTAATTTTACCTGTATAGGTATTAAAAATATTTTCTAGAATGGTGTATGTTGGTGCGATCACAAGTCCTGCTCCTTCGAGCCCATTTTTAACCCTATGGTAATATGCCTCCCATTCAGATGAAGGAGCTTCGCCGGTAACTGATTTAAACCATGAATACACATCCGAATGTGCCACCACGATTGTTGGTGCTTTGAATCTTAACGCGCCAAAGCTATACCCGTTTAAATGCACAAGATCTGGCTGAATGGATGTTTCAAGTTCCAGCAACCATTGTCCGGATGCGTCGATATCCTTCCATGGGTCTTTCATCCATTCCAGTACAAATCCCGTTTCAATGACCTGCACATGGTGGAGTGCATCAACAGATTTTTTCTGATTTGCTGTTATTTTCCTTCCCATTGTAACCAGCACAAATTGCACACCATGCAATTGCAATGACCTGCAAAGTTCAATGGAATAATTCCACACCCCTCCAACGGTATCAGTGGTCATTAATACTTTCATTGAAATTTATATTTCGTAAATCAGGTCTACTACTTCCGCAGATGAAAGGTATTGTGCGGCGGTGGGATCCCATGTTGAATCCACTGATAGTTTTTTTATCCATTCCACTATTGCTTTGCCACCCCAGTCGTCGGGCTGATCAAACAAAACTTCCGTTTTAGTTCCGTTATATTTAAGCGCCTGGAAATCGTAAAAAGAGCCATTGATATTCTTCATGGCCACACCGCCTTTGGTTCCATAAAAAGCCGCTTCGATTACAGCATCACGTCCAACTTTTAAATTCCACGAACAGGCAAGATGAACAGCAATATCCTTGTCCAGCGCCAGCTGCACCTGCGCATAATCCTCCACTTTGTTTTTTCCTTTACAGGAAATGCCCTGTGCATACAACAGACTGTCTACATTAAGCACATGAGGAAAATCCAATGCATAAAGCACCAGGTCAATAAGGTGTATCCCGAGGTCAAGCACGCATCCTCCACCAGATAGTTTGTGGTCATAAAACCAGGGCTTGTCCGGACCATAAGCGTTATGAAATTTCAAATCTACTGCGAAGATCTTTCCCAGTTCACCGGATTGAATGATTTGATGAATCACTTTAAAAGCTTTTGTGTACCGGTAAGAAAAATCCGCACCCAATAATTTATTGGCCTTTTTTGAAGCCAGGATCAATTTGCTCACCTCATCTGCATTTCTTCCTAATGGCTTCTGACAAAAAACAGATTTTCCTTGCTGAAAGGCATTTATGGATTGTTCCATATGAAATGCACTTGGTGTGGCAATCACCACTGCATCTATGAAAGGATCCATTATAACATCCTGTAATTGCCTATATATTTTTCCGTCTGGAACAATTGCAGATGCTGCTTTGATACATTCTTCCGAGGTATCCGCGAATGAAATGATCTCCGCCAGACCGGAGTCTTTTGCAGCCTGCATCCTGTTTCTCCCGATCCATCCAACACCGCAAAAAGCGAGGCGGGGTTTTGTATTTACCACTGTTTCCAAAAAGTAAAATTTATAAATGAATGAATGCTTTCATAAATCCATCCGGACGATCAATCGTTTTTTGAAAACCTACATCGAGAGCGTCCAGAGATAAAATGTCGGTGTACAAAGCTTCCGGCTGAAGAATTCCGCTTACCACTGCAGTAACAGCTTTCTTCATTCCATCAACGTATTTTGCAGGCGCTCTTTCGTGTGCATTGATTACTTCAATTCCTTTCCAGTTCCACTTTTGAAAGTTTACCTGCCTTAATCCATCCTGGTGGAAACCGGCAACGATCAATTGCCCCCTTTCTCCAATGATCTCCGTAGCAATATCCAGGGCTTCCTGTTTACCTGTAGCTTCAATTACGCGTGTACATAAATTTTTGCCAGTGAACGCTTTCACCTTCTCCAATACTTCCCAGGGTGCTGTCATGGGAATGCATAGATCCGCCCCATAGTTTTCTGCAATTCCAAGCGAATAATTTCTTCTTGAAATAGCGATCACATTTGCGCCTGCATGTTTTGCCAGCTGGCAAAGTAAAGCGCCTAAAAATCCAATGCCTATAATAGCAACCGTATCATTTTTGGTAATGTCACTTCTGGAGAAAATATTCATGGCGCATCCGAGTGGCTCCCCGGGGAATGGCTTTGATGCAAGTGCTTCAGGCAATTTTACCATGACTTCTTCATTGGCAATATCATATTCTGCATATCCGTTGGCGGAAAGAAAAGCCACGCGGTCGCCCGACTTGAATGCTTTCACCAACGCTCCAACAGCATCAATGGTACCCCAGGCTTCATGTCCTGGCGCGCCAGGTGCCTGCGGATATTCAAACCATTCACGTCCCTGCCACAAGGGAATGCTGGATGCACAAATACCGCAACCTTCTATTCTTATTCTAACTTCATGATCACTGATGTCTGGCGTGGCTGTCTTTATTAATGCTACGCATCCAGGTTTTTTCAATACGGCTGCGATCATATTACCTCTTTATAATTTGAAATGGCTGTTTTATTCTTTTTATTGTCAGAAACCTCCTGCTCTTGTAACCAGTTGTATAAAGCGCGGATCCCTTCAGCAGTTACTGTTTCAGGATACCATCCGGTTTGGCGGCTGAATTTTAAAATATCGGATACATAATATTTTTGATCACCTTGTCTCCATTCTTCAAAGGTAACCTGTTGTTTTGTGCCTGAAAGCTCCCGGATGTACGCAAGCAATTCAAGCAAACTAATGGTGTTTTCCGGTCCGCCTCCAATATTAAACGCCTGCCCCGAAAGTTGTTTTATGTGTTTACCTGCCAGCAGGAACGCATCTACAAGATCATCAACATATAAAATGTCCCTGACCTGTTTTCCATCACCATAAATCGTGACAGGATTATTTTTTAAGGCCTGTATGAGGAAATGTGCCACCCACCCCTGGTCTTCAGTTCCACATTGGTGCGGACCATAAATACAACTCATCCTGAAAACCATTGTTTGCAGTCCATAACTTCTTGAATAATCCAGAATATACTGATCGGCAATACCCTTGGTACAACCATATGGACTATGAAATTCAAGATTTCTTTTTTCATTGATACCATTGTTTTGGACAAAAGGATCTTCAGCACGATACCGCGTATCATCGGCTAACATGTTGACATCATCGAGATCTCCATACACTTTATTTGTTGATGCGTAAATGATGGGAGGCTGATGATTGGATAGCCTGATGGCCTCAAGAATATTGAGTGTACCTTTTGCATTCACACTGAAATCATGGACTGGATCAGCCAAACTCGAAGTAACCGCAACCTGGGCTGCAAAATGGTAAACCATTTCTGCATTTGCTACCGCTGTTGACACCGCAGTAAAGTCCCTCATATCACCAATCATGATCTGTAACTGTGCCGGATATTTTTCCCTCAGCCAGAAAAGATTTTTTTCAACACCAGGCCTGGAGAGATTATCCAGCACCATTACATTTTTACCTGCTGACAACAGCCTGCTCGCCAGATTGGTACCTACAAAACCAGCACCTCCTGTTATCAGTGTATAAGGTCTATTGTTTGAGGATGCTGGTAAATCTGCCGTCATCCATTCGAATTCAGTAATTCTATCAGTTCCGAAAAGCGTTAGCAGTGTAAATAATAATTTAGGTGTATTGTCTGCATGCTTGATACCAAAATGGTATTCTCTTTCGTCCAGGTGGTACCTGTCAACCGCGGGGAGTGCGGGTGAAAGATCTTTTAATCCATACCAGAAAACCTTTTCAGCATCCGACCGGGTAGCAAGTATAAATTCTTCCAGTTGCTTTTTTTCATTGTGCTGCCATGTAGAAAATCCTGCTTCAGTGATCCATAGTTGTGCTGCACAATTATTTTCAATTAGCACCTGCCTGATTTTTTGTATCTCGGTATTCCATCCTTCCCAGTTATAATCAAAAACGCCGGGAAACCCATGAATGCCTACGACATCGATGTACTCCATCAGGTTTTTCCGAAACATGTGTCTGAGCCAGAGAGGATCTATGGGACTCATACCACCGAGCACCGTTTTCTTTCCTTTTTTTCTGGCCCAATTGGCAGCACCGCCCACCATTTCGCAGAAAACATTCCAGTCTTCATCCAGTGTAAAATCATACTCTGCAATGTTATTCGGTTCATTCCAAAGTTCGATGTACTCGAAATGCTTCCCGTAAGCGGTAATCACCAAATCTACAAAATGAGCGAGTTGTTTCGGGTCGGCAGGAGGAGAGGAGGATTTTGATTTTATACCGAGTGAAGGGGGCGTATATAAAATGCAGGGTAATACTTTAAATGAAACACCCAGTTTTTGAAACATCCAGTCGTACCATTCTTTTCCACCTGGCCTGTGCCAGTCGGCCCACGACAAGTTGGTGCGGATCTGTGAAATATTAATTTTTTTGAGGTCGTCAATTGATCGTTCAACTTCTTCAAACTGGTTCATGTGAAACCATTGAACAAAACCAATTTTCCCTGCTTCACCTTTCCTGTTAGTTTCTGATAATTCTGTCATGCTCCCTGGTTTAATTAACAGTCAATCCTCTTTCTGCTAGCTCATGACTGGCCATGTTAACTTTATCTTCTGCTGTCTGATCCTGAAGCCATGCGGCGAGTTCGATTAAACCATCTTCAAACGAAACACGGGGTTCATATCCCAGTATTTCTTTTGCCCGGGTAATGTCCGCAAAACAATGCCGAATATCGCCCACCCTGTATTTCCCGGTAATCTCAGGTTCAATTTCAACTTTATTTAAAATGGATGCGAGCTTCTCTGCTATTTCTACCACAGAATAGGATTGGCCGCTACCAATATTAAAGACTTCAAAATTCGCTTCTTTTTTTTCCATTGCAAGGATGGATGCAAGTGCCACATCATGCACACTTACAAAATCTCTCTTTTGCAATCCATCTTCAAAGATCAAAGGAGGATTGTTATTTAAAAGCCGGGAAGCAAAAATGGCGAGCACCCCTGTATAAGGGTTGGAAAGCGCCTGCCGGGTTCCATACACGTTAAAAAGCCGCAAGGCAACCGTTGGAATGTGATAAGCCCTGCCTAACATCAGGCAAAGTTTTTCCTGGTCATATTTTGAAAGTGCATAAACCGAAGAAAGCGAGGGCATTTTATTTTCGGGAGTATGAAATGGTTTCAGTTCTTTGCCATGTTCATCATACATTTCCCATCTGGCAGATTTCAAATCAACGATCTTTCTTTCATTTCCGGTGGATATTCTTTCTTGTGCATCTCTATACAACCCTTCCCCATAAATACTCATGCTGGAAGCCACTATCAGTTTTTCCACAGGATGTTTTATAAGCGCTTCAAGAAGTACAGCTGTTCCAAGATTATTTACTTCAGTGTAATTTTTAATTTCATACATACTCTGACCCACACCAACCATTGCTGCGTAATGATAAACCACATCCATCCCCTGGAGCGCTTTTTTTACCATTCCGGCATCCCGCACATCACCTGCAATCAATTCAACATCTGGGTGCAAATAGACTGGCCTTATACAGTTTGGGCCGTGAACCTGTTCGCATAGATTATCAAGAACACGTACCTGGTGTCCTTTTTTTATTAGTGCATCTGCCAGATGGGATCCAATAAATCCGGCGCCACCAGTAATTAAAACCCTTTTTTGCATCAGGTTGATTTATAGCAATATAAAAAAAACTATTCCACCTGCTGCTAAAATATTTGTCGTGTAGGTCTCAACGTTATATTGGAAACCACCTGGCCCTGGTTACGGTTCAACGCAAAAAGCACAGCATCGGCTACTTCCTTTGGATCCAGGCTTCCAGTTCCAATCGTTTTAACGGATAGACCACCACTTTGCATGTTATCAAAAAAAGCGGTATCCACTACGCCTGGCGCAATGGTACTCACCCTGATATTATTTTCTAATTCCAGCCTTAATGTTGCAGCAATTGCATCCATTGCTGCTTTTGATGCCGCATAAATGCCTCCGAAGGCATAGGCCTGGTTGGCGGCAACAGAAGAGATAAAAATGATATCACCATTCCCTTTTTTAACCATTGATGGCAAAAAGGCACGTAAAAATCGCAATGTACCCATGAGGTTAATGTTGATCACGGATTGCCATTTTTCCGGATCTCCCTCAGCGAGTTTTTCATGAACCCCTTTTCCTGCGTTGCAGATCAATATATGAGGTACACCTAATTTCGCAACCTCATCAAACAAATGAAGAACCTCTTCCTTAAGCGTCAGGTCTGTCTGAATAAAGTAATAGTTGTTTGCTGCAACATGGTTGGGCGGATGAACATCAGCATTGACTACAATGGCACCGGCTTCTATCAGCTGATGCGCAATGGCTTTCCCAATACCTGAACTCGCCCCGGTTATGATTGCAATTTTATTTTTCATTGTCGTAACCGATTAAGATCATGAAGATAGATACAATAAAAAAACCCCGGTTACTGCCGGGGATTTTTTTGAAGATATGGATCAGGACTTCTTTTTCTTCTTTACTTTCATTTTCGTTTTAACCGGCTCCGGTGTTTTGATGGTTTGCCCGGTTAACTGGCTGGCGAGTTTCACCGCTTCGAATGCATTGATCAAACCACCTGTTTTGCTGATGTCTGAAAGATCAACTTTTTCGCCTGATTTGGGTTTGGTAACTTTTATATCAGCAGGTACCGCACTTTTTTCAATCACATGCTTCACTTGTTGAGCAGTTAGCGTAGGAAAATAACTCCAGATAAATGCCGCCAGTCCTGCCGTTACTGGCGAAGCCATACTGGTACCTGAAAGATTTCCATAAGTATTGCCACCGGGAATGGTAGAATAGATATTGACACCTGGTGCAAAAACATCGACTTCTTTTTTACCGTAATTTGAAAAAGATGCCACCAATCCTCCGTTGGAAGGATCGCCGCTTGCGCCTACCATGATCCAGTTATTCACCTTCTTTCCGTTGTCAAGAATCGGGTGGGGGAAATGCGGCATGGTATCGGCATTAAAACCTTCGTTTCCTGCAGCAGCAACAAGTAATACACCTTTACTTTCTGCATATATAAGCGCTTCATCCACCCAGTGTTTCTGTGGTGAATAATATTTACCAAAACTCATGTTGATGATCTTAGCACCATTGTCCACTGCATACCTGATTGCCAGTGCAATGTCTTTATCATGCTCATCACCATCCGGTACAGCCCTGATGGTCATCAGTCTTACATTATTGGCTACACCATCGCCACCTTTTCCATTGTTCCTTACTGCTCCGATAATACCGGAAACATGGGTGCCATGTAAGGGTGTATTTGCCATGATATCATTATTGCCATAAAAGCGATCGTTGATATCATTTGGATTGTCTTTTACAATTTCTCCACGGTAATCCCTGGGAGGTGCATCAGCAGCTTCTGCCTTTCTTAATTCACCTTCAATATCATCTATGATCTGGCGGTTGGTAATATCATAATTTCCATTGTTGCCTTCACAAATGTTCAATATGATCTCTCTTGTAGCTACTGCGTCGGGATGTGTGGCTTTATAATTTTTCAAATCATGCCCGTTGTATTCTTTTTTCTTAAGATCAGCGGCGATAATGGAATCGCCTTTTACCAGTACGGGGTATAATCTTTTCAGAAAGAAAAGTTCATTCGGGTCCATTCCTTTATTAATGTCCTCCCGCGCTCTGAGCCAGTCCTTATATAATTTCTGATCTGCCGCACTTAAACCAGCGGCGTTGGAAAGATCAAGGAATTTTTCCTTATACATGTGGTAAAATCGGGCAGCTTCATAAGAATCCTGTTTCACATTTCTTCCGTCGCGTCCACCAATAAAATTCCAGCCATGAACATCATCAATATATCCATTCCCGTCATCATCAATACCATTCCCGGGAATTTCTTTTGCATTGACCCAGAAAATGGGCCTCAGGTCTTCATGGGTGGTATCGATTCCTGAATCAATTACCGCTACAATTATGGTCTCACTTTTTTTCCCTTTAACGAGTTCATAAGCCTTATCCAGACTTATACCATAATAACCATCTTTTCGGTCTTTCAGGTGCCAGTTGTTGCCGGCAGATTTTTTCGATCCCTGCGCAAAACCCGAAACACTAAAAACCATTAATGCCACCGCAAGGAGCGAAAGCCTCAGTTTTCTTACCATCAGAATTTTTTTTTGAATTGTAAAATTAGCCAACACGTTCTATCTAAGTTGTGAAAACAGGACAAGTGGTGGGTTTTCAAATGTTAAATATGTCAAATAAATGCGCTTAAGTCACTAACACTGTGACAAATGGAAATTACAGATCAAATTTAATTCCCTGGGCCAATGGTAAAGTATTGCTGTAATTGATCGTATTGGTTTGTCGCCGCATATAGATCCTCCATGCGTCACTTCCACTTTCCCTGCCACCTCCGGTTTCTTTTTCTCCTCCGAAAGCACCTCCGATCTCAGCACCCGATGTTCCAATATTCACATTGGCAATACCACAATCACTTCCCGCTGAAGAAAGAAATTTTTCTGCTTCACGAAGATTTAAGGTCATGATCGAAGAAGAAAGTCCCTGGGGTACACCGTTTTGAATGGCTATGGCTTCATCGAGGTCGCCATACTTCATTAGGTATAATATAGGTGCAAAAGTTTCATGCTGAACAATGCTGTAGGATGGTTCTACCTCTGCAACGCAGGGTTTTACATAACAACCACTTGTAAATTCAGTTCCTTCAACCACGCCGCCTTCCACAATAAATTTTCCACCTTCAGCCCTGCATTTTTCAATTGAATCCATATAAGCAGTTACTGCGTCTTTATCAATTAATGGACCTATGTGGTTCATTTCATCCAGGGGGTTGCCGATCTTCAGCTGTCCATAGGCCTTTACCAGTTTTTGTTTAAACGAATCATATACAGATTCATGAATGATCAGTCTTCGTGTACTGGTACATCTTTGTCCAGCTGTGCCTACAGCTCCAAACACACATCCTATGAGTGACATGTCGAGATCTGCATCCCTGGAAATAATAATGGCATTGTTGCCTCCCAGCTCCAGTAATGACCTTCCAAGCCTGGCGCCAACCGCCGCTCCAACCGCCTTACCCATTCTTGTGGATCCTGTTGCGGATACCAGCGGAATTCTTGTATCGCTGGCTATTTTTTCTCCCAGGGCTCTTTCACCTGTAACCAGGCAGCTTACACCTTCCGGCACTTCATTCTTTTTAAAAACTTCAGCAATAATATTCTGACAGGCTATTGCACATAAAGGTGTTTTTTCAGATGCCTTCCAAATGCATACATCTCCGCAAACCCATGCCAGCATAGCGTTCCAGCTCCATACCGCCACCGGAAAATTAAAAGCGGATATAATACCCACAATACCCAGGGGATGCCATTGTTCATACATACGATGACCCGGCCTTTCGCTATGCATTGTTAGGCCGTGCAACTGCCTCGAAAGTCCCACTGCAAAATCACAGATATCGATCATTTCCTGAACTTCACCATAACCTTCCTGCAAGCTCTTACCCATTTCATAAGAAACCAGTTTACCCAGCGCTTCTTTATTTTTTCTTAGTGCATCACCTACCTGCCTTACCACTTCGCCTCTTTTAGGGGAAGGCCACTTGCGCCATTCAATAAAAGCTTTTTCAGCAGAATGCATGATCGTTTCATAAACTTCGTCATCCGAACACTGAACTGAAGCGATTTTTTTTCCATCCACAGGTGAATTGGAATCTATATATTTTCCTTTGCTGTTGATCCATTGTTGTCCGGTTGAACTTCCGCCGTTCTTTTCAGTGATCCCCAATTGTTTAAGTATATCCTGCATAGGTTTATTTTGTTAAAGATATTTTGATTCCGCCCATTTACCATCTTCCAGGCATCTGCGCACGTAATATATCTGAATATTGCCGGTCAAAAAGGTGTCTTCCTGGAAAAATACAGTGGCATGCTCATGGAGTATGGTTTCCAGTTTCGCCGGCAAAAATAAGGTGCGCTGCATAATATTTTGGGATTAAGAAAAACTGATATAGTAATTGTAATATGAAGAATTAATACACCTTTGTCAAAATCATTGTTATGAGTGCCATTAAGCCGGACCTGAAAAGGATCACTACCAATACGCTGCAAAAGATGAAGGTGAATGGCGAGAAGATCTCCATGTTAACTGCCTATGATTTTTCTTTTGCAGGCCTCATCGATGCAGCTGGCATTGATGTCATTCTTGTTGGAGATTCTGCATCTAATGTTGTGGCAGGACATGAAACCACTTTACCAATTACGCTCGACCAGATGATCTACCATGCAGCTTCCGTAATCAGGGGAGCACGGCGTTCGCTGGTTGTGGTGGACATGCCTTTTGGTTCTTACCAATCCAACAGCGACATAGCACTAGCTTCTGCCATCCGCATCATGAAAGAAACGGGTGCACATGCCATAAAACTTGAAGGGGGCGAAGAGGTGATCGATTCAGTAAAGCGCATTATCGGCGCAGGCATCCCCGTAATGGCACACCTTGGATTAACCCCCCAATCGATTTATAAATTTGGTACTTATAATGTAAGGGCAAAAGAAGAAGTGGAAGCCAATAAACTAAAAAACGATGCACAATTGCTGGAAACGGTGGGCTGTTTTGCACTGGTGCTGGAAAAAATACCCGCTACACTTGCAAAAGAAGTTTCCCAAAGTTTACAAATCCCCACAATTGGGATCGGCGCAGGAAAATACTGTGATGGACAGGTGTTGGTAATGCATGATATGCTCGGATTGAATACTGAATTTAAACCCCGATTTTTACGTCAGTACCTGAACTTGCATGAACAGGCGACAAATGCGGTTAAGCAATACATAGGTGATGTTAAATCCAATGATTTTCCAAATGATGCGGAATCTTATTAAGTACTGAAATAGATGTTACTGAAGAATTAATACACCTTTGTCAAAATCATTGTTATGAGTGCCATTAAGCCGGACCTGAAAAGGATCACTACCAATACGCTGCAAAAGATGAAGGTGAATGGCGAGAAGATCTCCATGTTAACTGCCTATGATTTTTCTTTTGCAGGCCTCATCGATGCAGCTGGCATTGATGTCATTCTTGTTGGAGATTCTGCATCTAATGTTGTGGCAGGACATGAAACCACTTTACCAATTACGCTCGACCAGATGATCTACCATGCAGCTTCCGTAATCAGGGGAGCACGGCGTTCGCTGGTTGTGGTGGACATGCCTTTTGGTTCTTACCAATCCAACAGCGACATAGCACTAGCTTCTGCCATCCGCATCATGAAAGAAACGGGTGCACATGCCATAAAACTTGAAGGGGGCGAAGAGGTGATCGATTCAGTAAAGCGCATTATCGGCGCAGGCATCCCCGTAATGGCACACCTTGGATTAACCCCCCAATCGATTTATAAATTTGGTACTTATAATGTAAGGGCAAAAGAAGAAGTGGAAGCCAATAAACTAAAAAACGATGCACAATTGCTGGAAACGGTGGGCTGTTTTGCACTGGTGCTGGAAAAAATACCCGCTACACTTGCAAAAGAAGTTTCCCAAAGTTTACAAATCCCCACAATTGGGATCGGCGCAGGAAAATACTGTGATGGACAGGTGTTGGTAATGCATGATATGCTCGGATTGAATACTGAATTTAAACCCCGATTTTTACGTCAGTACCTGAACTTGCATGAACAGGCGACAAATGCGGTTAAGCAATACATAGGTGATGTTAAATCTAATGATTTTCCAAATGATGCGGAATCTTATTAAGTACTGAAATAGATGTTACTTTATGTAGCATGAAGGTTTTTCACCTCATCGTATAAACGATGGATGAGGCCATCGGCAAGACCGATCCTGGGAACAAAAATTTCATCTGCACCTGCCCACCGCATCACATTGAGATAGATCAGGAGCGCGGGAACAATAACATCAGCCCTGTCTTCCCTCAATTTGTATAAAGTAATTCTTTGTGTAACCGAAAGGTTGCTGAATTCTTTATAATAATCTCTGAGCTGTTCGATGTTCAGTGGTTTTCCTTCTTTTCTTTTTGAAAGTGAAAAGATTTTATTGATATTTCCACCGGAGCCAATAGCTGTGATGTGGTGGTAGCCACTGGTATAATCCGCAATAAAATTGCGCATCTCGTTCCAGGTTTTTTCATCCACCTGGTTTTTCAGTAACCTGATGGTTCCGATATTGAAAGATCGTTTGTTGATCAGTTTACCGTCGGAGAAAAAACTCAGTTCCGTACTGCCGCCACCTACATCAATATATAAATAGGATTCGAGATTGTTCAGGTTTTCCGCAACATGGTTCTCATAAATGTAAAAAGCTTCTTCTTCGCCGGTGATTACTTTGAGGCGAATGCCTGATTCTCTTTCAACTCTCTCAAGAATTTCTGGCGCATTGGAGGCCTCACGCATGGCAGAAGTGGCAGCGGTGATGAGGTGATTTACATTATAAACGTCGAGCAATAATTTATACGACTGGATGGTTTTAATCAGCATGCTGGCTTTTACTTCTGAAATAAAGCCGGTTTCAAAAACTTCAAAACCAAGCCTAAGGGGAACGCGTACCAGGCTTAGCTTTACAAATTCAGGCGCACCTTTGCTCGCCTCGGTAACTTCCTGGATCAATAACCTTGCTGCATTGCTGCCAATATCAATTGCTGCCAGTTTCAATTGGTGCTAACATTTTTTGGTGGAGGAAATTAAACGTTTCAATCTGCGAACGTACCCTTTTATCTTCGTTTTGAACGTAAGCATTTGAAAGTTCATTATTGAGCCATCTGGCTTTTACATTATCTTTTAATTGGATGAACAGAATTTGTTTGAGTTCCTGCTTGATCCTTTCATCTAAAATCGGGCAGCTGGCTTCCACGCGGTGATCGAGATTGCGCACCATCCAGTCGGCGGATGAGATAAAGATCTTTTCTTTTCCTCCGTTTGCAAAATACCAGATACGTGCATGCTCAAGATATTCATCAACTATGCTGATGGCCCTGATTGGTTTTTCAAGTTTGGAATTTTCCGTGCTCAGGCAGTAAATGCCTCTGATGATCAGGTTCACTTCCACACCCTGTTTGGCTGCTTCTTTTAATTCAAACATCAATTCCTCATCTGAAAGTGAATTCATTTTTATTATGATCTGTGCCGGTTTATTTTTCTGAACATTTTTTACTTCGTTCCTGATCAGTTTCAATAATTCCTTTCGGGTAAAAGCCGGACTCGGAATGAGCGTAGTACAGGCTTTTAAAAAGTGGTTACCGGTTTTATAATGTTCGAGGTAATTAAAAATCCGGTTCACATCTGCCATGATCGATTTGTTGGAAGTGAGCAGGCAATGGTCTGCATACACACGGGAAGTTGCCTCATTCAGGTTTCCGGTGCTTACAAAACCATACTGCATGATCCTGTCCTGCACTCTTTTTCTGATCACACAGAGTTTGGCATGTACTTTCATATTTGGAATGCCGATCAGCACTTTCACGCCTTCATCTTCCAGCCGCACTTTCCAGGCAAGATTGGCCTCCTCTTCAAATCGTGCACGTACTTCCAGCATTACGGTTACCTGCTTTCCGTTGCGCACCGCATTGATCAGCGCATTGATTACTTTAGAATTCTTAGCCATTCTGTAGGCCGCGATTTTAATACTGGTTACATCCGGATCTATAGCGGCTTCTCTTAAAAGATCAATTACAGGATTAAATGAATGATAAGGAAAATGCAGCATCAGGTCTCTTTTCAATACCACATCGGTTATACGGTCTTTTAAAAGCAGCGGATGGTCGAAAGGCCTGCGTGATTTGGTTTCCTTGTTAAATACCTGCTTTGGAAAATCCATGAAATGCCTGAAATTGTGGATCCTTCCACCCGGAATGATATTGTCTCTTTTTGAAAGGTGGAATTTCCTGATCAGGTATTCTAAAAGTCCCGGATCCATTTCCTTATCGTAAATAAAGCGCACTGGTTTTCCCTTACGCCTGTTTTTCAAACCCTTTTCAATTTTTTGAATCAGGCTGGTGGAAATATCATTGTCGATGTCGATTTCGGCATCGCGTGTTACTTTAAAAACACCCGACTGGTATTGGTCATATCCAAAATAACTGAAGATCTCCGGAAGGTTAAATCTTATGACATCTTCAAGCAAAATAATATGGTGCTCCCCCGGTGGCGAAGGAAGCAAAACAAACCGGGGGGCGGCCCTGGTAGGCACTTCAATTATGGAATACATTCTTTTTAGTGCACTTTCCTTCTTCCACATCACTACGGCCAGGTAAATGGATTTATCCCTGAGAAAAGGCATCTGTGGAATGCTTTCGATCATCAATGGAATTACATTCGGACTGACCTCTTCTTCATAATATTCTGTAACAAAAGTTTTTTGTTCTTCATTCAGCTCCTTTTCATTTACCAGGAAGATCTTTTCTTCATTCAATTCTTTCAATATGCCTTCCCAGATGCGGGTGAATTCACTTTGCTGGTTCAGCACCGTCATTTGAATTTCTTCAAGAATCTCCTCCGGGTTGGCCTCCAGGTGCATTTTTGCCCTGTGACCATACTGGATCATCCTTTTAAGTGTGGCAACTCTTACACGAAAAAACTCATCCAGATTATTGGAAAAGATGCCTAAAAACCGGATGCGTTCCGGAAGTGGAACTGCAGGATCTGCCGCCTCCTGTAATACCCTTGCATTAAACGAAAGCCAACTGATGTCACGGGGAATGGTTTTGATCTTCGATGTTGCCATGCATTATCTTCTAAAGATAAATATACGCAACATCCATGCTCAACCTTTTGACGCCTGTTTTAATTTATTAATAATTGAAGTAGTTGAAAAACCTTTTAATATTGGATTGATCACCACTTTTCCTCCATTGGCGATCACTTCCTGCGCACCCGCAATATCTTCAACTTTATAATCGCCACCTTTCACCAGGAAATCAGGGAGTAGTGTTTTTATCAGTTCAATTGGTGTTGGTTCGGAAAATAAAACCACGGCATCTACCATGGCGAGTGCCGCAATTACGGTTGCTCTTGACTGTTCATCATTCACCGGTCTTCCATCTCCTTTAAGCCCTTTCACAGAAACATCCGCGTTCAGTCCAACAACCAGTTTGTCCGCCAGGGTGGCAGCAGCTTCCAGTGAGGCAATATGTCCAGAATGAATAATATCGAAACAGCCATTTGTAAAAGCAATGGTTTTTCCTGATTGTTTCCAATCTTCCATTTGCTTTTTTGCTTCAGTTAAGGTCACGATTTTGTGGCTGGTAAGCGTTCCTGTTCTCAATGTTTTTCTGTTTTTTATTATAATAGGAAAATAATGCAGAAAATACAATTCCAACCGTAAGAATGATGACGGTTTGCACGGACCACAATAACCAGCCCAGCGCATTACCGATCGTGTTTTCATCCAGTCCGTAAAGTCCCATTAACTTGGCAACCAGCAGGGGGTAAGCTCCAATTCCGCCCGGAGTTGCAATCATGCCAACACTGCCTACAGCCAATGTGGTAAGTCCGCCGCCAATTCCCAGGTGATCCGTTTCCTGCAAAGCATAAATTCCTAAAGTAGTACTTCCAAGATATAGCATCCAGATAGCAATGGAATGAAATACAAACCATCCTTTCTTTTTTATGTGCCGGATACTGTCCAGTCCATGCAGGATCCCATAAACCACCGTTCTTATTTTATTAACAATACCGATATGAGCAAATTTTTTGAGGGCGTAAAAAAACAAAGCAATCACGATAACAAAAACAATGATGGAAACGATGATCTTTATAATCGAAGTGGCGCCCGATGATCCGGCAAAAAAACTTCCGAAGAGGGAACGCACGTACCCGCCAATGATCTTTCCCTGGAACACGAGGGCCAGAACAAAAACCACCAGCAGGCTCACCATATCAACTGCTCTTTCCATAACAATGGTTCCTACCAGTTTGTCAGCCCGTACTTTTTCGTATTTAGATAATATGGTGCATTTTACCACTTCACCAAGCCTCGGTACACCTGCATTTACCAGGTAACCGATCATTACTGCAGCAAAAGTATTGAAGTTGCCCGGGCGGTAACCCAATGGTTCCATCAGGATCTTCCAGCGGATGGCACGCAGGTAGTGACTTAACAGCAACATTAAAATAACAGGAACGATGATCCAGTGCCTTGCCTTTTGCATGGCTGATTTGATTTGCAGCCAGTGTTCATGCCTGATGTCTTTTACTGACAACCAGACGAATAATATTCCAAGCCCCAGAAAAAAAGCATATTGAAGTATGGTAAAAAAAGATTTTCTCATTTCCTGCAGCACAGAATTAGAGGCAATGATAGCTGAATTTAAGGCTACTTACAACCGGTTCCCTTCTTTTGGAAAAACCATCCATGGTTTAAAGGAGCGTGCTTCTTCAAAAGGCATGGAAGCATAAGAAATGATCACTACCACATCACCAGTCATGCCTTTCCGGGCTGCAGGTCCGTTCAGACAACAAACGCCGGAACCGCGTTTCCCTTTTATTAAATAGGTTTCCAGGCGCTCCCCATTATTGACATTTACCACCGTGATCTGTTCATTTTCGATCATGTTTGCAGCATCCATAATGTCTTCATCCATTGTAAGACTTCCTACATAATGCAGGTTGGCCTCAGTGATCACAGCCCGGTGCACCTTGGATTTCAATACAGAAATATTCATAGCGCCGCAAAGGTAATATTTGCAGGTGAACGCGTGTTAATTCAACACCATATTATCGATCAGCCTTGTAGTGCCCACTGTTGCGGCTATCAGGGCTACCTGCTGTTCATTATTATTTCCAGGTGTTTCAAGCGTTTTTGCTGAAAGAATCTCCACATAATCGGGCGCAAAGCCTTTTGATTCCAGGTATATTTTAGCTGCCTGTTTAAGCGCTTCAGGAGAAATTGTAGCAAACCCTTGCTTTATGTGGCTGAGCGCGTGAAAGATGGCCGTTGACAATACTCTTTCCTTTTCATTCAACCTTACATTCCTGCTGCTCATAGCCAGGCCATCGTTTTCCCTTATTGTGGGCATCATGACCATTTCCAGTGTTTCATTTCTACCGGTCAGTTCCAAAAGTTTGCGGATCACTATGCACTGCTGAAAATCCTTTTGTCCGAGAAAAAGCTGGCTGGCATGCACAATGTCAAGCAGCCTGTCCACTACCTGGCAAACACCCTGGAAATGTCCTGGCCTGTGTTCGCCCTCCATTTTTTGTTCTATCAAACCCAGTTCATAATGTTTTGCTTTAAATCCATCTCGATAGATCTCTTGTACAGGGGGAAGAAATAAAATATCACAGCCTGCTGCTTCCAGCTTTTCAATATCCTGCGCTATGGTTACGGGATAATTTTGAAAATCATCATTATTATTAAACTGGGTTGGGTTGATGAATATGCTGCAAATGGTAAGGTCATTTAATTGAACCGAGGCCCTGATCAATGAAATATGGCCCTCATGAAGCGCGCCCATGGTGGGTACAAATCCTGCTTTTTTACCGCTGTTTATTTCTTTGGTGAGGTGCATTGACAGCGGCCGGGCGGGTTTGAAAACAATCATATTATTGAATTATAGAAGAGATAGACCTGCCTTTTAAACAGAAACAGTTAACTTTGCCCACCTTTTCCCGATTTAAAACGGTAACAATGTCAGCAAAGAAAAGAATTTTATTTATTGCCAATGAAATGTCACCTTACCTGGAGTTGACAGAATTTTCAGAAGTTGTGAACAGGCTGGCAATAAAATCCAATGAAGGAGGATTTGAAGTGCGCTGCATTATGCCCCGTTTTGGTGCCATCAATGAACGCCGTCACAGGCTGCATGAAGTAGTCAGACTTTCCGGGATCAATGTTTCAATTGACAATGAAGACTACCCGCTCCAGATCAAAGTCGCTTCGCTGCCTAATGCAAGGCTACAGGTTTACTTCCTGGATAATGAAGACCTTTTCAAACGCAAACACATTTTTACGGATGATCAGGATAAATGGTTTGACGATAATGGTTTGAGAACGATCTTTTTTTGCAAAGGCGCGCTGGAAACCGTTAAAAAATTCGGATGGCCTCCAGATGTCATTCATTGCAGTGGCTGGATGGCAGGGTTAATACCCGTGTATTTAAAAACTGTTTATAAAAAAGAGCCTGTATTCGCAAACAGTAAAGTGGTGTATACGGTAGGCCAGAATACATTTAAGGAAAATCTGGGATCAGATTTTGTTGAGAAAGCCATTATCCATAATTCTATAAAGGAGAAAGACCTGGAACTTTTTAAGGATGCAAACAACCTGGCCATGTTCCGCGGTGGCGCCACCTTTGCAGACGCAATAACTTTTGGAGCAGAAAATACTGATAAAACTCTTGTTGAAGAGTTTTCCAAAGTACGGGGAAAGAAAACCCTTCCTTACAATGCGGAGTCTGATTTAACAGACTATTTACAACTCTATGGCGATCTTGCGAGCAAGTAATTACAAACTGTAATAAAATTTATTTGTGAAGAAATTCAACCTGATCGCTCTTTCAGTAATTGCCTCCCTGATTTTAATTTTTAGTTCCTGCAAAAAAATAAATGAAGCCACCGAACTTGGTGGCGACCTGCTGCCACCTATTGATAACATCAATACTTTTGAAACTTTTCTACCTGTAGAAACATTCAACAGGTCACATATTAATGATACTACCACCATTGGTTTTTATGATAATGTGGCTATAGGTCATATTGAATCCGATCCTGTATTTGGTAAAACAACTGCAGACGCTTATTTCTCCATTGGCCGCCCGTTTTATGGTTATCCTTTCGTTGGCAAAAAAGATTCGATCACCATTGATTCGGTAAGGCTGGCGCTGGCCTATGAATCCAATTATGGTGATACCAATAGCCTGCTTACTTACTCCGTTCATGAAATTGCACCCACTGCCGGATTTAAGGAGGATACTTTTTATTCTTACACAAGGCCACCATTTGCTGTGGTGAATAATTTCGGTTCAAAAACATTTGCCATCAGAAATCTGAAAGATTCCGTTTTTGTTTTTACACCTGGGGATACCATTACAAGAAAACAGGGAAATATTTTGCGTATTCCTATTGACAACAGTCTTGGAGTCAGGTTAAAGAATTATGACACTACTGCCAATGGTGCTTATAAAAATGATTCACTGTTCAAATCTAATTTTAAAGGGTTAGCGGTGCGGTCATCTGATAATTCAGGAAATGGCCTTGCTTATTTTAATCTTTCAGATCCCCGCACAAAACTGATTATTTATTACAAATCAAAGATCAATGGTGTTGACAGCAGTCTGTCAACAGAATTCTATCATATTCCCTTTGTGGTTCCTGTAGGTTTCCGGAACGGGCAGGCCAACATTATTCAAAGAATGCCTGCAGGCGATTGGGCTGCTGCGCTTAATTCACCGAATACGCCTTCCGAAAACCTGTATATTCAGAGTTCACCCGGCTCACTTGGAAAGATCAGAATTCCTGCCCTTGACACGTTCAGCAATAAAGTGATTCACAGGGCAGAGTTGATCATTCCAAAATTAAATTCTGCACTCGAAAATACTTTTGCTCCGCCTCAATACCTCTTCCTCGACAGGATCAACCAGCAGGACAAGGTGGCTGCCACCCTCCATAATGATATTTTCTTTGGCCAAAGTTCTTATGATGTTGCCCGTTTTGGCGGACTGCTGAAGTTAGGCAATACCTATAATTTTGTCATCACCAGGCATGTGCAGGGCATTGTTACCAGGAAGGAATCCAATGATACACTCAGGCTGCATGCTCCATACAGGGTGATTCTTTTTGACAAAAACTTCAATCAGCGACAACTGGTTTCCGTAATTGATGAAATTGCGAAAGGCAGGGTAGTGGTAGCCGGTGGAAGTCACCCGGTAACGCCCATGCGATTGCGGCTTGTTTATTCAAATCTTTAATATTGAAAGTCGGGTGCTATATTTGCACCCGATTTTCATTGCTTACCATAACCAAATTTTTCTTAGCAAATGCCGTATTTATTTACCTCTGAAAGTGTTTCTGAAGGACACCCTGATAAAGTTGCAGACCAAATCTCCGATGCTTTAATTGATCATTTCCTTGCTTTTGACCCTAATTCCAAAGTTGCCTGTGAAACGCTGGTTACTACAGGACAAGTGGTGCTGGCAGGTGAAGTTAAATCAAAGGCTTACCTCGACGTTCAGGAAATTGCGCGCCAGGTGATCCGCAGAATCGGTTACACCAAAAGTGAATACATGTTTGAAGCGAATTCATGTGGTATTCTTTCTGCCATTCACGAACAGTCTTCGGACATCAACCAGGGTGTAGACAGGAAGAAGAAAGAAGAACAAGGCGCCGGCGACCAGGGAATGATGTTTGGTTATGCTTCCAATGAAACAGAAGATTATATGCCACTGGCATTGGATCTTTCACATAAACTACTGATCGAACTAGCCGCACTCCGCCGCGAGAACAAACAGATCAAATACCTGCGACCTGATGCCAAATCACAGGTAACGCTTGAGTATGATGATAACAACAAACCGGTGAGAATTGATGCGATCGTGGTTTCTACCCAGCATGATGATTTTGATACAGAAAAAAAAATGCTGGATCGTATTAAAAAAGACATTGTAAATATTCTGATCCCGCGCGTAAAAGCAAAGTATAAGAAATACGCCAAATTATTTAATAACAACATCACTTTCCACATCAACCCAACTGGTAAATTCGTGATCGGCGGACCACACGGAGATACCGGTTTGACCGGCCGTAAAATCATTGTGGATACCTATGGTGGTAAAGGTGCGCACGGTGGTGGGGCTTTCAGCGGGAAAGATCCTTCCAAGGTTGACCGTTCCGCAGCGTATGCAACCAGGCATATTGCAAAGAATTTAGTTGCTGCTGGCCTTTGTGATGAAGTGCTTGTACAGGTTTCCTACGCAATTGGTGTTGCACAGCCTACAAGTATTAATGTAAATACTTATGGTACAGCAACGGTGGATATGAATGACAGCGAGATTGGTAATATTGTAAGGGAATTGTTTGATATGCGTCCTTATTTTATTGAGCAAAGACTAAAACTGCGTAACCCGATCTATTCGGAAACTGCAGCCTATGGACACATGGGCCGTAAACCGGAAGTGGTTACTAAAGAATTTGCAACGCCCGATGGGAAAGTCGTGAAGAAAAAGGTAGAGCTGTTCACTTGGGAGAAACTGGATTATGTTCCTAAAGTCAAAAAAGCTTTTGGATTAAGATAAATTGAAACCCTGCGCCATGCAGGGTTTTTTTTTACGAATTATTGGTTGCCTCAATTGCTCTTTTAAGCAACTTTAATCTTTGTTTTTGGTAAATGGGCATTAACAAGCGCGGTTGCTGCAGTGCATATGATATGCTGGAAATTTCCAGATGCTGATGATCTTCCAGAGTCGGTTTGATCCGTGGTTGCTCAATGTAGTATTGATCGTAGCACTGCTCAATTTTTTGTTGGCAGGGTTATGTCTTCTGTATATTATTACCACTATTCCCTTTATGATATTAAAAACTTGAAAAGAAGCGGGCATTAGAAGTATTTTTGAAGGGTGAAAAATTTCAGATCTCCTCAGCGACCAAAAAAATCTACGCTTGTAGCAGGTAGGCAAGCCGTGCTTGATGCCATAAAATCAGGTGTGGCCATCGACAGGATTTACCTCAGCACAAAAGCGGTTGGTGAAATGGTGCACCATTTAAGAAAAGCTGCAACAGAACACCATATTCCTATAAATTATGTGCCGGTTGAAAAGATCGATGGTTTTAATGTAGATGACCATGAAGGATGTGTGGCATTAAAATCCAAAGTGCATTACCAGGATCTGCAACAGGTGATCAGCTGGGTGGTGGAAAAAGGAGAAGTTCCATTGTTTTTAATTCTTGACGGTATCACAGACATCAGGAACATAGGAGGCATAGCACGTACAGCCTATTGCACCGGTGTGCATGCCATCATCATTCCTGATAAAGGCGTAGGCGCTTTAAATGAAGATGCCATACTTACTTCAGCTGGAGCATTGGAAAAAATCACGATCTGCAGGGTGAACAGCCTGATGAAGACCGTAGACGAATTACACCTGAATGGTATCAGGGTAATGGCAAGTGAAATGAAAGCAGGTAAACATGTATTTGATCTGGATTTTAAAGAACCGGTTGCCATCATATTGGGAAGTGAAGAAAAAGGAATCCATCCCGCATTAATGAAGATCTGTGATGAACAATTTAAAATACCTATGTCAGGCGATTTTGAATCACTGAATGTTTCTGTTGCAACAGGAATGGTTCTTTATGAAATTATGAAACAACGCAATTTTTAATTCAGGCATCAATCCTTGTTGTATGAATGATATTAAACTCATTGAATGTCCGAGAGATGCCATGCAGGGATGGAAGCATTTTATTCCCACCGATAAAAAGATCTCCTATATCAATGCGCTTTTAAAAGTTGGATTTCACACCATTGATTTTGGATCCTTTGTTTCACCCAAAGCCATTCCGCAAATGGCAGATACAAAAGAAGTGCTGGCAGAAATTGATATAAATGGTTCACATTCAAAACTCCTGGCCATTGTTGCAAATGTAAGAGGCGCTGAAGAAGCAGTGGAATTTGGCCAGATAGATTACCTGGGTTTTCCTTTCTCTGTTTCACCCACCTTTCAGCAAAGAAATGCCAACAGCACCATTGAAGAAAGTCTCAACAGGGTACAGCAGATCCAGGAAATTTGTGTTCAGCAACAAAAACAAATGGTTGTTTATCTGAGTATGGGTTTTGGTAATCCTTATGGAGATCTTTATAATGAAAAGATTTTGATCCACTGGGCAGACAAGATGGTGGATCATGGAATAAAAATTCTTTCACTTGCAGATACGGTTGGACTGGCCACTCCTGAGCAGATCACCCTAGCGCTTGAAACGCTCATTCCAAAATACCCGGGAATAGAGATTGGTGTGCATCTTCATTCTGCCCCACATAATTTTCATGCAAAGCTCAAAGCCGCAACAGAGGCAGGATGTAAAAGATTTGATGGCGCCTTAAAAGGAATTGGCGGCTGCCCAATGGCACAGGATGAACTGATTGGAAATATGAATACAGAAAAGATCATTGACTGGTTCAGGCAAAACGGAAAAATGCAGTTATTGAATGATGAAGCGCTTGATGAATGTCTTGCGTTTGCAGGTGAAATTTTTGAATGATGAAGTTTCATTTTGAGTTTGATATTAAGAAATTACCATGGCCGGTTCAACACAGTCACCAGCTCCTGCTGATTGGTTCCTGCTTTACTGAAAACATTGGTGAAAAATTAAAAAAACACAAGTTTCGTATCATTGAAAATCCACATGGAATTTTATTCAATCCGGTAAGTGTGGCCGAAGCGGTAACCGATTATATAGAAAACAAACAATACAATGCTACAGATTTGTTTGATTTCAATGAGGGCTGGCACAGCTGGAAACATCATAGCAGGTTTTCAGGTGTTGTAAAGGAAGATGTTTTAAAAAAGATCAACCTTTCCATTCAAACCACACACGATGCATTGATGAAAACAGATTATTTGCTGATCACCCTGGGTTCGGCATGGATCTATACGCTAACGGATGAAGTGGTGCAGGGAAAAGCAGGTGCTGTGGCAGCCAATAATCATAAAGCACCGGCAGGCTGGTTCCGGAAAAAATTAATGTTAGCCGAAGAAGTATTGCACGTACTGGATAACATGATCCACCGGTTGTTTTTTTTCAGTCCCGGGATCAAAATCATATTTACCATTAGTCCTGTAAGACATTTGCGTGAAGGCGTGGTAGAGAATAACCGAAGCAAAGCGGTATTGATCCAGGCGGTGCATCATCTTGTAGATAAGTTTGAAGGACTTTATTATTTTCCTTCTTATGAACTGGTCATCGATGACCTGCGTGATTACAGATTTTATGCTGAAGATCTGGTGCATCCCAATTATGCTGCTACAGAATATGTGTGGAATAAATTTGTTCAGGCATGTATGGATGAATCAACCAGGAAACTTATGGAAGAAATTCACGCTGTTCATCTTGCACATAAGCACAGGGCATTTAATCCTTCATCCAGCCTGCATAAAAAATTCCTGACTTCATTTTATAAAAAAACATTGCGCCTGCAACAGCAACATCCTTACCTTGATTTTTCAGAGGAACTCCTTTTTTTCAAAAATGCAGATTGAATCCAGGTGTAGTATAAAGTTGTAAGAATGATTACCTAGTGGATCCTGTCGCCCCTGATTTCAATACTGTTCATCATTTCGGATTCATATTCGAGCCATTCCTTCCACCTGTGCTTCACTTTATCTTTGTTGATATAGGTTTCAGCAAGTTCAATGAACAGTGAATAGTGACCCGCTTCGCTTTCCATAAACCGGCGATAGAATTTCTGAAGGTAAGGATCCGCAAGTCCTTCGCTGAGTCGTTTAAATCTTTCGCAGCTGCGCGCCTCGATCATGGCCATAAATAGCAACTGGTCAAGCAGCCTGCCTTCTTCAGCACCGCCTGTTTGTACAAATTTGAGCAGTGCATTTACATAAACATCTTTTCGTTGCAAGCCAAGTTGCATTCCGCGTTTTTCAAGTTCTGCCAACACCATGCGAAAATGCCCCCATTCTTCTGTTACAATGGGTGCAAGTGCTTTAACCAGGGCAGGTTTCTGGTTATAACGCTGGACCAGGGAAATACAGGATACGGCGGCTTTTTGTTCGCAGTAAGCGTGGTCGGTAAGTATGGCTTCAATGGAAATTTCAGCCAGGTTCACCCAGCGCGGATCGGTACTTAACCTGAGACCCAAAATAGACCTGGCTTCGTTTGATATCGTTTCGTCCATAATTTTAGCTTCCTTTCGTAAGAAATTGTTTTACAACTGAGAATCAATCCATAGCAACAAAAGCGAATCCCATGCTAATAAGAGATTTGGTAAAAGAATTTATGAGGATTTCCTTACCTTTGCCGCCAAATATATATAAGCTATCTAATCGGATGCAATTTTAAAAATTTCACGATGCCATTAACAAAAGAAAAAAAAGCAACCATTTTTGCCAACTTCGCCGGAGCTGAAACAAATACCGGTTCAATTGAAGGTCAGATCGCTCTTATCACAGAGCGTATGGCCCAGATCTCTGCACATCTGCAGCAAAATAAAAAAGATTTCTCTACACACCGCGGGCTTATGCAGCTGGTAGGAAGACGTCGCCGTCTTTTGAATTATCTTCAAAAGCACAACCTTCAGGGATATCGTTCTCTTATTGAGAAATTAGGAATCAGGAAATAACATCGTTTATAATATAAGCTACCTCCCAACTCACCAGTTGGGTTTTGGCTTTTATAGGATTGTATTTTCGTTGCTCTGTATAACCTTCAAATTCATAGTATGTTATCTCAAAAATTCAGCAAATCATTTGATATAGGCGATGGCCGCGAGATCACCCTGGAAACAGGAAGAATTGCCCGCCAGGCCGACGGATCCGTTACCGTAAAAATCGGAAATTGCATTTTACTTGCTACAGTTGTAGCCACCGACGAACCAAAGCCCGGCCAGGAATTTTTTCCCCTGAGTGTAGACTACCAGGAAAAATTTGCTTCTGCCGGTCGCATTCCCGGTTCATTCTTTAAAAGAGAAGGTCGTATAAACGATAGCGAGATCCTGGTTTCCCGTATTGTTGACAGGGCACTCAGACCACTTTTTCCTGAAGATTACTTCTGCGAAGTACAGGTGATCATCAACCTTATTTCGTCAGACAAAGAAGTGATGCCTGATGCCATGGCTTGTTTGGCTGCTTCGGCAGCGCTTGCTGTTTCTGATGTTCCGATCCAGGAAATTATTTCTGAGGTCAGAGTGAGCAGGGTGGATGGGGCTTTCAGGATCAATCCAACCCGCAGCGAAATGGAGCGTTCAGACCTTGATTTCATCATTGCCGCTACAGAGCATAATATTATGATGGTGGAAGGCGAGGCGAAAGAATGCAGCGAGGAAGATCTTGTGCAGGCATTGGAAATTGGCCACGAAGCAATTCGCCGCCAGATCAAAGCTCAGGAAGAACTGAGAGACCTGGTTGGAGCAGGTAAAAAACGCGACTATCCAAAACCGGTAGTTGATGAAGCATTAAAACAAACGGTTCAGAATTTTGCAAAAGAGCCCCTGGCCCAACAAAGCAGGGCAAATTATCCGAAAGCACAACGGAAGGAGGAATACAAAAAATTGTTTGATGATCTAAAACTGCATCTTGCCAAAGAAGCCGGTTTACAAGAAGGAGAAGAATTACCGGAAGATAAAAAGAAGCTGGCCAAAAATTACATGGCCGATCTGCAATACCACGTGGTAAGGGAAATGATGCTGAAAGATAAGGTGCGTTTGGATGGCAGGGGACTGGAAGATGTTCGTGCGCTGGATATGGAAGTAGATATTCTGCCTACACCACATGGTGCTGCCTTATTTACAAGAGGAGAAACACAATCACTCACCACGGTTACATTAGGAACACCACTTGATGAATTGCTGGTAGAAAGTGCAGCAAAATCTGAATACTCCAAATTCATTCTACATTATAATTTCCCTCCATATTCAACAGGTGAAGTAAAGTTTTTAAGAGGTCCTGGCCGGCGCGAAGTTGGACATGGAAATCTCGCACAGCGTTCTTTGAAACAAATGATGCCAGGCGCTGATTATCCTTATACGGTTCGTGTTGTGAGCGACATTCTTGAAAGTAATGGTTCATCATCAATGGCTACCGTTTGTGCAGGTTCACTTGCCCTGATGGATGCTGGTGTGCCCATGAAAAAGCATGTTGCCGGTGTAGCGATGGGATTGATTTCTGAAGGGGGTGATTTTGCTGTTTTAACAGATATATTGGGAGATGAAGATCACCTGGGTGATATGGATTTTAAAGTAACCGGAACGAAAGACGGTATCTGTGGTATCCAAATGGATATTAAAGTAGATGGACTGAGTATGGAGGTGATGCGCAAGGCACTTGACCAGGCGCGCAGGGGTAGAATGCATATTCTTGATGCCATGTATGCCTGCTTCCCTGAAGCACGCAACGAAGTGAAGCCACATGCTCCTCGTATGGTGAAACTCTATATCGACAGAGAATTCATTGGTGCAGTGATCGGACCAGGTGGAAAGATCATCCAGGAAATTCAGCGTGAAACCGGAACCACCATTAACCTGGAGGAGAAAAACGATATGGGTGAGGTAAGCATATTTGGAACGGAAAAAGAAAAAGTGGAAAGAGCCCATAACTGGATCAAGGGTATCGTTGCGGTACCAAGTGTTGGAGATGAATACGAGGCTACGGTTAAATCCATCATGCCTTACGGAGCGTTTATTGAATTCCTGCCTGGCAAACAAGGATTGCTTCATATTTCTGAAGTAAGCTGGAAAAGACTGGAAACACTGGAAGGTGTATTGAATGAAGGAGATAAAGTGAAAGTAAAGCTTACAGGTACAGATCCTAAAACTGGTAAATTCAAACTGAGCCGGAAAGCATTATTGCCAAAGCCCGAAGGAATGAGAGAAGAGCGTCCGCGCGAAGAATCTGCCCCAAGGAATGAAGGACCAAGAACAGACAGACCCAAACTGGAAAGAAACCCTGGAGGTGGTCAAACCTCCGGACAGAACGAATAATAAATCTGGAAGGCTGTCTCTGACAGCCTTTTTTTTATGAATACCATCAGTATATCAATAACAGTCAGCGGTGAAGCACAGGAAATTCTAATCAGCGATTTGGAAGATCTTGGATCAATAGGTTTCGAACAAAAAGAAGAGGTTCTTATCGCTTATTTTCCCGAACTGAATTTTAACAGCTACGAAGTAAATAGTCTGCTTCAGGGATACCAGTTTGTTAGTACGATCATACATGAACAAAATTGGAATGCATTGTGGGAAAGCAATTTTCCTCCTGTTGCTATAGAACGATTTTGTTATGTGCGCGCAGATTTTCATCCTCCGGATCAGGGTTATACTCACGAGATCCTGATCACACCCAAAATGAGTTTCGGAACCGGTCATCATGCTACCACTTATATGATGATCCGCCAGATGAAAGATCTTGACCTCGGGAATAAACAGGTTTTTGATTTTGGAACCGGTACTGGTATTTTAGCCATTCTTGCTGAAAAAATGGGCGCCGCTACTGTTGAAGCCATCGATATTGATGAATGGAGCATTTGCAATGCTGTAGAAAACGGGGATAAAAATCAATGTAGTAAAATCAGGTTTGAAAAAACAACAGTACTTCCAGCAATGAAATTTGATGTGGTGCTTGCCAATATAAACCGCAATGTAATCCTGGATTATCTTGAAGATCTTGTGGCGCTTTTAAATCCGGGGAGCATTATATTGTTTAGTGGGTTAATGATTTCCGATGAACAGGAAATCATGCAAGCCTTCACCGGAAAATTGAAATTATTAAAGCGGGAAGAAAAGGACAACTGGATTGCGCTCTGTTGCTCCGCTTAAAGTTAGGTTCCTCTTGAGCTTATATCTTTGGTTTTTACGTAAATTTGCCTTTGCTCAATTCTTTATTCTATGGATGAAATTTTTCTGGTTATAATGGCTTACCTCCTGGGTAGCATTCCCACAGCGGTCTGGGTCAGTAAAATTTTCTTTGGATTTGATATTCGAAATTATGGAAGTGGTAATTCCGGAGCAACCAATACTTACCGGGTTTTAGGGGCAAAATGGGGAAGTTTTGTGATGATCATGGATATGCTAAAGGCCATTATCGCAGTTAAACTTGTTTACTTACTTCCCGGCTATAATGGTGGTGATGCAACAGTGAATTTACAGATCGGGCTTGGATTGGCTGCCGTATTGGGTCATATTTTTCCAATATGGGCAGAATTCAGGGGCGGAAAAGGTGTGGCTACGCTTTTTGGGATGGTGCTGGGCATTCAGCCAAATGTAGCGCTGTGCTGCGTAGGTGTTTTTATTCTTGTGCTCTATCTAACCCGCTGGGTTTCTCTAAGTTCCATTCTCGCCAGCATCGCTTTCCCGGTATTTATTCTTGTTATATTTAATGAACCTGAAGAACTTTACCGGGTTTTTGCCATCACAGTGGCCATGCTTGTTTTACTTACACACCAAAAAAATATTGGTCGTTTGATAGATGGCAGCGAAAGCAAAGTGCCCATTCTCAAGCATCGGGACCGGAAAAAAGGCCGGAAATAGTTTTAACACCTGATGCTTAATCCCTTTTAGCCAACTTTATTCTTATTGCCTGTTTTGGTATAATCATTGGTTTTAACTCAAAAAAGAATAAATATGGTACGCTATATATTAGGGATATTCCTCGCAGCTTCGGTTTTGGTAGCTTGTTCTACAAATCCCATTACAGGAAGAAGTCAATTATCACTTGTGCCGGAATCTGAACTTCAGTCAATGGCCAACCAGCAATACAGGCAATTTTTAACTGAGAGTAAGGTGGTAAGTCCTTCAGGTGACCGCGATGCGGAAATGGTTAGGAGAGTAGGCAACAGGATTGCAACGGCCGTTACAAATTTTTACAAACAACAGGGACTGGCAAGTAAACTGGAAGGATACAAATGGGAATTCAACCTCATCCGCGACCCTGCTGCCAATGCCTGGGCCATGCCAGGAGGTAAGGTTGCGATTTACACAGGGCTTTTACCAATAACCCGTAACGAAGCCGCGCTGGCCAATGTAATGGGTCATGAAATTGCACATGCTTTATTTCAACATGGTAATGAAAGAATGAGCCAGGGGCTGGCTGCACAGGGACTGGGAACTGGACTTGCTGTTGCACTGGCCAATAAGCCTGCGGCAACTCAAAATATATTTAATCAGGCATTTGGTGTAGGTACAACCGTTGGTGTTTTGCTTCCTTTTGGCAGAAAACAAGAATTGGAATCAGACAGGTACGGGATGATTTTTGCGGCCATGGCCGGGTATAATCCAAGAGAAGCGATCGCTCTTTGGGAAAGGATGGAAGCGGCCTCAAACGGAAATAAACCTCCTGAATTTTTAAGTACGCACCCTTCAGAAGGAAGAAGAAAAGCACAATTGGAAAAATATTTACCTGAAGCCTTGAAATATTATAAGCCAGGGAAGTAGATAATTCATTGCTGATAATGCTAAAAAACCCGCTAAATCACTCATTTTGCGGGTTTTTTATTGTCTATTGCCTTGGGTTACGCGTGAAAATGCGTAATTTTGCTCCACCTGTTTGTGTGAAAAACCTTTAGTTACTTCTTCACCAGTTTAAAAAAAACAGATATACCTGTATGTCACAAACAATTTTAGAAAAGCTCCAGCTCAAAAACGAAAAGAACATTCTGATCCAGGGACTTCCATCTTCAATTGAAAAACAGTTTTGTAAGATTTCTTTTGCCAAGAACCTTACACCATTGTTACGTGCAAGAAAGATTGAATTTGCGTTAGTCTTTGCAGTTAGTGAAAACCAGCTGAATGGCATTTTAGAAGATATTATGCCTGCATTGAGGGAAGATTCGAAATTATGGGTGGCCTATCCTAAAGTTACTTCAAAGATCACTACCGACCTTAACAGGGACGGAAGCTGGAGTAAGCTTTCAGATGCTGATTATGAAAGTGCAGAACAGGTTTCGCTTGACCACGTCTGGCATGCTGTATTCTTTAAAAAGAATGACATCCTGGAAGAAATCCTACTGGAAGAAACCGAAGCCACAACCTTGGTCATAAAAAGGAAATCAAGGCTGGCCACAGTCTGATAAGCATAAAAAGAGGACTTTTGGTCCTCTTTTTATTTTCTTTCTTTCATGTATTCTTCAATATAGGTTCCTAATAACCTGGCCAGGGGAGTTTCATCTCCACAATTGACATCCAGCCATTTAATGGTCTTTTTAAGACAGACGATGCCACCATTTAATAATTGGCATTCATAAACTACATCGCCTTCGGCTTCTACAACGTTCACATTTGCCGTACCGAATAGCCCATAATAGGGGTAATCGATTTTAAATTTACTGGGTAAACTTAGAGTTCCCATGATTTTGGATTTTGGTTATAAATAGGATAGGAGGCATTAAGGCGAACCTTAATTCTTAAGATTCGACAGGAAAAAACCTTCTTTATGCAGTACAGTGTTATTGGGCACTGCTGTAAGAAGTGAGTCTTTTACCAGTTTTTCTACAAGTTTAAGTTGATTGTCGTGGTCGCCAGACTGGGCTATGAGCTTCCAGCTTTCGATCTTCATCAGCGCACGTTTGCTGGTTTTTATAACATGGCGGTCGAGCCACTCCGACCTTTCGGCCAGATACAATTGGTGGTTGCGGAAGTAGGCATGCATAGGAGATAGAATTTAAGGTTATTGGTAGCTTTACTTTTCCAAATTAATAAGAATTCTTTGATAAATCCTAATGATGGGCTCATTTTCGATGAAAGGGCAATAAAAATAAACCGCTCACCTCAGATGTTCGGTGAGCGGTTTGGTTTAAATGTCAATCGTTTAGATCAGGCCAATATTTCAGAATCGATGCGGCTATACGCATCCATTAATTTTTTCTGAAGCTCGTAAGATAAAGGCTGATAGCAGTCGAAATGCATTTTAAATTTGGCCCGGCCCTGGCTGATCGACCTCAACGAAGATGAAAAATCATACATTTCAGCCAGTGGTACCCTGGAAATGATCTTCTGAAAATGTCCTTCAGTATCCATGCCTTCCACCATGCCCCGCCTACTTTGCAAATCCCCCATTACCGCACCAGTGAGGTCTTCAGGAGTGTGCACTTCCACCTGGTATATTGGTTCCATTATTTGCGGATCAGCCTGCTGAAACGCTTGTTTGAATGCCATGATACCCGCGATCTTAAATGAAATGTCGTTTGAATCCACTGCGTGCATTTTACCATCGTAAACAGAAACCCGCACATCACGCACATAAGATCCGGTCAGCGGACCTTCATGCATTTTTTCCATAATGCCTTTTAAGATCGAGGGCAGGAACCTGTTATCTATGGCTCCACCAAAAATGCAGTTATAAAAAACCAGTTTTCCGCCCCAGTCAAGGTTGAATATTTCTCTTGTTCGGACATTCAGCCCTGCGGGTTCAGGCATGCCCTCATAAAATGGTTCTACTCTCAGGTAAACTTCACCAAACTGGCCTGCTCCACCGGATTGTTTTTTATGCCGGTAATGAGCTTCTGCCATTTTGCGGATCGTTTCCCGGTATGGAATACGCGGACGGGTAAACTTTACAGCTACTTTATGGAAATTTTCAATCTTCCATTTGGCAACAGCAAGGTGCATATCACCCTGGCAGTGTACCAGGGTTTGTTTGAGTTCTGGTGAAACTTCAATAATCAGCGTAGGATCTTCTTCTTTTAACTGGTGCAGCGCAATTGCTACTTTTTCTTCTTCTCCTTTATTAACCGGTTCAATACAGACCGTCATGTTTGAAGAAGGAAACTGTATGGGTGGAAGTTCCATTTTTTTACCCTTTGCGTGCAGGGTGTTATTGATATGGGTGTTGCGTAGTTTCAATGTGGCCCCAATGTCACCTGCCACCAGTTCGTGTACAGGTATTCTTTTATTCCCTTCCATTAGGAAAAGCTGGTTGATCTTTTCAATGACGCCGTTTGATCCATTTACCAGCTCCATTCCTGTTTTTATGGTACCCGAAAACACTTTGAAAAAGGAAAGGTCACCTACATGAGGTTCAGTAATTGTTTTGTAAACAAAAATACAGGGCGCACCAGTGGCTTCACAACTGAGGGGTTCGCCAGAAATCGTTTGTTGGGGTGGCATTTCGTTGGCACTTGGACAAACATTATCAATAAAACCCATTAGTCTTCCACTTCCCATATTTCTTTCTGCACTCAGGCAGAACAACGGAAAAAGCTCATGCCGGATCATGGATTTTTTTAAGCCCTCTTTCATTTGGTCTTCACTCAGTTCTCCCTGGTCAAAATATTGTTCCATCAGCCCTTCATCATTGCTGGCTATGGCCTCTACCAGTTCCTGGTGCAGGCGATCCGCCTTTTCTTTCTCTTCTTCCGGAATTTCCAATTTTTCAGGCTTGCCGCCTGTGTCCTTAAATTTATACATTACCATACGCAATACATCAATGATCTCGTGGAAACCTGCTCCCTGTTGCCGCGGATATTGTACTACAGTAACATTATTTCCAAAATGGTCTTTTGCCTCCTGCACTGCCTTATCAAAATCAGAAAGGTCATCATCCAGCCTGTTTACTGCAATGATCATGGGCGTTTTAAATTTTTCAGTGTATTCCCAGATGATATCTGTTCCAATTTCAACCCCCATCGAAGCGTTGATCATTAATACGCCGGTATCGGCCACACGGAGGGCAGACAATACTTCTCCCACAAAATCATCGTAACCGGGGGTATCCAGGATGTTGATCTTATAGCCACGCCATTTGGTGTGCATTAATTTTGAAAAAATTGAATTTGATCTTTCGTGCTCCAGCGGATGAAAATCGCCAACGGTATTGTTTTCATAAACCGTTCCGCGGCGGTTAATAATTCCGGCTTCAAATAACATGCATTCCGCAAGGGTTGTTTTGCCTGAGCCGGCATGGCCAAGCAAAACAATATTTTTTACATGGGAGGTATCAAATTCAGCCATAAAAAATGTTTTAGTGTTGGGCAATAAAGGGCCAGGCACACCAGGTACGCCACAAGTAACGGAGCGCCAGGCGCTATCAGCTGATGGTGCTGATAAAAGTTTTAAATTTATTCCTGATCTCGAGGAGCATCTGCTCAAGGTTCAGGAATTCAGACAAAAGCGATTCATGTTCTATATAGCGTCCCTCAGGAATATTGTCGCCTTCGAACTGGATCTTTTTATCGTGGTATTTAATTGATTGTTTGAGATCGTGAATGTTGATCAATTGGATGTGAAACTGGTTGTCGAAATGTTCCACCTGCTGGTAAGCATCTTTGGGAAGCGTTTTTTTGCAAAGCTCCTGGAGTAGTCTTCTGTTTTCCTGGAGTTCTTCTTTGTGGTTTCGGAGGATCTGCCGCCATTCTGCGCACTCCGAAGAAAGCTGTGAGAGATCTGTTTGAACCATGGGATGAAGATTTAAAGGTTAAAAAAAGGATTCAACTTCATATTTCCCGGGTAAAGGATGGTACTTAAATTTACTGTGTCCATCCAGAAAAAAGAAGATTTTTCTTTGAAATAAAAATCTTAAATTAAAAATCCACCCTAAGGAATCTTTACCCATATTTGCCCTCTTGATCAGTCAGAACACCATACAACAAGTATTATCTCGCATAGATGTGCTCGACATCGTCGGAAATTTTGTAAAACTGAAACGCCGGGGTGCCAATTACCTTGGGCTGTGTCCATTTCATCATGAAAAAACGCCTTCGTTTACTGTTTCTCCTGTCAAAGAAATTTTTAAATGTTTTGGTTGTGGTAAAAGTGGCAACAGTATCAGCTTTATCATGGAGCATGAAAAGCTTTCTTACGTTGAAACTTTAAAATGGATTGCACGCCGGTACAATATCGATGTGGAGGAAACGGAACTTTCCCCTGAAAAAAAACTGGTGCAGCAAACGAATGAAAGTTTGCTGATCATCAATCATTTTGCCCAGGAGTTTTATGCAAACCAGCTTTGGGAAACCGACGACGGTACTGAGATTGCGCAAAGCTATTTATCGGAAAGAGGCTTTTCAGATGATATTTTGCACAAATTCCAGGTTGGGTTTGCGCCTGATAAAAAAGATGTATTTGCAAAAGAAGCGATCAGCAAAAAATACAATCCTGAACTTTTAATAAAGGCAGGATTGATCGTTGAAAGAAACGGACAATATTTTGATAACTACCGCGACAGGATCATCTTTCCAATTCATAACAATAGTGGACGTGTTATTGGATTTGGTGCACGGCAGATTAAAAAAAATGACAAGTCGCCCAAATATATCAACACACCGGAAAATGAATTGTATGTAAAAAGTAAGATCCTTTACGGAACTTATTTTGCAAGGCATGCTATTGACAAAGCTGATGAATGTTTTTTAGTGGAAGGTTATACTGATGTTGTATCGCTTCAACAGGCAGGCATTGAAAATGTTGTGGCAAGCGGTGGTACTGCACTTACACAGGACCAGCTGCGCCTCATTAAAAAATACAGCCGCAACCTTACGATTATTTATGATGGAGATGCTGCCGGTATCAAAGCTGCTACGCGAGGACTGGATATGGCACTCGAAGAAAGCTTATCAGTAAAACTCGTTTTAATACCCGACAATGAAGATCCGGACAGCTATGTAAAAAAACTGGGTGCTGTGGCATTTAAAAATTTTGTGCAGCACAATAAAAAAGATGTTATTCTTTTTCAGATCGAAGTGGCATTGAATGAATCAGGAGATGATGCGAATAAGAAAGCGGGGCTGGTTAGCCAGATCGCTGAAACCATTTCTAAAATTGATAAAACAGAAGATTTTACAAGGCAACAGGATTACATCCGCCAGGCTTCACAATTATTAAGCGTAGATGAATCAGGCTTCACCAATCTTGTAAATAAGTTTATCAGGAACAGGATCTCACTGGAGGAAAAAAAGATTCCATTCGATGAGGCAAAGGTGCATGAGGAAAATGCAAAAAAAGCATCAGCTGGTGATTACAGTGATCAGACATTCGCTTTGTTATTTAAAGATGAATTGCAGGAGAAAGAAGTGGCGAGGATCTTACTGGAACATGGAAATAAAAAATGGGATGTTGAAAAACTGGTTGCAGACTATGTGATTACCGAACTTCCTGAAGATGATCTTTTCGATAACCAGGTGGTCCTTAAATTTATTGAGGAATTCCGACAGTTAAGAAACAACCAGATAAATCCTGACAGGAATATTTTTCTTTATCATCCGGATACCGCTATAAGTTCACTCGCAGTTTCTTTGCTGTACTTCCCTTATGAAGTCAGTTCCCACTGGAAAAAAGAATTAAGCCATTCTACTGGTTTTCAGAAATCCCTTTTTGAACAGGATTATGAAAGTTTCATAGAAACACTAAAGCCGGAGAACGAAGAAAAGCTGTTGAATTATCTCAACATGCAAAAAGATACGACCAATGAAGAAGTGGAAAGCTCTGTGAATTATTTAAAACTCAGGAAAGTAAAAAAGATGTTGATGCAAAACCAGGCAGATATGGAAAAAGCCAGTCCTGCAGAAATAGAGAATTTATTTCTAACCCATGTACATCTTAAAAAACTTGAAGTAGATCTTTCCAAAAAGATCGGTTCTGTTGTCATCAGGTAGCTGTTATGGTTACTGAATTCATCATTTTTAATTTTCAGGGGGCAGAAAAGCCGATTTTATGGCTGGCATTGATTTTTTATTGATAATGGTTGATCAAAATATTAAAGATGAAAGCCTTATATGCCCTGGAGGGTGGTGTGGCAGGCGCCGCAGCATTAACATTGATACATGAAAGCATAAAAAGAGCCATTCCCGGCGCACCCAGGATGGATTTATTAGGTATGAATGCTTTGTCCAAAGGTCTTAAAGTATTAGGTGCCAAAACCCCGGACGAAAGAAAATTGTACGGCTTGTCCTTAACGGGAGATATCATAAGCAACAGCCTTTTCTATAGTTTCGCCGGCATTGGTAATAAAGAAAATGCCCTTGCAAGAGGTGCCGGGTTGGGATTATTGGCCGGACTTGGCGCTGTATTATTGCCAAAACCCTTTGGTTTGCCTGAAGGCCCATCTGCACGCACAACAGAAACTAAATTATTGACCATTGGTTTATATGTGGCAGGCGGATTGGTTGCAGCGGCTGTAATGAAATGGCTGGACAGGAAGAAACACAAACAAAACAAGGATTGGGAACAAAAACTTGTTACTTCCTCAATGGCCTGAAGACAACAGTGGAACTGCAGATAAGCGTTCCACTTTTTATTTATAGAACCATTGCAGTGCTACAGAAGCGAAAAAATTTCTTCCGGGGGCAGCATTATAATATCTACCACCAAATCCATTTATATCATTTCCAAGGCTGTAAACCTGGTTCAGTATATTTTCAGCCCCCGTTGAAATTTTTATAATAAAAGAACGGTTCACCATTTTTTCCCAACCCATTTTAAAACCCAGTAAATGATAGGCATCAGCATAAGCTGAATTTGCATCGTTCAATGGCAGCTTTCCAGCAAAAAAATAATTGATGTTTGCAGAAAAAGCCGCACGCTGCATTTCAATACCGGAAGCGATCGTATGCTTTGGATTGCCGGGCATCTGTTTGCCTGAGAAATCGTTATTGACCTGTTTGAAATCAACATACCTGAAATGGTGCCAGGTGTGACTGACCCAGGCCATATACCTTTGCAATTTTTGTTGCTTAAAAGGAAATGAAATAGAAGTTTCTATTCCCGATTGTTTTGCACTACCGCTGTTGATAAAAAATTCACCACCTGCGGCGTCTCTTCTTTGTACAAGCGTGTTTTCTAAAATGAAATGAAATGCATTGATATCGATCAGCAATCCGTTAGCCTTTTTTGTTTTAATCCCAGCATCATAATTCATTCCGTATTCAGGTTCCAGGCTGGTATTAATGGCACTACCCGAAGGCGCTAATTCCGATGTTGCAGGAGGTGAAAAGCCTCTGGCTGCTCCACCATACACCAGGAACTGGTTGAGTTGTTTTGACAAAACAATTCTTGGAGCGAGTACATTTTTAAATTCCTTCCGTAGCATGGGACCCGCAGAGGGTGAAAAACGTTGAAGACTCAATTTGTAATTGTTAATACTCAACCCGGCGGTTAACGACCATCCTGAATAAGCGAGGGTTGACTGGCCAAAGAAAAAATGTTGCCTTGTGTCCAGTTCATCGTGCGATTGAAGGGTTTCTGCATTTCCATTATTGTTCACATGAATATCAACTGTAGGAAAACCGATCTGCACTTCGGCTCCCACATCCAGATCCAAGTGCATCCTGTTAAAGGTCCTTTGGTAATGAAGTGTGTTTCTGATACCAGTATGAGGATCTTTGTTTTTCCCATAATTCCGAATAGAAGGATTATTCAATTCAGTAAACATACCGTAGATGCTGATCCTGTTTTGAAAATTCGAATCCATCACATGAAGTAATGAAGCGCCGGCCAAAAAAGTTTTTTGCATTATGGCTGCTTGTTTTTCTGCTGAACCAGCAACTGTTCCAACGCGTGGCCTTGAACTTCTGGGATTGATTTTAAATTCATCCAGCTTAAGAGCGCCCGGTGTCTGGTATTGCAAATCACCCAGCAGGAAACTGGTTTTTAACTGGGTTTTACTACCCAGGTTAAATTTTCCATTCCAGTTAAACACGGTGCGTTCCACGCTTGCATGATCCCTGTAACCTTCTGTCTGAAGGTGATGGAGGGCAAACCTGCTGGTATGATGTTCATCTCCCAGGTTCACTGCTCCAAACAAGTGATTGTAGCCAAAACTGCCGCCTGTATATTCTACCTGGACGGAGGGCAGCGCATTTGCGGTCATACTTTCAATCAACAACACGCCTCCGGTTCCCGAACCATACAAACTACTGCCCGGACCTTTAATGATCTCCAGCGATCCGAAATCATAAAACCCAAGCTGGTTAAGATAGGTATGTCCACCCGGGTCTGTATAAGGCAGTTCATTAAAATATACTTTCACATTCCGCACACCAAATGGAGCGCGTAAGGCACTACCCCGGATGTTGATCCTGTAACTGCCGGGAGACCGTTCTTCCATTCTCACACCTGGTGTAGTGTTCACGGCCATAAGGATGGAGGCGGTATTAAAACGTTTGAGTTCAGCATTGCCTACATAACCAACAGCGGCCGGTAACCTGTGCAGATTTTTTCCCTGTTCATAAGCCCTGATGATCACTTCTTCAAGTTCACCGGGAAGCGTAGTATCTTTTGACTGCGCAATTAAAACCGTATTATAGGAAAGCAATAAGAAAAAGAGGAAGAACCGTAGCGGCCTAAAGTTCAACAGTGGGTTATCATGGCACAATTCATGTAAAATTTAATGATCAATATTAACTAAAAAATGATAACTATGCCAGGAAGAAGTGATCATAACAAATCAGTTAGCTCAGGAAGAGGAGCAGCAAATCAAAGTAATCAGCCATTTGGACAGGAAGGTGATCAACGGAAAACAAATCATGGTGAGCAAACTGGTGGGAAGCCATCTAAGCCACAGCCAAAAAACCAGGACCAGGAGGCCAACCGGAATCGATCCGCATGCTGATGATCTTCCGATCTGAAATGATTTTATAATAATAAAAAATTGAAGTTTGTTGCAATAGCGGATACGCATGGCCGCCATCATCATGTAAAACTTCCCCCTGGCGATGTTTTGATTCACGCAGGAGATGTTTCTTTTCGTGGAAGAAAGTCGGAGGTGGAAGATTTTCTTGACTGGTTCAGCAAGCAAAAATTTGCACATAAAATTTTCATAGCAGGGAACCACGATTTTTTTTTCGAAAAAGAAAAGCCGGTTCAAATCAAAAAAATACTGCCGGATGATGTAGTCTACCTTGAAGATTCAGGAATTACGATCCAGGATATTCATATCTGGGGTTCTCCAATAACACCCAGATTTTATAACTGGGCTTTCAACCGCGCAAGGGGAGAAGCCATTCGTAAACACTGGGATCTGATTCCTGCCCATACTGACCTGCTGATCACGCATGGTCCACCAAAAGGCATTTTAGACCAGGTGATGAATGAACAGGAGGTGGGAGATAAAGACCTGTTGGAGCGGATAATGACAATTAAACCACAAGTTCATGTGTTTGGCCATATTCATGAAGCTTTTGGCACCAATAAAATCGGGGGCATTCGATTTATCAATGCCAGTTTATTGAATGAACAGTACAACCTGGTTAATAAACCCGTCCTTTTTGAATTAGTTGCAAAAGATTTAAATCCATCTTAAAAAAGAAAATTAAAATTGATTTCACTGCTGACATTGATTCATTTGATACGAATCATCTTCAAAGGGATACGCATCTAAAATCTACTGATTTTTTTGACGCTGAAAATCAACAAGCAACTAAAATTTTCGGGAACGGAATACGAGGAAAAAGGTGACAATGCTCATCTTAATGGAACTTTGACGATCAGAGGCAATATCCGTCCTGTTACGGTAAAAGAGAAATTTGGGGGCATTGTGGTAGATCCTTATGGCCAGACCAAAGCTGGATTTATAGTATCAGGAAAGATCAGCAGGAAAGAGTTTGGTTTGGTTTGGAGTGCTATAACAGAAGCCGGTCATGTAGTGGTATCTGATGAGATCAGGCTGTATGCTGAAATTCAGTTGATCAGGCAATAATAAAAGTGCTTTAAGTATATGCTTTAGTGCTGACACTTCAGCTGAGTTCTGATTTTTTTAACTTTTACACATCTCATTGAATGTGCTAAACCCTTACCTTAGCCCGCTATGACAGTAGAGCAAATTGAAACATTTTTAGCTAAGGAAGCCATTCCCCAGGGCAAGATTATTCGTTTTGAATTGAAAAAAAGAAACCCCGTTCGCGGACTTATAGTTAAGGGCAGAGATTATAACGATCTTAAGGCCAAAAATTTCTGGAGAATCGTTACCCAGACCAACCTTGCAGCTTACCAGAAAACAAATGACATCAACCTGGCCAGGATCTTTGCAGGTTCAGATTTTGCAAAGTTATCACTGGTCAGCAATAAGGCTGAAGATTAAATTTCTTTTCATCCAGTCAGGAACAATGGCTGCCTGTTATTTCTTACTCCTTCTTTTATTATTGGATGGGAGCTGTTATGCGTTTTTTTTAATCATAGTGCAGGGCAGTGCTTTTGCAAGTCTGTTTAATGGCATCCACCATTTGAATTACCGGATAACCGTTATTGTCCCTTTTTTTAATTGCGTTCCTTCTCCTCCGGTTAACCGGTACCTGGCCAGCCATACAAAACTACCAGAGGAATGCATTTTCCCATTGATCCTGCCGTCCCATTTTTTTGCCGGATCAGTAGTGGTAAAAACCTTTTGTCCCCATCGGTCAAAAATTTCGAGCAAATAATTTTGTACAGCGGCCAGATCTCCAAGTGCCCCAAAACTTTCATTCTTTCCGTCTTTGTTCGGTGTCATTGCATTTGGAAAAAACAATTCGGCACACCCGAATTTTATAAATACGCTGTCACTGGCAAAGCACCCATCTCCATTGCCAACCGTAACCGAATACATACCCGTTTCAGGGACATTAAATTCCGGCAATACAGAACCATCCTGCCATTTATAGGATTGAAAATTCCCGGGTGACAATGTAAATCCTGTTCCATTACAAACCAGGGTATCTTCTCCAAGATCCAACTGTACCGGGTTCTGGTCAAAAAGGATGATATCATAAGCAGAGCCACAGCCCAACTGATCATGTACAAATAAATTATATGAACCCGGGCCCAATCCAGTTAGAATAGAATCTCCAGGTACAGTATACCATAAAAAACTGTATCCCGGAGTACCACCAGATAGCTGCACTTCTATGCGTCCATTTTGCTTTCCGCATGTGGGGTGATTGACAATATCAACAATTTGCAGAATCGGAGGTGAAGTAAGGGTAATGGTTTCCGAAGATCTGCATGCCTGATCGCCACTAACTGTAACGGTATAAGTTCCTGTCAGCAGGTTATTGAGTGTGGGTGTAAACTGCTGCGGGTTGGTATTCCAGCTGTATGAATAATTGCCCGCAGGAAAAACAGTGGCTTTAATTCTACCTATATTATCTCCGTGACATAAAACAGGTTGTTCCAATACAATACTTACTTCCAGAATTTTTAATTTTTTCTGAATGGAAATGGTTGCAGACTGAGAGGAACTCACAATTAATGTTACCGTGTATTCACCCGGGTCAGAATAAAAATGTTCAGGGTTGGATAAGGTGGAAATATTGGATGCGCCTGATGCAGGATCGCCAAAGTTCCATGAATAGGAAGGGTTGCATACCGTAGGAATGGAGGTGAAATTTACCATGTTCGAATTGCCGCAATCATAATTAAAATCTGCATTCGATGGCAGCGCTTCCCCAATCCAGATATCATCAACCGCAAAACCATCATAATTATTACAAACACTTCCTGCAGCAAACCTGAAACGAAAACGCACATTTGTTTGTCCTCCCAAAAATGCAATTGATTTTTGCGCAGTAACCCATTGGCCACTTCCACTACCAGCACCACCAGGGCAAGGTGCATTGGACTGGATATTCCCCGACCATCCATCAGATCCAAGTGCTGTAATGGAAGTTGTATTAAACCAGTTGGAGGTTGGGCAGGAGGTAAAGTCTGCATGAGCGCCCAACATCTGCCAGGTATTGCCACCATTTACAGAATATTGAAGCGTTGCACCATCATATTTTCTTTCCGTTTCCCAAAAAACAGAGAACCTTATAAAAGGATTTGAAAGTCCTGAAAAATTGAAACAGGGACTTGTAAGCGTTGAATTCTGGTTATTGCTGTAGGAAGATTGAGTTAAGGTACCTGTGATCCAGCATTTACTTCCGCTGGCTGCTCCATTGATCACTGTTTTAATAGGTGTTCCCCAGGACCATTCGGAAGCCGTTCCGCCCGGCACCCAGTTTCCATTATTGTTTTCAAAATTTTCTGAATAAGGGGCGGCCTGGGTTGGTGCGATGCATTGTGCCTCTGCTGTGGAAAAAAAAGCGATTGAAATAAATACCAGGGCCAGTAAACATTTTTTATAAAAGGGAACCATCAGCAGTGCGTAGCCGCGAAAGTATCCCAAAACCACAACGCATCCAAATTGGGAAGAGATAAGGAGGAGCGTTAAGATGCCATTCAGCATCAATTAAAAATCTATCTTTGCGGCGCTAAATACGCTATATGAAAGAAGTATATATTGTTTCCGCAGTGCGCACACCTATCGGAAGTTTTGGGGGTATGTTGAAAGATGTTCCTGCAACAAAACTCGGTGCAATTGCCATAAAGGCGGCTGTAGAGAAAGCAGGTATTGCACCCGAATTGGTCAATGAAGTGTTGATGGGTTGTGTGATCCAGTCCAACCTTGGACAGGCTCCTGCAAGGCAGGCAGCAAAAATGGCGGGACTTCCGGACGCGGTGGTTTGTACTACGGTTAATAAGGTTTGTGCCAGCGGAATGAAAGCCATTGCGCAGGGAGCACAAAGCATTTTACTTGGAGATGCCGAAGTGGTGGTTGCAGGTGGAATGGAAAGCATGAGCAATGTGCCCTTTTATGTTGAAAACCTGAGATGGGGAAATAAATATGGTAATTCAAGTCTTATAGATGGTTTGGCAAAAGACGGTTTAACTGATTGCTACAGCAATTTTGCTATGGGTTGCGCGGCAGATATATGTGCAACAGAAAACCAGGTGAGCCGCGAAGAGCAGGATGCTTTTGCAATTGAAAGTTATAAAAGAAGCCAGGCTGCCTCGGAAGCTGGGAAATTTTCAAATGAGATCGTGCCGGTGGAAATCCCTTCCAGGAAAGGAGATCCTGTGATTTTTTCCAAGGATGAAGAGCCCTGGAATGTAAAATTTGATAAGATACCAGGACTTAAACCTGCTTTTGGAAAAGAAGGCACCGTTACTGCCGCCAATGCCAGCACGATGAATGACGGTGCAGCCGCTGTTGTGCTGATGAGTCGTGAAAAAGCAGAAGCGCTTGGCATTCAACCAATTGCCATCATCAGGGGTTATGCGGATGCAGAGCAGGAACCTACCTGGTTTACAACTACGCCCAGCATTGCCGTTCCGATTGCTGTAAAAAGAGCAGGCATTGAAATGAAAGATGTGGATTTTGTTGAATTGAATGAAGCCTTCAGTGTTGTGGGCATTGTGAACACCAGGAAAATGGATCTGGATCCTGCACGTGTAAATGTGAATGGCGGGGCTGTTTCTCTTGGTCACCCGCTGGGATGCAGTGGGGCAAGAATCATTGTAAGTTTAATAAATGTATTAAAACAAAACAAGGGCCGGTACGGGGCCGCAGGCATTTGTAACGGAGGCGGGGGCGCTTCTGCCATGGTTATAGAAAATGCCGGATAATTTATTGCCCCTTTCGAGGGGCGTTTTTATACTTTATTCCCAATACCACCATTGTAATATTTACCAGGAGAGAAAAAGAATTGGTGACAATAATAGGTAGATCTTCTCTTTTTATTCCGTAAAGCACCCATAAAATAATACCGGCCTGTAACACCAGCAGCATTACTATCGACACATCTTCAGCGCTTTTTGCCTTATAAGTTTTAATCACCTGAGGAATCAGAGAGCTTGCCGTAAGTATTCCTGCTGCCAATCCAAGAATTTGAATTCCATTCATGCCTCAATGCTGCAAATCTTTCGCCATTCCTGATTTCCCTGTGTGGTAGATTTTTTGCAACACTACCTTTAACCATAAACCAATTAAAAATGAAGTACCTGTTCCTACTGTTTTGTTCATTTTCACTGCTCGCATGCAACAGTGGAAATAATAAGGAAACGAATTCCGATGAAAAGAACGCCACCCAGACAAATGGCGGAAAACCATGGTCAAATGAAGACCAGGTGAATTTTATGAATGATTGCATAGAAGAAGCAGGAAGAAATATCAGTCGAGACAGCGCGCAGAAATATTGTGCCTGTGTACTTACCAAAGCGCAGTCTGTTTACCCCGACTTTAAAGAGGCCGGTGGTAAAATGACCGTGGACCAGGTTAATCTGTGGGCAAAGGATTGCGTGGGCGACTAAGAGCCTGATTTATATTGGAAAGTCCTGCACCCTGCAGGACTTTTTCATTTTAGGTAAATTGGGTGCAGTCTGCTAAATTTGCCCGGCTTAAAACAATCATTTTTACATGAGACAAATACCATTTCGCGAAGCCATCCGTGAAGCCATGAACGAAGAAATGCGCAGGGATGAGCGCGTATTTTTAATGGGGGAGGAAGTGGCTGAATACAATGGAGCTTACAAGGTGAGCCAGGGTATGCTTGCCGAATTCGGGCCGAAGCGGGTAATTGATACGCCAATTTCCGAACTAGGGTTTACCGCTGTTGGGGTAGGTGCCGCCCAAAATGGTTTACGTCCTGTACTGGAATTCATGACCTGGAATTTCGCAGTATTGGCGTTGGACCAGATCCTGAATACCGCATCAAAAATGCTGGCTATGAGTGGGGGACAAATTTCTTGTCCTATTGTTTTTCGTGGGCCGAATGGCTCTGCTGGCCAATTAGGTGCGCAGCATTCCACCGCATTTGAATCTTTGTATGCGAACATTCCCGGTTTAAAAGTGGTGTCTGTAAGCAATGGTTATGATGCCAAAGGATTATTGAAGCAGGCCATTCGGTATGAAGAAGACCCTGTGGTTTTTATGGAAAGCGAGGTGATGTATGGCGAGAAGTTTGAAGTGCCTGAAGAGGAATATTATATTGAACTGGGTAAAGCGGATATTAAGCGAAAGGGTGATGATGTAACCATTGTTTCTTTTAATAAAATGATGAAAGTAGCGCTGGGAGCTGCGGCGGAGCTGGAAAAAGAAGGCATAAGTGCGGAGGTGATTGATCTTAGAACCATCCGTCCGCTGGACTGGATGACCATTCTTGAAAGCGTTAAGAAAACCAACCGTTTGGTGATCGTTGAAGAACAATGGCCTTTTGCTTCCATCTCATCCGAGATTACTTACAGGATCCAGAAAGAAGGCTTTGATTACCTGGATGCGCCCATCCGTAGGATCACCGCTGCCGATGCTCCTTTACACTATGCACCCAACCTGGTGGCCGCAGCCCTTCCCGATGTGCCAAGAACTGTAAAGCTGGTAAAGGAAGTTATGTACATGAACAAGTAATTCTATTGAAACTTTTTATAAAACCCGCACCAGTTGCGGGTTTATTTGTTTATTTATATAAACGACATAAAAGATTCATTATCAATTGTTCAATTTTTCTTAAAGAAATTTTAAAATAAGTTTTGAAATCTGAAATATAGACCACATCTTTGTCTCGGTTTTTCATAGGATATTGGATTTTACACGAGGCTGGATTTCTATCCGGCCTTTTTTTTTCCCACCGCCCTCACTTCATTTTTCTAAGTTCTATTTTGTTTCTTTGCGCTTCATTCAAAACCCCATATGGCCACAATACTGATCATTGATGATGAAAAGGCGATTCGTAAAACATTGATTGAAATACTTTCGTTTGAAGGATATAAAATTGAAGAAGCCTCTGATGGTGAAGAAGGCCTGAGAAAATTTAAGGAGAAAACCTTTGATGTAGTGCTTTGTGATATTAAAATGCCCAAGATCGATGGTATTGATTTCTTACAGCGGGCTGTTGAATCCAATCCCGATGTTCCGATCATTATGATCTCAGGACATGGAAATATTGAAACGGCTGTTGAAGCGGTTAAAAAGGGCGCTTATGATTTCATTCAAAAACCACCTGACCTTAACCGTTTGCTGATCACCATCCGTAATGCGATGGAAAGAAACAGTCTGGTTAATGAAGCAAAAACCTTAAAGCGTCGTGTCTTTAAGGTGCAGGAAATGATCGGCGGCTCCGAGCCTGTTAAAAAAATAAAAGACACTATAGAGAAAGTAGGTCCAACTGAAGCACGTGTACTCATTACCGGTGACAATGGAGTAGGAAAAGAACTGGTTGCCCGCTGGCTTCACGAAAAAAGCAACCGTGCTGGAAATGCACTGGTGGAAGTTAACTGTGCGGCGATTCCAGGAGAATTGATTGAAAGTGAATTATTCGGTCATGAAAAAGGATCTTTTACCTCAGCCATCAAACAAAGAATTGGAAAATTTGAACAGGCGAATGGCGGTACGCTTTTCCTGGATGAAATAGGAGATATGAGCCTGAATGCACAAGCCAAGGTATTGCGGGCATTGCAGGAGGGGAAAATCACCAGGGTTGGCGCCGATAAGGATATCACTGTTGATGTAAGAGTGATCGCAGCCACCAATAAAGACCTGATGAAAGAAGTGGAAGCAAAGACCTTCAGACTCGATCTTTACCATCGGTTAAGTGTCATTCTTGTTCATGTGCCTTCTTTAAATGAAAGAAGGGAAGACATTCCCATGCTGGTAGAAAGTTTTCTGGATGATATATGTGAAGACTATGGCATTTCAAGAAAAATGATTTCGGATGATGCGCTGAAATTGCTTCAGGAATACAACTGGACAGGAAACATCAGGGAATTAAGAAACGTGGTGGAACGACTGGTGATCCTCTCCGGGAAAGGCATTACTAAGGAAGATATCCGGCTTTATGTACTTCCCAAATGATCTCTGCGTACAAACGAATAAATAGCTGCATCATTCAACAATACGGTCAGGTTGGTAAAACTTCTTTGCAACAACCGGAAACCATTTCCTGAAGCAATGATCTCTTTATCACGGTAAGAGGTGCAGATTCTTTCCATAAGCTCTTGCAGTTCAAAACCTGTAAAGTTTGTGATCAGGTGAATATAAATGTAACGGATACCCGGAATTGCAACGACTTCTGATAGTTCTTTTAAACTTACCGAGGCTCCGAGGTACAATGTGCCCCATCCATTTTTTTTGAGCAGGTAATTGATGAACAGCAATGGAAGTTCATGGTATTCTCCCTGGGGACAGAGTAAAATGATTTCTGGTTTTTTCCCTTTTACAGCAAGTTGTTCCGTTTCTGAAATAACCCTGTTCTGCACCATATAACTTGAAAAATGTTCCTGGGCTGGAATTACATTATTGGTTGACCAGAGGTGACCCAATTTGGTGAGGTAGGGATAACATACTTCTGTCATCGTTTTTTCAAATCCTATTGACGCAATTATGCTGTTCAGGATCTTTGTGAATTTATATTCATCAAAATCAACCGCTGCTTCCAGCAGTTGATTGATAAATGTTGAAGGGACGTCTGTAACCATGGTAACTTTACGCACCTCTTCTTCAACATTGGCAGGATCTAATGAAGCGATCTTGGAAATTTTCCAACCGTTGTGGTAAAGAAAAGAAACCCGCAGCATGTGTTTGAGATCTTCGTTATCATAAACCCTGTGCAAACTATCTTTTCTTTTCGGACGGAGCATCTTGTAGCGCACTTCCCAGATCCGAAGTGTATGCGCCTTGATTCCTGTAAGATTTTCTATATCACGTATTGTAAATTCCTGCATGCTTTATGATATTTGCCTTTTATATACTTTAGCAAAAACTTTGCTTACATTGCCAACCACTACATCTTTAAAATAATACATTTGTCTCTTTTAAAAATAAAAGAATGCCGGCTTATCATGTCTTTATTGTTTACCTGATTTCATTCCTGCTCGTTTTTTTACCTTCCTTCGGTCTGGCAAAGATGTTTGAAAAAGCTGGTGTACCCCAATGGAAAGCATTTGTTCCTTTTTATAATACCTGGATCATGCAGGAACTTGCCCAAAGGCCCAAGCACTGGGTGTTCTGGCAATTTATTCCAGTAGTAGGCTGGTTTATCACTCCGGGCATTTTCATTGAATTTGTAAAACTCTATGGCAAATTTGGTTTTGTTGATCATACACTGGCTGCGCTCTTTGCACCCTTGTATTTTCCTTACCTGGGCTATTCCGATAAAGTGCGTTATATAGGTCCGGAAGGGGTAAAACATTATAAAAAGCCGGCCTGGAGAGAATGGGTGGATGCAGCGGTATTCGCGATTGTTGCCGCAACGCTTATCAGGACCTTTGTTTTTGAAGCTTATACGATTCCCTCCGGTTCCATGGAAAAAACCCTGCTGGTGAATGATTTTCTTTTTGTTAGCAAATTCAGTTATGGCCCGCGCATTCCCAACACACCACTGTCTATTCCATTTGTGCATAATTATGTTCCGGGCAGCAGCCGTAAATCCTATACTCAAGCTGTCTCGATTCCATATATCCGCTGGTTTACTTCGCCGGTGGAAAGGGGAGATGTGGTTGTATTTAATTTTCCTGCAGGTGATACGGTAATCAATCATCCAGATTTCCAATCTGCCATTCCCTATTATGATATTAAAAGGCTGGCACAGGCTGGGGACCCTACATCAAAATACATTCTTGACCATCCGGAGGAATATCCGCTTGCTGTTCATCCCGTTGATAAATCAGATAATTACATTAAAAGATGTGTGGGCATTTCAGGAGATATAATCGAAGTGAAGGAAAATGTGGTGTATGTAAACGGACAACAGGAAAATATTCCCTCTGCATCGCTTATCAGATATACCGTTGTTACAAATGGACAGCGTCTGGATGCAGAGGCTATGAAAGATGAATACAATGTTGATGTGGATCGTGGTGAATTCACCCAGGGCAATCAACCCAACGTGTACAACATGACACTCACGGAAACGGCAAGAATAGCCCTCATCAAAAATGGTATTGCAAGAAAGGTGGCGGCCAATACCGAGGCAAGTGGCGGTATTGTATTTCCTTATGACAGCTATCATGAAAACTGGACAAGGGATAATTATGGGCCCATCTGGATTCCCAGGAAAGGCGAGAGTCTGCAACTCACTCCAGAAAATTATGCCTTGTATGAAAGAGCGATTCGTGTATATGAAGGCAACCAGTTTGAAATGGTGAATGGCAAGTTTTTATTGAATGGACAGGAAACCAGCAGTTATACATTTAAAATGAATTATTACTGGATGATGGGAGATAACCGGCAGGGATCACAGGATTCTCGTTACTGGGGTTTTGTTCCTGAAGACCGAATTGTAGGAAAAGCCTGGCTGATCTGGTTCAGTTGGGAAGGCGGACCCAGATGGAGCAGGTTGTTCCGCACTGTAAAATAAATTACCTTTAGCCGTCCCGCACCAGCGGGACATTTTTTTTATTATGAAAGAAAACAAGTTTGAATTCAGTTATCGTGTTTACGAGAACCTTGAAGAATTACCAGAAGAACAACAATGGCTGTTAAGCGAGGCAAGAGCAGTGACTGCACAGGCCTATGCACCCTATTCTAATTTCCAGGTGGGTGCTGTTGCCAAACTGGCGAATGGAGAGATCGTTGCTGGAAGCAACCAGGAAAATGCTTCATTCCCGGTTGGACTTTGTGCTGAAAGAGTTTTGCTCGCTGCTGCATCATCTCTTTTTCCAAAAATTCCGATCGAGACGATAGCGATCAGCTATAAAAGTGAAAATCATAAAAGCGACCATCCTATTTCCCCCTGTGGCATTTGCCGTCAGTCGTTACAGGAATTTGAATCACGGGTGAATCACCGGGTGCAACTGGTGCTTGGCGGAATGTCAGGACCTGTTTATGTTATCGAAAGTGCCAGCAAACTGTTGCCATTGGCGTTTACAAGCAGTGAGTTGAATGGAGGGTAGGGGATGAATGGCGTTGAATGTTGTTGAACATGGTTGAATGTTGTTGAAGATTGTTGAATGTGGTTATATGTGGTAGAAGAAGGGGGTTAGAAATGCAGAAGGGTCTGTTTGGTTTTTATTTCATGTTCCAGCAGCCATTTTTTTCTATAAAGTCCGCCGGCATAACCTGTAAGTGATCCATTACTTCCTATAATACGATGACAGGGAATTACAATTGCAATATTGTTTTTGCCATTGGCAGCAGCCACAGCTCTTATGGCTTTTACATCTCCGTAGGTATTTGAAAGATGCAGGTAGGTTTGTGTTTTTCCATAGGGAACCTTCAATAAAAGCGCCCAGACCTTTTGCTGAAAGTCGGTTCCGGTTTGCGCTACCGGAAGATCAAAGTTTTTAAGTTTTCCTTCAAAATAAGCCTGCAACTGTGTGGTGCATGCATCCAGCAAAGGATGTTTTTCTATTTTTATTAAGGCACCTTCTTCAAGGAATCTAATCTCCTGAATGGCCGTATCGGTGCACCTGACCGAAACAGGACCAAGCGGTGAAGGAATTATGGAAGCATACAAAGACATCAGCCGATTTTTAATCCATTGGATACAGATCGTTCGGGTGACAAAAGTACCACCTCATTTGATTCATCATAAATACCAAGGACAAGACATTCACTTAAAAAGTTGGCGATCTGTTTTGGTGGAAAATTTACAATGGCGATCACCTGTTTATTGACCAGGTCTTCTATGGAATAATGTGCTGTGATTTGCGCTGAAGATTGCTTTTCACCCAGGTTGCCAAAATCGATCCTTAACTGGTAAGCGGGCTTTTTTGCTTTCGGAAAAGGTTTTACATCGATGATGGTACCAACGCGTATATCGATTTTTTCAAAGTCGTACCAGCTGATGGTTTCCATGTAATTTATTGATCAAGCAAGATAGCGAGTTTGAGTAATTCTTCTTGTTTGTAACCTTCTTTTTCATTATCAAAACAACGCGCGCTTTCTTCAAGCAGGTACTGTATCACGCGTTTATTGGTAAGCGGTTTAAAATAAGCATCAACAGGCGGTACCGAAATTCTTTTAAAATAATTTTCGATATCCTTATGTGAAAACACCATCCCGCTGGAAGGATCAATAAAGAATTCGATCTTTTCTGAATAGTCACTGGTGGATTCAGTGCTGTAACCCGGTTTGAAATATGCAAGCACAAATTGTCGGGGTACTCCAATGGCTTTTACGGGAACATCCAGTAAATCGCAAAGGATGAGATAAACAATACCATTGCTCAACTGGTTGCCTCTTTTTGATTCCAGCACTTTATGAATCAGGAAATCATTGATATCTTTATAGGTAACTTCACTGCCTTTTAAACTGTAATAGCTATATAAAATGCCGGTAATGATCCTTACCTGTTCAAGTGGAGTAAGATAATTATTCAGCTCCAGCCAGATATTGCGCCGGATCTTTTCAACCTCCAGTAAAACAGCACTTGTGGTTAGGTCCGGGTATTGAAATTTTGAAACAAGCAAACCGCCAACAAGAAGATCATGGTGGCCGGATAATGACCATTGACGGAAATCTTCTTCCAGGTCATTAAAATGCAGTTTGTGAATGATCAGTTCAATTCTTTCCTGTATCTGCTCATCGGGTGTGGTTTCCCAAAGATGTTCGAGGTTGGGAATAATGGTTCGGCCTAAATTGATGATCTTACTGGTAACAGCACCAAACACTTCTTCATCGGGATCATCGATGAGGGTCAATAAAGCTGATATTTCTTTGGTCTCCTCCATTCACACTGTGCTAAAATTATTGTGCCTATTTTTTAGGTCTTTTTTTTGTAGCGGCTTTTTTAGGTGCTGCCTTTTTTGCTGCTGCTTTCTTTGCTGGTGATTTTTTTGCAGCTGCTTTTTTTGTAAACGCACCTGGCACCTGATCTTCAATCATTTTTTTTATATCCTCCACAGCAATGGTCGTCAGTTCTTCAGCCGTATATTTCTCTCCATCTTTTTTCCGGCCCAGTTTCAGCATTTTTTTGTTGAACCTGATGAATGGACCCCATCTGCCATTTTCAATCGAGATCTTTTCTGAAGGCCATTGCTGAATGAACCTGTTGGATTCTTTTTCAACTTTCTTTTCAATCAGCTCCCGCATTTCGGGTTCGGTCAGTGTATCAAAGTTATAAGCCCTTGGCACATTAATATAAAGATCATTCCACTTAATAAATGGTCCAAACCTTCCTTTTCCTTTTGTAACAGGAAGCCCTTCATAGTGGGCAACCGGCGCATCTGCTTTCTGTTTTTCACTGATAAGCACTATGGCTTTTTCCATATCCACTTCCAGTGGTTCAGTTCCCTTCGGCAGAGAAATAAATTGTTCACCCATTTTTATATAAGGTCCGAACCTGCCTGAATTCACACTGATTTCCTGTCCTTCATATTCACCAAGTGATAAAGGCAGCCTGAAAAGATCCATGGCTTCCTCAAGCGAGATCGTTTCAATGCTCTGGTTCTGCTTCAGCCTGGCAAATTTGGGTTTTTCTTCATCTTCTGTTTTTCCTATCTGTACCATCGGTCCATACCTGCCCATCCTGGCAATTACAGGTTTTCCTGTTACCGGATCATTTCCAAGTTCTCTTTCTCCCCGGATGCGTTCTGCAGTTTCAATTGTTTTATCAACATCTACTTTAAACGGACTGTAAAAATCATTGATCATTTTACTCCATACGATCTTCCCCCTGGCAACATCATCAAATTCTTCTTCGATGCGGGCAGTGAAACCATAATCCATGATCTCATCAAAATGCTGTTTTAAAAAATCCGTCACCACCAAACCAAGATCGGTAGGGAACAGTTTGGATTTTTCTGCCCCCGTGTTTTCCGTTTCTGTTTTTTTGGTAACCTGGTCTTCTTTTAATGCAAACACTTCGTAAGTCCTTTGCACACCTTCTTTATCGCGCTTTTCTACATATCCTCTTTTAAGGATCGTAGAAATGGTAGGCGCAAAGGTGGATGGTCTTCCAATGCCCAGTTCTTCCAGTTTCTTTACCAATGAGGCTTCTGTATATCTTGGATTGGCGCGGGTAAATCGTTGAATGGCCCTCATTTCCCTGAAGCCTAGTGTTTGTCCGGGTTTCAATGGTGGCAGCATGCCTTCCTGGTCCTGTTCTTTTGTTTCATCGATCTCATCATCATCTACATCTTCCTTATACACTTTCATGAATCCTTCAAACTTCATTACTTCTCCCTGTGCGGTCAATTCAGCACTATTGGTTGAAACATGGATCCTGGCAATTGTTTTTTCCAGTTCGGCATCAGCCATCTGGCTGGCCATGGTTCTTTTCCATATCAGTTCATACAATTTTCCTGTATCAGGATCGCTCACCGTTGTCTTCGACATATATGTTGGGCGAATGGCCTCATGCGCTTCCTGTGCAGATTCGTTTTTGTTTTTAAACTTTCGCGCCTGGAAATACCTGTCACCAAATGAGCCGCTGATGTTTTTCCTGATATCATCCATTGCTGTTTCGCTCAGACTTACACTATCGGTACGCATATAAGATATGTGTCCGTTCTCGTAAAGTTTCTGCGCAAGCAGCATTGTGCGGCTTACACCATAGCCTAGTTTCCTGCTGGCTTCCTGCTGCAGGGTGGAAGTGGTAAAAGGTGCTGCCGGACTTCTTCTGGCAGGTTTCACCTGTATGTCCTTAACAGAATATTTAGCCCCAATGCATTGATTTAAAAAATCTGCAGCATCTTCAGATTTCGGGAACCTGGTTCCTTCTGCTTTAAACATCATGGCCTTACCATTATCATCGGTGGCCGTTAAAAGCGCTTCCACTTTAAAGCTGCTCTGAGGCGTAAAGGCATTGATCTCGCGCTCTCTTTCTGCAATCAGTCTTACCGCCACACTTTGAACCCTTCCGGCGCTCAGGTTATTCTTCATACTGATCTTGCGCCATAACACCGGGCTTAATTCAAACCCTACGATCCTGTCAAGCACGCGGCGTGCCTGCTGTGCATTCACAAGGTTCATATTAACTGTCCGGGGATTCTGCACCGCTTTTTGAATAGCGGGTTTGGTGATCTCATGAAAAACGATCCTTTTTGTTTTTTCAGGATCCAGTCCAAGTACTTCGCAAAGATGCCAGCTGATGGCCTCACCTTCGCGGTCCTCATCCGTTGCCAGCCATACTTCAGTGCTTTTTTTAGCAAGGGCTTTCAGATCATTCACCACTTTTTTCTTATCATCGGGAACGATATATCGGGGTTTGAAATGATTTTTTACATCAATGCCCATATCGTCTTTTTCAAGGTCGCGGATGTGTCCATAACAGCTCTTTACTTCGAAATCGCTGCCCAAAATTTTTTCTATGGTTTTAGCCTTTGCTGGCGACTCCACTATCAACAAATTCTTCGGCATAAGCTTTTAATTCAGTCCTTTTTTTAGTACTGCGGACATGCAAGTATAAGGCAAGTATATTAATTATTATAAAAGCGGGGCAGTCGCCCATGGGCTATTTTAACAGTCTGGCGATTTTTCCTGAAACTTTCAGCGCCCATTTTTTATACTCTTTTGAGGAGGGGTGCAGCTTGTCCGGTGCAACCAGCGCTTCATCATTAGCGGCTTCTTTTGATCCTGGGGTGATATCGATGTATTGGGTTTTGTATTGAATGGAAACAGCTTTGTTGATATTGTTGAAAATGTCGATCTCTCTGGCGATCTTTTCAATATCCATAGCCGAAGCGAAAGGCGTAACGCTATAATCCGGAATGGAAATCACAAAAACATGGGAGGGCTTTTCGTTGGCTAGACTGATCGATCTCTTCATCAGTTTTTCAAATTCCATTTTGTACGACATTGCTTCCCTTCCACGATACTGGTTATTCACTCCAATCAGCAGCGAAACAAAATCATACCTGGGTTGAAATTTGTATTTTGAAATGGAATTTTGCAATTCATCCGTGGTCCAGCCTGTTTTTGCAATGATCTCCGGAGCGGCAAAATCCAGACCTTTCTTTCTCAGCATTTGCACCGCCTGGTATGGAAAACTTTCTGACAGCGGTAAAGCTTCGCCGATCGTATAGGAATCCCCGAGTGCCAGAAAAGAATATAATTGCTGCATCTGAATGATTGAAAAAATTAGAAAAATTCAATGATGGATGTAAATGAGCCGCTGTCCCGGTAAATCCTCCTGTGCCCCAAACCTTCGGATATTATAAACCTGAAATTCGGATAATTTTTATTGATGATGGGTTTCACATCAGACAAGGGCGTCATTTCATCATTTTTATCCTGCAAAAACAATACCTCTGCCCTAATGTAGTCTGCTGCCCTTGCCACAGAATACCAGGAGGGCGGATGGTTGTTGATCTCTTTTATTTTGTTGTCAAAGGCCGTTCGCACCCCTTCATCCAGTTCAAGAAATTTAAAAAAATGATTGACCGCCGTTGTGGTGCTGGTAGCGGGGGCGATCAACACCAATTTATATGCTTCATCATGTGGTGTTTCTTCCAGAAAAAGACTAAGTGCAAGTCCGCCAAGCGAATGCCCGATAAAATTTTTGATTGGCCCATATTGTTTATCGATCGCTAAAAGCATATTCTTATAAATAAGGGCATTGATCCGCTTTCCTGAACTGCGCCCGTGGGCAGGCGCGTCAAATGCCAGCACTTCATATCCTTTTTTTACAAGCGGTTTGATGTACCTGTCGAAGTTGATGATGCTGGATTCATACCCATGGCAGATGATCAATTTTTTATCAGAAGGATGGTTGAACCGGTAGCCCCTGACTGTATCATTGTTTATGGTAAGGTTTATTTTTTCTCCGCTTTCAAATACAGCCGGTATTTTTTTCTTATTCCGGAATTGCGGTGTGCAAAAAAGCTGAAAGGCTTTTTCAGCAGCTTTCCTTTTTGATAAAGCAGAAAGTAACCGGAACTTTCCTTTTATATATTTTATTGCCAGTTTGTTTGCAGGGCCCATGTGCTAATTGATCTGTCTTATTGAAAATTGCAGTTAACTTTAAACAGGAAATATAAAGATATAAGATGGAAATTGTAATTATTGGAACAGGGAACACTGCTGCCGTACTGGGAAGAAAACTGCAGGCAGCAGGGCACAGGATCGTGCAGGTGTTTGGCAGAGACTCAATGAAAGCCAGTGAACTGGCCTATGACCTGGGAACAGAATCCACCAATTACTGGAACGTGGTTGTGAAAGATGCGGATATTTATATTATCGCCGTTTCTGATATTGCTGTGGAAGAAGTGCTGGTAGAATTAAACCTGCAGGGAAAAACAGTAGTGCACACCGCAGCATCCGTATCGAAGGAAGTTTTGAAAAACGCTACCAATCATTTTGGTGTTTTCTACCCGCTGCAAAGTTTACGAAAAGGCCTGACCTACCTGCCGGAGATTCCCGTGATCATTGATGCCAGTGATGAAGCCACTATGAAAGAACTGGATACACTCGCGCATACTATTTCCGATAAAGTGATCCGTGCAGATGATGCGCAAAGAATGAAGCTCCACCTGGCAGCGGTGTTCTGTAATAATTTTGTGAACCATCTATATACAATGGCTGAAAAATATTGTAAAGATGAAGGTATCGACTTTTATATGCTGCTTCCGCTGATCAGGGAAACAGCAGCAAGACTGGATGATGTGCCGCCCTCTCAAACACAGACGGGACCGGCAATCAGGAACGACAGAAGCACCATGGAAAAACATGTAAGCCTGCTGGAACACCATCCCCACATGAAAAAAATTTATGAACTGCTTTCTGAAAGCATCTACAACCAACGCTGATAATTGCTGTGTAGCTTAATTTTCTCTGGTTACATTTGCAGGAAGATTCAGGTTTCCTAATTCACTGGCATGAACGTATTGGAGAAGTTTAAAAATATCAGGGTTTTTGTATTTGATGTGGATGGCGTGCTGACCAACGGCACCGTGCTGCTGCTGGAAAACGGGCTTCAGGCAAGGCAAATGCATATTAAGGATGGACTTGCATTGCAAATGGCAGTGAAGCAGGCTTACAAGGTCATTATTCTTTCAGGTGCAACTTCAGAACCTGTGATCAGGAGGTTTCAGTACCTGGGAGTTGAAGAAGCACACCTGGGCATCAGCGATAAACTGAAATTCATGGAACATTTCCTGGAAATAAATGGTTTGAAATGGGAGGAGATCCTGTTCATGGGTGATGACCTTCCCGATGTTCCGGTTTTGCAAAAAGCAGGATTTGCCTGTTGTCCTGCCGATGCTGCAGATGAAGTGAAGGAAGTAAGTCATTATATCGCTCCGCTGCCCGGCGGAATGGGTTGTGTGCGTGATGTGATTGAAAAAGTATTAAAGCTGAATGGGCACTGGCATTATAATACCAGCATCTCCTCAAGATAAGTGCATGAAACTGATTCGTGCTTTTTTTAAACTGATCCGCTGGCCAAACCTGGTATTTATTATCCTAACGCAGTTATTATTTTATTTCTGTGTATTTCAGCCCTTATACGGGTCAAATGATCTGCGTACACTTGTGTGGCTGATATCTGCTTCTGTTCTGATCGCAGCTGCCGGTTACATCATCAATGATTATTTTGACCTTAACATCGACCAGATAAATAAACCGCAGGAAAATGTTTTTGTAAGATCGGTCAACCGGCGCTGGGCTATCCTCTGGCATTTTTTATTTAGCTTCATGGGCATACTGGCAACCGCACTTGCAGTGGGACTTACAAAATGGTACCTGATAGCCGCAAATATTTTTGTTGTACTGCTATTATGGTTTTATTCCACTTCTTTTAAAAAGCAGCTGCTGATCGGCAATATTGTGATCTCCATACTTACCGCATGGACGGTGCTGATATTGTTTTTTGCATTTACAACTCCTTATGATGCCCTTGGATCGGGTGGAGATACTGCAGTGAAGTTTTTTCGCGTCGCTTTCCTCTATGCTGGTTTTGCATTTGTGATCTCACTTATTCGTGAAGCCATTAAAGATATGCAGGATATTGAAGGCGATGCACGTTATGGTTGTAAAACGCTGCCTATTGTTTCCGGTGTCCGAACTACAAAAATTTATACCATTGTGTGGCTGGTAGTGCTCCTGGGTTCCATGATCATTTTACAACTTTACGTTTTGATGTTCAAGTGGTGGCTCGCTGTTATTTATAATAGCATCTTTATTATAGTACCGCTGGTATATGTGCTCTTCAAATTGTCGAAAGCACAAAGTTCAAATGATTTTGCTTTTTTAAGCCGCCTTACAAAATTTATCATGTTTACCGGTATTGCTTCGATGATCTTTTTCAGAATCTATTTTAATTATGGCTGAAATTATTCTTGCATCCCAATCACCACGGCGCAAACAATTACTGGAATGGGCAGAACTGGAGTTCGATGTTCTGGTTGAACCAACGGATGAAAGTTTTCCTGTTGAACTTTCAGCAGAAGCCATTCCTTTACATATTGCCCTTAATAAAGCAAAGGCCGTGCTGGCGCAGGCCAAAAATAAAATCATTATTGCTGCAGATACCGTGGTGGTTTTATCAGAAGAGATCATCAACAAACCAAAAGATAGGGAAGATGCCATCCGAATGTTGACAAAACTGAGCGGGAACACACACCGGGTGATCACAGGCGTGGTGATCATGAAGGGTTCCAAAACAATAGCATTTTCTGATATTACAGATGTTGAATTCCATCCGCTCGATACCGCACAAATTCAATTTTATGTGGACAAATATCAGCCATACGACAAGGCAGGTGCCTATGCGATACAGGAATGGATCGGGGTAACCGGAATTAAATCCATCAGGGGAGATTTTTACAATGTAATGGGCTTGCCTGTAAGCAGGGTAATGCAGGCGTTAAAAGAATTTTCTTCCTGAAATCGGTGAAAATATACAACGGTTTTTCTTTTCAGCTTGTTAGTTTGGATGGATGAATGAAAAGGTCAGCAAATGTGCGATTTCGCGCATGAACAAAAAAATGCCGGAGCATATTGATGAAAAGTTGCTTCAGTTTATATGGCAGTTCCAATATTTTAATTTGCAGGAATTGTGCGCTGTCGGTGGCGAGGAGATCTGTATCATTCATGCCGGAACGTTTAATAAAAACCAGGGCCCCGATTTTCTCCATGCGCAAATAAAAATTGGTCAAACAGTTCTTGCCGGATCTTTGGAAATCCATTGCCTGACTTCGCAGTGGGATGCTCATGGGCACAGCGATGATGAAAATTATAACAACGTGATCCTCCATGTGGTTTACCTGCACGACAAAACGGACAGCGATCCTTTGATCCCCGTACTGGAACTGGAGCCCAGAATTTCCAATGGCCTCCTTCAAAAATACCGCTCACTGATGATGGATCAGCAACCGATTCATTGTTCAGGAAACATTGCAGAGATCAATGAACTGGTATGGATGAAATGGATCGAAAGACTGGTTGCGGAACGATTGACAAGAAAGGCGCTGGACATTACCAAACTGTTAGAGCAAACAAAGTATCATTGGGAAGAAGTTTTCTGGAGATTACTGGCAAGAAATTTTGGAAGCCGTGTGAATGGCGACGCTTTTGAGGCCATTGCAACGAGTTTACCATTTAATCTGCTCACGAAACACCGCACACAGATTCACCATCTGGAAGCTTTGTTATTAGGGCAGGCGAATTTGTTAAGAAATGATTTCTCTGAATCGTATCCACGATTGCTGGCAAGGGAATATTTTTTTCTACAAAAGAAATATAACCTCATTCCTGTTGCCACACCTGTTCATTTTTTAAGAATGCGCCCGGGAAATTTTCCTTCGCTCAGGCTGGCACAACTGGCCATGTTATTACATCAGCAGGATATTTTCATGGATTTTTTTATGAAGACGGAAGACCTTAAAAGCCTGCGCGCTTTTTTTAATCTTACCCCCAATGATTTCTGGCTTTACCACTACATGCTGGATGAACCATCATCTTACAAAAAGAAAAACCTTGGAAAAGAAACAATAGACAACATTATTATAAATACAATAATCCCCTTTGTTTTTATGTATGGACAATACCATAAGGATGATCATTTAAAACAAAAAGCCGTACGGCTGCTGAATGAACTTGATGCTGAAGTGAATTCCGTTACTAAAAAATTCACACAACTGGGTGTACCCAATAGAACAGCTTTTCATTCCCAGGCACTGTATGAATTGTTGAATCAATATTGTAGCGCTAAAAAATGTCTTGAGTGTTCTGTGGGTTACCAGCTACTAAGGAAGGGCATTACATAACGCCCCTGCATTTTTTGTATTTACCGCTGGCCGCTTCAGAAGGGGTTACCGACCTGGCGCAAGATGAAATCACGATGGTGGCAAGTAGTAATGCAACAAACATTCTCATAGATAAGGTTTGCGCAAAACTAAAATGAATATTTTCAAAATAAAATCGTAAAAGCCCTTACCCGGAAGGATTTTCCTTTTCCCAGTTACCCCAGTCTATATTCACTTCAATATCAGGGTGCAAGCTGAATTGTACAGGGCAATTGATCCCGGTTTGCTTTAAAATATGTATGGATTTTTCTTCAAGATGCTGAAGGGATTCCGGAATATGGAAAAAAAGATGAATACCTCCAACCCGCCTGGGTTCGGCTTTCATGATCTTTTCGACATTTATTTTAATTCCATCCAGTTCAATATTCATAGACCTGGCTTTTATTCCCATTACCGTGATCATGCAGGTGGCCAGGGAGGTAGCCATCAGGTCGGTGGGAGAAAACCTTTCGCCCTTTCCGTTGTTATCTGTCGGGGCATCGGTTTCAAACTCCGATCCGGATCGAAGATGGGTACAGGTTGTTCTGAGTTCGCTATTATATACCACGGTGGAAGTCATACTTTTTTGCCTAAATTTACGTTCTACTTACTAACATAATTATATAAGTGAAAAAACTATTATTGATCCTTTTCTTCCTGCTTCCTTTTGTTATGACTGAGGCCCAGGAAGAAAAAAAGAATGCGGCTCAGCTCAGCAAGGAAGAAAAAAAGGAAAGGCTGAACAACATGATGAAGCAGGAAGAAGAAGGAAACCTTGCCTATGTAAAGCAAACAGGTTTTGGCCTTCAGCTCCGCACCAACGGATACGGATTATTTTTTGAACTGGGCAGACGCCGTTCACAGCGATTTACCAACACCTATTCCATAGAGATCACCGAGATCAAACATCCCAAGGAAGAAAAAAGCGGTGGCACCTTTTTCCAGGCCCCCTACATTTTTGGTAAGGTCAATAATTTTTACCAGGCAAAACTTGGTTTTGGACAACAATATATTTTCGGACAAAAAGGCAATAAAAATGGAATTGCCGTGATTGGACTGGCACAGGCCGGTATTGCACTCGGATTTTTGAAACCATATTATATTCATACCAACAGTTCAGGACAGGAACAAACCATTCGGTTTTCATCCAGCGACAGCACGGTGTTTCTTACCTATAACCCCAATAATTCCGCGGCAGGCTTCACAAAGGGCTGGAAGGAACTTGAATTTCGTCCGGGAATTTTTGTTAAAACCGGGTTGCGATTTGATTTTGGAAGGTTCAACGAATCTGTTCAGGCAATTGAGATCGGTTTAAGCGTGGAAGGCTATTCTAAAGAGATCAACATTATGGCACCCGTTACTTCAGATAAGACGGCTGCCGGGCCGCAACGACTATTTTACCAGGGTCATATTGCCTTTGTTTTTGGAAGAAGAAAATAGCATTGCATCTTTAACACGAATGCTTTTCGCCGTTTGACAGATTATTTGGAAATTTGCCGGGCAGCCCTCCAACAGGATTAAAGAAACAAGAATGATTGAACTGGCCGTAGTTAGTGCTCAGGAACTCCCTAAAAGAACAAAGCCCGATTGGCTTCGTGTAAAGCTTCCCATTGGAGAAAGCTATAAGCATGTGCGCAACCTGGTAGATACGCATAAGCTGCATACGATCTGTGAAAGCGGTAATTGCCCGAATATGGGCGAGTGCTGGGGCGCAGGTACGGCAACCTTCATGATTCTGGGTAATATCTGTACGCGCAGCTGCGGATTTTGTGCAGTAGCTACCGGCAGGCCAGAAGCCATTGACTGGGATGAACCCCAACGTGTAGCAGAAGCCATTCACCTAATGAAAGTGAAACACGCAGTGATTACCTCTGTTGACCGCGATGAGGTCAAAGATGGCGGGTCCATCATCTGGTACAATACCATCAAAGCTGTAAAGTCACTGAATCCTAACACAACTCTCGAAACACTGATACCTGATTTTAAAGGTCAGAAAGAAAATATTCAACGCATCATTGATGCGGCACCTGAAGTGGTCTCACACAATATTGAAACAGTTGAAAGGCTTACACGCCAGGTAAGGATACAGGCAAAATACTGGCGCAGTATGGAAGTGATCAAAATATTAAAAGAAGGTGGCATGCGTACTAAAAGTGGCATCATGCTCGGACTTGGAGAGAAAAAAGAGGAAGTCATTCAAACCATAAAAGACCTCGCCACTGCTGGTTGTGATGTAGTAACCATCGGCCAATATCTTCAACCATCAAAAAAACATCTTCCCGTTCATCGTTTTGTACATCCCGACGAATTTGCCGAATTCAGGGAAGCAGGGTATGAAGCAGGACTGGACTATGTTGAAAGTGGTCCACTCGTTCGATCTTCCTACCATAGCGAACGACATGTTATTCCGGGTTATGGAAAGAATGCCTGGCTTAAAGAGAAAGAAGCAATTATTTCCTGAATATGATGCGCATTGCCATTTTCATTCTATGCCTCTTTTACAGTTTTTCCATAAATGCACAATTGCAGTGGAAACAGGTAAACCATTCATTTGGTGAACTTCCTGCTTCAATCAATATTTTTTTTACAGATCAGAAGATTGATACAGCTCCATTCAGAGCATATTATGTAATTGTGGACCTGGGTGACAGGGCGCTTGACTTTACCACTGACACCACCTGGAACCGGAGATTAAAACCATCTGAATTCCATGAGCGCCATCATGCACCGCTACTGGTGGTGAACGGCACTTTTTTTTCATTTCAAACCAATCGCAATCTGAACCTGGTGATGAAGGATGGGAATATCCTCAGTCACAATCCATTTATTCACCGCAAACCTGCAAAAGATACTATTGAAAAATTCTTTTATTCAAGTGCCATTGGCATTACAGCAGGAAGGCAGGCAGATATTGCATGGGTGATGACAGACAGCACGGAGAACACAGTGTATGCCACCCAGGTGCCTACCAATAAGATTGCAGTAAAGAAACAAATGATGAAACTCGAAATGTCGGATGGCGATCTTCCGGTATATTTTGAGCCATGGGCAATGCATACCTCCATTGGTGGCGGACCTGTTTTGATACAAAATGGAAATCAGCTAATCACCAATAACGAGGAAAGAAAATTTGGAGGCAAAGGATTGTACGACAAACATCCACGCACTGCAATGGGTTATACAGCCGATGGTAAACTGGTCATACTTGCAGTTGAAGGAAGAAATCCAGAAGCTTCCGGCGCAAGCCTTCCACAACTCGCCGGGATACTACAGGAACTGGGGTGCATTGAAGCCATGAACCTCGATGGCGGCGGGAGTAGTTGTTTGCTTGTGAATGGAAAAGAAACGATCCGGCCTTCTGATAAGGAAGGACAGAGGCCGGTGCCTGCTGTTTTTATGATCAAAAAGGCCGATTAAACTTTAAAGAAAAGAAAAAGATTCATGACCGATATTATAAAAATAAGACACCTTACTTTCAACGATTACAAACAGCTGAAAGAAGCCATGCTGGAAGCGTATGGAAGGTGGGGCGCTTACTGGAAGGAAGAGCAGATTCAGAAATTGCTTGAAATTTTCCCTGAAGGCCAGATTGCAATCACCGTAAATGAAGTGGTGGTGGGCTGCGCGCTTTCCATAATTGTTGACCTGGATAAATTTAAAATTGATCACAGTTTTAAAGAGATTACCGGTAATTATACTTTCAACACACATAATCCGCTTGGCGATACCTTGTATGGTATTGAAGTTTTTATCCGAACTGATTACAGGGGTATGCGACTTGGTCGAAGATTGTATGATGCCAGAAAAGAACTCTGTGAAAATTTAAATCTTGAGGCCATTGTTTTTGGTGGAAGGATCCCGGGCTATCATGCTCATGTTGATAAATTAACACCCAAAGAATATATCCAGAAAGTCAAGGGCCGTGAGTTGCATGATCTTACGCTGACCTTCCAGTTATCAAATGATTTTCACGTGACCAAGGTATTAAAAGGCTACATGCCGGGTGATATGGAATCGGGAGAATTTGCGGTGCTGATGCGGTGGGATAATATTTCATACCAGAAAGGAGGAAGGCAGCTGGGTGCAAATAAACAATATGTGCGGCTTGGACTTGTGCAATGGCAAATGCGCATCTTTTCTTCTTTTGATGACCTGAAACAACAGATCGAATATTTCATTGATGCACTTGCGGCATACAAGGCCGATTTTGCATTGTTCCCTGAATTGTTTCATGCCCCGCTGATGGCTGATGAAAATGAACTGAGCGAACTGGAAGCCATTCGGAAATTAAGCCAGTACACCAAGGACATAACCCAATTTTTCAGCGAACTTTCTATAAAATACAATATCAATATCATCACCGGCAGCATGCCGGAAAATGTGAACAATCACTTGCTGAATGTGGGCTTTTTATGCCACAGGAATGGTATGATCGACAGGTATGAAAAGCTGCATGTTACGCCTGATGAATCAAAAGCATGGGGATTGCTGGGTGGTGATACGTTAACAGCGTATGAAACAGATTGCGGAAAGATTGGGATCCTGATTTGTTATGATGTGGAGTTTCCCGAATTGGCCAGGGTGCTGGCAGATGAAGGAATGAAAATTCTTTTTGTGCCCTTTCTTACCGATACACAAACAGCTTATTCGAGGGTGCGGCATTGTGCGCAGGCCAGGGCCATAGAAAATGAATGTTTTGTTGCCATTGCAGGCAGTGTAGGAAATTTACCCAGAGTAAAAAACATGGATATTCAATATGCGCAATCCGCTGTGTTTACACCATGTGATTTTGCATTTCCGAGCAACGGGATCAAAGGTGAATCCACTCCAAATACAGAAATGATCCTCGTGGTAGATGTTGACCTGACCCTACTGGATGACCTGCACAGTTTTGGAAGTGTAAAAAACCTTACAGACCGCCGGAAAGATCTTTTTGAAGTGATCTGTCACAGGAAGAACAAATCTTAGTCACGCATTTCCCAAACGAGTGCACTGGCGCCAAGTATGGCAGCATCGGCTTCTTTCAGTTCACTGAAGATGAGCTTTATTTTGTTGCGGAAGATCGGCAGTACATTTTTTTCCATGTGTTCTTTTGTAGGTTGCATAATCAAGTCGCCGGCCTTGATTACGCCACCAAATAATATGATGGATTCGGGCGAAGAAAACATTACAAAATTAGCCAGTGCTTCACCAAGGATTTGTCCGGTAAAACGATAGGCTTCTTTTGCGATCGCATCACCCTGTACTGCGCATTCGTACACTTTTTTTGAATCAATTGTTTCGGGAGCAAATTGTCTTAATAAACTATCTGCTGTTGATTGTTCCAGCAATTCCATTGCAGAAAGTACAATGCCGGTAGCCGAACAATATGCTTCAAGTGAACCCACAAGATCTGTTGACCAGTGTTTTCTTCCTCCCGGTCTGATGATGGTATGTCCGAGTTCACCTGCAAATCCATCATGTCCATAGATCACAGATCCATTGGCCACAATGCCACTACCAACGCCGGTGCCCAATGTGATCATGATAAAATCTTTCATGCCGCGTGCTGCTCCATACATCATTTCACCAACAGCTGCAGCATTTGCATCATTGGTAAGCAAAGATGGTAAGCTAAAACGTGCAGTTACCAGTTTCGTCAAAGGAATGATCCCTTTCCAGTGCAGGTTGGGTGCATATTCAATCGTTCCGGTATAAAAATTTCCATTGGGTGCACCAATACCAATGCCCTTGATCTTACCAATTGTTGCATGACGCTGAATAATGGGCGAAAGCGTTTCATAAAGTTTGTCAACAAAAGATTCAATAGTTGGATATCCATCGGTTTTCAATTCACCTTTTTCGGTGATATCCCCACGATGATTGACAATGCCCCATTTTGTGTTGGTTCCTCCAATATCAATTCCTATAGCAAATTCATTTGACAAATCGATCATGATTTAATTTTTTGGGTCTATAACATCCAAAGCACTTTGAGGTGAAGTGGTTAAAGGTTCAAGGTCTTCATCAGCAATTCTTTCATAATCAATTCCCTGCCTGCGTAAAATGCCGCGTACAATAAATGCAAAGAAAGCAAGGTAAGCAAAACAGGCAACCGCTACCCAGTACGACTGGTGAATACCTTCTCCAGGTACATCAGATTGTGTTTGAATATAATCTGCAAGCTTGCCTTGTATCGGTGGAATGATACCGCCACCCAGGATCATCATGATCAAAAATGCGGAACCTTGTGTTGTGTATTTTCCAAGTCCTAACAATGAAAGATTAAAAATGGCTGGCCACATGATTGAACAAAACAATCCACCACTCAGGAATGCATAGATAGCCACAGTTCCGGTGGAAAGAATACCAATGACCATGGCAAGCAATCCTAACCCGGAGAAGATCAGCAATGTGCGCGCAGGCTTATCCTTGCTTAAATAAAAAGCAGCGATCTGCACTAAAACACAAACGATATAATAAATAAGCGGCGTTACATCATATTTGGAAATTGCATTCACTGCCAATACGATCCCAAAAGCAATGATGGGAACCACCAGCATCAGGATCTTTTTTGTAGCACTTTTAAATTCAAAAGCTGATATGGCTCCGGTCCACCTTCCGATCATTAAACTACCCCAATACATCGAGATGAAGGGCGCCACCTGCGAAGAAGGGTAGCCGCCAAAATCCGGCTGACTCAATAACTCACTTAAATTACTAACAATGGAAACCTCGACACCTACATAAACAAAAATGCCCAGCATACCCAGAACCAGTTGCGGATATTTCATCGCACCCCATCCATCACTGTTTTTCTTTGCAAGTGCATTGCTAAGCAATAATCCTCCCACCACCACTACCAGCGCACCAAACAGCCATTTCATCCTGTAGGTTTCCAGGTCATGTTTTTCAAAATCATTCAGGTTTGCGGGATCTATCTTATAACTATTAAAAACAGGAACAAACATGACGATCAGCAATCCGGTCATGATCAACAATGCGTACAATGCTTTGTTTGCAGATTCGGTTTTTTCAGTAGAAATTCCTGCAGGCACTTTTTTTGAGAAATAAAATAAAGCGGCTGCACCAATAAACAGCGCGCCTACGCCTGCATATAAGATCACCACTTTTTCCAGGCTGAGCGTCTGGATCATATCATCTGTAATGGCCGCAGTTGTTCCGAACAGAGCAAATGCAACAATGATAGGCCCGATCATGGTTCCAAAGGAATTGACACCACCGCCCAAATTCACACGGCTCGTGCCTGTGGAAGGATCGCCAAGGCTGATAGAAAAAGGCTGGGCAGCGGTTTGCTGTAAAGAAAAACCCAATGCAACAATAAAGAGCCCGAATAACATCCCTTCAAAGGTGTTTGCATTCACAGCAATGATCATAGCAATTGCACCTAGTGCGGAAAACAGCAAACCATAAACAATACTTTTTTTATAACCCCATTTTGCAACGAGGTCTTTACCTCCAAAAGCGCCATAGGCAAAAAGAACAAGTGCACCCAGGTAATAAGCAGTATAGAAAGCAAAATCAACTAACTGGCTCTGAAACTGGTCTAAACTAAAATAGCTCTTACAAAAAGGAATGAATACGCTGTTTCCGGCAGCAATAAATCCCCAAAAGAAAAAAACAGTGACAAGGGTGCCAAGTGCACCATAGTTCGTAGGAATCGGTGCAGTTTTGGTTGTTGAAGCTGTGGTCCTTTGCGGTCCCATGGATGTTGCCATTATTATTTTTTTATTAAAGCTGAAAATACCAAAGTTTACCTATAGAAAAACAAGGAGTACAAATAAGTTAAAAAAGATTTTAACCTACCTTCAACCAGATTGAATTGATGTATGGAAATTATTCATGTTTCAGCAGAATGTTATCCGGTGGCAAAAGCAGGCGGGTTGGGGGATGTAGTGGGTGCCTTGCCAAAATACCAGAACGAACATGGGCAACAGTCGAAAGTGGTCATGCCCATGTACCGTACAAAATTTTTATTCAGCAATGAATGGGAACTGGTACACGAAGGCCAACAGCAAATGGGCCAGCATGCATTTAATTATGCTGTTATTAAAGAAAAGAACAATACACTGGGTTTTGAATTGTACCTCGTAGATATTAATGGATTGCTTGACAGGGAAAAGATCTATGGATATGATGATGATACGGAAAGATTTCTGGCTTTCCAGATTGCTGTCTGCGACTGGATCAGCAAATGGCTTCACAAGCCCGGTGTCATTCATTGTCATGATTACCATACAGGACTCATTCCCTTCTTTATCAAATATGCATTTGCATTCAGGCACCTGGCGTCTGTTCCAACAGTTTTTACCATTCACAATGCCCAATACCAGGGACAGTTTGGCTGGGAAAAATTTTACCTGCTTCCACCTTATGATACCGCCCAGTGGGGATTGCTCGACTGGGATCATGCCATCAATCCGCTGGCCTGCGCCATTAAATGCGCCTGGAAGGTAACCACTGTGAGTCCGAGTTATCTCGATGAATTGCGGCAGTCCGCCAATGGAATTGAAAACCTTATGCAATATGAAAGAGGAAAAAGTGTGGGCATATTAAATGGTATTGATGCCGATGTATGGGATCCTTCCAAAGACAGCATGATCGTGAAGAACTATGATGATCACATGGTGAAGGAAGGAAAGCGAAAAAACAAAAAAGAACTGGCCGGTCATTTTGGACTGGATCCAGACAAACCGCTGATTGCTTTTATTGGTCGTCTGGTGGGAGAAAAAGCTGCAGATATATTGCCAGACGCCATACGCAATTCCATTTACCAGCACCATGGCAATGCGAATTTCCTGGTTTTAGGATCAGGTGATGCGCAAGTAGAAAACAGGCTTGATGAAGTGAAACACCAGTTCAACGGTTACGTAAATACTTATATGGGATACAATGAGTCATTGAGTCACCTGATGTATGCCGGGGCAGATTTTTTGCTGATGCCCAGCAGGGTAGAACCTTGTGGTTTGAACCAGATGTATGCCTTGCGATATGGTACCATTCCCATGGTGCGCAGTACAGGTGGTTTAAAAGATACGGTGAAGGATTTTGGTGACTGGCAGGGTTATGGTATCAGGTTCAATAATGCTGATGTTAACGACATCACTTATTCTGTTGGAAGAGCCATCGATCTTTACCATAATAAAAAAGACCTATACAATTGGATGCGGACGTACATGATGCACCTCGATAATTCCTGGGATGCTTCTGCTAAAGATTATATTCAATTGTACCAGTCGCTGCAGTGATGAATGACACCTGCATGCAGATAGCAATGAATGGCTATTTTTGTTCTTGTATAATCAGAAATGGTAGGTTGAAGATTTAGGAACCAAAGAAAATTAAGATTATGAGCAAACAAATGTTGTCAGTAATATTAGGAGGCGGGGCAGGAACCAGGTTGTCACCACTTACATCCAGCCGCTCGAAACCCGCCGTTCCGATCGCAGGAAAATACAGGCTGGTTGATATTCCTATTTCCAACTGTTTAAATTCAGGGATCACCAGGATGTTTGTGCTGACCATGTACAATTCTGCTTCCCTCAACAGGCATATAAAAAATACCTATCACTTCAGTGTATTCAGTTCTGCTTTTGTTGACATTCTTGCTGCAGAACAAACCCCCGATAATCCAACATGGTTCCAGGGAACGGCCGATGCAGTAAGACAGGGTTTAAGGCATATTGCACCATTCGACAGTGAATATATCCTGATACTTTCCGGCGACCAGTTGTATCAAATCGACTTCCAGGAAATGCTTGCAGAGCACAAAGAGAAGAATGCTGATATTACCATTGCCACCATTCCGGTTACTGAAAAAGAAGCTTCTGATTTTGGCATCCTCAAGATCGAGGAAGGCATGATCACTTCCTTCACGGAAAAACCGAAATCCGGTCTTGAAAACTGGGTGAGTGATACAGGTGATGAAATGCTTAATAAAGGAAAAGTTTACCTGGCATCAATGGGCATATACATTTTTAACCGGGCCCTGATGTTTGATATGCTACAGAATGAATTTAAAGATGCAACTGATTTTGGTAAAGAGATCATTCCACAGTCCATTGAAAAATACAGGGTGGCCTCTTACCAGTATGAAGGTTATTGGGAGGACATTGGTAACATCCCCGCTTTTTTTCACGCCAATATCGGGCTAACAAAAGACATTCCTGAATTCAACCTTTTTGATAATACGAAAACCATTTATACAAGGGCAAGGATGTTGCCGCCCGCTAAGATCAGCGGTACTTTATTCAATCACAGCATCATTGCCGATGGATGTATCATCAATGCAGCAAAACTTGATCACTCGGTCATAGGTATCCGGTCGCGGATCGGGCATGGTTCAACGCTGATCAATACTTATATAATGGGCAGTGATTATTATGAAACCCTGGAAGATATTGCGCTTGACCTTGAACAGGGGATTCCGCAACTGGGTGTTGGATCCGACTGTGTGATTCAGAATGCGATCATAGATAAAAACTGCAGGATCGGTGACAATGTGCAAATTATTGGAGGAGCGTCGCTGGCGGATATAGATACGCCTTTGTACACGGTGAAGGAAGGAATTGTGGTGATTAAAAAAGGAGCAGTGTTGCCAAATGGCTACAGTATTGGGTAGGCGGTAGCGGCAAGGTTTAGGTACGAGGTTCAGGGAGGAGGGTTTCGTCATGTAAGGTCTCCCGCAGATTACGCAGATTTTCGCAGATGCGTTCATCCAAGATCTGGGAGCAACGGAAAGGCTTCCCGCAGATTAGCAGATTTTCGCAGATGGATCTTTTGCGTTCATCCGAAATTTTTGCGGGCAACAAGAAAGGCTTCCACGAAGGAATTTCAAAATCAAGAAATGTTTCCCCAGCTAACAGCTAACAGCCAAAAGCTCCTCTAGCTCTTTCCTCCCTCAAAACAAAATGTGTCCCACCTACACATTGTATCTTATTCCTTATTAACTTTCAGCAATCAAACGCTAATGATTGCTTATGGCTAACAGCTTGGTGGATATTCATCCAACAATAAAACGACCGCGGCTTAGTTTCTCTCAGCTTTGGAATATGAGTTTTGGATTTTTCGGGATCCAGTTTGGTTTTGCTCTGCAAAATGCCAATGTCAGCCGGATATTTCAGACGCTGGGTGCAGACATCAATAACATCGCCTTCCTGTGGATCGCAGCTCCCGTAACAGGATTGCTGGTTCAACCCATTATTGGGTATATCAGCGACCGTACATGGCATCCATGGTGGGGCAGACGCCGCCCTTTCTTTTTTATTGGTGCTGTGCTTTCTTCCATTGCACTTTTCCTGATGCCCAATTCCTCCGTATTATGGATGGCTGCTGTTCTTTTATGGGTATTGGATGCTTCCATCAACATTTCAATGGAACCTTTCCGTGCATTTGTGGGTGATAAGCTGCCTCCCTCTCAGCGTACCACAGGCTTTGCCATGCAAACCTTCTTTATCGGGTTAGGTGCCGTTATCGCTTCTTTATTGCCTTACTTCTTCACCAACTACCTGGGATTTAGTAATACCGCTGCCGAAGGTGTGATCCCTGATTCTGTAAAATATTCGTTTTACATTGGCGGTGCAGTATTCCTGGTGGCTGTTTTATGGACCGTATTCACTACTAAAGAATTTCCTCCTGAGGACATTAAAAAATGGGAACAGGAAAAACTTCAGACTGAAGGATTGTTCAATGGTTTTAAAGAGATCGTAACTGGTATCGGCACCATGCCGAAAACCATGTTGCAACTGGCCGTAGTGCAATTTTTTACCTGGCTTGCATTTTTTTCCATGTGGATCTATACCACCTCTGGCGTTGCCCAAAACGCTTATGGTACCAATGATACTACATCCAAAAACTTTCAGGATGCGGGGGACTGGGTGGGCATCATGTTCATGGTCTATAACGGCACTTCTGCACTGGCAGCATTTTTACTTCCCATTGTTGCATCCAAAACAAGCAGAAGATTCACGCACATGTTTTGCCTTATTATCGGCGGTTTAGGATTGATCAGCATCTTCTTTATTACATCACCCATGATGTTGCTGCTACCAATGATCGCAGTTGGACTGGCCTGGGCATCCACGCTCACCATGCCTTATGCAATTCTTGCAGGTGCGCTACCTGCAAATAAAATGGGCTTCTACATGGGCGTCTTTAATTTCTTTATTGTTATACCCCAGATCGTGGCGGCAGCCATCCTGGGTTTTTTCATAAATACTTTTTTTGACAACCAGGCCATTTATGCCCTTGTTGTGGGCGGCGTTTCCATGGTGATTGCGGGTTTTTTGAATTTTATTGTAAAGGACAACCATAATGATTCTGCAGAGCAAATCGTAGATGATCTAATGGAATTTGAACAAAGACCAATTTCAAACGTATGAGAAAATCAATACTGTTTATCGTATTCGTATTTGTTGTGTCTGCATCGTTTGCACAACAGCCGGAAGTCTATCCCACGCATTGGTGGACAGGAATGAAATACAATAAGATCCAGCTCATGATCAGGGATTCGGGTATTGGAATGCATACAAAAGCTTCAGTACAATATCCCGGAGTGTCGATTCAGAAAGTTACAAGGGTTGACAATAAAAATTACCTGTTCCTTGACCTCAACATTGCACCTGCCGCAAAGCCCGGAACATTTACGATAAACATACCCGGACATCAATCAATTACTTACCAGTTAAAAGCGCGCAGCAGCGAAAATGGAAAGTCAAGAATTAAAGGTGTAACAGCTGAAGATTTCATTTACCTGATCATGCCAGACCGTTTTAGTAATGGCGACCTATCCAACGACCGCGTACCTGGAATGAGAGATCAGTCGCTCAACCGCGATACGATTTTTGAAAGACATGGCGGCGATCTTAAAGGCATTCAAAACAAATTGAATTACCTGGTAGACCTGGGTGTAACTGCTTTGTGGCTGAATCCTGTGATTGAAAATGATATGCCGAACCGCACGGAACACGGTTATGCCTTCACCAATCATTACCGCATCGACCGCAGGTTGGGTGGAGAAAAGGCATACCATGACCTGATCACCGACCTGCACAAACGAGGGATGAAGATCATCCAGGATGCAGTGTACAACCATACAGGTATCGAACATTTTCTCTTTCGCGACATGCCTGATAGTACCTGGTTTCATCGCTGGCCGAAGTACACTCAAACCTCTTACAAGGACCAGCCATTATTTGATCCTTATGCATCCGCAATTGATAAAAAGATCATGAGCGATGGATGGTTTGTAACTGCCATGCCCGACATCAACCAGAAAAATCCACTCTTTGCCAACTTCCTGATTCAACATGCCATCTGGTCAACTGAAGAATTTGGACTGGATGGATGGCGCATCGATACTTATGCATACAATGATCTTGATTTTATGAACCGGTGCAACAAGGCTTTAATCGATGAATATCCAAAACTGCATTTGTTTGGAGAAACCTGGGTGCATGGAGTGATCAACCAGGCTTTCTTTACACAGAATCATTTTAATATTCCCTTTAAAAGCAATCTTCCGGCTGTAACCGATTTTCAGACACACCTGTATGGCATTATTCCTGCCCTGAATGAAAATTTTGGCTGGACGGAAGGCGTAAATAAATTATACAATACACTTGCGCAGGATTTTGTTTATCGCGACCCAATGAAGCATGTGAACTTTCTGGACAACCACGACAAAACAAGATTCTTTTCAGAAGTGGGAGAGGATTTTGAAAAGTTTAAGATGGGTGTAGGCTGGTTAATGACAGCACGTGGAATACCCCAGATGTATTACGGTACAGAAATTTTAATGAAAGGTGTTTCCAATCCTGATGGCTGGGTGCGGCTTGATTTTCCCGGTGGCTGGACAGGTGATGCTGCCAATAAATTTGAAATGGCAGGAAGAACGGAAAGGGAGCATGAAGCATTTAATTATGTGCGCACGCTTGCAAACTTCAGAAAAAATTCCAGTGCTTTAAAAACAGGAAAATTTGCACAATATGTTCCACAGGACGGACTGTATACTTATTTCCGCTTCAACAGCCAGGAAACTGTAATGGTGGTGATGAACACTTCACAAAAAGAACAGGCAGTACAGTTAAGCCGTTATGAGGAGCATGCAAAAGGATTCCGTATTGCAAAAAACATTGTGACCAACGCAATTATTCATCTAAACGAAGACCCTGTCATTCCACCAAAATCCATCTGGGTGATGACGTTGGTGAAGTAGATGTAGTGATGAAGATGTTCGGTTTTTAGTTTTTAGGTACAGATTACAACCTGCACCTTGATTCTCACGCCATTCACCAGCTTATTGTTCTGCTTTCAACAATAAAAGACTGTTATACTCACGACTTGCTAACTTTACCTAAACGGAAAATCTAGTGGTATGGAGGATAAAACACCTGATAATGAGCGGCAGTTGGGAAATCCTGTTTCTTCGGATAAATATGAAAAAGGGAATTTTATTGATACCAGCCAGCCTGTCTGGAATTATTCCATTTTTTACGATGATGACATAACCACCTTTCACAACGGCACCCATTATACACTGTACAAAAAATTCGGATCTAAGCGCATCACTGTTTTAGATAAGGAAGGATATTATTTCAGTGTATGGGCGCCTAATGCTACCAAAGTTGCCGTGATCGGAGAGTTCAATAACTGGGATCCATCGCTTCACCTGCTTCAACCCAGGTGGGACAACAGCGGGATCTGGGAAGGTTTTATTCCAGGTGTTCAAAAAGGAAGTTTATATAAATACCAGATCAAAGGATATAAAGGATTACTTACAGAGAAAGGCGATCCCTTTGGCAATTACTGGGAAAAACGTCCGGCTACTTCAACCATTACATGGGAATTTGATTATGCATGGGAGGATGAAAGCTGGATGAAAAAAAGAAAGGTGCAGAATGCACTGGATGCACCATGGAGTGTTTATGAAGTACACCTCGCCAGTTGGATGCGCCCCGAACCAAATGAAGAATCTTACAACAGCTATAAACAAATCGCAAAATTATTAGTGCCTTATGTGAGAAAGATGGGTTTCACTCATGTGGAATTCATGCCGGTAATGGAACATCCATTTGATGGCAGCTGGGGTTATCAATGCACAGGATTTTTTGCACCTACATCAAGGTTTGGTACACCTGAAGATTTCATGTACCTGGTAGATCAGTTGCACCAGGCAGACATTGGTGTGATACTGGACTGGGTGCCTTCACATTTTCCTTATGATGCGCACGGACTGTTCATGTTTGACGGTACACATACTTATGAATATGCAGACATGCGCAAAGGCTTTCACCCGGACTGGAACAGTTATATTTTTAATTATAAAAGGGGAGAGGTCAAATCATTTCTGATCAGCAGCGCACGTTTCTGGTTTGATCTTTTTCATATTGATGGCATACGGGTGGATGCGGTTTCCTCTATGCTGAAACTGGATTATTCTAGGGAAGAAGGCGCATGGGAACCCAATGAATTTGGGGGTAATGGAAATCTTGAAGCCATCGCTTTTATTAAAGATTTGAATGAAACCATTTACCGCGATTTTCCTGATGTGCAAACCATAGCCGAAGAAGCTACCGACTGGCCCGGCATCACCAACCCTACATTTTCCGGTGGATTGGGTTTTGGAATGAAATGGATGATGGGATGGATGCATGATACACTGGATTACTTCAAAGTTGATCCATTGTACAGAAAAGAACACCAGGACAAGTTTACTTTCAGCATGGTGTATTATAACGACGAAAATTTCATGCTTCCTTTAAGTCATGATGAAGTTGTGCATGGGAAATCACCCATGCTTTACAAAATGCCAGGTGATGAATGGCAGAAATTTGCAGGCCTGCGTACCCTTTATGCTTACATGTGGACACACCCCGGTGCCAAGCTTTTGTTCATGGGAAATGAATTCGGACAAACAACCGAGTGGAATTATAAAACTGAATTGAACTGGGCACTGTTGCAATTTGACCTGCACAGCCAGTTGCAACTATGCATACAGGAATTGAACCGTTTATTAAAAGAAGAAAAGGCATTGCATGAAAGCCAGTTTTCAAAAAACGGATTTGAATGGGTAGATCTTGATCACAGGCAGGAATCTGTTATGAGCTTTATGCGCAAAGGTAAAAAAATGAAAGATGATTTGCTCATCGTTTTAAATATGACACCGGTGATAAGAGAAGACTGGCTCGTATCTGTAAAGGGGAAAAAATTTACAAAAGAAATTTTCAATTCAGATGATAAAAAATTTGGAGGAACCGGTAATGTTTTTAATTCGATCATCAGGCAGGAAGTGATGGATAAAACAGAAAAAAGCTACCGGTTAACATTGAATCTACCGCCACTTGCTGCAATCATAATTAAGTGAGGAGGGATGTTAGCTGTTAGCTTTTAGCTGTTAGTGGGGCGTTTAAAGGTTCGAGGGACAAGGTGCAAGAAGAACAGCCAAAAGTTTGGGAGACCGGATTTTGAAGTGGCAAGAACAAATAAGAATTGTTTGAACGGTAACATAAGGCGTTGCTAAGTTGGTATTTTAGAACTTAAATGTTCTTATGTTTAAAAGCAGGCTTTTTAATACTGGATCAGGAATTTTTTTGCTTCGGTTGTTCGTCGGTGTAAGATTGATCTATGGAACAATCGATAATATTTTGGATTGGGACCGGATGAAGGAATTTGAAAGTTTTCTAGCAAGCCAGGGATTTATCGTTCCATTGATCAGTGCCGTTGTTTCAGTGTATGCCCAGTTTATTTGCGGCATTCTTATTTTGATTGGTTGGAAAATAAGATGGGCAGGAATAATTATGACCATCAACTTTTTAGTGGCCAGTTATATTGAATTACCCAGGGGCTTTGAATTAATGACGCCTGCTTTAGCCATTTTTTTCTCCAGCCTGGTTTTCTTTTTTGAAGGAGCAGGCCGTTATAGTATTGACCAAGGGAGAAATAGGGGAATTAAGGTTTTAGGTTCAAGGTTCAAGGTTCAAGGTACAAGTAGAACAGCCTCCCTCTAAACCTTACACTCTAACCTCTAACCCCTCGCTCATACACTCTTCATGCATTAGTAAAAGAGGGAGTACGTATGGGACAAGCCGGTATTTACAATTCTGGGCTTCTTAATATTTTCTATTTTATAATTCCTTCTATTTTCCTTATTCAACTCAAATACAATTTCCAATTACATACGGTTGGAACGGAAGTTATTAAAACTTTACCTAAGTATCTATTCAGCAAATCCTACTGGAAAATCAAGGGAATGGATTTCATCAGAGTCTTCTTCTGCTTGATAAGAATGATGTATTCCATTTCTTCTCATAAACCTGGTTACAGGTGCGCATACTTTCATTGATTCATTTTTACCCGAGAGAAAAATTCATACCCGTAAACAACACATTAAAATATTCAGGCCAAAACTTTTATTTTAAATTTCGTTATAGAGTAATAAGCAAATCGTATTTGGTAAAAATTATTATGCGTCTACCCTGGTACTTTCATAAGCATAACCGGATGTTCTCAGCTGGTTTTCAAAAAATTTAGAAAGCAATAGTTGGGCGGTTTCTACCACCTGTTTTTATTTTAAGGGTACCCATAGGCCAAATAGTAACCCGTAGTCGCAGGAAGAATAGCTCAAACATTAATTTTTTCATCTCATTCATCCTTTAAAATATTTCAGGTTTATTTTACCATGCTTCATCTATTTGAATTCATGTTTCAATACCAAACTTAATTTTAAAACTGTTAAATACATACTTTGGTTGTCTTCATATAAAACTGTTAATAATCATGAGAAAAATTCTATTGTTATTAGTGGGTGTGCTGACAATGAGTCTACAGCTCCTGGCACAGACCCGAAACGTATCAGGTACCATTCAAGATAATAATGGACAACTATTACCTGGTGTTACAGTAAGAGCTGTTGGTAGCAATGCTGCTACTACCACAGATTCAAGAGGTGCGTTTACTTTAACTGTTCCTCAAAATGCAACAAGTTTAGAGATATCCTATGTAGGTTTTGAACCACAAACTGTTGCTATTCCGGCCCAGGGGCAACTGGCAGTAACCCTTGTCCAGGGTGATAAAAGCTTAGACGAGGTAGTGGTAGTGGCATATGGTACGCAAAGAAGAGGATCTATTACAGGTGCTGTAAGTACCATAGGAGCCGAGCAGTTGGAAAAAAGGATGGTGACAAATATATCACAAGCTTTAGCTGGTTCAGTTCCTGGCATATCTGCCACTTCAGGAAGTGGAGCACCTGGGAGTAGTGCTGCAATTCGGGTGAGAGGTTTTGGTTCTATTAATCATGGAGCTGCTCCTCTTTATGTGGTTGATGGTTTTCCTTATGATGGATTTCTGGCAGACATCAATCCTGATGATATTGAAAACATTTCAGTTTTAAAGGATGCTTCTTCTACCGCCTTGTACGGGGCGCGTGCAGCGAATGGGGTTATAATGATCACAACAAAAAGAGGAAAGACAGCACAGCCAAAAGTAACCCTAAGTTTAACCCGCGGGTACTCCCAAAGAGGTATACCCGAATATGATATGGTAGGGGCTTATGATTATTATCCGGTTATGTGGCGGGCTTTAAAGAATAGCCTCATGTATCCTCAAATTGGTACGGGTTTATCGGAAGCAGCTGCTGCTGCACAGGCATCAGCAACCATTGGTAACGAATTACGTTACAATCCTTTTAGTGTTCCAACTGCAAGTCTTGTTGGAGCAGACGGAAAATTAAATCCGAATGCTACCTTGATGTATAATGATTTTGACTGGTTCAGCCCTTTGATCAATAATGGCCCCAGAACTGAAGCGAATTTAAGTACGTCGGCAAAAGTGGGCAGGTCAGATTATTATTTTAGTCTCAATTATGTAAAAGATGCAGGATTTTTAATTGAAACTGATTTTCAAAGAGTATCTGCGAGGGTAGGCGTTAATACCCAGCATAAAGATTGGTTGAAGTCTGGATTGAACGTCAATGGAATTTTTCTAAACTATAACAACCCCTTAAGTACATCAAACAATGCTCTTGGAAATGCTTTTAACTTTGCCAGGGGCATTGGTCCGATTTATCCTGTTCGTGCCTATGATACGCTCGGGCGACCTGTTTTAGACGCTAGTGGCAATCATTTTTACGATTATGGGCAACATCCAGGGGCTATTAATAGGCCCACTAGTGCTAATTCAGGTCGGCATATCGTTTATGAAACACAGCTGAACGAGAATATTACGAAAAGAAACACGGTGATTAGCCGTGCTTATCTTGAAGCAACATTTCTGCAGGATTTCACCTTCACGGCAAATATGGGTCTTGATTTAAATGACCACAGAACGCAAGAATTTCGCAATAAGATCGTAGGAGATGGAGTTACTACTGGTGGGCTTGCAATACGTTCCTCCAACGAATACAGAACAATTACAATGAACCAGCTTTTGAATTATAGGAAAAACTTCAGGCGTCACGAACTTGGTGTTTTATTGGGCCATGAAAGTACAAAGAGAGATGAAACTTATTTCAGTGGTAGCAGAAGGGGAATGAACCTCGAAGGGAATGTTGAACTTATAAACTTTGTTACGATAAATGGAATTAGCGGGTCAACAGAAGAATTGAACAGGGAAGGCTATTTTTCCCGTGTAATGTATAATTGGGATAAAAAATACTTCCTGGAACTTGGGTATAGAAGGGATGCATCATCCCGTTTTTCACCACAATCCCGTTGGGGTAATTTTTATTCGGTTGGTGCTTCATGGAATATCAAGCGTGAATCCTTCCTCGACCCTATCACGTGGATTAATGATTTAAGATTTAGGGCAGCTTATGGTACAACGGGTAATGATGATGTATTGGATGGAGATGGCAACAGTGTTTATTATGCCTATCCTGCAATATATGACTTAGGTTCGGGCAATAACAATGCACAGGAACCTGGTGCGATTGCATTGAGGTTACCAACACCAGATCTTACATGGGAGGTGAATCAGAGTATAAACCTTGGGTTGGATTTTGGATTATTCAAAAACCGTGTTTCTGGTTCTATTGAACTATTCCACAGGGGTTCTAAAGATTTGCTGTTCAATGTGTCGCAAGGTTATTCTGGTTTGGTTACTACCAGAAATGAAAACATCGGCGCCATGTACAATAGGGGTATAGAGGTTCAGTTAAATGGTGGCATCATTCGTTCAAGAAATTTCAGTTGGGATATTCAGTTGAACGCAACGCATTTAAAAAATAAGATTACTGAAATGCCAAATGGCGAGACTCAAATAAGCGGCACGAAAAGGTGGGAAGAAGGACACGATGTATATCAATTTTGGCTAAGGCAGTGGTATGGCGTGGACCCAACTGATGGTGCCGGTCTTTTCTATGCTCTTCCAGGAATTTCAAGCGGTTACAGAGTTACCGCAAAAGGCGATACAGTAGTTACCAATCCTACCAGTGCTTTGTTTGCTCGTTCTGGTTCTGCTATTCCAAAACTTTTTGGTGGAATTGGCAGTACCGTGGAATATAAAGGATTTTCATTTTCTTTTCAGCTTAATTATCAATTGGGTGGTAAATACTATGATAATAACTATGCAAGCTTAATGGCGCCTAGCTATGGTGGATCGCTTCATGCTGATGTATTGAATTCATGGAAAAACCCCGGGGATATAACAGATATACCCAGACTGGATATCACCAGCTCCGGCTTTTTTAATTCCGCGTCTAATCGTTGGTTAATTGACGCTTCGTACCTAAGCGTTCGTACCGTTAATTTATCCTATAGCCTGAACAGGAATCTATTAAGCAAACTAAAGATGAACCAGGTCAGATTTTCAATTATAGGAGAGAACCTGGCAATGTTTTCCAAGCGTAAAGGTTTGAATCCTTCAGAGGCATTTTCAGGAACTAATTCAAATGTGTATACACCAAACCGGGTATTGAGTGCAGGTGTGAACGTTACATTTTAATTAGGTTACCGTGTTTTTAATAGTCAAAACATTACAATGAAAAAAAATAAAATATTTCTTGCTATTGCTTTTTTGTTCGCAATAACATCCTGTAAAAAAGAATTCTTAGACACTGCTTCAACAGGATCTGCTGATGACGCAACAATTTTTGCCACCACTACGAATGCCGCAAATGTAATCAATGGTTCTTACCGGTATTTTGCCTCCAGGTTTCAAAACCAGAATCAGCCGGGGCATGGTGGTATGATGCTGACGCTTGATTTTATGGGCGAAGATATCCACCAGTCTGCCAGCAATTGGTATACAAGTTCAGGAAATGGAACTGCAAATTATGTAACCAATAGAAATGCTGCTAGTGTCTGGGTTACCTATCCATTCCGTTTGTACTATCGTGTTATCGGAAATTCTAATGCACTGTTAGATAATATAGATAATTCAACAGGCAGTGACGCCAATAAGAACAGGCTAAAGGCCGAAGCACTAAGCTTTCGTGCCTTTGGTTACCTTAACCTGGTACAGCTCTTTGCAAAAAGATATGTCCCTGGTACCAATAATACACAGTTAGGTGTTTCAATGCCACTGAGCGCTAGTGATGTAAAGCTTCCCCGCTCAACGGTGGAAGAAGTGTATACTCAGATACATAAGGATCTGGACGAAGCAATTGCTTTGTTTGCCACCGGATCTAACCTACCGGTCAATGTATCTGCTTCAGCAGCTAATGTAAAATCACATCTTAGCCTGAATGCTGCAAAAGCCATCAAAGCCAGGGCAGCATTAGTACAGGGTAACTATGTTATGGCTGCAGATTTTGCCAAGCAGGTAATAGAGGCAGGAACTTTTTCATTAATGTCAAATACGCAATACAGTAGTGGCTTTAATGATCTTTCAAATCCGGAGTGGATCTGGGGCTTTTTTATGGCGGATGACCAGGGCGATGCCTTTGGGGCATTCCATGCACAAATTTCATGGAATGGTAATACAACTTATATAAGGTCTCAGCCCAAGCGCATTAATTCTGCCTTATACAACCAGATTGCTTCAACAGATATAAGAAAAACTATGTGGGAACCGGCACCTAATGCCACCAACTTTCCTTTGCCGCTTAGTACTTATGTAAGAGAGCCTTACATGAGCAGGAAATTTAAAACCAGAAGTGCGCCAACAATTGGCGATGTTCCTTACATCCGTTTAGCCGAAATGTATTTGATACTGGCCGAAGCCTATGCAAGAACAGCTGGCAGGGAAGGAGATGCAAGACAAGCTTTGTTTACATTGGCAAAAAATAGAGATCCTCAATATATTTTGAGCGCAAATTCAGGTCCGGCATTGATTGATGAAATATTGATTCAGCGAAGAATTGAACTTTGGGGAGAAGGCTTCAGGTTTTTTGATCTGAAGAGATTAAATCTTCCCCTGGATAGATCTGTTGTTCCAAATTATGTTTCTTCATCTGTTGGCGGTACGATGCAGGTACCTGCAGGTGATGACAGGTTCGTATTTGTATTGCCTCAGTTCGAACTCCAGGGCAATCCTAATGCAGTTCAAAATTAGATAAGCAAAAGTATCGTTTTTTATATAACTAAGGCTGAGTACATATTGTATACAGCCTTAGTTTTTTTATGCCTCGCCAGTATATTCAATCATTCCACTTGTTATTTGCTGAAGTATGCGTTAAAAGCAAAAACCCATTTAACCCATTCTAGAACAGGTAAGTTTCCTTGCCTCTATATCTTTAAATACTACACCTAACCCTAACACCTATCCCTCATATATCCCTCTTAATGTTGAACCAGAAGAAGCTATACAAGTAGGAGATGCAAGTGTCCCTGGACCCTCAGATCCAGAAGCATTTAAGAAATTTACCTTAAATATTATTGTAGGAAATTTAGGTAATCCAGCTATTAGAACGTATCCCCACGGCTAACTACACCTTGATTTGAATGCACCTGGCTGATAAATTTGCTCTTCATCAATGTTTGAAGTATGGACACTCAAATTTCACCCAGGCGGAGGCGCAGTAAGCAGCAGATTCAGGATTTATTACATGAGTTTAAAAAATCAAACACCACTGTAAAGGATTTTTGCAATCAGCATTCTATTAACGCTGGTAATTTTCACAAATGGAAAAGCCGATACAAAAATATTTCGTTTAGTAAGAAAAAAACGTCCGGATTTGCAACGC
>MWYV01000054.1 GCA_002050435.1 Chitinophagales bacterium 33-2 | reverse complement strand
CCCTTGCTCAAAGCACTGGAAGCCATTAACCACGCGGCTGTTGATGTATGTAATTATTTTGATCGTAACATAACCAAGGTTACGCCAACCCTTGGCTGGGAACAGGAATATTTTGTGGTAGATGAAGGACTGTTCAATGCCCGCCCTGACCTGCTGCTTTGCGGACGTACTGTGTTTGGCCATAATCCTGCTAAAGGGCAACAACTGGAAGACCATTATTTTGGATCGATTCCCGAAAGGATCTATGCTTTTATGCGTGATTTTGAAACGGAGTCGTACAGGTTAGGTATTCCTTTGCGTACCAGGCATAATGAAGTAGCACCGGCACAATTTGAGTGTGCGCCCATCTTTGAAGAAGCCAATATTGCTGTAGACCATAACACGCTTTTAATGGATGTCATGAGCCGCGTGGCTACTCGTCACAGGTTAAGGGTTTTGCTGCACGAAAAACCTTTTGCAGGTATTAACGGAAGCGGAAAACACAATAACTGGAGCCTTGCAACAGATACTGGTGTTAATCTGCTAGCTCCCGGCAAAACACCCAAAACGAACCTGATGTTCCTCACATTCTTTGTGAACAGCATTAAGGCCGTGCATGATTATGCAGACCTGCTGCGCGCATCCATTGCATCAGCCAGCAATGACTTCCGCCTGGGTGCAAATGAAGCGCCACCTGCCATCATTTCTGTTTTTATTGGGCAATACCTGTCTAAAGTTTTACAGGAGGTGAAGGAAAGAGTAACAGAGAAGATGGATGAAACCGATGAGAGCATGTTGAAGATGGAGATCCACAGAAGTATACCTGAACTGATGATGGACAATACAGATCGCAACCGTACCTCTCCTTTTGCTTTTACAGGCAACAAATTTGAATTCAGGGCAGTAGGTTCTTCCGCCAACTGTGCCAACCCCATGACTGTTTTAAATACCATCATGGCAGAAACACTGAAAGGATTTAAAAAAGATGTTGACGCGCTGATCGAAAAAGGTGAAAAGAAAGAGATCGCCATCATGCATGTAATCAGGGAATATATAGTTGCCAGTGAAAAAGTGCTTTTTGAAGGTGATGGTTATAGCGATTCATGGGAAAAAGAAGCAGCTAAAAGAGGATTGGAAAATATTAAAACCACGCCGCTTGCGCTGGATGCCATGGTTACCAAAAAAGCTTTGAAACTGTTCCAGGACAACAAGATCTATTCGCATGCAGAACTCGAAGCAAGACATGAAATTGAACTGGAGAAATACATAAAGAAAGTGCAGATTGAAAGCAGGCTGATGGCCGAACTGGCGCACAACCATGTATTGCCTGCAGCCATCAGGTATCAGAATACCTTACTTGAAAATGTCCGCGGATTAAGAGAAGCCGGAATTGCTGAAGGATTATGTACACAAAGAACTGAAATGCTGAATAAAATTTCAGGTCATATCAACAAGGTTAGCGTACTTTCTGCGGAAATGACGGAAGCCAGGAAAAAGAGTAATCATATCGAAGATACCAGGGAAAAAGCGATTGCTTATTGTGGTGAAGTGAAGGAAAAATATTTCGACGAGCTCAGGTATCATGTTGACAAACTTGAGCAAATGGTTGATGACAAAGAATGGTCCTTACCTAAATACAGAGAACTTGTTTTTCTGAGATAATACAAAATGAAAGAGCGCTGATGAGCGCTCTTTTTTTATCCTGAACAGGTAGTTTATTCATCCGCAAAATTTACACCGTCATTATTTTGCAATATCGATCCTGACTTTCTGGTTTTTAATTTTTTGACCTTTGATCAGTTGCAATACATTACTTGCTTTGGTTTTGCGGATGGCCACAAAAGAAAAGAAATCTTTTACTTCGATCATTCCTATATCTTCTTTTTTTAATTCCGCGCGGTTGGATAAAAAGCCCACAATGTCAATTTTGTTGATCTTGTCTTTTTTACCAGCTCCGACGAACAATGTGGCCCATTTTGGTTTTTCAGGAATTACAGCCGTCTCAGGTAGCTGGATCTTTTCTACTGGCGTTTCAATATAAGCAGGCAGTTTGTCTTCTTCATTCAGAATAAGGATCGCAGTTCCGGTGGCATCCATCCTTGCCGTTCTCCCGTTTCTATGAGTAAAAACCTCCGGTGTTGGAGGGAGATGGTAATGAATGATGTACCGGATGTTTGATATGTCGAGGCCCCGTGAAGCCAGATCCGTAGTTACTAAAAAATTAATGCTTCCGTTTCTGAATTTTGCCAGTGCCACTTCCCTGTCTTTCTGCTCCATCGCACCATGATAATAGGTATTGATGATGCTTTTTTCTGAAAGCAATTGACTGGTTCTTTCCACCGCTTCTCTGTGATTGCAGAAAATAATGGAGGACCTGTTGCCCAGATGACAAATTAATTTAAACAAGGTATGGATCTTGTCTTTTTCATTGGAATAAACAGACTGGATGGCAAGCGCTTCAGAGGCAGCTCCTTCAACAATATAATTCAACCGCTTAAAATCTTCGAAATTTAAAAAGGAAGGAATATTCACCGCTTCCGTTGCAGAAGTCAGTATGCGTTTATTGATTGCAGGGAGTTCAGAAATAATAAACATAACTTCTTCAACAAATCCTTGTTCCAGTGTTTTATCAAATTCATCAAGAACAGCGGTAGTGATGGATTTGGTGGTAATGTTACCTCTTCTCAGGTGGTCGGCAATTCTTCCTGGTGTTCCTACAATCACCACTGGCGGCTGGTGCAGGTTGTTTTCTTCTATTTCCCTTTTATGCCCACCATAGCATGCGGTGATCTTCAACCCGGTTTGCATCGACCTGAATACCTGCTCGATCTGCAATGCCAGTTCACGGGATGGAACAATGATCATGGCCTGGGTGGTGTTAATTTCAGTATCCAGAGAACGCAGCAGGGGTAATAAAAATGCAAGTGTTTTTCCGGAACCGGTTGCAGAATGGATCAGGACATTCTCGTTTTCTTTTGTAGTAGTTAACGATGCCTTTTGCATATCATTTAATGCATCAATATTCAGTGCACTAATGATGTTTTCAACAGAGAAAGCATATTTTGCCATTCGCAAAGTTAATGGTATCGCCATACATTCGGATTATGTGTTCACTCCTGTTGAAAACATACTTATTCCGGATCTCCTGTTTTAACCATTATTTTGCCTGATGAATGATCGCCACAGGTATTTCTTATTGAATAAACCCTATGGTATGGAATCTCAGTTTATCAGTCCATATCCCGGGCCCTTATTAGGCGATCTATCTTTTACTTTCCCTCCTGGCACGCATGCCATAGGGAGATTGGATAAAAATTCGGAAGGATTATTATTACTTACCACGAATAAAAAAATCACCAGGCTGCTTTTTAATTCAGAAAAAAAACACAGCAGAACCTACCTCGTTCAGGTGAACTATAAAATGAGTATGGAAACACTCAACCAGTTAAGAACGGGCGTTTCCATACGCATACACAATGGTGAATGGTATACCACGCCGCCTTGTGTAGTGG
>MWYV01000048.1 GCA_002050435.1 Chitinophagales bacterium 33-2 | reverse complement strand
CCTATAACCTGCGCAATGGTATGTATTATATTATTGCGCCTCAAAGTGGGCAAATTGTGCAAGCACACAATTCGGGCATTGGAGAAATCGTAAAAGAAGGCGCTATGCTGGTTCATATTGTACCCGACCAGATTGATTATGCCGTTGAAATGTTTGTGCGTCCTGTAGACCTACCCCTGGTGGCGCCGGGACAAAAAGTACGTTTTCTATTTGATGGTTTCCCTGCAATTGTTTTCAGCGGATGGCCGGAAGCTTCTTATGGTACTTACCAGGGCATCGTTTCCGCCGTGGAAAGCGATGCAGGTAAAAACGGAATGTTCAGGTTATTGGTGAAAGAAGACAGGAATTACAGAACCTGGCCGAAAGAACTGCGGATGGGAACCGGTGCTAACGGAATTGCCTTGCTTAAAAATGTTCCAATGTGGTATGAGTTGTGGAGAAACATCAATTCCTTTCCGCCTGATTTTTATATTTTAAAGGAGGAGAGGAAATGAAATTATTGTTTTTGATCTCAATGTTTTTCTCTGTTTCCGTATATGGCCAAAAAATATTTACAGAAACCGAACTGATTGCAGTTGTCAGGCAATTTCATCCTGTAGCCAGGCAGGCAATGCTTGAGGTACGCATTGCGGAGGCGGATCTTACCGCGAGTCGTGGTGCATTCGATCCCGTTATAAGCTTCAGTAACAGTCGCAAAGATTTTGATGGCACAAATTACTATAACCAGCAATGGAGTGCATTAACCATTCCTACCTGGTATGGCATTGATCTGTATGGGGGAAGTGAAACGTTGAGGGGAGACAGGATCAACCCGGAGGAAACAAAAGGAACGATCAGTTATCTTGGTTTATCAGCACCCTTGCTCCAAAATGTATTGATCGATAAACGCCGTGCGGCCGTGCAGCAGGCAAAAATATTAAGCGCCCAATCTATAATTGTTCGAAGAGCAGCATTAAACGACATCATTGCTGAAGCACTTGATGCTTACTGGGATTGGTGGGAGCAGTACCGGCAATTGCAGGTGATTCGGGCTTCTTTAAATAATGCAAAAACGCGTTTCGTAATGGTCAAAACAATGTACCAGCTGGGCGACCGGCCTGCAATCGATACGCTGGAGGCGATGACACAAATACAACTTTTTGAACAACTGGAAACTGAAACGGACATGTTGTTACAAAAAAGCAGGATGCAGCTGTCACTTTATTTATGGAAGGAAAATAATTTGACTTATGCGTTACCACCCGAAGCTATTCCGGCAGTACCAGGCGAAACAAACCCGCCAATACTTGAATCATTGCTGGCAGAAGCCAAATTGCACCCGCTTTTGTTGGAATATGATTACAGGTTGCAAGGATTAGGTATTGAAAAACGGCTAAAATTTCAATCACTTTTACCTGAGGTGACGGCAAGGTACAACGTGATCGCCAGGGATTTTTCCAAAGCGTTTAATGCGGCCTATTTTGATAATAATTTCCGCTTTGGCCTGGCACTCAGCATGCCATTGCGCTTATCTGAAGGTAGAGGCACCTACCAGTCAGCAAGATTAAAAATAGAGCAAACAAGGGTGGCGCAGGTGGCAAAACAGGTATCGATTCTAAACAAGGTCAATCAATACTATATAGAATGGCTGCAAACAACCAGACAACACCAGCAGCAGCAAAGCCTGTTGCTGAATTATTTCGCCTTACAAAAAGGAGAAGAAATAAAATTTGCCAATGGCGAGAGTTCGCTTTTTCTGATCAATGCCCGCGAAGCAAGAACCATTGAAGGTCAGCGTAAAGAATTAACACTCGCTGCCAAAATTCAGCAGGCTGGCGTGCGTTTGAGATGGGCCGCAGGCTCGTTTAGTAATTTGTAGGAGCATGTTGAAGTTGATCGGTGGCTGAACAGTTGTTTATTCATCTCCGTGATTTCTCTGTGCCGCTGTGCGCTCCGTGGTTTATTCTTTAATGGTTGAACGGTGGTTGAACAATTGTTGAACGGTTGTTTATTTATCTCCGTGATTTCTCAGTGCTGCTGTGAACTCCGTGGTTCATTCTTTAATGGTTGAACAGTTGTTGAAAAGTGGTTGAACAGTTGTTTATTCATCTCTGTGCTTCCTCTGTGCCGCTGTGCGCTCCGTGGTTTATTCTTTAATGGTTGAACGGTGGTTGAATAGTGGTTTATTCATCTCTGTGCTTCCTCTGTGCCGCTGTGCGCTCCGTGGTTCGTTCTTTAAAGGTTGAAAGGTTGTTGAACGGTGGTTGAACAGTTGTTTATTTATCTCTGTGCTTCCTCTGTGCCACTGTGCGCTCCGTGGTTCATTCTTTAATGGTTGAAAGGTGGTTGAACAATTGTTAAACTGTTGTTTATTCATCTCCGTGGTTCAACGTTCTCAAAATGCCAATAAAAAAAGGGCTACCATTCAGTAACCCTTTTAATTATTTGCGCAACAAAATTAATCCTTTGTAATATTAAAATTGTACTTACGTTTTACCTTTTTGGGTACCGGGTTCATTTTTGGAGGGTTGTTCATGAAGCGCTCCATGATCTGTGATTGAAGCAATGCATTTTCAGGAGAGGAGATCACCTTCAAAACATTTACGTCTCCTTCCGTACCAATTTCATATTCTACTGTCAGGTAATAAGTTTCTTTTTTTATTTTTTTGTTCGACAGTATTTCTGTCTTAATACTTTCAGTTTGTTCATTGATATATTCTTTCCAGATGCTATTGGGCGATTTCACTGGTGCCTTCACCGGATCCGGTATGGTAGCAACCGCCGCTGAGTCAATGGTTTCAATACCATCATTATCGTCTTCATCAACTTTTTTTAATAAAACTGCTTTTACAGTAGTATCCGTTTTTGCCGTTGACTTTTCTTCTTCTGGTGCTTTCTTCTGCACCGTATCGATCTTTGTACTCAGGTCATCCGTCTTCCTGATCACTCCAGTAGAATCTTTTTTTAACTTCCCACTATAAAGCAGGTCTTTTAATGATTGCGAACCGGCGCTGAAGCTAAATGCCAGCAACAAAAACAGTATTCCAATTTTCATACAAATCAATTTTATAAATCCTGCTATTTCAGCAGCTTCTAAAGTTAGGAAGCAATGTTGTTAGCATCTTCACAAGAAAATCCTTATGGAACCTGTATCCACCAACACTTCTACTTCAATGAAACGCCGGGCACCCAATTTTATTGAATTCCCCTCGAATTTATTGCCTGTTTGTTAGCGGAATAGAATCCCTCAGCTTTACGGTTTCCATTTTTGTAGAATCCGCCAGCACCCTGTCGTACCATTCCGGTGGTTTTGCACTTCCGGATCTTTCCATGATCAGTTTTGCGAGTTCAATTGCATCCAGATTGGCCATGCGTACCGAACCATGCGACTGTGCCTTTCCAAGTGATTTCAGGTTTTTGGTTCCGTGCAGGGTATAAGGCATTTGGTAAATGATGCGCACCTTTCCCATGGGATTGTCGGCATGCCCTGGTGGGGTATACTCCTCATCTTCTGACCACTCGCTGTCTGGTGGGTTCCAGTCTGGGTTCCAGTCGATCTGGTGGATCTTGAATTCTCCGGTAGGGGTGGGATTTTTTGCCTTTCCCACTGCAATGGGATATTTTTTAATTGTATCGTTCTGCTGTAGCACCGCAACCTGCCGGTCGGTGATGCTTAAAACCAGCCTGATCGGCGGTTGTTCAGGCTGTGTCGGCTGTGCCGGTTCTGTATTTACAGAATCGGTGATTATTGTAGTCTGGGTGGTATCAGTTCCATCATTACAAGCAAATAATAATATGGAAACACCCAGCACTAAAGCGCTTAATTTCTTCATGCGCCAAACATTGCAATTACATTGCCATTCAACAACATTCCACATTAAAAGGGAACAGGACACCGCACTTTCTCTGAAGAACTATTCCTGATGTTTAAGAAATTGCTGTAAGAAAGGGTGAGTTCAAAACCACCCCTTGCACCTGAAGCCGAACGTAGTTTACTGATATTGATATCATAGGTCATGCCCACAGCCCAGTTGTAATAATTCAGTTTAATCACCGGGATCACCGCATCATTCCAGCGTAAAAATCCACCACCTGAAATGCTGTAACTAAAATCATCATCTTCCTGGACAATATCATGTGTGTATAAAAATCCGCCCTGAGCCTGGCGGTTGCCCCCCTGCATAAAATAATCCACGTAAACGGTCACGCGGTCAGTTTCACTTGTGGCTGCGGAAAGCCCGGCATTGAAAACAAATTTTTTGTTTAAGCGGATATCGTTGGCAGGATTGAATGCCACCTTTGGTTCAGAGAAATGAAAATAGGCTGCGCCGAGGTAATACCTGGTATCATATCCCATTACACTGCTGTACCTGATGCCAGCTGCTGCATCCAGATAAGTTACATTGGTATTATTAAATGTTTGTTGCGTGGGATTGGTTGGACTGTAAGCACCATTCACAAACTGGTCATCAAATTTTAAACGCGAAGGATCAAAACGTTGTTGTACAAAACCTCCCAGGAATCCAAGGGTGAGATAAGCATCCTTGTCTGAACTCAGTGCTTTGTGATAAGCCAGCATGGGAAGAAATTGTGTTTTTCCAAGTTTGGCATCACCAGCAATGTCATTGGTGATCTGTGCACCTAATGAAATATAATCATCGGAAGCCTGAGAAACACCCATTTTTAATTCCACACCCAGGGCCTGGGTTTTAAACGGCACGGTAACAGAATTCCACTGGCTCCTGAAAGCAGTTTTATTAAAAAAAGTTGATGAAGACGATAATGATGGTATTGAAACCATTGACTCAGCGGC
>MWYV01000074.1 GCA_002050435.1 Chitinophagales bacterium 33-2 | reverse complement strand
GGATATGGTGCTTGGGCTTTATTATATTACCAAAGGAAAAAGATCTACTGACGAAGTGAAAGTACGCGGAGAGGATAAGCTGTTCTATTCTCCTGAAGAAGTGATCGTTGCTTATAACGAACAACGCATAGATCTCCATGCCCACATTAAAGTAAGAGTTGAAGTCAGAAATGACGACGGATCGTTTGAAAATAAATTAGTTGACACGACGGTTGGCCGCGTGATTTTTAATCAACACGTGCCTGCCGGGTCAGGGTATATCAATGCATTACTTACTAAGAAAGCCCTGAGAGAAATTATCGGCGATATAATTAAATGGACGAACATCCCCGCTACAGCCAGGTTTCTTGATGATATTAAGCAACTCGGTTTTAGAATGGCATTTAAAGGAGGGCTTTCATTTAATATTAACGACCTCATTATTCCTGATTCAAAACAGGAAATGATCGAAAATGCAAGTGGCGAAGTAGATGAAGTTTGGGATAATTACAATTCCGGTCTTATTACAAATAATGAAAGATATAACGGGATCATTGACATTTGGAGCCGGGTAGATACCAGGCTTACAGAAACATTAATTCGTGAATTGGCTAATGACAAGCAAGGGTTTAACTCTGTATTCATGATGCTTGACTCCGGCGCAAGAGGTTCTAAACAACAGATCAAACAGCTCGCCGGTATCAGGGGGCTGATGGCAAAGCCGCGTAAATCCGGAAGCACCGGAAGTGAGATCATCGAAAACCCGATTCTTTCCAACTTTAAGGACGGACTGAACGTGTTGGAATATTTTATCTCTACACATGGTGCACGGAAAGGTCTTGCAGATACTGCACTGAAGACTGCAGATGCCGGCTACCTGACAAGAAGACTGGTAGATGTTGCACAGGATGTTGTGATCAACGAGGAAGATTGCGGTACACTGAGAGGTATTGCAACTTCAGCGCTTAAAGACAATGAAGATATTATTGAACCATTATATGACAGGATTCTCGGAAGAACTTCTCTTCACGACGTATATAATCCTCTCACTGATGAATTGATTGTAGAAGCAGGCGGAAACATTTCAGAAGAAATAGCCAGGAAGGTTGATGAGGGTGGTTTAGAAATTGTTGAGATTCGCTCCGTGCTAACGTGTGAAAGCCGGAGGGGCGTATGTGTAAAATGTTACGGTAAAAATCTTGCTTCGGGCTATACAGCCCAAAAAGGAGATGCAGTAGGTATCATTGCTGCACAGTCCATTGGAGAACCGGGAACGCAGCTTACACTGAGGACATTCCACGTAGGTGGTGTTGCAGGTTCTGCATCGGTAGAGTCCACTCTTGTTGCCAAGTTTGATGGCACTATTCAGTTTGATGGGTTAAGAATCGTAGATGCTGAAAATTTTTCCGGAGTTAAATCAAAAGTAGTTATTGGCCGTACCGGTGAGGTCAGGATCATGGACGTAAAACATGACAGGTTGCTGATCACTAACAACGTTCCGTACGGTGCTACATTAAATGTGAAGGATGGTCAGAAAGTTTCCAAAGGCGATGTGATCTGTACCTGGGATCCGTTTAATAATGTAATCGTTTCTGAGCTTGAGGGTACGGTGAAATTTGATAATATTGCTGATGGCATTACATATCGCGAAGAAGCGGATGAACAAACCGGGCACAGGGAGAAGGTGGTGATTGAAACAAAGGACAAAGCCCGTATTCCATCAATGTTTGTTGAAGGAAAAAAAGATTCAAGATCGTATAATCTGCCGGTGGGTTCCCACATAATAATGGAAGAAGGAGAGGAAGTAAGAGCTGGCCAGGTACTGGTGAAAATCCCAAGAGTACTCGGTAAATTAAGAGACATTACCGGGGGCCTTCCGCGGGTTACAGAATTATTTGAAGCAAGAAATCCGGGCAATCCGGCGGTCGTTTCTGAAATAGATGGTGTTGTTTCTTTTGGAAATATTAAGAGGGGTAACCGGGAAATAATCGTTGAGGCAAAAGATGGCGTTATTAAAAAATATTTGGTGCCGCTTACCCGCCAGATTCTTGCACAGGAGGGTGACTTTATCAAAGCAGGTATTGCCTTATCCGACGGTCAGATTGCCCCGGCAGATATTCTTTCAATAAAAGGCCCTTTTGCAGTACAGGAATATGTGGTAAATGAAATCCAGGAAGTCTATAGGCTTCAGGGCGTGAAAATTAACGATAAACATATTGAAGTGATCGTTCGCCAGATGATGAGAAAAATAACAATCGAAGATGCGGGTGACACCAAATTCCTTGAAGGCGATACGGAAGACAGGTATGATTTTAACGCAGAGAATGATTGGATATTTGATAAAAAAGTGGTGACCGATTCCGGCGAAAGTTCCAATATGCGTCCTGGTAGAATCGTGACACTACGTGAGGTGCGTGAAGAAAATTCAACCTTAAGGCGTGCTGATAAAAAGCCGGTTGAGTTTCGCGATGCCAGGCCTGCTACATCATCTCCGTTGTTGCTGGGTATTACCAAAGCATCCCTCGGAACACAAAGCTGGATATCGGCTGCTTCCTTCCAGGAAACAACGAAAGTGCTGTCAAGCGCTGCCATCCAGGGTAAAACCGACACCATGCTTGGTCTGAAAGAAAATGTAATAACAGGGCATCCTATTCCTGCGGGTACGGGTATGCGTGAGTTTGATAATATGATCGTAGGTAGCAAGGAAGAATATGAATTGTTGATGACAGCTAAAGAGGCAATGGCCTACGACGAAGAAGAATAATTATTCTGACATGATAAAAAGGGGGGCTGAATTTTCAGCCTCTTTTTTTATGCCTGTTACACTTCCCTAAGATTATATGGGTGGACGCACACCAGCTTTGGACCTGGTATATCTTTCTCAATGTCGAGGAAGTATTCATAACCTCCATTCGAAATAATGTTTCCGGATGTTCACGGGGTGAGGAAAAGCAATAAGCTACTTTGCCACCTAAGAGTAAACTCCCCGGTGTCGGTCAACAAACAATAACCAAAAGCCCCCGTAAACTTCTTTTAAAGCGGGGCTTTTTATTGGGGGCTTTCGGCTATTGTTCTTAAGGTTGGTGGCAGGTTTATTTTTTATAGGTTATGGTCTTTACTTTTGATAAGTCTAAACTATCTGCTGATTTCTCAATCCACTCTTTAACAATTGTTGGTTTTCTACCCAAATAATGATGCCTAAAAAAAGGGATTAGAAAAAAAACATTTAATGTATGATGGCTTTCTAGACGCATCCCTCTGCCAATTCTTTGAATAATTTTAGACTTTGACTTAGTTGTACTTTCAAAAATTATATTGTTTACTCCTTTAATATTTATACCTCTATCTAATTTATTTACAACGCATTATTCCACCTTTTAACTGCTCCTGGGCATAATACCCCATCAACAACTTCTAAATAACTACCAAAAAGTTTTTTATTGTTCATCTATGTGACAGATATTTAACTGAACAACCTTACTGGTTTATCACCATCAAATTTCAAAACTAAAATTTCGCCTGCGTTAAAAGATTTCATTTTATTCTTTTCACCGGACACTTATTGCACCGGTAAGGGTAGATATCTTTAATTTGATATTTGAGGCTCCGTTAGGATGTAGCACGAGATTTATCTTTCCGTTATCCTACTTCCCATCTACTGCAACTCCGTTTATTGTATATAATCCTTTAAATGCAAGTGGCGCTTTGTTCCATTCATCGGCCATACAGGCAAAAATATTTACATACACTTGCCAGTCTGGTTATGTAGTGTGTGAAACAGGGCAAATTGAACTACGGAAATGGAGTTCAGGGGCCTGCCTGGCTTGTTAAGCTTAGCTTACGACAGTACCTTACCTGTAGGATAAAGAAAAAATACAATGTAACATTTATCTTTCTGATCCATAAACCTTGTCCAATTTTTCGAGCAGTGCCTGGTACATTCTGGAACGTTCCTTTTCCAGGGTTGATTTATTATATGCATACATAGCTTTAAGATTGTCCCAGGTGTTGCAGGGATTTGCATAGTCCCATTCAACGGCTCCGTTATCATCAGTATAATAATGAGGTCTTTCTTCCTGAAAAGGTTTTTTAAACTTTCCTGCCCAGCCAGACTCGGTAGGGTCATCAGGATTATGATTGGGATCGAGTAGATAAAGTACCGAAGGGGTATCCCCAACCCTAAAATATTGTGCCCATGCTTGATTTTTTGTAACAAACTTCATGAGTTGTCCCATTGCTCCATAGTGTGAGAGCTTTTCAAACATTTCCTTTGGTCCTTCTCCTGAAAACATGCCATTGTAGGTCCAATTAATTTCTAACCACCACATATCCTTAAATCTCGAATCGTTATAAATTTCATTTCTGCCCGGGCCGTTCCAGTTGGGTACATCGCATTCCTTTCCTGCCACCTCGTCTTCAGGACCATATTTCAATCCTGTTCCGATCGTAACCAATCTTATTTTATCCTTAATCTCAGGATGTTGTTTCAGTGCTTTTCCGAATATTACCCCAAACCAAAACGTACAAGGGTTCATCCTTACCTGACATAGCAGCCTTCTGCAACCGCAATATGGCATCCTCGCTATTTTTAGCCAGAATGTTTTTAAGATGTTCGGGCTTTGGAAATCCTTTTTGACCAAAATTATGCTTTTCAGAGTCCGTGGCATAAGCATCGAAGGCCATTAAGCCTGCTTCCATGCCTTGCGCATCCAAACGATCGGGCACAATCCCTTCTATTTGAAGTTCATCGGCATACCAAAGCAAATGTACCAGCGACTGCCGGTCATCGGGATCGCCTTTATCAATATTGATATCGGTAAATACAAATACCCTGGGTTTGGCTTCCTGCGACTTGCAGTTTGAAAAGGAAATTATGATAAAAATCATGTAAATCAATACTCTTGTCATTTTTTTGGGTTAAATAATGTGGATCACAGATGTTAAAGATAATAGCGTTGTATAATTTTTTCGTAAAACATATTTAAATGACTGACTCATTGCCAATTTCTCTTTAATAGTATTAGTTGAACAACCTTCTGGGTTTATCACCATCAAATTCCAAAATTAAAATTTCGCCTGCGTTAAAAGATTTCAATTTGTTCTTTTCACTGGCCACACTTATTGCACCCGTAAGTGTAGAAATCTTTAATTTAATATTTGAGGCTCCGTTAGGATGTAGCATAATATCAATCTTTCCATTATCCCATTTACCCTCTACAGAAACTCCGTTCATTGTATATAATCCTTTAAATGCAAGAGGCGCTTTGTTCCATTCATCGCTCATACAGGCAAAAATATTTACATACCCTTGCC
>MWYV01000057.1 GCA_002050435.1 Chitinophagales bacterium 33-2 | reverse complement strand
CTTTTATCAGAACCATTTTTTGTAGATTTCAATATCCAACATACTTTTCTGGCTTCTGCACTCTAAAAAGATTCTAACAGACATCTGATTTTCGAAATGGTCTTTATGACAAGGATAATTTTAAAGTTGCATTAATGTGCAGGCCCAAGGCGCACAACACCCGGCTTTGCAAAAGTTGGGCAAAAGAATTTGGCCCATCAGCAGTGGAATATGAATCGGCTGTAGTAATTTGGCCAGGAACTAATTTCGCAAGTCTGGCCAAGCCAAGCAATTGGAATTCTATTTCCCAACCTTCGCAAAGCCGTCACCGTTATGCGCCAGGCCGTTTGGCAGGCAGTTCTTTATGCAAAGGATGAATTACAAAAAAACCCAACTTCTTTTATCAAATATCAAAATGAATTCGGTCAAGGAAATGACTTCCCTGGCCAAACCGTTTGGTTTTTTTGATTTTCAAACCTCGCATAAAGAACTGGCTGCCCAACGCCCTGCAGCTAACATAAATATCAGCCATTCTTAAAGTATATCTTCTTTTGCAAAAGCTGATATTTTGAGTAAATTAATCTCCATATTTTTAAACGGGCTATCATCCTGACATAAACAAATAAACGCTGAAACCAACGCCTGTACTGCATTACCCTTTTTGGTATATTTTTAGAATAGGGTTAATGAAACTATACCCATGATCTATAACAACTATTCACACAACTCCGACAGGTACAATATAGGATCGAATGAAACGCATAAACTGCAACAGCTTTCTCAATCACTTGATTATCCCATAGAAGATATCCTGCGCGCCATTCAGGAAGTTGGTTATAATGAAGAAGAAATAGAAGAATATATCCGTGATCGTTATAACAGGACCTGACCGAAACCATTTTCAGGTATTTCTTCAGGCTATTTTCTGGCTTAACCCCGATGATGTAAGATCAAATTGCTGATGCAAACCAGGAATTTCAACGTCTTCAAAACCTCTTAGATTCGGTCGCGCAATAAAAGCCTGCTGTACATCATACTCCCCATGTACCAGGAAGACCTTTTTCGTTTTTTCAGGATCCTGGCAACCCAGGAAACGCAAAAGATCATCAGCATCGGCATGGGCACTCATTCCCGGCAACTGCCCAATACGTGCTTTCACTTTTAGTGGTTCATTAAAAATTTCCACCTGTCTTTTTCCACTAAGCAATTGACCACCCAAAGATCCGGAACCACAATATCCTACCATTAATATGGTACAATTGGATTTACTGATACAACTATTGATGTGATGCCTTACCCTTCCTGCGTCTGCAGTGCCGCTGGCCGATATGATCACACAGGGTTGCGTAGCATCTGTTAGCTTCTTGCTGTCTTCTACGTTTTCGATGTATTTTAATCCCGGAAAATCAAATGGGTCATCATCCACTTCCAGTACCTGCTGTAACCTGTCGCTGAATTGCTCTTTAAATTTTTTAATAACGGTAGTGGCTTTTAAACTCAGCGGACTGTCAACAAAATAAAATGTTTCCGGCAATCTTTTTTCAAGACTCAACTGGTTAAGCGCATATAAAATTTCCTGGGTTCTGCCCACGCTGAATGCAGGGATGATCAGTTGTCCTTCATTCTGAATACAGGTTTCTTCAATAATTTTTCTTAATTCTTTTATCGTACTGAAACTGATGTCGTGGTGTTTGTTTCCATAGGTGCTTTCCAGAATAATATAATCCGCCTGTTGAAATGGCTGCGGAGGCTGCAGCAAAACAGAACGGTATCTTCCCACATCACCGCTAAAGAATACCGTTGTTTCATTTCCTTCTTCTTTTACTGTAATATGAATGGACGCACTTCCGATCAGGTGGCCTGCATTTGTAAACACCACAGAAACACCTTCTATAGGTTCAAATGGATGGTCCACATCTCTTATTTCAAATAGGCCAAGCGCATCAGCCACATCATCGCTTGTATACAGGGGCTGATACGGAGGAAGATTGTTTTTTTCGCGGCGTTTATTTATGTAACTCGTTTCATAATTCTGAATTTCCGCACTGTCGTATAAAAGGATCTCGGTAAGTTCCTTTGTCGCTTCTCTACAAAATATTTTTCCATTGAACCCCAATTTAACAAGCCGAGGTATCAACCCGGAATGATCTATATGTGCATGAGAAAGGATCAGGCAGGAAATAGAGGAAGGATCAAAACCAAAGTTTTCATTTAAATCATCTGTATCGCTTCCCAATCCCTGGAACATGCCACAGTCAAGCAATATTTTTCTTCCGTCGTTTAATTCAAGGATATGTTTTGATCCTGTTACGGTTCTGGCCCCGCCGTGAAAAATTATTTTCATGGTCTTACTCACCCAAAATTCATACCCGCTCATCCAGAAATAACATCATGAGGCTTGCCCTTTATTTTCCTCAACCATTTTGAATTGCAGTCATTGGTTTTTATCTTTTATAAATTTTTTTATATGGATACAAGCATATTTTCTGAAATCAACTGGCTTGCCGTACTCGTTGCAGCCGTACTTTATTTTGCGCTGGGCGCACTGTGGTACACCGCTCTTTTTGGTAAGCAATGGATTGCCTACCAGGGTATAAATGTCAATGACCCTGAAATGAAAAAAGGTTCTGGTGCCATTATGCTCAGTTCATTTTTTTTGATGCTTTTTGCTACCATTTGCCTTGCGCTGCTGGTTGAAAAACTGGAACTGAACCAGGCTGTTTCGGGAATCAAACTGGGATTGGTTACAGGGCTGGGGTTTGCTTTTACAGCAATCAGTATATCTTATCTCTATATCAAAAAACCTTTTGGATTACACGCGATCGATGGTCTTTACCATGTCGTTGGTCAAATCATTGCAGCGATTGTGCTCTGTTTATGGAAATGACTTTCTACTTAATTTCTGAAACTCTGCGTAATCATTAAACCCCTAAAACCTCCGTCCAATACACCAATGCCCAGTCTTCCATAATTGGGGCGCAAAATATTGGCGCGGTGACCCGGTGAATTCATCAGACCATCATGACAGATCTGTAAAGTTTGTCCTAAAGCAAGATTTTCTCCTGCTGTAAGAAACTTAACATTAGAAGCACGCATCCTGTCAAAAGGATCTTTTCCTTCAGGCGTATGGTGAGAGAAATAGCCTCTTGAAAACATATCCTGCGAATGCAATCGTGAAACCTTTGTCATTTCAGGATCGGGAGCAAGGGGTTTGAATCCTCTTTGCGTTCTTTCCTCGTTCACCAGTTCCAGCATGCGTGCTTCAAGGTCTGGTCTTGGCTTTGCATTTTGAACGGTAAAAGAAAGTTCAACAGATTCGTCTGAATCTGGTTTCACTGTCAAACGATTCATTGTTCTTTTACCAGCTTCTCCGAAAATGGGTGTGAGTTTATTATCAAGCCATTCAACACCTACAGCCAGGCGACCGGCAAATTTGCTTTCCCTGGCATGGGTGGAAAAGGCATCAGAAATAGGAAGCGCCAAAAATATGGCAGCAATAAGCGTGGCATACAATACTCCTTTTATCAAGCCTGGCACAAGACCTAATACCTGGTTCACTCCATGTTCATGTGCATGTTGAGGCGTATCATGAAGAAAGCGATTAAATATAAATGAAAGCAGTAGGCGTGCAAGTATAATGGCAAGGAAAAATGCAAGCGGCAGGGTCCATACCCCTAGTGCAGGAATCAACTTTTGAAGTAAGGTTCCAAAATATTTATAGGTAAAAAAACCTGCCAGCATACTCCCGATCCAAACCAGCAAATCTATAAGGCCGTAAATAAATCCTTTCTGCCATCCTGTCCACATTGCGAGTAAAACAATGAGCACCAGAACAATATCCAACCAATTCATAATATCCTTTTATAAATTAATTTCCCGCTAATTTACTCATGCTAATTTGCATGCTCAACCGTTTGCATCCTTGTTGAATGTATCGCCTCTTTTCGTTCCTGATGTATTATTTGCATCAAGCGTTTTAATTTCATTCTGACCCATCTTATCTTCCTCCCGCACTTCATAATCATCATCAAAAGCTGCTGGATCATTAGCAGCAACCACCTTTCTTTTTTCTCCTTCCTGGTTTTGTTCAGTCTGCCGGTTTTGATCGCCTGGTGCATGATTGGGTGATTCTGCCTGTGCAGGACTGGAAGGCGTTCCTTTTTGATTTTCCTTATCTGTTTGCATAAACTGTTTTTTTATTATTATAGAAAAACAAGTGCCAGACTAAAAACTCCCTCTCCTGCTAAAATCTTCACAACTATCAGCTGCTATTTTTTCAATACAAATCATCCTCATTAGCTTTAAATAAAAAATGAAAGCAAAATTAATCCTCCTGGCCATGGCAGTTGCTGCATCAACAGCAGGTTTTGCCCAACAAAAAGTTATTGACAAAGCAATCAATGATCCTAAAAGATTAGAGAACGAAGCAAAAGCAGATGTAAGGGTGATTGATCCGCTGATCATTCACAATGAAACCGCAATCAAGCAACAGGTACCCGCTACGCAGATAAAAAAGAAAAAGAAGAAAAAATCCTGCAACTCCAAAAGATCCTGAATAAAAAAAATCCCCTTTTAAAAAGGGGATTTTTAATGTTATCGTAAATGCCGCGTATCCACCGTTCCTTTAAATGAAGGCAGATCCAGCACCTTGTTTCCTGCTTTTACAGCTGGTTGCTCCTGTACCGGAATTGTATTTATGGACTGTGAAGGATAGCTGCCACTCGTAATGTACCCGATGGCGCGCTGCAAACAAAGTTCCTGCACATCACCCCAGTCCTTGTCCAATCCATCAGCCACCTGGTTATTCAAATCAATCCCATTAAAATAATTCCCGCTTCCATTCTTATTGGTACTTCTGAAAGAAACCGGGAAAATGTACCAGCTTCCTACAGGAATTGGAAAATAGCCCACAGGTTTGCCATAGGTTTTTGAAGGCCCTACAAGTTGTACATCCATATATGGCTGTAGATTATTAATGAGCAGTTCACTTGCAGAAGCCGTACCGCCGCTTACAATAAAAAATATGCGCGGAAGATTCAGTGAACCTAGTTTCTGAAAATGATCCGTACTGTTATAAGTCGAATATTTTTCATTGAATACCTGCTTCATCATCAACTGTCCATTGGCAGCCGCAGGTGCAAGCCAGTTTGCCAGCTTATGCTGTACACTCACATAACCGCCACCGTTATACCGGAGATCCACGATTACATCCTGTACGCCTGCTGAAGAAAAACCATTGAATATTCTAGAAAAAGCATTGTAAATAGATGCCGTATCTCCCAAAAAAGAATTAAAGGCAAAATACCCGATCTTCCTTCCATTGATCTGGTAAACCGTATCCAGTATCACAGGATCATCCATATAAGCGGCACCATTGAGCGTCAGATTAACGGAACTGTTATCAGGCTTTTGAAAACTAAAGCCGGCATTTGCAGACTGGTACACCTGCTGAACAATATAATTGGAGTTGGAAGTGGAAATATTGGAATTGCCATTGATGGAAGTGATCTTCCACCCTCGTTTAATACCAGCCTGTCCGGCAGGTGAATGCTTCTCCACATGTCTTACCCTAAGGTCGCCCTCTGAACGAAAAAAAACACTCATACCAAAAT
>MWYV01000044.1 GCA_002050435.1 Chitinophagales bacterium 33-2 | reverse complement strand
GGCAGCAGCTATACACTTCCCTGGGGTGCAATTGTAACTACCGCTGGCATCTATGCCGATACTTTACAATATACTTCGGGATGCGATTCACTGATCCGAACGGTTTCATTAATGGTAAATGCAGTTACGGAAATCGATCAAACCATTACGATATGCTCCGGCGCCAGCTATATACTTCCCTGGGGACAAATAGTAAATGTGGCCGGGTTATTCCAGGACACGCTCAGCTACACCAATTCAGGTTGCGACAGTATCAGAAGAAATTATACAATTTTGATTGATCAGCCTATTTACCTGAACAGCAATCCTGATATTTGTTCGGGACAGGATTTTACATTGCCCTGGGGCGGTATTGTAAATACGCCCGGCATCTACCGAGATACCATCAGGACCATTGCAGGATGTGATTCGCTGGTGCAGGTAGTTGACCTGGAAATCAAACAAACCCTAACTGAAATTGCTAACGTATCTATCTGCATTAACCAGAATTATACTTTACCCTGGGGTGGTGTTGTAACTACTTCAGGCATTTATGCCGATACCATACAGTATGTTACCGGGTGTGATTCACTGATAAAAACTGTAGTGCTAAATGTGTTGCCGGTAACGATTAATACCAGTAATGTGAGTATCTGTTCCGGTGCCAGCTATACTTTACCGTGGGGAATGGTGGTACAATCTTCCGGAACCTATTCCGATACATTATACCACCTGAACGGATGCGACAGCATCATTACCTCTATTCAGTTATTAGTAAATGCGCCTGCTGTTCAATCCACTACAGGTATTATTTGCAGCAATGGAAACTTTACACTATCATGGGGACAGGTAGTAACAATGCCCGGTATTTACAGAGATACCTTACATTATACCTCGGGATGCGATAGCGTGGTGTTTGAAGTAGACCTAATGCTCCAGGATGTGACTATTCAATCAACTACTGCTACGGTTTGTGCAGGATCATCCTATTCGCTTCCATGGGGTTTGATTGTAAATACCAGCGGAATTTTTAGTGACACCTTACACTATGTATCAGGTTGTGATAGTCTGATAAGAACTGTGTTGCTTAATGTAAGAAGTGTAAGTCAGGAAACCAATAATGTATCCATTTGTTCTGGAGCATTTTATATTCTTCCCTGGGGCGGAACGGTAACTACAGCAGGATTATATAGTGATACACTTAGTTATCCTGGCGGTTGCGACAGCTTAATTAAAACCATCAACCTTGTCGTTCAGCCTTCAGTTAACCAAACAACTTCAGCAACCTTTTGTGAAGGGTCCGGGTACTCTTTGCCCTGGGGTATTGTTGTTAGTGATGGCGGCATATACACCGATACGCTTTACCATAATTCCGGATGCGACAGTCTTATCAGAATCGTACAGCTCACCAAACAAATAAAAAGCACCACAACAAATGCAGTAGCCATTTGCCAGGGCGCAAGCTTTGTGCTTCCGTGGGGTGTTACAGTTACCAGCTCCGGAACCTATACGAACACCTTGTTCTACGCTTCAGGATGCGACAGCATTACGCGCATTTATACGGTTGATGTAAAACCATTATTCAATCAAACCATTAATGCCAACACCTGTTCCGGAATACCTTATGTTTTGCCCTGGGGAAGTCTGGCCACTTCAACCGGCATTTACAGAGATACGATCAGGTATATAAATGGTTGTGACAGCCTGCGCAGAACAGTTAACCTGAATGTTACAGCAGCGGCCATTTCTAATACAAATGCAAAGATCTGTTCAAATGAAACCTTTACACTTCCATGGGGACCAACAGTAAATACAAGTGGGGTGTATACAGATACCGTAAAAACGGCATTTGGTTGCGATTCACTTGTAAGAAGGGTTGATCTGACGGTAAATCCAAACCCGGTTGTGAACCTGCAAAAATCAAATGATATAGACTGTATGCTGGGAACAGCCCGACTGACCGCCAGCGGTGGTCAAAAGTACGAATGGTCACCGGCAGCAACTCTGGATAAACCATTTGCTTACAATCCTGTTGCCATGCCCACAACAACTACCATGTACCATGTGAAAGTAAGTTCTGTCAATAATTGCATTACAGAAGACAGCATTCTTGTAAATGTAAATCTTGGAGATGCAGCACATGGATATCTGGTGGCTTCAGCATTTACACCGAACGGCGATGGTAAAAATGATTGTTTTGGGGTAAGGCACTGGGGCAGTGTTACAGATCTTAAATTCAGCATATTCAGTCGTTGGGGTGAATTGGTTTTTTCAACATCGAATCCGCAGATATGTTGGGATGGAAGGTATAAAAGCCGCGAACTTGGGTCAGAAGTTTTTGTATATGTGATCACGGCAAATACCATCTGTGGACCCATAACAAGAAAGGGAACGGTTACAGTGATCAGGTAGTGTTGGATGTGGCGGAATTATTGTTGAATAGGGGTTGAACGCCTGCCCGCGTCCGTCGCCAAAGGCTTTGGCCCCCGGAGACCGAAGCAATGCGAAGGTGGAATAGTTGAATTGATTCTGCCCTAGCTTTATCGAATTTCCAAAATGTTTACATAACAATAAGGCTTCACGAATGGTGAAGCCTTATTACTTGATCTTACTGGTGCAGCATTGATTAATCAATGATCACTGACTGCTCATGGTTTGTACACTTCTTTCAACAAAAGCCGTAAGGTCGGCACCTTTCAGCATGCCTTGTGAAAGCAGGGCAAGATCAAAAGCCTGTCTTGCAAGTGCCGTTTGCATTTCACCTTCCGTTGTCAGTATTCTTTGAACCAGGCTGTGGTTGCCATTGATCGAAACTTTATAATGATCAGGAAACGCTCCGTGGAACTGCATTCCTCCGCCGCCCATTTTGGCCATATCTTTCATCCTGCGCATCCATTCTTCCATGGTTATGGTTACCGGCATTTCTTCATCTGACAAACTTTCCACTTCTACTTTCATGCTCGGATTGGCAATGGCTTTATCAAACACTTCCTTTATTCGCGTGGTTTCTTCTTCAGTTAATTTATGTCCGGCGGCATCTTCTTTTTGTATGATCTTATCCAGCACATCTGCGTCCACTCTTTTAAAGGAAACTTTTTCAAGTTTCATTTCCAGGTGCTGCATGAAATGATTGTCGATAGGAGAATTCATCACCAAAACATCATAGCCCTTTTTATTAGCCGAGCTGATATACCCATCCTGGCGCTCTGCATCCACCGTATATAAATAAACCGTAGAATCGTTTTTATCCGTCTGAAAATCCTTTACCCTGATCTTATATTCTTCCAGTGTAAAATGTTCTTTGGATGTGTTGGTGAGCAAAACAAAATCCTTTGCTTTTTCAAAAAACTTTTCTTCACTCAATGCGCCATATTTTACAAACAATCCAATGTCTTCCCATTTTTCTTCGTAAGATTTCCTGTCTTTCTTAAAGAGTTCATGCAGTTTGTCGGCTACTTTTCTTGTAATATAGTTGTTGATCTTTTTCACATTGCTGTCGGCCTGCAGGAAACTGCGGCTCACATTAAGCGGGATATCTGGGGAATCGATCACACCATGCAACAGCATCAAAAATTCGGGAACAATATCTTTTACTTCATCTGTTATAAAAACCTGGCGTGAAAACAATTTGATCTTGTTGCGCTGAATTTCGAAATCATTTTTAAGTTTAGGAAAATAAAGCACCCCTGTGAGGTTAAAAGGGTAATCCACATTCAGATGGATCCAGAACAAAGGATCTTCCGACATCGGGTAGAGCTCCCTGTAGAAATTCAGGTAGTCTTCATCCATTAATTCCGTAGGCTGCTTTGTCCAGACCGGGTTGGTATTGTTGATGATGTTGGGAACATCTGTGGTACTGTATTTAGGCGCCCCTTTTTCATCCACACCATCTTCATTCGTTTCGGTTTTGGTTCCAAACTGTATGGGCACCGGCAGAAATTTGGCGTATTTGTCCAGTATGGATTGCAGCCGGTGTTTTTCCAGGAACTCTTCAGATTCGGCATTGAGATAAAGGATCACTTCAGTGCCTCTTTCTGTGCGGCTGCCTTCTGAAATTTCAAACTCGGTACTGCCATCACAAACCCAACGCGCAGGGGTTGCGCCTTCCTGGTAGGAAACCGTCTGAATTTCTACTTTATCCGCCACCATGAATGCAGAATAAAATCCAAGTCCGAACCGCCCAATGATTTCGTTGGCATCACTGGCTTCCTTAAACTTTTCCATGAATTCTGTGGCACCGGAAAAAGCGATCTGGTTTATGTATTTTTTTACTTCTTCCGCTGTCATTCCAATGCCTTTATCGGTTATGGAAATCGTGCGAGCCTCTTTATCAAATTCCACTTTTATGGTAAGGTCGCCAAGGTCGCCGTTCATTTGCCCGAGGGCAGCCAGGCGCTTTACTTTTTGTGTGGCATCCACAGCATTGCTCACCAGTTCGCGTAAAAAGATCTCATTGTCAGAATAAAGAAATTTTTTGATGATCGGAAAGATATTCTCAGTGTGAATGGAAATGGTTCCTTTTTCCTGTACCATAATGGATAAATATTTATTTAAATTGAATGCTTGTAATTAGGCCGTTGATTGCGCCCGACCACCTTATTATCAATGGATGTTCCAAAGCGGTAAGAAAGGACAGATTGACAGTAAAATATCTAATAATGCATTCAGCTGTTTAAAAATAGAAACGCCTCAACTTATATTGTCTTTTTTCTGCCGCATCAGGTCAAGATTCATTTCTTCCAGTTTTTGTCCGCCTTTGATTCCAAAATCCAGTGTTCGGATAGGAAATGGAATTGTAATATCATTTTCATCAAAGGCTTTTTTGACACTCATGATGGAGTGGCTCTGGATACGGAGGAACTCAGGCTGTTCGGGTGTTGCAGCCCATAATCTAAGGGAAAAATTAATAGAACTGTCGGCAAACTCCGTAAAGAAAAACGTTATTGGTTCGGTGGGTGAAAGGCCAGGAATCTGCTCCACTGCTTTGAGTGTTACTTCTTTTACCTTCTCCAGGTCTTCCCCATAAGAAACACCTATTGTCAGGTCCACTCTTCTTTTTCCGAGCATGGTATAATTTTCAATCGGGTTTTGAGCCACCTCTTTATTGGGAATGATCACCATTTGGCCCTGGAAAGTGAGTATTACGGTATCCCTAAGGTTGATGGCCATAACTTTACCCATATAATCTTTCACCTTTACTATGTCACCAATACGCAGTGGTTTGCGTAGTGTGATTAGAATGCCTGACATGAAATTGGCCGCAATATCCTGGAATGCAAATGCCAGGGCAAGTCCTGCGATTCCAGCCCCAGCCAGCATGGATGTAAGCGCCTTATCGAGGTTTAGAATACTGAGCGCTGCAAATATGGAAATACCAATACAAATTATGAAAACAAAATTGCTGAACAGATTGGTGAGGACTTTTCCGTGTGACAGGCGATGAACCATCCTCGAAACAATATTCCTGAAGAGCCTGGACAAATAAATTCCTAAAAACAAAACAATAATGGCCAGAATGAGGTTTGGTAGCATGCGCACCAAATCCTTCAGCCATTCCATTAATTTGGATTGGATGAGTTCTAAAGCTTTTTGTAGATCCATCCATGATCGCTACAATTCTTTTGCCCCGCCTTCAACCATCAGAACCATTATTTATTAGAATTTGGTTGAACAATGCTGTTGATTCACCCTTAATAAATAAACAAATGGTTATTACCCTCTACAAATAATTCCCTATTAAAGTCTTTTCATTTTAAAATTCTGCTTCACTTGCTCTTACAGCACAATTTTTACAACGTTGAGGGGAAGGAAAGGGCCATTTTACACATAAGTAAAAAGGCATCATCTTTGGAAAATTGATTGTCTAAAGCAATGTGTATGGAAATGACAGCAGTAGTATTACATGAAGGCGCTTTGGCACATTACAATGTTGTAATCAATGATGACGGACGCTGTGTCGCCCGGCTTCAGAAATATAATGGAAGATCAGAAACAGCCCCTCCCCGGCAATTAACCCTGCAAAAAGAAAGAAGACGCTGGGTAGCTGATGATCGGTATAAAGATCTTTCCGACGAATTAGGTTACGCTATTGAATTAAAAGCCAAGCCCATTTTAGAAGGGAGGAACCGCTTTGGCGGTCATCCAGCCGGATAATATTGAAACCCTTCGGGGTTTTTTTAAAGGGGGCAATAATGGAGCAGCTTCAAAACAGCAGACTCGAGACTTTTATAATTTGGTGGTTTTGTGATCATCTCTACATCATGTTTTTGGCAAAACATCTTGTCCAGTTCGCTTGAAGATGTGGTAAACACAACTACAGGAATCTCACTGTATGCCTCTGTTCTTTTTATGATGGAAAGGGTTTCTTTTCCATCAAGTATCGGCATATTGATATCCAGTATAATAAGGCAGGGGAGGGTTGAAGTGGTCGCCGAAGTGGCAAGAAATTCCAGTGCTTCTTTTCCGTTATGAACTTCCTCGATTTTATAATTCCGGCTATTCTTGATCAAGATCTCCTTCATCATCATCAAATCATCCGAATCATCATCCGCCCAAAGAATGGTGTATTTCATAGTAAGATTAAAATTAGATTTAGAATGAATGCGATATATATAATGTCATCATTCTGAAGCGAAAATAGCTGAATGTACAGGAGTAATATTTGTCCCTTAGACGGGAATGGGATTATGCCCGATGAAGGTCATATTCTTCAGGATAAGTGATCACGTAAATAACTTATTTTGTCAGCTTTTTTCTTGCTCTGCCCGCTATATCGAATTGGTTTTCGTTTGATTTGTCATCCCGGATCATCGTGTGTACATCTCCTTTTATTGAGTAGGTATCCGCACCTGCTCCTCCAGATATTTCGATCCTTATTTTTGAAGAAACAGAGGAATCCATTATAAAAACATCTTTACCGCCCAGTCCGTTAATTATGATCTTCCATGTATCCTGGTCATCAAATGAGCGTTGATAAAATACACGGCCGGAAGAGGCATCACTTCCGGTAACGGTCAACTGACCATTGGATGAGGTGATGAAGAACTTTTCATTTTCCTGGGAACCATTTACTACCACTACCTGTGAAATATACCTGTAGTATTCAATGCCTGCATCAAGTAAAGCATTGCGCCTGCTTTTTAATTTTTCAATGAACTGCTGTCCCTCCATTTCAAAGATTTCAGGCGGCATTTGTTTCACTGCTCTTTCTATCACGGTATCGCTCACCTGTTTTTGAAATTGCTTGATCACATCCTTCCATTCGGTTACTCCCAACTCATTTAAAAATGTGCGGTCGAAGGTCCAGGATTTCCAGTTCATTTTTTTGAGGTGAAGCTCCTTTTGGAAACCTACCAACTGCTTCATGCCAAACCATTGAACCAGTTTCGGGATCACGCCGTCTGATAAAAAAAACGCCTGGTCCCTGTCGCGCGGAATTCCATAATAATAATTTTCAGTGCCTATATCCACTTTATCCCAACGCCATTGATCAGCATGCCTGTCCCAGTCTGCCACCAACATATCCAGCAGCCTTGCTTTGAGCAGGTTTTTCTGAACAACGAGATGATCGTTTTCCCCGGTAATTTTTTCAAGTACCGTTTCAGTGCTTTTAGTGTCCGAATCATCAGGTGTTGGCTCCCGCTGCTCCAGCACACAAAACCTATTTGCAAAAATTTTCCTGTGTTCCTTAAGTCCCGCATCATCATCTACCCATACCAGGTAAGGGCGTGCTGCAACTATAACTGTGGTCCGGGCAAGTTCATAAACAATATTGTGGCTATAAGGAAAGCCTGCAGAGATCAGTTGCTGGGCCATGGGAATGAATAAAGATTTAGGAATCAAACCCGGAAGTCTGAGGCGAGAAATATCTTTATCAAGCGTTCTGAGCACCCATTCTCTTCCCAGTTTATCTTTCATTCTAAGCGAAAGCGTTTGCTGTCCTCCGCCTAGTTGGGTGATGGTAAAATCCGATTCAGACATGCGAAATACCTGCACTTTTACCGGATGTGCCCACACATCCCTGTAATTGCTGCCTAGTAAAACTTTTGTAAGAAAAGTTGCGCCTTCATATTTTTTGCTGGCCTGCCTGGTCACACTATCCCTGGATTCAATACCCAGTTTTACCTGGCCCATAGCCGGCAAATACATCAACATCAAAAAAAAGAAACCTGCTCTCTGGATCATGTAAATCAATATGTCTGATGCTCTTGCTGATTCATTTACTATGCCAGCCAGTTTATGTGCAATTGCTGATGCAAATAAAAAAGAGTAGTCATCACCGTGAAGATGGTTACCTTCAATTGAAACACATACACCCAGCAAATTGCCAGGGATTCAGCCTTCAATGGCATAATTTTTTACGTTTTTTTAAAAAAGGTTATGAAAAAATTCAGCAGCCTCTTTATCTATTTACTTCCCATCCTGTTACTTACCTCATGTGTATCATCAAAACGTTATAATGAAGCCATCACACGTGAACAGGATCTGCTGGCAAGGAACAACAGCCTGAATAATGATATCAGCCAGTTGCGCAGCCAGATACAAACAATGGAAGGTGAAAATGCACGCCTGACCAGTCAATGGAATGACGCATTAAAACGCGCAGCAGAGGCTGCAGGCATGGCCAACCTTACACAAAAACAACTGGAAGAAGAACAGCAAAGGCTTTGGGAACTAAGAAAGATCATGGACCAGCAGCGCCAGGCTGTGGAAGACCTGAGAAAGAAAATGGCAGATGCACTCGTAGGGTTTAATTCAAATGAATTGCAGGTATTTACAAAGAATGGCAGAGTATATGTAAGCTTGCAGGAAAATCTATTATTCCCTTCTGGTAGCGCGGTGGTAAATCCAAAAGGTAGAGAAGCCCTGAGTACGCTTGCGCAGGTTTTAAATATCAATCCGGACATAAACGTTGTAGTGGAAGGCCATACAGATTCCATTCCCATCAAAGGTAGATACGAAGATAACTGGGCCCTCAGTGTAGCCAGGTCAACTGCAATTGTACGAATCCTGACCACCACATATCAAGTAGACCCTACAAGAGTTGTAGCCAGCGGCAAAAGTTATTATGAACCCGTTGATTCCAATACCACTGCACAGGGAAGGCAATTAAACAGGCGCACGGAAATTATCCTTGCTCCAAAGCTTGATGAGATCATGCAGCTGCTGCAACAGGCTCCAACAGGTGACGGAGCCCATCTCAATAAACCGGGACAATAAGATGGTTGATCTGTTTAAAACAAATCTTGTCATTCAAAAACAAAGTATTCCTTATCGGATCCGCTTTGAGAATGAAGCCTATAGATTTTCTCCTGAAGAAGGAGCAGCAGATGAAAAAAGTTTTATCCTGAAAAGGGAACATGATAGCTGGGTGGAAGCAACCCAGCTTCCCCCAGACCTTAAAAACCAGGCGGTGGAAGCACTGGAAAAATATTTACTGCAACAACATTAAAGAGGATTTGCTAATCACTGCTGTCCGGTAAAAGTTTTATTGTTTTAAATCCGTCGCTGAAATTCAATGTGGGCTTGAAGGATGTTGTGTTTTTAAAAAACTTAAAGCCCCCTTATTTCGTTTGGAAGGAGATTCAATCACCATCGTCCAATTGATTTTCTCTTGTTGCCCGAGATCGCGCTGATGAACGCAGAAAACCCCATCAGCGAAAATCTAAGTAATCTGCGGGAAGCCTTTTAAGGAAACCAGGATCTACTTAACACCAGTACCTGCCTCCTGTTACACGCAGACCGCGCTGATGAACGCAGAGACCAATCAGCGTAAATCTGCGTAATCTGCGGGAGGCCTTTTTAGGAAACCTGGATCTATTTGAACCAGTACCTGCCTCTTGTTGCCCGCAGACCGCGCTGATGAACTCAGAAAACCAATCAGCGTAAATCTGCGTAATCTGCGGGATGCCTTTTTGTTGCCTGGCTTTAGTCAAGTGAATAGTCAATGGTCAAAAGTCAGTCACCACGGGGAATTCAGCAGCGGGGCAGGTACAAGGCCTGCAGGCCTGAGGCAAAATATCTTAAAGTGATGTTTGATTTTTCCCCGGACAACAGTGATGTATTAATAGTAAAATATAGGCGCTGTGGATTGCATAAATGAAATTAATTTCATCCCCGCTCAAATAACATAGGGCTGTCTCAGACTTTTGAGACAGCCTATTTATTTTATAAAGATTGTACCAAATAGCGCATCAGGAATAGCATCATGATCATACCCAGACAAAACCCAAGTAAGGAAGAGTAAATTTTATCCCTCCTTTCCTCTCTTGCAAAAAGCGTGATGAAAAACCCTAAAAATCCAAGAAAAAATCCAAGAAAAAATGGCCTCCATAAAAAAATAAAGCTATTGCTCATGTTCCTTAGATTTTTTGTACGCGGTTTCTTCTTTTCTTAATTGCTTTTCAAAAACAAAAGTTCCGAACGGAAGAACAGAAGCCACAAAGGCTTTTATATACCAGATAAAATTTTTTCCCAACGCCGTCTTAACTTCAAATGCCATGATCAAAAAAGCCACAAATAAAACACCATGTGCCCATCCCACCCATTTAACTGCGTAAGGCCAGCTGGCGAGGTATTTTAAAGGCATGGCGATGAAAAGAAGTAACAAAAATGAAATGCCTTCTGCCACGGCGATCCTCCTGAACCATTTAATCATCTCAAAATTTAAGGGTTAATAGTTGACCACCTGCTCTTCAATTGTTTCAGGAATTTGCCTCCATTCGTATTGCTGGTTGCGCAGCTGTGGCTCAAATCCCGCTTCCTTAATCGCGTCCTGTATGGTTTTATAGGTGAACCGGTGCGGAGCACCTGCGGCACTCACCACATTTTCTTCGATCATGATCGATCCAAAATCATTGGCACCTGCATGTAAACAGATCTGCGCCGTCTGCCTTCCAACAGTTAACCAGGAAGCCTGGATGTTCTTCACATTGGGAAGCATGATCCTGCTGATCGCGATCATCCTGATATATTCTTCCGGAGTGGTCAGGTTTTGTACGCCTCTGATACGTGTAAGTAAAGTATCGACATCCTGGAAAGTCCAGGGAATAAATGCCAGAAAACCTTTGGCCTGCTGCGGCTTCTGTGCCTGCACTTCCCTGATCTTCACCAGGTGTTCAAACCTTTCGCGCACCGTTTCCACATGGCCAAACATCATGGTGGCCGAGGTGGTAATATCAAGCTTATGGGCCTCATGCATGATGGCCAGCCATTCTTCAGCGCCACACTTGCCTTTAGATATGAGCCGGCGTACCCTGTCGACCAGTATTTCCGCGCCGGCGCCGGGTAGAGAATCCATCCCGGCTTCCTTTAAAGCTTTTAAAACTTCGTGGTGGCTCATTTTCTCCAGCTTGGCGATGTGTGCAATTTCAGGTGGACCGAGCGCATGTAATTTGATGGATGGAAATTCCTGTTTAATCGCGCTGAAAGTGCGGGAGTAATAATCCAGTCCGAGTCCGGGATGATGGCCGCCCTGCAAAAGCAGCTGATCGCCGCCATACCTCAGGGTTTCTTTGATCTTTTCCCGGTAAACGGGCATTTCAGTTATATAAGCTTCAGGATGTCCAGGGATCCGGTAGAAATTACAGAACTTACAATTCGCCACACAAACATTGGTGGTATTGACATTTCGGTCTATCTGCCAGGTCACTTTCTGGTGCGGCACCTGTTTTTTCCTTAACTCATTTGCCACAAACATCAGATCCGTCAGCGGTGCCTGTTCAAAAAGCTGCATGCCTTCTTCAATTTCAAGGAAACCAAAGGCCAGCGCCTTTTCATATAAATCTTCCACCTGCATCATCTGCGAAATTACAAAGGAAGAAATGATTTAATGATGAATGGTTTGGACGTGCCTGATTGTTACTCTAACTTTAAAAGGATTGATTCACTGATGTTTATGCTTTATAAACTGCCGACCACATGAGAAAACTACTTTGCCTATTGGTTTTTATGCAGCTTTCCTGGCAGGCACGCGCCCAGGAAGAATTTATTGAGCAGGCGCGTTTGCTTACCAAATTCAATTTTGTGCCACTTTACGGCGGGGTAATATTGATGCAGGGAAAACTTGCGCCCTACCAGGATACCCTGAATTTTATTTTTGATACCGGAAGCGGAGGGATTTCCCTGGATTCACTTACCTGTGAGTATTTCAAGATTATTCCCACACCTTCCAACCGCACCATCAGGGGCATCGCAGGTATAAAAAAAGTAAGCTTCGTACATAATATGACGCTGCAGCTCCCGGGACTGGAAGTCGATAACCTGAATTTTCATATCAATGATTACGACATTCTTACCAGCATTTATGGGTTGAAGATCGATGGGATAATCGGTTATTCAGTGATCAGCCGCTACATCATAAAAATTGATTACGACCATTCCACCATGGAATTCTGGACCAAAGGCGCAATGAAATACCCAAGGGGCGGTCATATGCTCAAACCGCAGATCCATATGCTTCCGGTTCAGTCAATGAGAGTAAAAGATGACCTAACCATTTATGCCAAATTTTTATACGATATGGGTGCAGGGCTAAACCTGATGCTCTCCACCGACTTTATTAAAGACAGTTTGCTGCTCTTTAAGAAGAAAAAGTTTTTTGTGAAGGAAGCAGAAGGAATGGGCGGAAAGATCGACATGAGCATGACCGTGATTAAAGAAGTAAAGCTGGGACCTTATAAATTCAGGCATGTGCCTGTCTTTGTTTTTGAAGATAAATACAACATCACCTCCTATCCGCATCTTGGAGGCCTTGTGGGGAACGACCTGCTACGCAGGTTCAATGTGATCATTAATTACGACAAGCAGGAAATTCACCTGGTGCCCAACAACCATTTTTATGATCCATTTGATTATTCTTATTCAGGAATAGAATTGTATTATGAGAAAGGTTATATCATTTTGGGTGATGTGGCCAAAGACTCTCCCGCCGAGTTGGCAGGATTGCTGGAAGGCGACATTGTGGTGTCCATCAACAAAAATTTCAGTCAGAACATGCAACAATACAAGGCTGCATTGCAAACAACCGGCGACCGGATCAGGATCATCGTAAACCGCAATGGAACGCTGATTGAAAAACTGATCAAAGTGAAAAGCATCCTTTAATTCATTTCACCATTTCATTGCACAGCCGCTCGCTCATTGCTCCTTCAGCATTAATCCTTCCGCACCCTTAACTTTGCTGACTATTTGCTAACTCCGCAAAGTGAAAAATTTTTTACCGTGATCAATTTTGAAAAATTTGTTCTGGCCAACGGACTGCGTGTGATTGTACACCAGGATACCTCAACGCCTATGGCTGTTGTGAATGTTATGTATGATGTAGGTGCCAGGGATGAAGATCCCAACCGGACGGGTTTCGCCCACCTTTTTGAACACCTGATGTTTGGAGGTTCGGTGAATGTTCCGGTATATGATGAGCCTTTGCAAATGGCGGGTGGTGAAAACAATGCCTATACAACCAATGACCTTACCAACTATTATATTCAGCTCCCTGCAGAAAACCTCGAAACCGCATTCTGGCTGGAAAGCGACCGGATGCTTTCACTTGCTTTTACCGAAAACAGCCTGGAAGTGCAGCGCAAGGTTGTTTGTGAAGAATTTAAAGAACATTACCTGAATAAGCCTTACGGTGATGTATGGCTGAGACTGCGCAACCTGGCTTTTGAAGTGCATCCCTACCAGTGGATGACCATAGGAAAGGAATTGTCGCATATCGAAAATGCCAGTCTTGAAGATGTCAAAAACTTTTTCTTTAAACATTACCGTCCTGTAAATGCCATCCTGGTGGTGGCAGGAAATGTAACTGTGGAACAGGTAAAACAACTAGCAGAAAAGTGGTTTGGGCCCATCGAACCAGGAGAAAAATATAATAGAAAAATTCCACAGGAACCGCCGCAAACCGTAGCAAAAAAACTGGAAGTACATGCAGGTGTACCGCTTGATGCTTTTTACAAGGCCTGGCATATTTATCCACGTATGGACCACCGTTATTATGTTTCCGATCTGATAACAGAAATTTTAAGCGGTGGCGGATCCTCAAGATTATTTCAGTCGCTTGTAAAAGAAAAAAAACTGTTCAGCAATATTGAATGTTACCATTTTGGAACGGTGGATGCAGGTTTGCTTGCTATTGAAGGCAAGCTGGTGAAAGGGGTTAAAATGGAAGATGCGGAAGCGGCCGTCCATATTGAACTTGACAAAATAAAATCTGAAAAAATTGCAGATGCAGAACTTCAGAAAGTAAAAAACAAAACGGAAAGCCTGATGGCTTTTGAAGATATGACGCTGATGAACCGCGCAGGCAGCCTGGCTTTTTATGAATTAATGGGCGGTGCGCATTTGATGAACACCGAACTGGCAAGATACAATAAGGTCACCGCAGAAGCTATACTTGAAGAAAGCAATAAGATCTTCAGAGAAGAGAACAGCAGCACACTCTGGTATTTATCCAAGACTTTAAATTAATGGAACCAATAATAATGGACAGGAAACAGGCGCCGAAAATTAAGGATGCAGTGGATTTTAATCTGGTATTGAAACCCTATGAAAAATACATTTTAAAAAACGGTGCTGAAGTGTATGCAGTGAATGCCGGTGCTGAAGAGGTCATACAGATCGAATGGGTATTTTATGCAGGCAACTGGTTTGAAAAACGCAATCTGGTTGCAGCGAGTACCAATTTTTTATTAAAAAATGGAACCAGTACCAAAACAGCTTTCCAGGTAAATGAACATTTTGAATATTATGGATCTTACCTGAACCGCAGTTGTTTTAATGAAACTGCAGTCGTCACCCTGCATTGCTTGAGCAAACATCTTGAGATCCTGTTGCCTGTTGTTAAGGAATTGCTGGTGGATTCCATCTTCCCGGAAGAGGAGATCAATGTGTACAGGCAGAACATGAAACAAAGACTGAATGTCAATTTAAAAAAATCGGATTTTGTTGCCGGCCGGTTAATTGATGCTTATTTGTTTGGAAATGATCACCCCTATGGAAAATTTTCAACCTTCGAAGATTTTGATGCGGTGAACAGGGAAGAACTGGTAAATTTTTACCAGGATTATTATACAAAAGGAAAATTTATTGTCTTTGCAGCAGGCAGGCTTCCTTCCAACCTGAATGCTTTGATCGATCATCATTTTGGAGATATTCACTGCAGTAAGGTTGAGGTGTTTGATATTGCTCCAAAAAATGCGGAAGAAAAAAAATACCGAATAATGAATGATCCGCAGGGCGTTCAGGGAGCCATTCGCCTGGGAGCCAATTTTCCAAACCGCCATCACCCCGATTTTATGAAGGTGCAGGTGCTGAATAATTTATTTGGTGGGTTTTTTGGTTCACGACTTATGAGCAACATCCGGGAAGACAAAGGTTATACTTATGGCATTTACAGCTACATCCAAAACCATATAAAAGAAACAGCCTGGATTATCAGCACCGAAGCAGGAAGAGATGTGTGTGAAGCCACTGTTGTCGAAATCTATAAGGAAATGGAGATCCTTAGAAATGAACCGGTAGCCGATGAAGAACTATTGCTGGTAAGAAATTATATGATGGGCAGCATCCTCGGCGATCTTGATGGGCCTTTTCATATCATCAATCGCTGGAAGAACATTATCTTAAATGGACTTGACGGCGATTATTTTTATAACCAGATCGATGCCATTAAAAAAGTGAAGGCCGAAGAAATCAGGCAATTGGCCAATAAATACCTGCACCCTGAGCAATTTTATGAACTCGTAGTTGTCTGATAAAAAGAATGACGCTCATGCGATTTATTATCAAAATTATCATCACTGCACTGGCTGTATTTGTTGCAGATTTTTTATTGGATGGAGTACACATCAACGACGACGCTAAAACAGTGATCATTGTAGCATTTGTACTTGCCTTGTTGAATATTTTTATCAAACCCATATTGATCATCTTAACGATTCCGGTATCCATTGCCACACTTGGATTATTCCTTCTCGTGATCAATGCACTGATGGTAAAATGGGCAGCCATGCTGGTTCCCGGATTTACGGTAGAGGGCTGGTGGGCCGCGCTGCTATTCAGCCTGATCGTTTCTATAGTCAGCTCGATCCTTGAAGGACTTGCCTGGCGAGAATCCGGGAGAAGGAGAAGAGAACTGGAATAGAAGTTGTATCGGGTCATCCTGGTCACCATTATCTTTAATCCATCAAACTTTTATAACCTGCTGCACTCCCATATTCCTTTTACATTTACCTTATACTTTTGAAAAATGGAATTTCGAAAAAAAGACCTGGGGAAGGAAAACTTATTGCACATATACAAACAATTATTGTGGCCAAGACTGATTGAAGAAAAAATGCTGGTGCTCCTGCGCCAGGGAAGAATCTCCAAATGGTTCAGTGGAATTGGACAGGAAGCCATTTCGGTTGGTGCTACGCTCGCGCTTGAGCCAGATGAATGGATCATGCCGTTACACAGGAACCTTGGGGTATTTACAGCCCGTAATATGCCGCTAAATAAACTGTTCAAACAATGGCAGGGAAGTCAGGATGGATATAGCAAAGGCAGGGAAAGAAGTTTTCATTTTGGTTCCCGCGCACACCACATCTGCGGAATGATTTCCCACCTGGGTCCGCAGCTTTCCATTGCTGATGGCGTTGCACTTGCCTACAAACTAAAAGAACAAAACAAAGTATCCCTTGCTTTCACAGGAGATGGCGGTACCAGCGAAGGCGATTTTCATGAAGCACTCAATACAGCTGCTGTATGGGATCTTCCAGTGATCTTTATTATTGAAAATAATGGTTACGGTTTAAGTACACCAGTGCAGGAACAATACAGGTGTGCCACGCTTGCCGACAAGGCAAATGGTTATGGAATGGAATCGGTGGTGATTGATGGCAACAACATACTAACCGTTTATGATACCATTAAAGGGATAAAGGATTATTGCATTAAAAATCAAAAACCCTATCTCGTGGAATGCCTCACCTTCCGTATGCGCGGACACGAAGAAGCCAGCGGTACCAAATATGTTCCTAAAGAGTTGTTCGATACATGGCAGGTAAAAGATCCAATTAAGAATTTTGAAGACTGGATGATGAAAGAAAATTTTCTTGACCAGGAAATGATCAATTCTATTCGTGCAGATCAAAAGGCAATGATCGAAGCAGAATTGAAAACTGGTTTTGCAAGCCCGTCCATTGTTGTGAAAACAGAAGATGAATTAAAAGATATGTACAGTCCGCCGGCTGCATCCAGTGTGGGACTTCAAGAAAAAGGCCGCGAACTGGAACGGAGGGATTTCCAAGATCAGCAGCCAACAAAAAGAATGATCGATGCCATTAAAGAAGGATTGCACCAAAGCATGCATCAACATACCAACCTGGTTTTAATGGGACAGGATATTGCAGAATATGGTGGGGCTTTCAAGATCACCGAAGGTTTTGTTTCAGAATTTGGAAAAGCCCGTGTGCGCAACACACCGCTTTGTGAAAGCGCCATTGTGGGCGCCTGCCTGGGTTTAAGCCTGGAAGGCTTTAAATCGGTAATGGAAATGCAGTTTGCTGATTTTGTTACAGTAGGTTTTAACCAGATCATCAACAACCTGGCAAAGATCCATTACAGATGGGGACAAAATGCAGACGTGGTGATCCGGATGCCTACTGGCGGGGGCGTCGGTGCAGGACCTTTTCATTCCCAAAGCAACGAAGCCTGGTTTACGCATACACCTGGTTTGAAAGTGGTTTATCCTTCCACACCACTTGATGCAAAAGGACTGCTGATCGCAGCCATTAATGATCCCAACCCTGTAATGTATTTCGAGCACAAGGCACTGTACCGGAGTGTGAGCGGTTTTGTTCCGGAAGATTATTATGAGATAGAGATCGGCAAGGCAAGACAGGTACAAAAAGGAGATGATATTGCTATCATCACCTATGGCGCAGGTGTACATTGGGCTGAAGATTTTGCAGCAGGTCATACAGAGATCTCCGTTGATATCCTTGACCTGAGGACATTATTACCGCTCGATTATGATGCCATACGTGCAACTGTAAAGAGAACAGGAAAAATTTTGATCCTTCACGAAGACACACTCATTGGCGGTATTGGTGGTGAGATCGCCGCCTGGATCGCAGAAAATTGTTTTACAGATCTTGATGCCCCGGTTCTCAGATGTGCTTCGCTCGATACAGCCATTCCTTTCAATATGGAACTGGAACAGGCCTTTCTTGCCAAATCAAGGCTGGCCGCCAGTATCGAAAAGCTGATGATGTACTAGTTCTATGTTAAGAATAAAATGAAGGATTGAGATATGAAGGGTCAATGGTCAATGGTGAACTGTTGTCCGGGGAAAGATTTTCTGAATTGGCATAACCATACCGAAATTGATTTTTGAGGATTACAACCCTAATCCCATGGTTAAATGCGGCTTCCTGCGCTTCGCTTCGGTGGGCCAGATACCTTTCGGATGATTGTGCAAGGGAGCGCTCAGAAAAATGAAAACAAGTGCAACTCCATGCGATCTGATTGTGCAAGCATTCTCCGCGCTGTATTGCTCCACCTTAGGTATCAACATTTCTCAGGAAAAATCAGGAGCAATCATGCGCACACAACCACCCAAATGCGATAAGATGATGTGCTGGAGTTTCATTTTGGTGAGGAGTGTGGATCTATTTGATACCAGTACCTGCCTCTTGTTGCCCGCAGATCGCGCTGATGAACGCAGAAGACCCATCAGCGAAAATCTGCGTAATCTGCTTGAGGCCTTTTTGTTGCCTGTTCGAAAGGTTTCCGGCAACGCTCAAAAAGGTTTTCGGCCAGTTACGAGGCCCGCCGGCCTGAGGCAATTATCTTAAAACTGATGCTTGATTTCCCCCCTGACAGCACCCATTGACCCATTCACCATTGACCCATTGACCCATTGACCATTGACTATAACCCTTACTTAAACACTATTTGAATTCCTTCAAATCAAAAAGCAAAGGACTTTAAAAGGCCCCACCCCAATTCATTGCTTTTTTTATACATTTCAATCAACCACACCTTGCACATCACCATAAAATTGGTCAGATTTGTATTGCATTCCCGTTTAGTAAAATAATATAAAGGTGGTGCAACATTTGTAGATATCCTTCTGTCTATCCTTTATCCTCTCCAAAACCATCCCATCCTCGGAAAGCCCTAATCTTTAAATTGTAGTTTATGTACTCCCTATTGGATTTTACAGGAGCTGTGATCTATTTTATACTGAACATCATCCTGTTTCCCTTGTTTATCCTGGTGCATGCCCTCATACTTTCATGGGTACTTCAGAAGATGGTGATTGAGTTTAGCCACAAACTGGCAATGAAATTCAGACATACGACTACCAGGGAACTGGAGGTTAAGGGATATTCTTTTTTACGCTCCAAGAATATTGAGGCCTTGCATTAAACCCTGATAGCTATTAATAATACTGCTGCATCACAGCCCTGATTACCTTTTTTTGTTTTCAAGTACGACGCTACTGCCAGAAGCTATTGAACTTGGACAGGTGCTGCTATTCCGGGATTGGTTCCACCACCAGAAACACTGTCGGGAACATGAATTGTTCCTGTAGGCATGCGTATAATAATGTCTGACAGATCCTGTTTTGCTTCCATTCCCTTTCCGCCATAAATCCTGTCGCCTTTACGATAGATCCGGATGCTTTTATCGGTATAAAATCTTTGTGTATTCTGGTCCCACCAGAGGTCTGGCGTCCATAAAGTATCGCCGTAAATATTTGCCACTACAACGCTGTCTTTCATATAGGCCGAATTCAGCGATTCATAATAAGTGCCGTGCAAGGCAGACAAACTGCTTTCTGATTTGCCCGTGCTATCATAAAAAACCATGTGAAGTGATTGGGGGAAAACAGCATAAACCGTGTCGCCGGTATACCGTAACATCAGCGGCGCATTCAGTTTGGCTTTCATGCGTCCGCCCTGGCTGAAAAGCGTTTCAACCTGCCTGGCCTCTTCAACCAAAGCTCTTTTGTCTTTCCATTCGTCCAACTGCCGTTGGGTGTTTTCACAGGCTGAAACAAAGAGGCAGCCCAACATCAGGACTGCCATCTTCCAATAAATATTTTTAAAAAAATTAATCATACCTGCGTTTCTTAAACCATAGGTCTGTAAAATTAAATCCAAGAGACAAGCGATACATATTTTCTTTCAGCCTGTTATCATCATTGCCTCTCTTCTGGTATTCCAGTGAAATATTGATAAAGTTGATCTGGTCGATGGCTTGCCTTGTTAATCTTATAGGAAGTGCCAAACCTAATGATGCACCCGCCAAAGGAATTTCCCTGTCCACGTGGATATAATCCTTACCAGCAAATAACCCGAAACGGTAGGTAACCCTGCTGAAATAACTGGTGGAAGGTTTTGGATAGATCTGGCCACCAACACTGAGTTTCCAGTTATTCTGCACAGAATCTTTGGATCCAAAAAACCGGTAATCATTCCACTTTCCTGTTGAATAATCCACCCCGAATTGCCAGCCGCTCTGATTGGTATTTGATTTTTCAATCACTAAACCAGCCGTATAGTTGGAAGGATAAATCACTTCACCACTGATATTGTCCTGGCCGAAAACACTGTCAATACGTAAAGGTTCTCCACCTGAACCGGTGACAAAAGTTTGGGTCAGCCTGTCGTTGCTGCCTTTGATATTCTGTTGCCAGTTACCGGCAGCGCCTAACCTTACACTGGTACGGTTGGCCAGCGAAAACTGGTACTGCACGCCTGCATTAAAAAACAATCCACCGTAGGAGTAGGTATTCTTGTGCTCTGAGGAATAATAGGTCACCGAATCATTTAAAAGAAATCTGCGCGTATCGGTTTCCCTGTTTCCAAATAAATAGCCCATATTCACACCTATACTGAAATTGCCAATGCCCACACCTGTTCCTACAGATGGCAGGTAACTTCCGCCGCTTCCGTTGAATTGTGTAACAGCACTATCCAGCTGGTTGCCCGATACAGGATCAAATAATCTTTCAAAACGGTTGATCTTATAACCGATCCTGGATAAAGGCCTGATCCCAAAACTCAATCCCCAGTTTTCCCTGAGCGGAATGCCCACCTGTATATAATTAAATATGGCATCAGAAGAAGTAAAAGTCAGTGGATTGTTTGGTGCGATCAGTGTGCGTCCTTCAATGTTTATGGCCGCGTCAAGAATTATCCTTCCAGCTTCCAGTTTAGGTGAATTTCTTTGTTTCACCGCAAAAAATCTTGAATAAGAAGCAGGGTTATTAAAATTCACTGAGATCCTGTCTGCATATCCGGCGGAAATGCCGCCCATGCCCCTGGTAGTGATGTTTGTAGAAGGAACAGCATCTCCAAGTCCATACCTGGAATAGGGAGAATTATATTGGGCCAGTAAACTGAATGGTAAACAAAAAAACCCGAGAGCAAGAAACAACCTGTAAGAGTGATTCAACTTATGAAGCGTTGATTTGGCTAATCGCATAAAGACCTTTAAAAATTAAATGAGGGTCTGCAAATATCTTATTTTTCAAATGGGGCTCAAGTATTCCTAAATCACCCCCGGTTAAAACCGCGTTAAAGTTGCCAAACTTCTCCCTGTAAGCATCAATAAACCCATCAAGCTCTTTGGCGATTCCCAGAACAACTCCCGACTGCAGATTGGTTTTAGTATCATAGCCAATCAATGGAACATTCCAGTCACCCACAACCAATGGAAGCTTAGCGGTGAATTCATGCATGGAGCGAAAGCGCATTTCCATACCCGGAGAAATGGCACCGCCTACCAGTTCTGCCGCCTGGTTAATAAAATTATAGGTGATGCAGGAACCAAGTCCGATTGCCAGGATGTTAGACCCCGGGAAAAGAAAAACGGCAGCGGCAGCAATTGCCAGCCTGTCGGCACCTACAGTTTCTGGTTTTCCTACAGGAATTGAAAAAGGAAGTTTTAGCCGGTGATGCAGTTGAATAAGTTTGGATGATGTGGAAAGCAGGTTTTCAATTTCCGGATCGTGATGGATCACAGAGGATAACACGGAAACCTCAGGCTGATATTCGTTTATCAGTGACCGGATCTGATTCAGCGGATCTTCCAATACAATGGTTGTAATGAGCTGGTCGCCTTTAAATACTGCAGCCTTTAACCTCGTATTTCCAAAATCTAGACAGAAAGTTGTCATGTTGTAAAGATAATAGCTGAAAGGAGTGAATCATCGGGATGAGCAACAACCACAGTAAATGAAAGAATAGCTGGATAATGAATGCTTAGAGATCAAAATTAAAACTGGAAAGATTTTTAAAATGGCCGTTCAGTTTCACTTTTATTTTGAGCGATTCCATTTCGGCCAGAAGGGGGATGACCTTTGCTAAATGCCGTTTCAGGTATTCCTGTCTTTGCCTCTCATGCATCAGGGAAAGCAGTTCGTATTCTTCCTGGATGGACATACCGATATGATGGGCCACGTCATAAGAATTCAGCAGTTCATCTTCCTTTCCAAATTTCTTTTCAACATGAAGAAGTTCATAAAGTTCACGAATGCTGTTCACTACCCTGCTCATCACTTCCGCACTGCCGCTGTTGTAATTCATCGGGTAATTAACAATCGCACCACAATACAGTTTGTCAGGAACTTCTCTAATCACTTCCAGCACACGAAACACTTTTTCGCCCTCTGTTTTAATATCCATCTCCCCGTTCTCGTGTACTTTCGAAATTTCCTTAATCTGCATCAGCGTGCCGTGATCCTGCATTTTATTGTCCACAACGGCCGGAATACCAAAAGGTTTTTTTTCAGCATGGCAAAATTGGATGAGCTGTTTATATTTCGGCTCAAATATGTGCAGGTTGAGATTTTCGCCGGGATAAACAACAATACTCAATGGAAATATCGGGACAAAATTCGTCATAGCTTTCGCCTGCAAATTTGATGCAATTAGGTGATACGATTTCAAATTTGAGAAAGAAGTTTTTCTCCCGGATCAGTTAATGTCGGGTTTAGTGGCTGTTGCCTGCCGCTGCAACTCGTACAGCCTTGCATATTTTATAAAAGTATAATAAGCGGTCATGCGTGCCGTCAGAAAGCCTTCCCATCCGTCCAGGAATCCCAAATGAAAAAAATAATACTTGATGAAGGTGAATCCTGGAGAAAGGTTTCGTTTAATCCAGGAAGACCTTTTCCCTTTATGAAAATATTTTTCAGCATTCAGCAGTGCATACTTCACCATCTTCTGGCTGTACTCCACTGTATCCCGCATGGTAAAATGCAACAGGTGTCCTTTCAGGTTTTTTATCCGCACCTCTTTTGGTAGCACCAGCTTTTCATGCACGGGAGCAAGATCCCAGTTAACCTGTTTTCTGTTGAATATCCGCAGGTGATGATCACCGCCCCACTCGCCCCATTTCACATGCTTATTTCCAATGTGATTTTTGAAACTGATATTATAAACCACGAAAGGGTTGGACAGGTCCAGTGCAGCAATAGCACCTTTAAGTTCATCATCCAGTGTTTCATCTGCATCCATAAAAAGGATCCAGTCGTGAACCGCTAAATCCACTGCTTTTCTTTTTGTAGGTCCGAAACCCAGCCAGGGGCCTTCTACCAGTTTTACTGCATGGCTTTTAATGATGTCCTGTGTTCCGTCTGTACTTCCGTTGTCATAAACCACAACATCGTTTGCAACATTTTTTACATTATGCAGCAGGCGCTCTATCACACCCGCTTCATTTTTACATACAACAACAATGGAAAGGTTATGATTCATGCTGCTTGTTTATTTGAAACCATTTCCACCACCACAAAACAATTATGGAATAAATAAAAACGCCGTACTGCGCTTCTATGATCATATCGAATATAAAACTAAAGGCTGTAATGGTATGGAGCGTCACCCAGAACATGCGGTGCTTTAAATCCTTTATGAAAAATGGAATTGCCATGATTACGCTCAGCAAAATAACGGCTGGCCATCCTGCAAAACCACCATAAACCAGCCATTCGGAACAGGGCAGGAACATTTCCCCGGGCTGCATGGCGGGAACATGTACTTTGTACCAGGTGAAAATGGATGCCTTAAGATCGCCAGCTCCAACACCAAGTGGATTTTCCTTTAATAACGCCCATCCCGCCTTCAGCGATTGTATCCTTGTTCCATCATTTGAACCGGAAACATAGGTATCATTCCTCACAAAAGAAAGATCATATAAAAAGTACTGGATGCGATGCCTGAATGTCGGCAACATCCACCATGAAATTAAAGGAAGGAGCAATAGGCCGGCCAGTGCGATCAGACTCAATTTTGTGTTCTTTTGTTTTAACAGCAACCAGCTGGCATACATAAAGAGGAGGATGTAAAAAGAAAACAGTCCCATTCTCGCTGAAAGCACGTGCAGGTAAACAGCAAAGAAGATCATGGTCAGGATGTAAACCATTTTGAACCGGGAACCGAGGTGGATCAACACCAAGCAAAGCAGCACAGCAAATGAAACCAGCCAGCTGAAACGCACATGATCATCTTCAAGTGGTGTAAGAATGGTCTTTGACCTGAGGTAGCCTTCATTAAAACCTTCTATGTCTAATAAGTATTGTCCAAAGCTCCATACCGTGGCTAAAAAAACAATGACTAAAAATCCATTGGCGATTGTTTTCCATTGTGTTGTTGTAAGTTGCCATGAGCCTGCAAAAGCAACCGGAAATAAAAGCAGCGGAATTTTGATCCGGCTAATGTCCAGCCATTCAGTGGTGTTATTGCTCCAGAAATAACTTACAAAAGGAATAAAAAACAACAGGGAAATAGAAAGTAGAAATTTGTTTTGAATGAACGATCTTAGTTGAAGCAGCAGGTTTTTGTGCACCAGGGTCAGTGCAAGAAAAATGATCATGCTCACAGATAATGCTGCCCTTGAAATAAAAAGACATAACAACATCAGCAGGATACTGTATCCTATTAAAGCATTCCTTTTATTTCTTTCAATATGAATCCTCATATTTTTGCCGGTGATAAAGATACCTGTTGCGAAATAACAATATTAGTTCATGTGGGAACAATTGCTTAGAGATTTAACCGGGGGCAACGTACAGGCACTTGCGCGCAGCATCAGCCTCGTTGAAAATGAAATGCCCGGGTTTGAAACATTCCTGCAGTCATTGCCTGCTACAAATGCACCGGGTATTATAGGCATTACCGGGCCTCCGGGCGCAGGTAAAAGCACTTTGGTGGATGCGCTGATTTCAGAACTGGTAACGCAGGAAAAAAAGGTGGCGGTACTTTGTGTGGATCCTTCATCTCCCTTTAATCTTGGAGCGGTACTTGGCGATCGCATCCGGATGAGTGACTGGTATACACATCCTGCGGTGTTCATACGGTCGCTGGCTACAAGAGGATCAATGGGTGGATTGCATCCAAAGATCATCGAGATCACTGACCTGACTAAAGCTGCAGGTTATGATTACATTCTTGTGGAAACTGTAGGTGTTGGACAAAGTGAAATCGAGATCACCGGGCTGGCAGATGTAACTGTAGTTGTTCTCGTGCCTGAAGCGGGTGATGAAATTCAAACGATGAAAGCAGGCCTGATGGAAATAGCAGATGTTTTTGTGGTGAACAAAAGTGACCGCCCCGATGCCGATACATTTGTAAAAAATCTCAGGTTAATGTTGGCGCCAGCTTTTCGAAATCATTCTTTTGAAATTCCAGTGCTCAAAACCATTGCACACAGGAAGGAAGGAATTAAGGAACTGGTGGCAGCGATCCGCTTACAACTCGAAGCCGGATCACACCAGGAAAGAAAAAACTGGCTGCTTGCAGAAAAAGCTTTTTACCTGATTCGCGAAAGAAAAATGAAAGATGTATCGAAAGAAAAGATCCTTGAAGAGATCTCTAAAGAAACCAACTTCAACCTGTACCGCTTTGTAGCTTCCAAATCATGAATAAAGTTCCATTTCTTTCCATCTGCATTCCTGCCTATAACAGGGTTCATCTTTTAAAGCGGCTGCTGGATTCCATTTCCCGGCAAAGCTTTACAGATTTTGAATTAATTGTTTCCGATGACAGTGAGGGGAATGAAGTAAAAGAACTGTGCGGTCTTTATACCCATCTGGATCTGAAATATTTTAAAAATGACCCCCCCGCAGGCACTCCTGAAAACTGGAACCTGGCAATAGAGCGTTCCTCCTCCGGATGGATCAAATTGATGCATGATGATGACTGGTTTGGTGCGCCGGATGCGCTGGGAAAATTTGCAGCTGCCGCACAAAAAGAAACAGCTCATTTTATTTTTTCTGCTTACACCGCTGTTGGTGATGAGGGAAAAAAACAGGCCTATGTGCTTACTGAAAAACATAGGGAGCTTCTGAAAAAAAATCCTTTATACCTGGTTTACGAAAATATCATTGGACACCCAAGTACCGTGCTGCATAAAAAACAATCGCTGATCCGATTCAGTAAAGATTTTAGATGGGTGGTTGATATTGATTTTTATATACAATACCTGATGGCCCATAAGTCTTTTTTTTATCTGGATGAAAGCCTGGTCCACATTGGGAAAGGAAGCACGCAAGTTTCAGAAAGCTGTTATAAAAATCCGGATGTTGAAATACCTGAATACCTGGAACTGATCAATCATTTGGGTGCACCGGCTCAAAAAGACAAATATGTGTTTTTCAGTTTATGGAACCTTGCAAAAAAATTTCGCATTAGGGAGAACGTGAAGATTCAGCAACATTATTCAGGAGCGGTTCCTGCGGCCATGGAATTTATCATCCGTTACCAGCAGAAGATCCCACACATTGTTTTAAAACAAACGCCGTGGTCACGTTATTTTATGAAAAAAGCACATGCGGCTTTTGCTAATGTTTAAACAGGTAAAAAGCTGCCTGGTCTCCTTCTCCTTCTTCATTTGTGCATCGTGCAATGTCATCAAACCTCTGCATGTCTGCTTTCGTAAACCCGGCATTTTTTCTGTTGACCATATAAGAACGCGCATCCATTAAAGGGATGTCATTTTTGTACTGTTCACTTGCCCAGAGATGATAAGGGCCGGAATCAAAAACGATTTTCCTGGTCTCAAAACCTGCCTCCGCAGCAAGGCGCTTCATACCATCAATACTGTGTATGAATAAATGTCTTGGTGCATCCAGCCCCACCCAATCCGTTCCATAATTTTTCCATCCATACATGCCCATAACAGGTGTGCGGATCAATAAAAATTTCCCGGGTTTTAATAATTTATATAATTGCTGCAATACCTGGAGCGGATGATTCATGTGCTCAAACACATGATGGAGCATGATGTAATCATATACGCCTTCCAGACTAAATATATCCTGCTTCCTGATCTTTATCGTACCATAATCAAGATCTGTTTCAAGGAACGGATCGATACCCGAAAGATTTGAAAAGCCATTTTTATGCAGGTCAATCAGCAATTGTCCGCTGCCTGCACCCACATCAAGGATCCTGTCCTCAAACTGAACCGAAGGCATTTTCACCCACTCGAGGTATTCCGGTTTTTTATATCCTGTAGACAAAGCAGCACCGCCGATCCTGTGCTTACCATAAAGCAGGTAAGCCGTGCGGATCTTTCTTAAAAGATCAGTGCGGACCAGCTTATTACCCGCATTAAAAGAATAGTAATTGTTATTGGGATAGTATGCAGACAGGTCAGTTGGGATATCTAATAGTTGCATGCAGCCACAAGAGCTGCAAAGCAGGTAATTAAAATCTTCTCTTAATCCCAGCTGCATTTCTTTTACAGTGTAGGTGTTCCCTTCCTGGGAATGATGGCAAATGCGGCAGGCAATTTTATCCATACGGGAAATAAAAAACAATATAAGGCAAGCTTCCTTAACCTTTTGCTCCGTTGTTTTTCCACCAGCGAAAACCAACCACCCCGATGATGATCAATGGAGTGAAAGCAAGGTAAAGAATGCCTGCATTTAAACCCTTTGCAGGTTTTTCGCCAAGCTGCTGGGCTGTTCTGGTACATACAGAGCACTGTGCTATCGCCTGGTTAAAAGAAACAGTAAGTAAGAAGGCAAAAAATGTTACAAATAAGTGCTTTCTCATAGTGCCCTGCAAGTTAGGAATAAAGCTTCAGGATCTTATTCCAAAGAAGAAATTAACAAAGAACCGCTTGCATACTTGCTTTGTGGCGATAATATTTTATAGTTGCCTATAAGAGAAATCACATTCGCGCCTCCGCGCCTCCGCGGCAAATTGAATAAAAAACCTTATCCCCAAACCTTTACCCCTTCGGAGCAATTGGAGCAGATATCAATATTTTTCCTGCTTTGAAGCACCTGGCTCCTGAAATTCCTGAACTCCTTGTTCTGCCATAATTCCCGGAAACTTTGCTCTTTCAGGTCGCCCAGTTTATGCTGTGCATCTTTATCAAAGCAGCAGGGAACCACCGCGCCGTCCCAGGTAATAACGGGATCGTGCCACAAACGCCAGCAGTGATTGGCATTGTTGCCCCTGAATTCCATTTTCCCTGAACTGGTTTTTTTATAACGGCTGTACTTCTGGTTCAGTGGGATCAGCTGGTTGGGATCATTTTCATAATCGTAAACCTGCGCGGTTTTTAAACGCACCTGGTCCACACCTATTTCTTTTGCCAGCTGCTGCACGGCTTCTATTTGGTGTTCGTTGTGGCGCACCACCAGGAACTGGAAAATGATAAAAGGGGTTTTGCTTTTCAATTCCTTTTTCCATTTAACGATATTGGCAGCTCCCTGCAGCACTTTTTCCAGCTTTCCTCCAACCCGGTACTGCTGATAGGTTTCCTGCGTGGTGCCATCGATGCTGATGATCAGCCTGTCCAACCCGCTTTCCACCGTTTTTCTTGCGTTTGCTTCGTTCAGATAATGCGCATTGGTAGATGTTGCCGTGTAAATTTTTTTTGAAGCCGCATATTGCACCATCTCCAAAAAGTTTGGATTGAGGTAAGGTTCCCCCTGAAAGTAAAAAACAAGGTAGGTCAGTTCTTTATGCAGCTGGTCGATGGTTTCGTGGAAAAAATCCTTTTTCAGCATGCCGGTTGGCCTGGTGAATGCCCTTAATCCACTTGGGCATTCCGGGCATCGCAGGTTACAGGAAGTGGTAGGCTCAAACGAAATAGAAATTGGATATCCCCACTGAATTGATCTGCCCGTCCATTTACTTACCTGGTAACTGCCAAAAACCTTTAGCCCATTCCATGCCCTGCGCAGGGTCATTTTGCGGATAAAATTGGTAGTGTCATTCAGGTTGAGCTGAGGCATGGTGCAAGATAAGCTGCCGGCCGGAAGATGCTGACCCAATTTTATTTCCCGCCTATCATACAGTTTAAAAAAAGCTTGGGAATATCCTTGAATGAAACTGATTATCATTGCATGTGCCTGCAAAAAAGAAGAAAAGCCTGCTAAAGATCTTTGTCCTGATCAGTGTATTGGGTGCAGCCATATTTCTCGGACTTTTATTCCTGTTGTGGAGAGAAAGCAGGGAGCCTGAATTTATCCGCTATCCAGAATTTGGTATTCCAATTCCTTCACCATACCAGATACATGGCATTGATGTATCAAAATACCAGCAACAGATCGGGTGGGAATCCGTGCGCGACATGCAGGTCAAAAATATACGCCTTGGTTTTGCATTCATGAAAGCAACAGAGGGTCTAAATCTTTCTGATGCTTATTTTAAACGCAACTGGTCCAGAGCCAAAAAAACAGGGATTACAAGAGGTGCCTACCATTTTTTTATTGCCTCAAAAGACGGCAAGGCCCAGGCAAAACATTTTATCAGCAAGGTAAAACTCGAATCAGGTGATCTGCCTCCCGTACTGGATGTTGAACAGGCGGGTCGTGTAACTTCTGAAAAGTTAAGAAAGGAAGTAAAAGCCTGGCTTGATGCGGTAGAATTATACTATGGCGTAAAGCCCATTATTTATACCGGTGCTGATTTTTACAAACAACATCTTGCCGGTTATTTTGATGAATACCCGCTCTGGGTAGCGCACTACCTGCAGCCGCACCGGCCACGCATCAGCAGGAGCTGGAGTTTCTGGCAGCACAGTGAATCAGGCAGAGTGAATGGTATTCAGTCCAAAGTGGATTTCAATGTTTTCAATGGCGATTCAGCCGCTTTCAGATCATTATTAGTACCTTGATCTTATGGAAGAATTCAATTCCGGAATGGAGCCTGAAGTAAGAAGGTATTTTAGGAAAATCATTAACACAATCTCCTATGGTGTGCTTTGGTTAATGACCATTGTAGCTGCCGGCTTGTTCTTTGACCTGGCAGGAATAAAGAACGGCATTCACTGGTACAATATCATTTACTTCGCGGTAGCCCTCATCAGCTTCCTGCTGCTGATCTTTTATTTTTATAAAACCTGGAGCGAAAAGAAAGTTTGAATTTTTTATGATCACATCGGCAATAAAAGCTGCTTGCTTGTTGCTAAGAGCTGTGATCAGCAACAATATACCATTTGCCTTTTATCTTTCTTAAAACAAGGTTGTAATGACCGCTCAGATCTCCAATGCTTCGTTTCAACATCCATTTTCCGACAACAAAGAAATACTCAGGCGACAATTGCTTTACCTGGATGAGGTCATAGGAAAGCTTTCCCATGGCAGTGGTATCAGGGTAACCTTTTTTATAATTCTCCAGCGTATTCTGCCAGCCCCACTTGATCCCGTTCTTCCCGATAAACATTAGGGAGTCGTTGTTCCAATAAGTTTGCATAAAGCCCTCCAGATCACCTCGATTCCAGGCGGTGGTCTGAACTTCCAGCATTTCCCTGATCCGTTTTTCATCAGATTCCTTGCCGGAACAGCCTGTACCAATTAGTAGGAATAATAAAACAATGTTTCTCATATCGATAATATGAAGATGAAAAGAAGCTGAATGTAATAAAATTCTTAAACAATCCCCTGTCGAAGCAGTTTTCAAAATTGATGCATATTCAAAACCCTGTTAATAATGCCGCTCCAAGTGCAGAGCGGCCTACCTTTGCAACCAAAATTCGCCACATGTCTAAAAAGCAGGTATTTTTCATCGTTTTCTTTTCTGTTCTGGTCGTGGGATTTTTTATTGCCATCACTTTTCTCATTCCTGAATTCGGAAAACCTAAAATAGCTCCTATAGGCCAGGTAAAGCCATTTGCGTTTACCACGCAGGATGGTGATCTTTTTACCGAAAAAGATATGGAGGGAAAAGTTACCGCTGTGAATTTTTTCTTTACCACCTGCAAGGGCATTTGTCCTAAAATGAGCAATAACCTGAAACCTGTTTACGACCGCTTTAAAAGTGAAACAGATTTCCTGCTCATTTCTCATACCTGTGATCCACAAACCGATTCAGCTCCTGTATTAAAAAACTATGCAGACTCACTGAATGTTGATACAAAAAAATGGGTTTTTCTTACAGGAAGAAAAGATAGTTTGTATGTAGCTGCGCGACATAGTTATCAACTCGACGACCCCGCTAATTTTGTTCAGAAAATTGAAGATGATTTCCTGCACACACAATTTGTTGCCCTAGTAAATAAAAAAGGCGATGTTGTTAAGATCTTTGATGGCATCAAACCTTCTGAAATGAAAGAGATGGAAGCTGATATAGAAAAATTATTAAAACAATGATGACGGATTCCGGGAACACTACCTTACGCTTAAGTGAAATCCTCCGCAGGAAAAACCTGAGTGTTACAGACAGCAGAAGGAAGATCCTAACACTTTTCCTGGAATCAAAAGATGCGCTTGCACATGGAAACATTGAAAAAAAAGCAGGTGAAAAATTTGACCGTGTAACGGTATACAGGACGCTTCAAACCTTTGTTGAAAAAGGCATCATACATGCCATTCCCACTTCAGACAATTCCGTTCGTTATGCACTCTGCCGCGATTGCACCGAAGGACACCACCACGATGATCATGTGCATTTTGTTTGTGGTAATTGCGCCAAAACGATTTGTCTTGATGATATCGTATCACCCAAGATAGACCTGCCAAAAGGTTATCATGCTTCCAATGTACAGGTAGTGATCAATGGCACCTGCAGCGACTGCCTTGTATCGTGAACGATTACCTGGTGTTAAGTTATGTGGCAATGGTTAATCGGTCAATGGTCAATCAGGCAAGTACAGTGATTCACCATTGACCATTGACCATTGACTGCCGACCATTCACCATTGCCAATCGATCCGTCATTTCATTCTTAACCAGCACTGGTTATTTTTTCTATCTCCTGCTGAACAAATAACATCAACTCACTGATGTAGTCCTGAGAAAAACTAAATTTCAAACCAGCAGCTTCATATAATTCAGGAAGTGTTTTTGTACCTCCCATCTGAAGCGCCCTGATGTAATTGCCGATCGCTTTGTCTTTGTCTTCCTTGTACTGTTTCCAAAGGCCGATAGCACCCAGTTGTGCAATACCATATTCAATATAATAAAACGGCACTTCGTAAAGATGCAGTTGTCTTTGCCAGCTATATTGCCTGTACATTTCTAGCCCGGTAACGTCGATGGCTACAGAAGTAAATTCATTGATAATGGTTCTCCAGTTCTCGGCTCTCTCTTCCAGTGTATGGTTTGGATTTTCATACACCCAGTGCTGAAATTTATCTATGGTGGCGATCCACGGAAAAATGGTGAGCACTCTTTCCAGCTGATGCTGCTTTGCTCTTTTCAGGTCATCGGCATCATCAAAAAAAACTTCCCAGTGATCCATTGAAAACAATTCCATGGCCATGCTGGCCACTTCCGCGATCTCCATCGGGTATTCTTTGAATGCAGTCAAAGGAAGGTCGTGTGCAAGAAAAGAATGTATGGCATGTCCACCTTCATGAACCATGGTGGTTACATCACTCATTTGTCCAGCTGCATTCATAAAAATAAAAGGAGCGCCTGTTTCTGGAAGTGGGCAATTATAACCACCAGGTGCTTTTCCCTTGCGGCTGTCCAGGTCCAGCCTGCCCATTTCTTTCATTTTTACAAGACAGTCTCCAAAGAATGGGTTCATCTGGTTAAAACATTCAATGGTTTTGTTGACTAGTTCTTCTCCTGTGGAAAATGGCGTTAAAGGCTTTACCCCTTCAGGTGATGCCTCTGTATCCCATGGACGCAGTGATGGCAGACCGAGCTTTTGCCTTTTTCTGTCGTAAATAAAATTTACGAGAGGAAGCACTTGTGTTTTTACCGCATAGTGAAACTGAAAACAGTCTTCTTTTTTATAATCGAACCGTCCGAGGTCAGCAAATTTATAATCACGGTAATTTTCATATCCTGCATTGAGGGCAACCTGGTTGCGCTTTTCAATGAGTGATGAAAACATTTCATTCAACGCATCTTTATCAGCCATTCTGCGTTCCTGAATTTTCCTGTACACCTGTTCTCTCAGGTTACGGTCAGGATTTTCTAAAAATTTGGCCGCCTGTTGCAATGTATATTCCCTTCCTTCAATTTCAATGCTCATTTTGCCTGAGATCACTCCGTACTGTTGCGCAAGTACCGAGATCTCTGCCTGCAACTGGATGTTTTCTTCGCGAAAGAGTTCAATGCTTTTGCGTACGTTCCGCAGGTAAACCTTGTAATCCTGCTGATCCAGTTCCCGGGTGAATGGATTATCAACCAGTTTTCTGTTCAGTTTATCGGCATAGGGCTGCACCTTTGGCTGGATCTCCATTACAAAAAAGGTAAAAGCATCTTCAAGCGCTTTGTTTTCTGTATCGCAAGTCATCCTGATTTGCCGCCAGGCTGCATCTTCACCAATAACAGCTTCAAGTTCACTTAAGTCTTTCAGCCATTGCTCCAGTATTTCTTTTGAAATGATGGGTCTTTCAAGAAGTTCTTTAAGATAAGGTTCAAGTGATTCCCAGTCGGTAAGACGAAAATCAGCAGGGAGATATTTTCTTGGTACGCTGGTTATGCGGGCACTATATTCCATTGCGCAAAGGTTTTCAGGTGAAAAAATGGATGTTAAGCTTCGCCCTTTTTCTTCCGGGTTTTTTTAGGCTTCTCTTCTGTTTCACTATCCGGAGCGGCTGCTTTCTCTGCTTTTTTCTCTGCAGCTCCCTTAGTGGCTACTTTTGGCTTTTTAGCCTTTGCTGCAGGTGCTTTCTCTTCAGTACTGGTTTCTGCAACTTCCGCTGCGTCTTCACCCGATGCCTCATTCGATTCCTCCTCAGACTGCACGGTAAAATCAATTCCCTGGGCATCCAGAATGCTGTACCACCTGATCATCTTCTTCATGTCACTGGCATACACACGTTCAAAATCAATGTCCGGAAAAACAGTTTCAAAATAGGTTTTTACTGCTTTGTTGTCTTTCAGATCAGGCAAGGCAGCACCATTGCTTTTCATTGAGGAAAGCACTTCCGACAACTGCACGTTATCCTTCACAGTATATACTTCAATACTTTCCAGGTGCGACATGTTGTGCACACGGGAAGAAACAAACTTTGTGGTTTGATCTTCTAACGAACGAACAAGAGCTCCGTCAGTTTTACTACTTACCACTTCAAATAATCCCGGCATCCCGGTAACGGCTACAATTCTGTTATACTCCATATCAACGATTTTGGGGCTGCAATATAATCCGATTTATTAGCATTAATTAACCTGAGTTGGATTACCCGGGGCATAGTTTTTATGACCTTTGGTCAAAGTGGTCAATTTGCACTATGCTCAAAAAATTGTTATTGTCTGGACTGGTATTGTTAATTGCCCAAATATCCCTCGCCCAGTTTCCGGGAATCACCGGAAGAATTACTGATCAAAATGCCAACCGTTTATCCGGGGCTACCGTTCAACTCCAAAAACTTTCAGATAGTGCTCAGGTGCGCACAGTACGAACTGATACTGCAGGGAATTTTTCATTTTCCGCTGTTGAAAGAGACAGCTTTCGCCTCATGGCATCTTATGTTGGCTTTAATGAGGTTTACCGCCTCGTGGCCATGGATACCAGTGATATTCAGATTAATATCATGATGGTGCCTTCCAGTTCAAATGAGCTGGCTACTGTGGTGATCACTTCATCGGCTACACCTGTAACACAAAGAGGCGATACGTTACAGATCAGCGCCAACCAGTTTAAAGTAAATCCGGATGCCAGTGCGGAAGATCTCATGAGAAAGGTGCCCGGAATAACAATTGAAAACGGGCAGGTGAAGGCGCAGGGTGAAAATGTTCAAAAAGTTACCATTGACGGAAGGGAATTGTTTGGAGATGATGCCACTGCAGCACTTAGAAATCTTCCGGCAGAGATCATAGACAAGATTCAGATCTTTGACCGCCTGAGCGACCAGGCCCAGTTCACAGGTTTTGATGATGGCAGTGCCACAAAATCCATTAATATCATTACCAAGGCCAATATGCGGGACGGCCAGTTCGGGCGCGTCTTTGCAGGTTACGGCACCGACCAGCGTTATCATGCAGGAGGAAATGCGACTTTGCTGAAAAACAACAGGCGGATTTCCTTTGTTGGAAATTTCAATAATATCAACCAGCAGAATTTTTCACAACAGGATCTTTTGGGTGCCACCAGCAATGTACAACGTGGCGGTGGTGGAGGACCAAGAGGTGGCGGCGGTGGCCCCAGAGGTGGTAGCGGCAACCGCGGTCCTGCAGGCGCCGGCGGGAACCAGGGCGTAGGGAATTTTCTTGTAGGACAACAGAATGGGATCAACCGAACCAATGCAGCGGGTATAAATTTTTCTGATATCTGGGGAACCAAAATGACTGTTTCCGGAAGTTATTTTTTTAATAATACCAACAACAATAGTTTTGAGCTGGCCAACACCCAATATTTTGCTTCCAATTTTCTAAACAGTTTCGACACCACAGAAGCCAACAGCAGTAACCTGAATCACAGGGTGACCATGCGGATGGAATACAGGATCGATTCAAACAGGCAACTGATCATTACACCCAACCTGAGCTGGCAGGGAAATGAATCTCAAAGAAACCTGAGCAGGTTGTACAATTTTATTGAAAGCAGCCCACTCACAAGAACGTTGAACCAGAACATCACCAACAGCGACCGGAATGGAAATAATTTAAACAATACCATCCTGTACCGACATGCCCTTGCAAAAAAAGGCAGAACCATTTCTGTTAACCTGAATACATCTTACAACAAGAGGTCGGGTGAAACTTTTGTCACTACATTTCAGCGGTCGGAATTTAACGGCAACGCCGAAGACACAACATCAAGAAGGGTAACCGACCAGGTAAGTAATAGTTTGCAGGTTTCAACAAACCTGGTGTATACCGAACCGCTGGGAGAAAAAACGCAGCTGCAGATCAATTACAATCCTACCATTTCCAAAAGCAATTCCGATCAGCAGACCTATGCATACAATGAATCTGATGGAAAGTATTCAGAATTCCTTCAATCTTTTTCAAACAAATTCGAGAACAGGAATACAGCTCATAATGCGGGCATGTCTTTACGGATTGGTGACCGAGAAAAACAATTTTCCATAGGCGCCAGTTACCAGCACACCAACTTAAACGGAAGCCAGACATTTCCCGCCACGCTAACGGCTGATAAAAACTTTTCCAATATTCTGCCAAATGCTTTTGCACGTTACACCTTTTCACCCAGAAGCAACATCAGGTTTGTTTACAGGACCAATGTAAACCAGCCTTCCGTAACCCAGTTGCAGAATGTGGTGGATCCCGTGAATGCACCCATTTATACATCAGGCAATCCTGACCTGAACCAACAGTTCACGCACACACTGAGTTCGAGATACACCTTTACCAATCCAACAAAAGGTTTACTGATCGTGGGTAATATTTTCTGGCAAATGGCAAACAACTATATTTCCAATGCCACCTTTACCCCGGGGAGTGATTCTTTGATCAGCAATGGTATTGTTTTAAGAAGAGGAGACCAATTGAATAAACCTGTGAATCTTGACGGCTATTCAAGTCTCAGATCCTTTCTCACATTTGCCATTCCACTGAAGTTTATTAAATCAAACATCAATATCAATGGTGGCCTGACCTTACAGAAACTTCCGGGCTTCATTAATTACCAGGCTAATGAAACAAAGAACACCACTATTTCACTCGGGTCCGTAATTGCAAGCAACATCAGTGAGTTTGTTGATTTCACTGTTTCCTATTCGGCTAATCTGAATAATGTAACCAATGCAATCGTGCCTGCGCGGAATGATAAATATTTTCAGCACGTGGCAAGCCTTCAGCTCAACCTGCTTTCAAAAAATGGATGGTTCTTCCAGAATGAGCTGAATAACCAATATTTTTCCGGGCTGGCCCAGGGCTTTAATCAGAATTACATGCTGTGGAATATGGGCGTAGGAAAGAAATTTTTGAAAGATAAAAAAGGTGAACTCAGGTTAAACGTATTTGACCTGCTGAAACAAAACCAGGCGATCACAAGGAACGTTACTGAAAATTATATTGAAGATGTTCAGTACCAGGTATTGCAGCAATATTTTATCCTGACGTTCACTTATAATCTCCGGAACTTTGGAACGGCTGCTGCAAGAGCAGCCAACCGGGCAGAGAGGAACAGGTAATGTTAGGTCAATGGTCGGCAGTGAATAGTCAATCACTGTTGTCCGGGGAAATTTATTTGATTTCGATGAAACGCGAAATGGTTCTGGCGTTGTTGATGATTACTTAAACCGAGCCTTAGATTTTGCAGTTGCAATAACCTAAAGGAGTTTCATTGCAGGAGGGCAGCGCTATGATAAATGCCTCTTCCACCTTTTTTCTTGAAAAAAAAGGTGGCCCCTCCTGCGCTTCGCTTCGGTGGGCAGGCAAAAATTCAAGCGCAATCAATGCGAAGCAGTATGTATGACAAGTTTCCTTCGGATGATTGCGCAAGGGAGCGCACCGTATGATAAAACAGGTGCAACACCCTGCGCTCTGGTTATTTAAAAGTCTGGAATGCGCTGAATTGCTCCATCTTAGGTATGATGATTCTTCAAGTTAGAAACAGGAGCAATGAGGCGCGGCAGCCACCCAAATGTTGTAAGAGAAAATCTCTGAGCATTCTTAAAAATCAGAAGAATTCAATTGAGCTATAGTGATTGAATCACCCTCCAAACCAAATAAGGGGGCTTCAAGTTTTTAAAAACACAACATCCTTCAAGCCCACACTGATTTCAGCGACTGATTTGACCATAAAACTTTCCCCATTGACCATTGACCATTGACCATTGCCAAGTCATTATTTTTCCTGCGTTTTTAATTCAGCAAAAACTTTTTCAATTCTTTCTTTTAGGGTTTCATAATCCGTATACCCCTGTGCCAGCAAATAAAATTTTGAATCAGATGCCTGCAACAGCACAGTGGGAAAGCCGGTGACACGCAATTGCTTTACAAGCGCAAATTCATACAAGGCATTTTCTTTGTGCGCTTCGCCAGCCAGCTGCTCATAAAATGTTTCTGCAGGGATCAGGTATTTTTCAAGCAGGTGCCGGTAAGCTTCTTTATCGGTAAGGTCGCGGCCTTCAAAATTCAAAGCATATTGAATATCCGAAGCAATGCTGACTGCCTGATCCGGATAATAGGATTTGAAAACAGAAAGTGCAATGGCAGGTAAAAGCGAAGAGGGAATCCAGTCGCTTTTCTCAGGATTGAAAATATGCCAGAGAAAATCTTCTCCAAATTGAATTCCTGATCGTTCTTCAACATGTTTATAAGCTTTCTGAATATAAGGCGCCATTACAGCAATGGGCTTTGCTTCTTCTTCAGGAATCATATTTCCGGAAAGCACTTCTATCTCCAGTTGTGTTTTATATGCTTCCGCAATTTTATTCATCACACTACTGAATCCATAACACCAGCCGCAATATGCATCATAACAATAGATCAATAACATGGTAGAAGTTTTTGAGAGTGAATGGTGAATTTCTCAACGCCTAAACAACTAAACACCCAACACCTAATGCGCTTCCAGCCAGTTGTCGCCCTGTCCCACTTCCGCGATAACCGGTACACCATTTGGCAAACTCATTGCGGATTGCATGCATTCCAGGATCACAGGTTTGATCAGTTCCACTTCATCGCGCGTGGCATCAAACACCAGTTCATCATGCACCTGCAGGATCATTTTTGATTTAAAATTCCTTTCAATAAATGTTTTATGAACTTTCACCATGGCCAGCTTGATCATATCAGCAGCCGTTCCCTGGATAGGGGAGTTGATGGCGTTTCTTTCTGCATAACCCCGCACAGTAAAATTGGAAGAGTTGATATCACGCAGCCACCTTTTTCTTCCCATTATGGTTTTTACAAAACCATGCTCCCTGCAGTAATTGATCATATCATCCATATACCTTGTGATACCAGCAAATTCATTTTTATAATTATCAATAATGGTTTTCGCTTCCGTTCTGCTGATCCCCAGGTTTTCAGATAAACCAAATGCTCCTTGTCCGTAAATAATTCCAAAGTTCACACTCTTTGCCTTCCTCCTCATGTCTTTTGTTACCGCTTCTTCATCCACGCCATATACCTTTGCTGCAGTTGCCGTGTGCACATCTTTGTGCTGACGAAAAGCATCGCACATTACAGGGTCTCCACTCAATGCGGCAACGATCCTCAGTTCGATCTGCGAATAGTCAGCGCTTACCAGTACATGTCCTTCGTCTCTTGGAATAAAAGCCTTTCTGATCTCTCTTCCCCTGTCTGTTCTGATAGGAATGTTCTGCAGGTTGGGATTGTTACTTGCAAGTCTGCCAGTTACTGCAACCGATTGACCGTAAGTTGTATGCACCCTTCCGGTTTTTTTATTGATTAGCAATGGAAGTGCGTCCACATAAGTGGATTTTAATTTTGTGTACTCTCTAAAGGCGAGCACATGATCTGCTACGGGGTGTTCCACCGCCAATTTTCTTAATACATCTTCACCTGTAGCGTATTGCCCTGTTTTTGTTTTTTTTGCTTTGGTATCCAACTTCAGTCTTTCAAATAAAACTTCTCCCAGTTGTTTCGGCGATCCAAGGTTGAAGCGAAAACCAGCGGTTTCATATACCTGCTCTTCATGCACACGGGATTCAATTTCAAGTACCCTGGAATATTCATTTAAAAAATCTACATCGATCCTAATGCCCTCGAACTCCATTGCTGTAAGTACGGGCACTAAGGGATTTTCTATTTCAGAAAAAACATTTTCAACTTCCAGTTCTTTCATCTTCGGAACAAAAATGTTTTTGAACTGGTAGGTTACATCCGCATCTTCCGCTGCATACTCTTTTACTTTTTCAATATCAATATCCTTCATGCAAAGCTGGCTCTTGCCTTTTTTTCCAAGCAGTTCTTCAATATGGATCGGTTCGTAATTCAGGTAGCGCGCGCTCAGCCAGTCCATATTGCTTTTACCATCCGGTTCTATCAGATAATGCGCCAGCATGGTATCGAACATTTTCCCCATGATTTCAATTCCATACCATTTAAACATCAGCAGGTCGTACTTGATGTTATGCCCGATCCAGGTTTTATTTTCATCTTCAAACAGGCTGGCAAACCGTGACAGGATTCTTTTTGTTGCTTCCTTATCATCGCATGGAACCGGAACATACCATGCCTGGTGCGGACGAACGGAAAAGCTGATACCTACAAGATCTGCTTCATTTGCATCAATTGAAGTGGTTTCTGTATCAAAAGAGATCTCTTCATGCTGATCAAGTGCCTGCAGGAGCAATTCAAATTCCTTATCACTTTCCACCAGCTCGTATTCATGCTCTGTGTTGGTGATATTGTTCGTGGGCTGAACAATAGAAATTACTTCCGGGGAGTTGTTTTGGGCTGAACTGAAAAGGTCTTGCTGCACACCTGAAGAAGATTTGTTTCCTGCAGTTTCATCATCACCCAGCAATCGTTTGATCACTGTTTTAAATTCAAGTTCATTCAGAATTTCTTTCAACGCTTCTTTGTTCCATTCCCTTAATAAAAAATCACCTTCATGAAAATCTACAGGTACGCTGGTTATAATGGTGGCGAGCTTTTTCGACATGATCGCATCTTCTTTACCTGCCCTGATCTTTTCACCCAAAGCACCTTTAATGCTGTCTGCATTTGCAAGTACATTTTCAAGTGTCTTGTATTCGGTTAACAGTTTGCATGCTGTTTTCTGGCCCACACCGGAAATGCCAGGAATATTATCCACTGCATCACCCATCAATCCTAAAATATCGATTACCTGGTCAACCGATTCGATACACCATTTATCACAAACTTCTTTGGGGCCCATGATCTCTACGTCGCCGCCCTGGTAACCTGGTTTGTAAATCTTAATGCGGTCACTCACCAGCTGGCCATAATCTTTATCAGGTGTGACCATATACACATCATATCCTTTTGCAGCAGCCTGTTGGCTAAGGGTACCAATCACATCATCCGCTTCGTAACCATCGCTTTCAATGGTTGGAATATTCAGTGCCCTGATAATTCTTTTTATATCGGGAATCGCAGCGATAAGGTCTTCAGGAGCATCCTGCCTGTTGGCTTTGTATTCAGCGAAATCCGTATGTCTTTCTGTTGGAGCATCTGTATCAAAACACACCGCCATGTGGGAAGGCTTCTGGTTGTTGATCAGTTCAATGATGGTATTCGTGAAACCAAATTGTGCATTGGTATTTTTTCCTTTCGAAGTGATCCGGGGGTTTCGGATGAGTGCATAATAGGCGCGGAATATCAGGGCCATTGCATCCAGCAGGAACAGCTTTTTCTCCATGCCGGCGAAGTTACAATTTGAATTCGCATTAAGCGGTAAGCAAAAAACCCCGTGATCACGGGGTTGTTCTGCAGAATTAATGGATCAGAATTATTTGGCCGATGGTACTCTTAAACTACCGAACGGGTTCGTGTTCAAAGGACCTTTTTCTAAATACTGTTCAGGATTGGAAACTAAGGTTGCACCCTGTTGTAATTGAGTTGTTCTGGCTCCTTTTACGGGAGTAATTGTGTTATTGTCTTTATGAATAAAATTCAGGTAAAGTGCAAAAAACAGGACATTCAGTGCAAAGAAGTTAAGTATCCTGAAAAGACGCTTCTTCATAAGAGTTGGATTTGGTTACAGGGAGCAAATTATATGATTAGCCACCACTTTGCAAAAAGGAAGGGCGGATTTTTAGAAAATAGGGTGTTAGTACTTTTACGTTGCTCGTAATTCTACTAAAAACCTATAGGTTAACGTCATTATAAACCCTTATTTGACCTATTCAGGCCTTTTCATGGTTTCCAGCTTTTTCTGCATGGCAAACATTTCATCCCTTAAGCGGGCGGCCTCCATAAAATCAAGGTCCCGAGCAGCCTTTTCCATTTCTTTCTTTGTGCGAATGATTGCTTTTTCCAGCTGTGGTATGGTTGTATATTCCGCTTCCCCTTCTGCGGCTTTTGTAAGCACAGTATCCACCGCAAAAGGAGAATCTGGGTCGTAACCTTTTATATCAAGCACTGATGTCTGGGCCATCACCTGTTCGATGCTTTTTTTCACTGTTGTAGGCGTGATGTTATGGATGATGTTATAGGCCACCTGTTTTTCTCGTCTGCGGTCTGTTTCATCCATGGTTCTTTGCATGCTTTCTGTAATTCTGTCTGCATAAAAGATTACCAGTCCTTCAATATTCCGGGCGGCACGTCCTGCCGTTTGTGTGAGAGATCTTTCATTACGCAGGAAACCTTCTTTGTCGGCATCGAGAATGGCTACGAGGGAAACTTCGGGAAGGTCGAGTCCTTCACGCAGGAGGTTCACACCTACCAGCACATCTATTACACCAAGTCTCAACTGGCGGAGGATCTCCACTCTTTCCAGCGCATCTATATCACTGTGTATGTATTTTGATTTGATATCGATCCGCTTCAGGTATTTATCCATTTCTTCTGCCATGCGTTTGGTCAGCGTTGTTACCAGCACCCGATCACCTTTTTTGACTCTTTTGTCAATTTCATGTAAAAGATCATCGATCTGGTTCAGGCTGGGTCGCACTTCTATCGGCGGCTCCAGCAGCCCCGTTGGTCTTACCACCTGTTCTACAACCACACCACCTGTTTGTTCCAGTTCATAATCTCCCGGGGTGGCGCTAACATAAATTACTTGTGGAAGCAGTTGTTCAAATTCATGAAAATTCAGAGGACGGTTATCAAGAGCCGACGGAAGCCTGAACCCAAAATCCACCAGGGTCAGTTTCCTGCTCCTGTCACCTCCATACATACCACTCACCTGGGGAACGGTCTGGTGACTTTCATCAATCACACATAAGAAGTCTTTTGGAAAATAATCCAGCAGGCAAAACGGACGTGTTCCTGGTTTGCGGCGGTCGAAGAACCTTGAATAATTCTCAATGCCATTACAATAGCCCAGTTCACGGATCATTTCGAGGTCATATTCCACTCTCTCCTTGATCCTTTGAGCTTCGATGTATTTACCGGTAGATTTAAAATATTCCACCTGGGCCTGCATTTCATCCTGGATTTCATACATCACATTTTGGATCATATCCTTTGGCGCGACATATAGGTTGGCAGGAAAAATGGCGGCATTGTCAATAATTCCGATGCGCTTTCCATTTTGCACATCAATGCTTTCAATTTCTTCAAGCTCATCACCAAAAAAAGTAACGCGGTATCCAAAATCCACGTAAGGCAGGTTGATATCCACCGTATCACCTTTTACTCTGAAAGTCCCCCGGCCGAATTCAAGTGTTGTTCTGTTATATAAACTATTTACCAGGGCATGTAAAAAGCTTTGCCTCGACATCCGTTCGCCTTTGGCAATCCGGATAATACCACTTTCATAATCGGTAGGATTACCCATACCGTAAATACAGCTTACACTGGCCACAACAATAATATCGCGCCGGCCGGAAAGCAGGCTGGTGGTGGCCCGCAACCGGAGTTTATCCAATTCCTCATTGATGTTGAGGTCTTTTTCAATATAAGTATCGGTGACCGGCATGTAAGCCTCAGGCTGGTAATAATCGTAGTAGGAAACAAAATATTCCACGGCATTATCCGGGAAAAACTGCCTGAATTCGCCATAAAGCTGGGCTACCAGGGTTTTATTGTGTGTAAGCACAAGAGTTGGTCTTTGAACCTTTCCAATAACATTGGCAATGGTATAAGTTTTCCCGGACCCTGTTACTCCAAGCAAAACCTGCTGCCTCTCGCCCTCCTGTAAACCATCCACTAATTGTTCAATTGCGGATGGCTGATCACCTGCGGGACTGTATGGAGCTTGTAGCATGAAGGACATAGGCAAAAATAAAATCTACTGGAGATTCACTGAATTTTAATCGGCAATTATTCTTAAAATATGAATTTTCTTGAAAATAACTTACTGAAAATCAATTTATAACATATATGGCAGATAATTTGAAAGAACAAGTATACAATAACCTTGAAAAAATTTACAGCCACTAGCCTCGTGTAAATCCAATAAATAAAAAAACCAAAAGATATTGCCTATAGAAAACACCGGATTTAATATCGACCGATGTTAAGACCAAAGAAAAAATCCGTTGACAACTGTCAGCGGGTTTTTTTATGTACGTTTATGCGTCCTGAAGTTCTTTAATTTTCTCCCGGATCTTGGCTTCAATTTCATCCGCCAGTTGTGGATTGTCCTGCAATAATCCTTTTACTGCTTCTCTTCCCTGTCCGAGTTTATCTGTGTTATAACTGAACCAGCTCCCACTTTTTTGCACAATACCCATCTCAACACCCATGTCCAGGATTTCCCCTACTTTGGATATACCGGAGCCAAAGATGATATCAAATTCAGCGGTCCTGAATGGAGGCGCCACTTTGTTCTTTACCACTTTCACTTTTACGCGGTTACCTACAGCATCTTCACCATCTTTAATCTGGCTCATCCTGCGAATATCCAACCTTACGGAAGCATAGAATTTTAAAGCATTACCACCGGTAGTCGTTTCCGGGTTACCAAACATTACCCCGATCTTTTCACGCAACTGGTTGATGAAAATGCAGATGGTATTTGTTTTTGAAATCGTGGCAGTAAGTTTACGCAAGGCCTGCGACATCAGTCGGGCATGCAATCCCATTTTGGAATCTCCCATTTCACCTTCGAGTTCACTTTTGGGAACAAGGGCGGCAACTGAGTCGATCACCACTACATCCAAAGCACCCGAAAGGATGAGGCGGTCGGCTATTTCAAGGGCCTGTTCGCCATAATCCGGCTGCGAGATCAACAAATTATCTATGTCAACACCCAGCTTCTGGGCATAGGCAGAATCAAAGGCATGTTCAGCATCAATGATGGCGCACATACCACCTTTTTTCTGTGCTTCTGCGATCAGGTGCGTCGCAATCGTGGTTTTACCGGAACTTTCCGGTCCGTAAATTTCAATAACCCTTCCTTTTGGCAAACCACCAACGCCAAGCGCGGCATCCAGACCAATAGATCCAGTGGAAATTACCTCCATCTGGTATTCACCCTTTTCATTCATCATCATTACACTTCCCTTACCAAAATCCTTATCGATCTTATCCATGGTAAGCTTTAGTGCCTTTAGTTTTTCTGCGTTTGACATTGTGTTTGTTTGAATTGATTATAGATAGAAGTGAGGACTTTTAAACGAATATTTAAATATCAGCAAAGCTAATGATTTTAGCAAAATTAATTGAATAATATCGATAGAACCAGAAGAAAAATAGCCTAAATAATAAAGTTTATTCCATTCTGTTCCTGATGAAACCAACTTGGTTGTGCGTAAACCTGGTATAAAGGTCAATACCACCCGCTAAATAAAAATCCTGAATTAACAAATTAACCTATTATGTCATTTTTAAACTGGCCTGCAGCCTTTATATTTGTTGTCAATTAAAAACGTTCAAATGAAAAGAATTCTTTTTGCCGCCCTTTTTATGATCGCATTGGGTGCCCAGGCCCAGGATAAAGAAAAAACTCAGGCCGCCAAAGGTGTTGTTTATGGTGTTGTTAATGATGAAACAAATCCAGTAACAACTGATGATCTGAAAGCTAAACTGGTAGATGATAAATTTCAGGGGCAGGTGAAAGGAAAAGTGGTTGAAGTGTGTAAGGCGGAAGGTTGCTGGATCAGGCTTGAAAGAGCAGATGGCACCAACATGATGGTGCGCGTTAAAAATCATGCATTCCTGATGCCAGAAAACATTGTGGGGAAAAACGTATTGATAGAAGGTAATGCAGTCGTTAAAACTGAAACTGAAGAAATGCGCAAGCATTATGCAGAAGATGCAGGAAAATCAAAAGAAGAAATCGCCAAAATAAAAGGGGCACTGAAAGATGTGCAATTCTCCGCTACCGGGGTCAAAGTTTTAAATTAATTGAAAATCCCGCTTCCAGCGGGATTTTTTTTTAGAAAACGACGTATGCGCTTACTGCTTTTCCTCTTATTGTTTTTTTCGCTTCAATCCTGTAAGGAGGTAAGAAGAAAGCCTTCCATTATGGCATCACCAGATCCAGTAGTGGCGGTAACCCCGGCAGACACCAGCTTTCAAATCGAACCTATAGATTCTGTTGTTGAAATTTCAAACCCTGCACCATCCAAAAAACCGAATGGGGTTTACAGATTCAGCATGCCTGAAGATTCTTTTCAGATCGAACACATCATACAGTTTTCTCCTAACAATACTTACCGGTTACAGGAAACTTTTCATCCGGGTAACAAGGTGGTCACAACTGAAGGAAATTGGTCGCCATCGGATGGTGATATCTGGTTGTACAGGCAACAGGTGGCGAGAGGCAGGTATAAATGGAAAGGCGATACGCTGCAATACTTTAGTCCGTCAAAAAACAAGGCCTACAGCCTTCAGCAACTTCCATGGATCATGGAAAATACAACCTGGCAGGAAAGAGCAAAAAAAGGCTTTGTGTTTTTTGGTGTGGGCAATGAACCCTTCTGGAGTATTGAAGGTACCCGCGACAGCCAGCTGGTATTCCGGCTGGCCGAATGGGAAACTTCACGAAGTTTTGCAATGCTCCGGTCATCCAATGCAAATGGATCCCGCATTTATGAAGCACTTAATGATTCTTCTTCTATAACACTGACGATCCTTCCGCGTTTTTGCAGCGACGGCATGAGTGATTTTATATACCCAAAAATGTTTCAGGTAGTGTACAACCAGCAAACTTATATGGGTTGTGGGGTGATCTATCGTTAACAATTTTAGCATTCTCTTTTATTGCAAGGCAATAGGATCCTGAACCTTTGCGTTACCTTCAAAGCAACTGCTTGTGAGCCTAATACCTTGGCCATGCAAAAGATCTATTTACTTTTAAGAAACAACGAACAATCCGGTCCGCACACACTTGAGGATCTTATCAACCTGGAACTCCAGCCAAAAGACCTCATCTGGGTGGAAGGAAGAAGTGCGGGTTGGGCTTATCCTGCTGAAATCCCTTCATTAATTCCTTTTCTTCCAAAGCAACTGAAACAAACATCTCTACCTGAACCGCTTCAATCAAAAACAGCTGAAGTTCGCCAACATGTTTTTGTAAGTTGTCCAAAAAACGATGGAACACAGGCAGCAGCGACTACAAACTTAGAAGATAAGGCCGCAGCAATTAGAACGCGCGCGCTTCAATCGCAGGCCTCCGGCACAAAAGCTGTTGAAATCAAGTATTCCAAAACATTAGAAGAAGTAGAAACCAATTATACAAAATGGGCCTTCCAAAACAGGAAAAAGAAAAAAATACTGAAGGCAAAACACCTGATGATTGCTTCCATTTTAATCATCGGTTCCGTTTCGGGATGGATGCTTGCCAAACAAATATTTAATGAATCCAAACCTGTGTATGCGGTAAGGCAAATCACTCAATCAGCCGAACTGGATATCCAACCCGAATTTAAAGTTGAGGAACCAGAAGAAAGTTTCATTGCCGGAAAAACATTACCACAAAATATTTCCTCCTCACCAACCAAAACATCATTAGAATTTTCTAAGGTTTCTGAAAACCGCATTAGGCCTGAACCGGAAACTTTAATTCCTGCACCCGCTCCGGAAAATGAAAACGTTTCTCCGGAAAATAATGCAGCGGCGCATGCGGAAATAAATACAACAGAAAAGAAAAAGAACAATCTTTTTAAAAAGATCGGCGACTGGTTAAAAGAAGAACCAGGCGGAAATAAGGATGTTGCGCAAAAGGAAAAGAAGGAAAGTTATTTTGTAGACATCAGCGACCAGGTAAACGTGCGGCTCATAATAGACCAGGATGAATGGATGATGGGAATCAGGGGCCAAAAGATCAACCTGGCCAACAGGAGTGATGCAAATTTACATTCCGCACTGGTAGAGTTATTTTATTACTCTGAACAAAAAGCTTTGATTGAAAAAAGAAAAATAGAAGTTTCTGATCTTGCTTCCGGTAAAACGAAAACCATTTCAATCCCTGATCATAAACTTGCAGACCATGTAGATGTGAAGCTCGTTGCTGCAACGGGCGTGGGTCAATGATCAGAAATTGTAAGCGGCCCTGATCCCATAAAAACTGTATGGGTTGCTCCTGATCCATGTTTCATATTTGGCTTGAACATCCAATCCGAAAATTCTAATTCCGGCGCCGGGTGAAAGTATCAGCGCGCTGCCATTTCCATCATTCAGTTTTACAGTTCCTGATTCCAGTTTCAGGTAAACAATTGGCAGCCGGTATTTTATTCCTACGCGCAATGGAGTGGCCATCAGTGCTTTTACTTTTTCATTTACACCCTGGTGTTCGATGTTTTTACCACCAAATCTTAAAATACCCATGGAGCCGGTGAGTCCGAGTTTGCCGGGCAATTTTATATCTGCCCCGATACCCGCACCAAACCCGTTTTCGTATTTTGATTGAAGATCACCAGTTGTCCATGCACGTTCTGCATACGGTCCAACACTAAACCCTTTTAATTGTGCCTGCGCCTGGAGGGTAGCAAGGAGCACCAGGAGCGATAAGAACTTTTTCATAAAATCGGATTTGCCTTTTGTCAAACAAACTTCAAGCCATGGAAAAGGCAGCATCCTGCAGTACTGCCTTCTTGCCCGTAAACGTTGACCTACTTTATCGTTTTATTAAACACGATCCATGAATTATAACTTGATTTTAAAACGATCCTGGTATCCGCATTTTCTATGGTAACATAATATGCCGTATTTTCTATGGTAACATAATATGCCGTTTCATTACTATTGGAAAACTCCATATGTTCAGTAACCCAGTAGTTTTTGTGTTGCTCTTTATTCAGTATTGAAATGCAAACATAAACTGTGATTCGTGTGACCAAATGCGAAAGTTGTGAACTGCGGTAATTGCTGCATGGGTTGTGAAGTTTGTCGCAAAAAAAAGCGGTAATAGAAATTACCGCCGAATTCAAACTAACTGCTATTTTTAGTTACTGAAACCAATGATCATGAGAATGAAGTGTTCAGGGAATTTGCATCTGGAAACGTTGAACCTGCAGTTTCAGGATCTTTTCAATTTCCGACTCGAGTGTGTTTGATGTTGATGCCTGGTTTTTTGATCTTGCCTGAACCAAATAAGCATCCCGCTTGACCGACAGCTCAGCGATCCTTTTCTGAATATGGTTCCTTTCAACAGCTTTCGCCTTTACGATGTTTGTAAGTTCTGTTTTGGTTTTTGATTGTAAAGAATCAGGCAGTGTTTTGGTTTCCACGTTTTGTATAATGGTCGCATCAGCCACAAAGGCATCTACCAGGTCCCATTCGGCATTTTTATACACTTTTTGATCGCCTTTGACCTTCACCCTTTTCATTGCCATGGAATTTCTTTCTGCATTCATTTGATCTACTTCCTCAAGTTTTGCTTTCCGTGCATTTCCTGTAGCGCCATAACCCAGGTAGGTTCCATTCAGACTTGTATTTAAAGTAAGTAATTCCTGGTCGTAGGGTGTAGGGATCTCTTCTTCTCTTGCGTCCTGGTTAATAACGGTAAAACTTCCCTGTCCGCATTCGGCACCCAGATCCCAGTGCTCTCTTATTGCATCTGTGCGTGAACCGCAATAAATGGTATTAACGATCACGCCTTTCGTGGCGGCGGCTGCACAGGCTTTTCTGAAATGCAACTGGCCCTGTAGAAAATCCTCGTTGCCGGCAATAAAGATCACTTTATAATTGGTTGATGCAGTATCCCATTTTAAATCGTTGATGCTGGTGTAGATCACCTCCCCGCAGTATTCATCACCGCCATTTGTATGCAACCCAAAAAGGTTTTTTGAAACTTCATCCAGATCTATTGTAAATGGGTTGACCTGTTTCACATATCCCTTTTGTTCGTCGTTGGAACTGCGCCCATATTCATACAGCGCAATTTCAATGTCAGGTGTTCCTGAACTGCATTCTGTTTTTCCCAAAACACTTACCATGTTCCATAATTGCGCTTTTGCCTGGTCGATCAATCCATCCATACTGTTACTCACATCCAGCAATATGGCCACCTGGATCTTTTGCCGGGAAGTGGTGTTTAAGGACGCAAAACTTGCTGCGTGCTTTTTGTCTTCCTGGGCAAAATTTTGTGGTGATTCAAGCGTGGACTGATGTTGCTGTTGTAAGTAAAAAATAAATGAAGTAGATAGGATCCCCAGGGCGATGGCCCATTTTGTAGTTGTTTGCATGTTGATTGATTTCTTCCCTGACGCTGGTCTGGATTATTTGCACATGCATTAACAGGTTCTTTTGTTTTTTTTAACAATACAAAACTGAATGATCATTCTTCCTCTTCTACCAGTTTGTAACTTTTGGCGTGGGGCAATGGATGAATGGGTTTATCGATGAATAACCCGAATTCCTTTGTAAAGGAAGCGCCAAAATAAAGGATCAATGAGGAGTAAAATACAAACAGCAACAGCAACACAATGGATGCAGAGGTTCCATAAAGGGAATCTATATTACTTAAGTTCAGCATTCTTCTCAGGATAAACTTCCCTAAACTAAAAAGAAGTGCGGTTACAAAACCACCCGTTAATGCTACCGGCCAGTCTGGGCGTGCATCTGGAAGATAGCGGAAAACCATAGCGAACCATAAAGTCACCACTAAAAGCGATAGTGCAAAATTGACGATCTGGTTAAAATACACACTGAGAATGGGCGAAATGCCCGAAATATATTCCCCAATAAATACCTGGAGTGCTTCTGCAAAAATGCCCATAGCAAATAATATTCCTGCAAAAAAAATCACCAGTATGGCCTGCACCCTTGTTCTTAGCTTCTTTGAAAATCTTTTTTTATTGTTCGTCTTCACCTTCCAAAGCTGATTCAGAGAATCTTTGATCACTTTAAAAAGTGTGGTGGAAACAAATAGTAAAAAAATAAACCCCCCCAAAGTAATGTACCAGTTGCTGGCCAGGTTTCTTAAACCACTCAACACGCCCACAACCTGCTCTACTGCCTCGGGGCCAAGGGTTTTTGTTAAACTGGCAAAAAGCTGGCTCCTGATGATGTTGGGGTCGATGAAAAGTCTGAGCAACTGAATCAAGATCACTAAAATTGGAGGAAGGGCAAAAGTTGTAAAGAAAGCAGTGGCACCGGCCATTCGTAAAGGGTCGTTCTTAGTCAGCCTGTTTAAAGACCTTCCCAGTAACCTGAGGTATTCAGGAAAGTTTTTTATGATCCTGTTCATCACTTGAAATATTACTTCGTCCCAATATTAAAGGCTTCATAGCCTACAAAACTATTGCCACTTGTTGAGGTGGTGGAGGTAAGGTTTTTGCCATAATAGACCTACAATTACAAGATATGGATTTGAAGGCAGGAAATAATATCTGGATGGAAAGGCTGGCGCGTGTTGGCCTGGGTGCTAAAGGATTTGTTTATACACTGATAGGCATTCTTGCTTTTATGGCTGCATTTGAAATTGCCGGACAATCAAATGATGATGCGGACAGGAATGGTGTAATGAAGACGCTGAGGGATTTTCCGGGCGGAAACATATTGCTCGCCCTGCTGATCTTCGGACTCGTTTGCTACAGTGCCTGGCGGATGGTAGAGGCTTTTGGAATGGAAAAAGACCTGAAAAGGAAACTCAAAAAAAGAATAAGGTATTTTTTAAGCGCGCTTACATACCTGTCTGTTGCCTTTGCTGCATGGCAGATCATGATGTATCAATCTGACGGTGGAAGTGATGGACACTGGTCTGCACAATTCATGAATAAAGACCTTGGAAAAATTATTTTAGGAGGAGTGGCGCTTGTTATGGCGGGCATTGGAGTTTACCAGATATGGTATGGATTCTCTGAAAAATATAAAAAGCGTTTCGCAGGTGGGGCACTTCGCCGTTCCAGGGCTTCCGTATTGTTACGATCAGGAAAAATCGGCTATGCTTCGAGGGGAGTGGTTTGGCTGATCATTTCTTATATGTTGCTTAAAGCTGTTTGGGAAGCACGTGCTTCGGAAGCCGGTGACACTGCCAAAGCTTTCAGCTTTATTGAATCTTCATCCTACGGATCGTATTTGCTGGGTGCACTTGGATTGGGGCTTGTAGCCTTTGGAATCTTTAATTTTCTGAGAGCAGCCTACGAAGATTTCTGATCAGGGTCTTTCAAGTACCTGCTTGATTTGCCGGCATAATTCACTATAATCATGCGGTTTTACGAGAAAGTGCGCTGCACCCAATGCCAGTGTATCTTCCTCATCTTCCCGTCTTGATGATGTAGTATAAATCACTACGGGAATATGACTGAATGACTTTGTTTTTTTCAATTCTTCGAGAAACTCCTTTCCATTCATCATGGGCATATTCAGATCCAGGAAAATGATATCCGGCTGTTTTGCCTTAGGGGTATTTAATTTATGCATAGCCTCCAATCCATTTGAAGCAGTGATGATCTGTATTTCAGGTGCAACGTTTTCCAGGGCTTCTGCAAAAATTTGTTGGTCATCCTGGTCGTCATCAACCAGTAACAGGTAAGAAATAGGAGACATGTAATGAAGTTAAGGATTTCATCTATTTGCGGATGCGCTTGCCTGCTATTCGGGTAAAAATTTTAGGCAAAGTGCAATTTAATTCATTGCTAGAGGCTTAAAAGAGTTGAGCTAAGTTATTTTTAATGCTTAAGGCCCCAAGCCAGGACATGGTAAAAACAACCAGCCAGCCGGCTACTTCCAACCATAGAGGTGTTTTATATAAATTCCTGATCTTTTTTGTTCTTGAAGCTATCAGTATCACAGCCAGTGCAACAGGAAGAATCAACCCGTTGACAGCACCTGCAAAGATCAATAGCGCCACCGGGTTTCCCTTCAATAAAAACACACCCAGGGAGCAAAGGATAAATAGAGTAATTAAAATTTTATAGTGCTTTTCAAGCAAAGGATGAAGGGTGCGAAAAAATGAAATTGTTGTAAAAGAAGCACCAACGACTGAAGTAATAGCAGCACTCCACATCACAAATCCAAAAAACCTGTATCCAGGTTCCCCTGCTGCATGTCTGAAAACTGATGCGGCAGGATTTGATGCATCCAGCGCCAGCCCTTTCATTACTACACCTAGAACAGCCAGGAATAAAATGTAACGCATGAAAGAGGTGATCAGGATCCCGCTGACGGCGCTCCTGGTCACTGCCCGGATGTTTTCTTTACCTGTTATACCTGCATCAATCAGCCGGTGTGCACCTGCAAATGAAATATAACCGCCTACTGTTCCTCCAACAAGGGTTACGATCTTCAAACTGTCGGTTTTCTCGGGCCAGAATGTATGCAGCAAAGCATTTGCCAGTGGTGGTGCTGAACTAAAAGCAATGTAAAGTGTAAACAGGATCATCAAAATGCCCAGTATCCTTACCAGGTGATCCATCAGTTTCCCTGTATTTTTAACCCAAAAAATACCCAACGCAAAAAAAGTACTGATACAGGCAGATAAATAGATATCCATTCCCGTTAGTGCGTTGAGGCCAAGTCCGGTGCCACCAATATTGCCGATGTTGAATACAAACCCACCGAGTGCTATCAGCAGGGCAAGAAAAACACCCAGACCAGGAAGCAGCCCATTTGCAAGATCCTGTGCTCTTTTATTGGTGATGCTGATGACCCTCCAGATATTGAGTTGGGCGCCAATATCAAGCAGTAAAGAAATAAGGATCACAAACCCAAAACTGGTAAGCAATTCTTCCGTAAATCTTGAAGTTTGCGTAAGAAAACCCGGACCGATTGCAGATGTTGCCATTAAAAATGCGGCGCCGGTCACTGCGGATAAACGCATGAGGGACCGTTTTTTCACTGACTTCTCCTCATTTGGTAACATTATAAAAACGTTTTTTAAATGAATGGATCGCCTGCGCAAACACTAAAGCATTTGGTGAATCGCCATGAATACAAATGGTTTCAGCCACAACGGGAACATGGAAGCCTTCTATTGAAATAATTTTTTGTCCTGCCTGGATTTGGCTTACCTGCTGCAGGCATTCCTCTTCATTCTCAATTGTTGCACCCGCAACTGTTCGTGAAACCAGGCTTCCATTTGCATGATAACGCCTGTCGGCAAATACTTCGTTCATAAAGGGCAAACCGGTTTGTTTTGCCTGCCCGATCGAATGGCTAGCACTTAATCCAACCAGGATGAGAGCGGGATCAAATTGAAAAACGGCTTTTGAAATGGCAGCGGCAATGGCAGCGTTTTTTGCAGATGCATTATACAGCGCGCCGTGTGGTTTTACATGGTATATTGTTGCACCCTGATCTTCTGTCAGTTGTTTTATAATTTCCAGTTGCTCCATTACAAGCTCGTGCACCTGAACTGTGGATAGATCCATTTCCCTTCTCCCAAAATTTTTCCTGTCGGGATAGGAAGGATGTGCACCAATTTTTACATTATACTTCAATGCCCGTTCAATGGTTTGCCGGATGGTTTCCTTATCACCTGCATGATATCCGCAGGAAATATTCGCAAGGTCGATCAGCTTCATGAGTTGTGCATCATGCGGCATGCCTTCGCCCATGTCGCAATTGATTAATGGAAATATTTTTTGTTCCACTTGCTTCATGCTTTTATGATCTTAATAAAACCGCAGCCCTCACTTGCCTGAGGTATTGTTGTTGTTCCAGGAAAGCTTTTTCCGCATCTGCAAGATCCGTTAATACAAAACGGATCATGCTGCCCGGTTGTTTCTGTGCAAGTAAGGGAAGATCTGCTGAAATCACATGTGCAATTTTTGCATAACCGCCCGTGGTCTGGTGATCCGCCATCAATATGATCATTTGTCCGCCTGGTAAAAGCTGGATGGTTCCAAAAGCTACGGGTGACGACAAAAGCGTTTCTGAATTTTCAATTTCGAGTTTTGCTCCAGCAAGTCGGTATCCCATCCTGTCTGATTCAATGGTGATCTCGAAACTGTTGTTTAGAAACCCATTACCCGATGATGCCAATAAATAATTCCACTCACTTCCCATAATACAACGAAGGGAGCGCAGATCGTAATCATAACCCTTCGCACTGAATAATTGTCCGCTGTTTGAAGGAAAGTTTGACGCCTCCTCTTCATTTAAAAACGCTATCGTGTCGCCGGCATCCAGTGTGCGTCCATTATATCCGCCGGCTCCTGCTTTTGTATTGGTGCTGAAACTGTGCAGCCATGTTTTTAGTTGAAGTCCTGGAAGAAATCCTATATAAGAGCGCATGCCTGTTGCTTGCCTGGTAAATTTCAGGGTGCTGTTCGCATGAACTTTTACGGGATGGTTCATTGGAATTGTCACATCATTCAGCTCAGGTGTAAAATGCGCACCTGTTATCGATATGATGGCGGGTTTTGTAAACAGCAATTGAGCAGCAGGAAAATGTATTTCCAGCACCGGCGCGTGTAGATCTTTTCCCAGTAATGCATTGGCCAGAGATGCTGCAAATCGGTCCATGGCACCTGTTGGATTAATGCCCAGGTGCTGCCAGCCAAATCGACCGGCGTCCTGTATGGAATCAAAAAGACCGGGTTTAATAATTTTTAAACTCATTCAGTGAAATTGAAATGAACCTGACCCGGTCGCCGGGTTGAAAAAAAGCCGGATCTGCATTCGCTGCATCAAAAATTTTTACCGGGGTACGGCCAATGAGTTGCCATCCACCGGGAGAGGCCATCGGATAAATGCCTGTTTGCCTGCCCGCAATACCTACTGATCCTGCAGGAACTTCTTTCCGGGGAACAGTTCTTCTCGGAAGACTTATTTTTTGATCTACTTTACCCATGTAGGGAAAGCCCGGAAGAAAGCCAAGCATATACACATCATATATTACTTCCGTATGCAGCTGTATAAATTCTTCGTGTGAAAGGTCCTTCAATTTAAGGATCTGGTCAAGATCCGGTGCAGTGGAAAAATCATAACAAACAGGCAGGGATACTTCGCGTGCATGAAAGGTATCCGTAAATTTTTCTTCCTCAACTACGGCTTCCACCCATGAAGCCACGAGGTCAAAACAGGTTTCATTTGCTCCTGTTTCATTTAGGATGATTTCGGGATCATAATAAATGCCAAGGGCGCTGAATGAAGGAACAAGATCTTTAATAAAGGAGGCTTCTTTGGATTTTAATTTTTGGTACAGTTGGTGTACCTGCCGGTTGAGGTCATTGTTCATTTGATTTCCGAAGTCAACGACCAGCGCCTGGTCGCCAAGAGGAAAAATACTAAAGGAAGGAGGCATAACTGAAAATACCAATTATTCATTTAGCGAATGACTTCAAATCTTATTCAAAAAAAATCCTCCGCCTGGAGGATCTTATTTATGCCATTACTGCCTGGCCGTACATTTCGGCCCTTAATTCTTTTACTCTTTTATCTTCAAGGTATTCATCAAAGGTCATGAGCCTGTCGATGATGCCCTTAGGTGTTAATTCGATGATCCTGTTGGCAACAGTTTGAAGGAAGGTATGGTCATGTGAAGTGAGCATTACAATGCCGGGGAAGTTCTGGCAGCCTTCATTGAAGCTTTGAATACTTTCAAGATCAAGGTGGTTGGTAGGCTGGTCAAGAACAACGAGATTCGGATTTTGCAACATCATCCTGCTGATCATACACCGCACTTTTTCACCTCCGCTCAGCACATTGGTCTTCTTCATGATATCATCGCCACTGAAAAGCATTTTGCCCAGGAACCCTCTCAGAAATGGTTCATCGGCATCTGTTACATTCGGCGGAACATATTGACGCAACCATTCAAGCAAAGTCATTCCATCTTCAAAAAATTCATTGTTTTCTACCGGCAGGTATGCCTTTGTAATGGTAGTTCCCCATTCAAATTTTCCACCGTTCGCTTTACTATTTCCATTGATGATCTCAAAGAAATGCGTAACTGCAAGCGGATCCTTACTGAGAATGGCTATTTTATCATTTTTATTGATGCTGAAGTTCACTTTCTCAAAAAGCTTACGACCTTCTACACTGGCACTTAAATTTTCAACATTCAATATTTGATTGCCCACGTCACGCAATGGCTGGAAGATAATTCCGGGATAGCGCCTGTTGGAGGGCTCAATATCTTCAATCGTAAGTTTTTCGAGTGCTTTTTTACGTGAAGTTGCCTGTCTTGATTTTGAAGCATTTGCAGAAAATCGTGCGATAAAGTCAATCAGGGCCTGGCGTTTTTCTTCAGTCTTTTTATTCTTATCTGTTACCTGTCGCGCCATTAATTGAGATGATTCATACCAAAAAGTGTAGTTCCCACTGAAGGTCTTGATCTTTCCGCGGTCCACATCCGCTACGTGGGTACAAACAGCATCCAGAAAGTGACGATCATGCGATACTACAAGAACAATATTTTCATAATCAGCCAGGAAGTTTTCCAGCCAGCTGATGGTTTCTATATCAAGTCCGTTGGTAGGCTCATCCAGCAACAGAATATCGGGATTTCCAAAAAGGGCCTGGGCCAGCAAAACCCTCAGTTTCAGGTTGGAAGGAATGTCCTTCATCAGGGATTGCTGATATTCTTCTTTTACTCCCAGCTCATTCAAAAAAGTGGCCGCATCGCTTTCGGCAGTGTAGCCGCCCATTTCACCAAATTCAGCTTCCAGGTCTCCGGCCCTCATATAATCTGCTTCTGTAGCTTCGGGATCAGTATAAATCGCGTCTTTCTTATGCATGACATCCCACATTTTTTTATGTCCCATGAGCACAGTGTTCAATACCGTCTGCTCATCAAACTCAAACTGGTTTTGCTTCAATACAGCCAGTCTTTCGCCCGGACTAATAAAAATGTTTCCTTTATTGGGCTCGATTTCCCCTGAAAGGATTTTTAAAAATGTAGATTTTCCGGCACCGTTTGCGCCGATTACTCCATAACAATTGCCTTTGGTAAAACTGATGTTTACCTCATCAAATAAAACTCTTTTGCCAAAGGAGAGTGAAATATTATTAGCTGAAATCATAGTCTGAAAAAATTTTCTTCTTCGTTCATCAATGACCCTGAAACAGGGTTTGCTTGAACGAGCCCGCAAAGGTAAGATTTTCGCCCCGCGCTGAAAAGTCTTATTCGTTAAGATTGAACTTAAAACTCAATTCCGGCTGGCCGGAATCTTGCATCTTTCATTCAATTAAATAATGAGGAAACGATCTATTCCGGCTGATTTTTTATTCTGCTGCCCATAAAGGATCCCCGATGCGAGGAAGCACAGTGAAAAAACAAGTAAAAAAGACGAAAACATTATGCAGATTTCCAAATTTATACCGGGGAATGGATCGTATCAGGAAAACTATATAAATTCTTAGTTTGAAAAAGATCATTGGACTTGTCATCATGCTGGTGCTTGGCGCCCTAATGTATCAGACCAGGGCAGAATGGTGGATGACTGGACCCGCAAAACAGGACCGGAAGGAGCAGTAGCGGATGTCACGCATTATGGCAATCCTCACCTTATTGATACCTCGACTATGCGTAACCGTGTGGATCTGATCAAAGAGACACTATACGCTGATCACTGAGGAACAGGTTCCTCAGAAACCACGGTATCCAGCTTTTTGCGGGAGAATTTTTCCATTTTGTTCAAAGTGTGGATGGCAAATACCAGCCATAGAAATCCTACGCAGAATCCTGCTATAACATCTGTGGTATAATGCACTCTCAGGTAGATCCGGGAAAAGCCAATGATGATGATCAGCAGGATCAGGAAGGTGATGGCCGCCCATTTAATGGCGGTATGCTTAACCATCTGGTGAATGATGTAGATCATCAGTCCGTAAAAAGTTACACTCATGAGCGCGTGTCCACTTGGAAAACTTAATCCCGAAGCTTCATAAAGCAACGGAATATCAGGCCTTGGCCTGTTGAACAGATTTTTCAGCACAAACATCAGTCCCAGGCTGCTCAATGCAATAGCAGGAATTTTTATACTATACCATTTTCTTTTTCTTAAAAGAAAATAGGCGATCAGGATGAGGTTTGCAGGAATCAGGAAATCGTGCTTACCGAGAAAAGTGAAGAAATTCATGACTTTATTATTCCTGTCTGAAACAAAACTCTCCAGGAATGTAAACACGCGAAAATCAAAATCCGTTCTACCTAAAAGGAAAACCTTTCTTGCCACAAAAACAAAAACCAGAAGGGCAATAGCAAAAATTACAATGACAATGACCATCTCCAGGGAGAGAAGGGCCATTGCGGCCAGGGTTTTTTTTACTCTTGAAGATAATCTTGAAAACATAATTTCCTTTAATCCTGCCTGATCAAAAAGCAGGCAACTTTCCAGTTGCTACAGACCTTACCCTTTGTTCATGATCTTCTTATCGTAGCAATTGTTGTGCTAGGCAATAGTGGATGCTCATTTCTTCAACCCTCCAAACCTCAACCCAAAGTGTGCATCGGCCTGTTTAGAAGAACCAAACAAAGCAGATAATACACTTCCGGAACCAAAAAACAAGGGTCCTGCGCGCAATGCGAGTCCCATGTTGAAATTGGTGAGCGCATTATAATTCACAGGAAGAGCAAATGCAAAAAACTTTGTTTCAAACCGAGGCGTGAGCGTAAAAGCTGAATAGTTGCGTGGGTTATAATAGGCATCGCTGTTTAAAGGTAGTTGCGCATGAAGCGATGTGTAAAATCCTTTTTTTATTAAATAATCAAGATCCACATGAACGGTTGCGGGAAGGGCTACCTTGTACGTAGCTTCCTGGCTTCCAAGTGGTGTAAAAAATTGGGGCCTGGATTGAAACACCGCATTGTATTCTTCAAAATCCTTTCCTGATAATTCATCAAAATAAAATTTTTCGCTCCCCGTAATATCCAGGCGATAGCTTCCGCTGCGCTGCATATCTCTATTGTATCGAATGCTTCCAAGATCTGTAAGGGAGATGCCGGCTTTATATTTATATGAACCACTTGAGGCAGGCCTGTATTCATATATAAACCCAAGGTCGGCACCAAACCCGGAGTTCTTGAAATTAAAAAAATCACCAGCTTCCACATTGCTGATATTAATACCTCCAAAGCCCATGCTGATCGTACCGCTGGCGTTATCCATATACACATTTCCCAAAAGATCATCATCGATCCTTGCATTAAGATTTTCTACATTAAAATATCCATTACCTACACCTCCCAGGTATTTGAGCGTAAGTCCGCCTTTCAGCACATGCTGATTTTTTTCAAAAAGCGTTCTTCCAATGCTAATACCAATTTCCGTCCATGCATTGGCTGCAACACGCATATCCGTGTTGGAAGAAATGCCGTAGGGCAGTTGTACATTGCTTTCAAGATCATCAACTACCTGCTCTGCAAGCTTGCCATCCAGGTCAATGATATTGGCAATGGAACGTGCACGGGTAGTTAGTGCCACTGCTGTTCGGTTATTTAATCTTAACATCAATGAAGGCCCGTTGATCGTTACGTTTACGTAACCCGTTGCGGGTCCGCCCATCGCCGAAAACATTTGCTTTTTTAAAGAATCAAAATTCAGTGAGCGCCCGATAGAACGCAGGTTGAAATCTGCTTTGTTATTCCCCACTATTGTATTGATGGAAAACAGATTGATATCAAATTTGTATGCATTGCCGGCAATGCTGGCTGGATTAAAAAACACCCCGTTAACGCCGTTGTTGGTAAAAGACCGGTAACCCGGGAATTCCTGTGATTGAGCAATCAGGTAGCTGGAAAGGAAAATGAACAGCATGATCTTTTTCATGAAATTGAAATTTTTTCAAAAATACATTTCAAACCATTCAGGTGCAAGAAACAAAAAAGCATCTACCTGGCGGCAGATGCTTTTATATAAAGGTTTTTCGTTTAACTAACTTCTTACAAACATTCTTGACCTGGTGCCGTTATCATGTCCATAAACATCATTACGGAAATTCATGTGCCCGTTTTCATCCACCCAGGCTGTGTAATAAGTGATATATACAGGTTTTTGCTGGTTCACTTTTACGGTTTGTTCCTGAGATCCATTCATTGAAGAACTGATCTTTTCCGGCGTCCATTCCTGTTGATTCTTTAATACAAACTGTGCCAGCGCCAGTGGATCCTGAACCCTGATACAACCATGACTCAGTGCTCTTTCCTGTTGGCTGAAAAGTGATTTATCTGGTGTGTCATGAAGGTATATATCATAGCTGTTAGGAAATAAAAATTTCACCTGTCCCATTGCGTTATCCCTGCCAGGCATTTGCCTGATAGTGGGGATGCTATCATTCTGGCTGACAATTTCCATATTCCTGCTCTTCAGGTAATTTTTATCTTTCTTCATTGCCGGCATTATTTCTTTCTCCACTATACTTTGAGGAATGTTCCATGTGGGGTTAAAAACCACCTCGTTAATTTCGCCGTTGAACATTACGGTGCCCGAACCTTCCTTGCCAACAATTACTGGCATCTCCAGTACTTTGCTGCTTCCTTCATAAGCATACAACATAAAAGAAGGAATATTCACTACGATCCTGTTACTGTCATCAGCCGGTTGCATCCACATAGCGCGGTTCATATTTACAAGGATCTGCTCCAGTCTTTCCTGTGCAGGAACATTCAAAATATTGATCAGCGAATCATTGATCATTCCTGTTGGCGCCAAACCATTTCGCTTTTGATATTGCTGAACGGCCATTGCTAGAGAATCAGAGAATACCGAAGTAGTATCTGCATTTGTATAATCATTGGTGGCAGCAAGCCGTTTCTTAATGGCTGAAACTTCCTGACCGCTGCTACCTTTTTTTAAATTTTTTCCCTGTGCAGGAAGTGGTTGCCAGCCGCCATTTTTGGCTGCATTGTAATAATGGGTTAAATGATTTTTTAAACCGGTGTATACAGCATTACCAGCATACAAAGCGGAGTCTTTGTTTTTGTTCAGTATAGAATCTGCCAGCTGCATGGCATCCTGGCGTTTTGCAGGTACCAGGTAGTACAGATTGGATTCATTAATAATCCCTTTATGCATGCCTGCATAAGCTATAAATTCTTCGGTAAGTCCAAGCTCGGTTTGCGCATAAGAAGAATCGCCTGCCTGAACGAAAATGGAATCATTCATCATGAGCGAATCCATTCTTTGCTTTAACGCTGCCTCTGTTTTAACTGATTCGGCTGATTGAAGACTCCAAATGCCCCTGCCCTGTTCGGTTAAGCCCTGAGTGGTGAACCAGGCATACTGGTAATTTCTAACCTTATAAAAATTACGGATCTTTTGTGCTGAGGAATCCGAGACATTTTCTTTGCTGATATAGTTTTCTATAGCTGCGCTGTCCAGAAACAAGTCAGAATAGGCATTGGATTCATTGATGCTTTCATCACGTTCCCAAACTATGGCATTGTTCTCCACAGTTGCTGTACTGTCTGATTCATTTCCTAACCAGCCGGCTACCTGGTTGCAGGAGGTTGTGAAACACAAACACACCGTTGCTGCTATTAATAAATTTTTCATACCATGGGTTTTACAAACTACGTGCCGATAGAGTATAAACGAGAAAAGCTGGAAAGTAATGGAATTGCTGACCCGGTTAGTTTTGATTATGAAATGGCTTTCTGAAATGAAACCCGCATTTCTTCAGAGGGAACTACGGTCCCCACTAAAGCTCCGTCGGGGGTATATACAATTTTAAATAGCTCCTAAGGCTTTTAAGTATCAAGGTAATTAATGGGGCAAATGCCCATATAATAAACGTTTAAAGCATTACAGAGAACTTCCCCTAATGCCCAGGAAATAATTCAAATTTATTTATCCAGAACTGGCAATTCAGGCGGCCTTGCTCAGAACGCATCGCTCTAAAAATGTACCTTTGCTTATACTAATTTTCATTTTTCATCTTTATATATGCAGGAATATCTGAAGGGATTGAACGACCGGCAGCAGGATGCTGTTCTCACAACTGAAGGGCCACTGATGATTGTTGCAGGTGCCGGTAGCGGAAAAACAAAAGTGCTTACAACAAGGATCGCGCACCTCATGGCCAATGGTGTGGACGCATTCAATATACTTGCCCTAACATTCACCAATAAGGCAGCTGCCGAAATGAAGGAAAGGATCGGCCACATCCTCGGAAGCAGGGAGGCAAGAAATTTATATATTGGTACTTTTCACAGTGTGTTCGCGCGCATCATGCGTGCCGAAGCCCACCGCATCGGATTCCCGAACGCATTTACCATCTATGATACGGATGACGCCAAAAGCGTAGTTAAAGCGGTAACCAATGAACTGAACCTGGATGTGCAGCATTATAAGCCCAGCACGGTGTACAACAGGATCTCCAGCGCTAAAAACTCACTCGTCGGTCCGCAAGAATATGTTACAGATTACCACATTCAGCAGGAGGATATGCGCTCCAACCGCCCCATGATCGGGCAGATCTACGATGCTTATTCAAAGCGTTGCTTCAAGAATGGCGCGATGGATTTTGATGATCTTTTATTTAAGATGTACGAGCTGCTGAAGCATTTTCCAGAAGTACTGCACAAATACCAGCATAAATTTAAATACATCCTGATCGACGAGTACCAGGATACCAATCCTGCACAGTATGAGATCATAAAACTACTGGGTGCCGTTCATGAAAATGTTTGCGTTGTGGGCGATGATGCCCAAAGTATCTATTCATTCCGCGGGGCTACCATTCAAAATATCTTACAGTTCCAGCAAGATTACGACGAAGTTAAAGTGATCAAGCTCGAACAAAATTACCGCAGCACCCAAAATATTTTGAGCATTGCCAATGAAGTGATCAAAAATAATAAGGGACAAATTCCTAAAACCCTTTTTACGGAAAATGCCACAGGAGAAAAAATAAAACTGGTGCGCAGCATGACAGACAATGATGAAGGCCGTTACGTTTCGGATGCCATCCAGGAACTCAGACTGCGCAATCATTTTCATAATAAAGATTTTGCTATTCTTTACCGCACCAATGCCCAAAGCCGTTCATTTGAAGAAAGCCTTCGCAGGGCTTCTATTCCCTATACCATTTATGGAGGCATTTCTTTTTACCAGCGAAAAGAGGTAAAAGATTATGTAGCTTATTTAAGAATGATTGTAAACCCACGCGACGAAGAAGCCCTAAAGCGCATCATTAATTATCCTGTGCGCGGAATTGGAAAGACCTCTATTGACCGCGCCATTCTTGCGGCCAATGAACACAACATGAGTATGTGGCAGGTACTGGAAAACGCGCCCATGTTTGGCTTTAAGTCGGGCACTTTACAGGCCATAGAAGAATTTGTGCTGATGATACGGAGTTTTCACAGCATGCTTGAATCTAAGAATGCTTACGATATTGCTTTCTATGTAGGAAAGCAAACCAGTTTTGTAAAAGAATTGTTCAACGATAAAAGCACAGAAGGTGTTCAGCGTTACGAGAACGTGCAGGAGTTACTCAATTCCATCAAAGAATTTACAGAAACACCAATGAGCGAGGAAAGTGGTGAAGTGGGGGATAAAGGACTTGCAACTTACCTGCAACAGATCACGCTTCTTACCGATGCAGATCAAAAAGATCCGCATGCCGATACGGTGAAACTCATGACCATACATGCTGCCAAAGGCCTTGAGTTCCCGGTGGTTTTTGTAGGCGGACTTGAGGAAAGTCTTTTTCCGAATGCAATGAGCATTAATACCAGGGAAGAACTGGAAGAAGAACGAAGGTTGTTTTACGTGGCCATTACGCGCGCAAAAGGAAGACTGTATTTATCTTATGCCAATACCCGCTACAAATTTGGAAGTCTTCAACAAAATGATCCCAGCCGTTTTATTGATGAAATACCACAGGATTTTGTAGATAAAAGTTTTGCGGGCGGTGGCATAAAAAATCAATCTGCACAATCCAACCCTGGTTCGGCATTTCAAAGAATGCAAAGAGGTTTTGGCAATGCACAACAGCCTGCCCAGGAAAGAAGTTTTGTTTCAACGCTCATCAGCGGAAACGGTAAACAAAAAGAAGTGGCCCATGTGCCTTCACCCAATTTTACACCCAGTAATATAAAAGCACTGGAAGCCGGCATGCGGGTGGAGCACCAGAAATTTGGATTTGGAGCGGTTATAAAAATGGAAGGTTCGGCCCATAATCCCGTTGCCACCATTAAATTTGACCAAAACGGTGAAAAAAAGATCATGCTGAATTATGCAAAACTAATGATCCACCAGTAGGATTTCCGTTTTTTGCTCCCCGCCAAAGCCTTCTCTTATGTTTGATTCGGCTAATTCCTTCTTTTAACCCTTTATTTCTACTTTCCACCCGCCGATTTACTAAATTTGTTCCTCAATTCCACATTATGATCAAGACAGGCAATCCAATTATCAGTATCTATACCGAAATGACGCCCAACCCGGAAACCATGAAATTTGTAGCCAACAAGCTGCTTTTCCCGGGGAAAAGTGCAGATTTTCCTGATGTGGAAAGCGCCCGCCCTTCGCCTCTGGCCACTGAACTCTTTGGTTTTCCGTTCCTGAAATCGGTTTTTATCGCATCCAATTTTGTTACCCTTACAAAAACACCTGATACAGACTGGCAGGATGTGATTCCCGCAATCAGGGATTTTCTCAAAGAATATCTGGAAGAAGGTAAACCTGTTGTGAATGAAGAGGAACTGGCTACACGCAAAGTGGAAAGCACCAATGATGTATTGGCTGATGACAGCGATGTTGTAAAAAGAATTAAAGAACTACTGGATAATTATGTTCGCCCCGCTGTTGAAATGGACGGCGGAGCCATACAGTTTAAAAGTTATGATGACGGGATTGTAAACCTGATGCTGCAGGGAAGCTGCAGCGGATGCCCTTCCAGCATGATCACGTTAAAGGCAGGAATTGAAGGCATGATGAAACGTATGATCCCCGAAGTAAAAGAAGTAGTTGCAGAAGCAGAGTAATTATAAGTTTGGTGAATAGAAAAGAAGGCGCCTTTATGGTGTCTTTTTTTTGTGCGCAAGTAAGCTTAATATTTTAGGTTTGTGAACATGCAGGAAGTTCTTCTTCGCTTTATTGATAATTTACAAAACACTTCACCTCTTGAATATATTGCGGTTGTTGCAGGCATCATCAGTGTATGGTTTTCAAAAAAAGAAAATATCCTGGTCTTTCCGGTAGGGCTGGTGAATACTATTGCCTACGTTTTTATAAGCGTAGATGGCGCATTGTTTGGTGAAGCAAGTGTCAATTTTTACTATACCATCATGAGTATTTACGGATGGATATTATGGTCGCGCAGAAATGTAAAAAATGAAAAGGTGCTCCGTATCACCTTCAGTACCGGAAAAGAATGGGTGCACCAGCTCCTTTTCTTTCTTTTCTTTTACATTTCCATTTATTTTGCGCTTACTTATTTAAAAACCGTGTTTTATGCCAATACAATTCCTGGTCTTGATGCCTTTGCCTCTGCTGCAGCCTTTACAGGCATGTGGCTCATGGCCAGGAAAAAAGTAGAAAGCTGGTACTGGTGGATCATCACAAACATTACTGCTATTCCCCTATATTTTATAAAGGATTATGTACTTACAAGTGTTTATTATTTTATCCTGCTTATCCTGGCTGTAGCAGGACTGATGGCATGGAAGCAAAAAGCAAAGCGGCATGGAAGCTCCTAAAAAAATTGTTGTGATCGGTCCGGAATCAACTGGAAAAAGCACGATCAGCCAGCAACTGGCCGATCACTATGCCACGTGCTGGTGCCCGGAGTTTGCAAGAGCATATTTATTAAAGAATGGTAAAAGTTATGATTACCAGGACCTGTTACACATCGCAAAAGGACAGGTGGAGCTTGAAGAGAACTATCAAACAAAAGCAAAAAATGGTCTTTATATTATTGATACCAATTTATATGTGGTGAAAGTCTGGTGCGAAGTGGCTTTCGGTCAGTGCCACAAATGGATTTTGGATGAAATTGCCAGGCGCCCTTATGATCTTTACCTGCTGTGCAAAACCGATCTTCCCTGGACAGCCGATGAACTACGCGAATATCCGGACCCGGTTTTCCGGGAGCAACTATACAAGATGTACCGGGATCTTTTAATTAATGACGGAACAGAATGGGCAGAAATTTCAGGAAAAGAAAATGAAAGATTACAGACAGCCATTCGGGCCATTGATCATTTCTTAGCCGGCTGAATTTTGGGACGAATCACATCCAGAATATCTTTATCGCCTTCAAGATTACCCATCTGCCGCATGATCCAGGGTGTGCGCACTTTAATATAGGAATGCAGCGGTTTTACTGTATATTTTTTGGGGTTGGGCAAACAGGCGGCAACCATTGCGGCTTCTTTTCTTGTAAGGTTTTTGGCAGGCTTATTAAAATAGGCCTGGGCGGCCGCTTCTGATCCATAGATCCCTCTTCCCATTTCAATAACGTTGAGGTACACTTCCAGGATCCTTTTCTTACCCCAGATCCATTCAATCATTTTTGTAAAATATACTTCCAGTCCTTTACGGATAAAATCACGGCCCTGCCATAGGAAAACATTTTTTGCAACCTGCTGGCTGATGGTACTTCCTCCGCGCATTCTACCTGGTTTTTTTTCATTATACCTGATCGCCTTTTCAATGCTTTTCCAGTCAAAACCACCATGATCAATAAAAATCTGGTCTTCCGAAGCAATAACGGCCAGCTTCATGTGATAGGAAATTTTATCATCATCAACATAATCTCTTTTCAAACCATCCCCACTGATCCAGCTACTGAGTTGTGTGAGGGTGATGGGCGGATCGATCCACTTGAGGGCGATGAGATAAAACAGCTGCAACAGGAATAAAAAGAGGAAGATCCTTTTGATCCATCCCCACACCGTTCTCTTATTTCTTATTTGCTTTTTATTCATTGAAGAAGGATAATGCCTATACCAAAACCAATTAAAATTCCTCCGTTGATCCGGTTGATCCGGTGGATGTTTTTCAACGTAAGTTTTTTACGGATCTTATCTGCAAGTACCACTTTAACAATGTCTGCTACCAATGCAATGAATAAAGCCAGAGAAAAGATCACCACGCGGTTCTGAAGGCTTTCGCCAATAAAGGTAGTGGCAGTAGTGATCCAGAAAATGATAATGCCCGGGTTGAAAAGATTGATGAAGAACCCCATGATAAAGATCTTGACATAATCTCTTGTTCGGAATACGTATTCCGCTTCACCTTCCAGATTTACTTTGGCTTTTTTAAAGAACAGGTAATAGATGCCAACAAGGATCAGAAAAATACTGGCAACAATGGCAAGGGTTTTTTTATGTGTGTTCAAAGTTTCAAACAACCCTGTAAAAAGATTGCTTAATAGCACCAGCAATACATCACTGAAAGCAATGCCTGCAATAAAGGCCATGCCGCCAGCTCTTCCGTTATTAAGGCTTTGCTTGATTACAGTAAAAACGATAGGGCCTACGGAAATAGCAAGCAACAATCCTAACGTGATTCCTTTTAAAATAGAGTCGATCATCCTGAGGATTAAAATAGAGCACCTCGTTTTAAAAATTATTAATATACTAGTTTTGCGTTAGCAGAAAAGCATTCCATTCCTCAAGAATCTTTCCTTTTAACACCCTGGGAAATTTATGCTGGCTTCCCAGTTTCCCTTTTTGTTCCATAAATTTTAGAAATGCATGTTCAGGTAATTTCTGAATCAGGATCTTTTTCAAAGCACTGCCTCTTTCAACTGCGTAATCATCATTCAATTCGCAAAGATGCCGGTCAATTTTACTGATCAGCAATTCGGGATCTACTTCATCGTTACAGGCAACAAACCATTTATGCGCAAAAAGATTTTCATAAGGAAAGCCTACCACCGTGAATTCCGGAATGGAAATATTCAGATCATCGCTAACCAACTGCACCGCCCTGTTCATGTTTTCCACGCTCAGGTGCTCGCCTACCAGGCTTATAAAATGTTTTGTTCTGCCGGTGATCACCACTTCAGATCGTTGAAGATCTACAAATTTTAAGGTATCTCCAATCAGGTAACGCCAGGCGCCTGCATTGGTGCTCATGAGCAGGGCATAATCTTTACCCGTTTCCACTTCATCAATGAGGAACGCTTCAGGACGATCAATCATTTTGCCTTCACTGTCAAAATTCTTATCATCAAATGGCACAAATTCCATGAAAATATTATTGTTCAGGATCAGGCGCATGCCTTTTGCATTTTCACGATCCTTATAACCGATGAAACCTTCACTTGAAAGATAATTTTCAATATATACGATAGGTTTGGCCAGCAGCTTTTCAAATCCTTTTTTATACGGCTCAAATGCTACACCGCCATGAACAAAAAATCCCAGGTTTGGCCAGATGTCGTGGATGGTTTTTACTTTGTAATGTTCAATGATCATTTCCATACACATCTGGCACCAGGCAGGAACGCCAACAATATATCCGATATCCCAGTCGGGTGCTTTTTCAACAATTTCGTGCAGCTTTTCATTCCAGTCTTTGATTCTTGCAATACGTCCACCGGGTTGGTAAAAAGTCTGGAACCAGAAAGGGCGGTTTTTTGCCAGTATGCCGCTCAGGTCACCCGCAAACCACCCGGCTTCTCCTTTCTGAAGATCAGTGGCACCACCCAGCATCAGGAATCCTTTGGTTATTGCATTCCTGGGAAGATGTTCATACCCAAAAACAGAAACCAGTTGCCGGAGATAATTGATCTTATTACTCCGGAGCATATCGCGCGTTACGGGAATGTATTTACTTGCCGACTCTGAAGTGCCGGAACTTAAAGCATAGTATTTGATTTTACCAGGCCAGGCTACGTCGGAAACGCCCTGCAGTGTTTTCTTCCACCATTCTTCATAGATCTTATTATAGTCGTGTACAGGTACTTTTTGTTGAAATGTTTTAGGGATATCGGGGTTCAACAACACCTTGTCAAATTCATAATGCTGCCCAAACTCGGTAAATCGGGCACGCTTCAGCAGTTTTTTCAAAACCCTTAACTGCTGTCGCCTGGGATCATTCTCGGGCAGGCGAAGTGCCGATGCGATCGCCTTTGGTATTTTAATATCGATGATCCTTGCCATGTTCTCTTTGTTTAAAGTTAGTGCGCTGCATCTTAACTTCCCAGATATCTGTAGCGGTCAAAGATGATGCGGACATCCTGCAATGTTTCATAGTTCAGCGCATAATAATGATCGATCATTTTTAACCCCTCCACCGGTACCAACTGTTCCCTGTTCAACAACAAACCATTTGCACCAATTACACCTGGTCTTATAAATGGAAGCCTCCTGTTATATTCAAAATATCCCACCCATGTTTTTTTTCCTCTTAGTATATCCAGGCAATTCTTAAAAAAGCGTAATGGCTTTTTTACTCCTAAAAAATGTACCGGAAAGGTCAAAAGAAAAAAGAATGCAGTAGAAAAATCTATAAGTCTTTTCAAACGCCTGCCTGACGCAAGATCCAGGTTAAATTTTTCACCTGCCAGGATCTCACCGCTTGAGGTACTTGCATCACTTCCAACAATTCCAGAACTTCCCACAGCATGAAAGCGACATTTTAATTTGCCATTCAAAGACGCTACCTGCCCAATAATCTCTTTATTTGATAATTGCCCTGAACAAAAAATGATCTCTTTTGCATCAAGTGCCTTTGCTGATTGCTGAAGTTCATTTAAACCAATAATATGTTGTGCTGACTCCTGGTGCTTTGCTACTCTGCCAATAATTTTTTTTGCAACTCCCCTTTGTTGTAAAAATTGCAGAATAGTTTGATATTCTTCTTCAGAAGCGGCCACCAGGATATAGGGCCGGCTGTGTTTTTCTGCAGGTTCCTTTAACACGGAAGCTTTAACCAGCAACCACCGGAACACTCCAATGAAAACAAAGGCACCCAGCGCGCCAAAAACAACAATTCCTCGTGAGAAACGATAGGTTTCGGGCAACAATGCATACAAAGCAAGCAATACCAGCGTAGCAATAAATGTTGAGCGAATTAAATTACTGATCTTATAATACCTGTCGTACAAGCCGGCATAATAGGCCACGGTTAAATAGATCAATGTAAATGAAGGAAAAGAAATATTCAGTAGCCTGTCGGGAAGTATTCTGTCTGGACGCACATAATGCATCCAAAGTTCTTTGATCATCCAGAATGAAAAAAGAATGAGTAAGGCATCGATCGCCGGAAGGCCGATCCACCTGATAAATTTTCCAAGGGCGGTTATGCTCGCGCGCATCCAGATCGCCAGTTGAATGGATGCTGTAAATATCCCGGCCTTCGTTCCGCCATAATGTTTTTTTACAAAAAGGCTCATGGCCTGGTAAAACATCCGCACATAATTCAGGCTGCCTCTTTTTGTGCTCTCCCCTTTAAAATGAATGATGGTGGTGTCCGCGAGGTAATAATTTTGATACCCGGCTTTTAATATCCGGTAACTAAGATCCACATCCTCGCCGTACATAAAAAAGGTTTCGTCAAATCCACCAACCTTTTCCAGCACCTCTTTTCGAATCATCATAAAGGCGCCGGCCAATACATCGGCTTCGTGATTTTCATTGGGATCCAGATGACCCAGGTGGTATCTTCCAAAAACTTTGGAGGTGGGAAAGATCCTGGCGAGGCCAGACAGTTTATAAAGTGAGGTAGCAGGCGAAGGAAAAGATCTTTTTGATTCTCTTAAAAACTTCCCCGAACCATCGATCATCTTTACACCAAGCGCACCACATTCCGGGTGTTTCAGAAAAAACCGGGTGCAGGAGGCAAGCGTATCTTCAGCTATAATGGTGTCGGGGTTCAGGAAAAGAATGCAATCGCCATTTGCTACACCCAATCCCTTATTACAGGCGCTTCCAAAGCCCGTATTGCTATCATTTGAAATAAAATTTACTTCGGGAAATTTCGGCTTCAGGTATTCAATACTGCCGTCAGCGGAATGATTGTCCACTACAATTGTTTCCACATTCACTCCGCCTGCTGCCTGTCTAATTGCATAAAGGCATTGTTCAAGGAAATATCGCACATTATAATTAACTATAATAATGGAGACTGTCAATGGAAATTTGGTCTTTGGACAAACCTAAGGAATGGAATTTAAATTTCTCGTTTTTCGGGTGTTCTCGTCAAATACCGAGTAAGATCCTTTGTTTCAATGTCGTGGTGGGAGAAGTTTATATTTGCACATGCTCAAACGCACCCTTATAGAAGCCGCCAATGCCGCAGCCAGTGAAATGCTCCGGTTCAAAGACCTTGATTTCAAGGTTTCCAACAAAGAAGGCATCAATAACCTGGTAACAGAGGCTGACCATGCTTCAGAAGCTGCCATCATCAGTGTGATCCAAAAGAATTTTCCTGAACACCAGATATTAAGTGAGGAGTGTGGTGAACTGATCCAGGACTCCCGTTATAAATGGATCATCGACCCAATTGACGGCACCGTAAACTTTGCCCACGGCATCCCGCTTTGCTGCATTTCCATTGCAGTGGAACATGACAACAAAATGGTGCTGGGCGCCGTTTATAACCCTTTCATGAATGAATTTTTTATTGCTGAAAGGGGAAAGGGCGCCACGCTGAATGATAAACCCATCAGGGTAAGCAAAAAGGAAAAAGTGATCAACTCCTGCCTGGTAACGGGTTTTCCTTATACCTATCTTGATGAACCCAACGGGCCCTTGCAGGTGTTTGAAAGATTTATCAGGAAAGGCATTCCCGTTAGAAGACTTGGTTCTGCAGCTATTGACCTGGCCTGGGTGGCCTGCGGTAGGTTTGACGGGTTTTTTGAGCACAAACTGCAGGCATGGGACAGTGCCGCAGGTTTTATTTTAGTTGAAGAAGCAGGCGGGGTGGTAACGGATTTGAAAGGACAGCCCTATTCGCCTTACCAGCCAGGCATTATTGCAAGCAATGGCGTTTTACATGATGAACTGGGAAGGTGGGTGCGCAATGAAATTTAATAATTAAGTGAATGGAAAGAACAGAAATCGCAGCGTTAGGTGAGTTCGGGTTGATTGATCACCTGACAAAAAATATCGAGATCCAGAATGCCAGCACTATTGTTGGTGTGGGAGATGATGCAGCCGTGATCGACCATTTTGGAAAACAAACCGTCATCACAAATGACCTGCTCATTGAAGGTGTGCATTTTGACCTGATGTACACTCCCCTCAGGCACCTGGGATATAAATCCATCGTGGTAAACCTCAGTGATATTTATGCAATGAATGCCACACCCACACAAGTGGTGCTGGGACTGGCTTTCAGCAACCGTTTCAGTCTTGAAGCGCTTGATGAATTTTACGAAGGTGTGTATGCGGCCTGTGAAAAATATGGAGTTGATCTTATCGGTGGTGATACAGCCAGCTCACAAAAAGGATTTATTATTTCATGTACAGCCATAGGTGAAGTGACACCAGATCGCTATGTAAAAAGAAATGGTGCAAGAAAAGGCGACCTTCTTTGTGTCAGCGGAGACCTGGGTGGCGCATACCTCGGACTGACCTTACTTGAAAGAGAAAAACAGATCTTCCTGGAGAATCCAAAGATCCAGCCCGATCTTGAAGGAGAAAAATATGTTGTCGGAAGAATTCTGAAACCGGAAGCAAGAAAAGACATTATTGATTTTCTGGCACAACAGGAGATCATTCCATCCTCTATGATTGATGTAAGTGATGGTTTAAGTTCCGAGATCCTGCACCTGTGCAAACAAAGCAAGGTCGGTGCTGTATTATATGAAGAAAAAATACCGATAGCAGAAGCCTCCAGGCTAGCGGCTTATAAATTTCATCTTGATCCAACCGCTTGTGCATTGAGCGGTGGCGAAGACTATGAATTATTGTTCACCATCGCGCAGGATGATTATGAAAAAATCACAACAACAGAAATGATCAGTGTTATTGGTTATATCACCGATGACGAAGCGGGATCGCAGATATATACTAAGGGAGGCAATAAACATCCCATAACAGCCCAGGGCTGGAATGCATTCAAATGACCGTGACCTATGAAAAACCTTGTTCTCATTTTATTCATTGCAATTCTTGCAGGCTGCACTGCCAGCAGGAACTATCATCCTGCAAATAAATTTTCCGAAACACAGCTCAAAGAAGATTTCCATTTGTTCAGGAACATCCTGGAAGAATCACATCCCAGCTTGTATTGGCACACCCCAAAAGATAGCATGGACCTGTATTTTCTGCAGGCCGAAAACATGATCCGCGACTCCATGCAGGAATATAAATTCAGAAATGTATTGAGCTATGTGGTTTCGAAGATCCGTTGCGGACACACCAGTGTGCGGCCTTCAAAAGAAGCCAGCAGTTATGCAGAACGCACCCGCTCCTTTGCACTTCCACTAAGTGTGAAAGCCTGGCCTGATACGGTAATGGTAACATTTAATCTGAACCGGAAGGACAGCCAGGTAACCCGTGGGGTTATTTTGAAAAGTATAGAAAACAGGCCCGTTCAATCTATAGTAGATTCATTTTTCAGTCATCTTTCAACTGATGGATATAATACCACGCATAAATACCAGGTGTTGAGCAATGGAGGCACGTTCCGCAATTTCTATGGAAACATCTATGGATTGAAATCCAAAATGAAGATTGGCTTTGTTGACATTGAAGGCAACGAGCGATCTGCAATAATTGATGTGTACAACCCTTCGGCAGATACGCCTGCCGTAAGACTTCCTGCACCGAAGATCTCAAAAAAAGAAAGGAAGCGCAGGGTATTGAATGCAACACGGAGTATGAGGATGGATACAGCAAGAAGCCTCGCTGTAATTGAAGTGAATTCCTTCACCAGGAATATGAAGATCCGGAAATTCTTACGACAATCTTTTAAGGAAATAAAAAAACAAAATATTCAAAACCTCGTAATCGATCTCCGTGGAAATGGCGGCGGAAATGTAGTGCTGTCCAACCTGCTCACGCGTTATGTGGCCAAACATCCATTTAAAATTGCGGATAGCATTTATTCAATAAAAAATAAAAGCAGCTACCCCCGGCACATTGAAAATTATCTTCAAAGCCGGTTGTTTCATTTATTCATGACAAGGAAAGCCGGTAATGGTAACTATCATTTCCGTCATTATGAAAACAAATATTTTAAGCCAAGAAAAACGAATCATTTTGACGGGCAGGTTTTCATACTAACGGGTGGAAATACTTTTTCCGCGGCCACTCTTGTAACGAAAACACTCAAGAACCAGGAAAATGTTTTAGTGGTTGGCGAAGAAACCGGTGGTGGCGCGTATGGGAATTCTGCATGGCTAATACCTGATGTAACCCTTCCCAACAGCCGTGTAAGATTTCGCCTCCCATTATTCCGCCTGGTGATCGATAAAGATGAAAAAAAGGGCACCGGCATTATCCCCGATATTCTTTCGCTTCCAACAGTGGAGGCCATCCGCAGAAATTTAGATTTTAAAATGCAAAAAGTGTATGAGCTGATCGATGCAAAACAATAATTGGTTTAAAATGAAATTGCATTAAGCGCTTTCTGCGTTATTGTCTGAAAACAATTCAAATCTGTCCGCATCTTTCCAGAATGGAAATTTTCTCCTGGCCTCATCAAGATGTTGCTTGTCGAGGGTGATTGTAAAAAGATCTTCGGCATCTTCCTTATGATACAAAACTTCCCCTAAAGGATCGATCACCATACTGTTGCCGCTGTAATTTATTTCATTTCCATCAAGCCCTACCCGATTCACCCCGATAACATAGCATTGATTTTCGATGGCCCTCGCCTGCAGCAGGATTTTCCATGCAAGGCTCCGTTTCTCAGGCCAGTTCGCAACATAAACCAGTACATCATATTCAAATTCATTTGCGTCATTAAATTGCTGCCTCGCCCATACCGGGAACCTCAGGTCATAGCAAACAAGCAGATTGATCCTCCATCCATTCACGGAAGCGATCAGCCTTTTATAACCGCTGCTATAATGTTTATCCTCTCCCGCAAAACCAAAAAGGTGCTTTTTGTCGTAATATCCAAAGGCCCCTGTTGGTAACATCCATACCATACGGTTGTAATAATTGCTTTTTTCTTCTGCAATAAAACTTCCGGTGATAACAGACTTCAGTTCGCCGGCCAACCGTTTCATCCACTGCATTGTTGCGCCATCCATTGGCTCTGAAAGCTTTGAAGGCGACATACTGAATCCTGTAGTAAACATTTCCGGAAGCACAATGACCTGTCCTGAACCCGCTGAAGCTTTTAACTTGCTTTCAATGCTTTGTAGATTGGATTGTTTGTCTTCCCAAAACAATGCGGTTTGTAAAAGGGTGAATTGCAGTTTTGACATAAGCAAAAATACCCTGTTCTATTCATGCAGACTTTCAATTCTATAAAAGCTTCGTGGCAACAGATTTGAATGTAGTGCAGGCGGGAGACCAAAAGATCAATCCACTCAACAACACACTATGCCTGAATCGGAAGATGAAATGAAGTTGTTCAGAAAAAAAGTGCTGTACGTAATTCGTACTACCGCCCTGGTGATCCTGTTATTATGGGTACTGAAGGAGGTTTTCAGTGTTTTGTTGTTACTGCTGGCAGGCACCCTGGTTGCTATGTATTTCCGCGGCCTGGGGAACATTATTGAAAAACATACAAAAATGCCGAATGGGGCAGCACTGTCCATATCTGTAATCGGTTCGCTTTTATTGCTCTTTGGCTTTTTTTATCTTGCCGGCAACAGTATTCAGCAGCAAATGGCGCAGATAAGGGAAACCATTCCTCCTGCAATTGAAAAAGTAAAGGCTTCGCTCAATAATTCTTCGTTTGGAAGAAGCATTCTTGAAAAAATTGAGGATGAGGATAATGGCAAACGCCTGATGACGGTGGCGCAGTCATTTTTCCGCAGTAGTTTTGGGATACTTGGTGATGTATATATTGTTTTATTTATTGCCATATTTTTTACGGTTGGACCAAAACAATATACCCAGGGTTTCCTGAAACTTTTTCCTCCGCGTAAAAAACCAGAGGCCCGGGAAGTGGTACAGAAAGTAGGCTACTCAATGAAGCGTTGGCTCAAGGGACAGCTCTTTGCAATGCTGGTTGTTTTTATTCTAACGGCCATTGGGCTGATCATTATGGGAATGCCGATGTGGCTGGTACTCGCCCTGAGCGCAGGGCTTTTAAATTTCATTCCGAACCTGGGGCCGCTCATTGCCATGATCCCGGCTGTCATGATCGGTTTTTTACAGGGTCCCGCAACGGCACTCATAGTGGCTGGATTGTATATCCTGGTTCAGATGCTGGAGAGTAGTCTCATCACGCCACAGATTCAGAAAAAAATGATCAAAGTGCCGCCGGCCCTGATCATCATTGCGCAGTTGTTTATGGGTGTGCTTACAGGTGGGTGGGGGTTGTTGCTGGCAACGCCATTGATGGTGATCATTATTGTTGTGGTGCAGGAGCTTTACATTAAAAAGCTGAGCTATGAAGAAGACCCTCAGTAACCGCTTCTTCTTTTTTTAGACCGCCTGAAAAGAAAATAACCAGCCATAAGCACAGCAAATCCGGCAATTGCAAGAAGGATCAGGTCTTTATTTTCATAACTTGACTCCATTGATTCTATGGGCACCGTGGCGTCCTGTCCAACAGCTACTGTTGCGCAAAAAATTGAAAAGATCAGAAATAGCTTATTGATTGCATTCATAGCGTTATTTTTTTTGAAGCTGGTTGACGGCTTTAACTGCAAGTTCGGATTCAAATCCTTTTTGTAAAAGATAATCAATGGTTTTTTTCTTCCGCACCAGGTATTGGTCTGATTTCAACAATGCATATTTTCTGCGCGCGAGCTGGTTCAATACCGCTTCATAGTCGTCCTGGCTGATCTGCTTCATTGCTTTTTTTATACAATATGGGCTTACCTGTTTCTCCTTCAGCGCATACAGGATTTTCTTTCTTCCCCATTGTTTCATTCTGAATTTCCCACCTGCAAAAGCAATGGCAAATCTTTCTTCATTTATATAATCCTCTTCGATGAGGAGCGCGATCATTTCGCTGTGCAGGTCTGAACTTATACCAAGGTCCCACAGCTTTTGTTCGGCTTCATAGTGCGACCGTTCCTGGTAAGCGCAATACTGGCGCAGCTTCTGTAATGCCTGTTCTTTTGTAAGGTATTTTTTCTGCACGAAAATGAATTATTCTTCCAGCAAACGGCGGCAACCAAAATCTTTTTCAAGCAGCAGGTCGTAAAAATCTGCTTTTGAAAAAAGATGCCTGAACATTTCAGTTCCCGCTTCCCGGGTCATGTCCATATCATACATGATGCAGGAAAGCACAATATTTTGCTTCACACAACTCAGTACAAGGCTGTCCATATTATAATTTTCTTCCAGCAAAAACTGGTACAGGGGTTTGATCTGTGAAATGTCGGAAGGTAGCTGGCAGAGATAAGCATCGCCTGCCACAAAATAATTATCCGGATTATAGCTGATCTTGATCTTGGCATTTCCTTCTTTAACACTCCAGTTGTTGTTGCCATCTCTTGCCAGTTTCACATCTTTACCCAGTTCACGTAAAATTTCTTCAACCGATTTGGCAATACCTACTGGCTTTGCCTCCTTCTCCGGAAGTTGCGGAAGCTTTACTTCTGTCCCGCAATAAGGACAATATTTATTGGCTTCAATATTTTCGGCAAAAACAAGGTTATTACAACTATGGCATCGCGTGGAAAGCGAGGATTTGTGCGGCTGATACAATTCAAGCGCTTCACGCAGATAACTTACAGGAAGTGCAAATCCAAGATTGTCGCCACCGCGGATGATGAAGGAATTGATCCCAATGATTTTTCCTTCTTTATTCACTAATGGACCGCCACTGTTTCCGGGGTTAATGGCAGCATCGATCTGTATATATTTTACACCTTCGCGAATCCTGTCCACCTTGGAAATTACACCTTGCGTTGCTGTATAATTTAATCCGAAAGGATGTCCGATCGCCACCACCACATCACCATCCTTAGTGGTTTCATAACTACCCAGTTTTATTTCCGGGATCTGAATATCAGCAGGGGGTTGTAAAAAAGCGAGGTCGTGTTTTTTATCAGTGTACCACACCAGCGCCAATCTTTTTTCAAATAACCGTCCGGCAATGGTCACTTCCGCCTGTTTTCCCACTACGTGTTCATTGGTGATGATCAGGTCAAACTCTTTTAAATAGAAGCCAGTTCCCGTGCTGCTTTGGGTTGCGATCTGAATGATAGAAGGCCTGTACAATTCTATGATCTGCTGGGTATTCATTTATCTTGTTTCCAGGTTTAGGGATTCTACTTCTGAAGTAAAGCTCTGGTTAAAGGCCACTTCATTATCAAATTTCAGCTTGTCTGTTTTAAATTTTAATTCAGGGTATTTGCCTTTCCACCTGCTCTGAATCTCTTCTATGTTCAGGGTGATGGCTTCTTTGTTATAAGTGTTGGCAGATTTATTAAAATAGTTTTCCTTAAAACCGAGATCGGAAAAATAATCGCTGTAATTCACGCGCATATACAACTGGAAAAGCTCACTAACGGGCCTGGGCAGACTATAAGAATACTGGCAATAAGAAATCCCGTATTCGCTGATCTGTGCTGCCACTTCGGGCAGTTTGTTTTCTTTATACCAATTAATATTCTGGTTGGCATTGTAGATGGCGTCTGCAATGGTTTTAAAATTCTGAGGTGTTACAATGGAGAAAGTAAATTTTGACCGGAACAGGAAAGGAAAGAATGAAGATTTTTCCTTATCAAGTAGTTTCTGAAAACAGTCCATCATTTCCTGGTTCTTTTCATTTACCTGGCGGTCGTCTTTTCTGAAATAGATTTCCACGATCTTCTCAAGAGAAAGTAACAACTTCCCTTCCGGCACAATCAGGTAATCGATCCGGTAAGCCAGCGCTAAAAGTAAATAAGCAATCCCTCCTGAATATTTATCCGCATCGATCCGGTTGATCAGATCCAGGGTTTCCTGGATCCATTTACGGAAATACCGGTATTTCACTTCTTTTTCTTCATCAGGAATCGGCACCAGGTGTTCAATATCAATGGCTTCAAGCGAATGGAAATCCTGTACCAGCAGGTCGTCCTGCTTATCCGTTTTTGTAGCAAGTTCCTTTAATCCATAATACAGCTTGCTGGGATTGGCTGTAATGACCTCGCTTTCGAAAAGCATACAGACTTTGTTTTCGCTAAGCGCATAGCGACTGTAGTAAAGCGTGAAATTCATCTCCAGGAGCCGGCGCATTACCGGAACGTTGGGAGCGGGCATAATTGCCAGCAGTGCTTCTGCTTCCAGAATAGAGTTGTTGTAATGACCCCGGATGATCTTTGAGCCCTGGAAAAAATAAAAGCTGCCTTTGTCGCCCTCGCGCGTATGAAAAACATTTTCAGTTTCATCGTCGGACAGGTACTCAAAAAAAGCCCTGATGCTCTCAAAATATTTTTTTTCCTTGAACAGGTTATCGGCCTCGTTCCATTTTTCTACTTTGGCAATGGATTTATTATTGTCGGAATAACGTCCAAATATGATCGCAGGCTCCACTTCTTCTCCGGGTTTCTTTTTTGACCAGCTAAAAATCTTATCCAACATACCTGATTTCGTTATTTATCAAATCCGTGGCAAAGTTCTCTTTTTTAAAGCAACTTTTACCTAAAGCTTACCGGGCTATTAAACCTTCAAAATACGGGCCGGGCAAACCGGATTCGGTATTTTTAAAGGTTGGCGGGGGGAATTTTGGTTGATAAACACTCCCCTGATATGTCTTAAAAATCATTAGTTTCGCCCCAACCTATACCTCAAATCTTATTTCATGAAGTTTATTGTCTCTTCTTCGCAATTGCTTAAGCAGCTTCAACAGATTAACGGCGTCATCAACGCCAATACGGTGCTGCCTATTCTTGAAGATTTTCTTTTTGAAGTGGAAAAGAATAAGCTGACAGTTGTGGCTACGGATCTTGAAACCGTAATGCGCGTCCAACTGGATATTGAGGCAAAGGACAGTGGAAAGGTTTGTATCCCCGCGAAGATCCTCATGGATTCCCTCAAGAACCTGCCAGATCAGCCGCTCACGTTTAACATTGATAAAAATTTTGGTGTTGAGCTAACAAGCGACAACGGTAAGTATAAAGTAATGGGTGAAAATCCTGATAATTTTCCTAAAGAGCCCGCAGCTGATGATACTTCAAGTTTTACAATGACCTCATCCGCCCTGGTCACCGCTATTAATAAAACCCTGTTTGCTGTAAGCAATGATGACCTGCGCCCTGCCATGACAGGAGTGTTTTTTGAACTGAACAATGATTATATACAATTTGTAGCTACCGATGCACACAGGCTGGTCAGGTATAAGCGTACTGATGTGAGCTGCCCGAAGTCGGATTCTTTTATCGCCCCAAGAAAACCCCTGAATCTATTAAAATCTGCACTGCCGGATAATGAAGATGAAATAACGATCAGCTATAACAGCAATCATCTTTTTGTTCAGCACGGTACAACACAAATGAGTTGCCGCCTGATCGATGCCAGGTTCCCTGATTACAAAGTGGTGATCCCGGCAGACAATCCCTACAAAATGGTGATTGGCAAATCTGATTTTCAAAGTGCGCTTAGAAGGGTGAGTGTTTTCAGTAACAAAAGCACCAACCAGGTGGCGCTGAATATCAGCGGAAGTGAGCTGCAGCTTGCTGCGCAGGATGTTGATTTTTCTTTTGAAGGTAATGAAAGAATGAAGTGCCAGTACGACGGCGAAGACATCACCATTGCTTTTAATGCGCGCTTTTTAATTGAAATGCTCAATGCGGCAGATAGCAACGAAATCAGGCTGGAACTTTCAACACCTACAAAAGCCGGTATCATCAAACCGATTGAACATGATGATCATGAAGATGTGCTGATGCTGGTGATGCCGCTGATGCTGAATCAATAAAGTTTACCTCAATTTCCATATAGGCATTTTTATTGCACACCCAACTGGTGCGCTCTTTTTCATTGTATGTGAGAGAGAACTAAACAGGAGCTGATGATGGAATTTGTGCAACTCCGCAGCTTTGATAATTATATCGAAGCAAACATAGTGCTGAATATGCTTCAGCACGGGGACATTGTATGCCATCTCAAAGATGAAAACATTATTACAATAGATCCTTTTTTAAGTCCGGCCATAGGAGGAATGAAACTGATGGTCCATCACAGCCAGGTGGCGCGAGCATGGGAGCTGATGGAAAAAGCAGAAGCACAATATCTTAAAACGATTGCCTGTCCTGTTTGCAAATCGCACCAGTTAGGCCTTGTAAGTATCACCAAAAAACATAAATGCAAACTCGCAGCATTTGCCAGCATGGTGTTGAACGGCAGGTCGGTGGAGAAAAGGAAAGTTTACAGGTGCGGACAGTGCGGATATGATTTTAAGGAATTACCTTAGGGGAGAGGGCTAGGGTTAAAGGATTTGGAGGGAAGAGGTGAGTTGCTGATTGCGCCTTGCACCTTGCCGCTAAAAGCTAAAAGCTTTCCCCATATGTTTCAGGACCTGATCAATCATTTTCAAACACTTGAACAAAGACCGGCTGAGCGCATGCTTCTGCTCCTGTCAGGCATGTTATTGTTGTGGGTGATCGAAGGCGCCATCCCGCTGTTGGGTTTGAGGTACAGGAAAAACAAATGGCGGCATGCATCAGTCAATTTTTCTTTCACCATAATTCACCTGCTCATTCATACGGGATTTGCTTTTTTCATCATCCTGCTGTCTGATCTTTCAAAACAAAACAATTTCGGACTTGCACAATGGCTGGACCTCTCCATTGTATGGACCATAGTGATTTCATTTTTCATTCTTGATTTTTTTGGTGGGTGGCTGGTGCATTATGTGCAGCATAAAACTTTTATGCTTTGGCGCTTTCATGTAATTCATCATTCCGATAATAACGTGGATGTAACAACAGGGCTCAGGCACCATCCGATGGAAAGTATATTGCGTGGCATTTTCTTTTTAATGGGTGTTGCGGTGGCGGGTGCGCCGGTATATGCTGTGATGATCTTCCAGACCCTGCTCGTACTGTCCACACAGTTTACACATGCCAACATCCGTTTGCCTCAGTGGGTGGAGAAGCCTTTAAGCTATCTGATTGTTTCACCCAATATGCATAAGGTGCATCACCACTGGCAACAACCTTATACTGACAGTAATTATGGTGCTGTGCTTTCTGTTTGGGACCGCCTTTTTGGAACTTACCGCCAGCTTGATGCTTCCATGATCCGGTACGGTATCGACCGCCATTATCCAAATGAAGAAGACGAAAACCTTTCACTGTTGATGCGCAAGCCATTTGGTAAAATGGAAAAATAATTTAAGTAAATCCGAGTTTGAAAAAACAGCCTTCAGGCCCACGCTGAATTGTCTTTAATTATCTTCACCTCATGAAGCATATAGCATTGATCCCTGCACGATTTGATGCCACGCGGTTCAGTGGCAAGCTAATGGCAGCATTGAAAAGCAAATCTGTGATCCGCCACACTTACGACGGTACAGTTGCCACAGGTTTGTTTGATGAAGTATATGTGGTTACGGATAGTCAGATCATTTACAAAGAGATCGCAAATCATGGCGGCAAAGCCATCATGAGTACAAAGCAACACGAAAGTGGCAGCGATAGGATTGCCGAAGCGGCTATGAATCTTGAGGCCGATGTTATTGTGAACGTACAGGGTGATACCCCATTTATAAAAAAAGAACCGCTGCAAAAATTACTGGAACAATTCCGCGATCCACAAGTAAAAGTTGGGTCGCTTATGCAGCAGCTTCAGGATCAATCTCAGATTGAAGATCCCAATTTTGTTAAGGTTTGCATTGATAAAAACAGGAACGCTTTATTCTTCAGCCGCAGTGTGATCCCTTATCCCAGGAATACGGAGGCAGGAACCATTTATTATGAACACATTGGTGTTTATGCATTCCGAAAAGAAGCACTTATGGCTTTTACCGCTCTCCCTGTTTCGCCCCTGGAAGATGCAGAAAAAATCGAATGCCTGCGTTACCTTGAAAATGGCATTCCCATCCGGATGGTAGAAACGGGGTACATGGGTGTGGAGATCGATACGCCGGAAGATCTTGAAAGAGCGGAGGCCTTGCTTTGATCGCCCCTGCTTTTTATTTTTATATTTATTTTACTTTAAAAACTGCTTTATGAAAACCTTGTTCTTTTGTTTTGCCTCTGCCTGGTTGTTAATTTCCTGTTCTGATGCAGGCACTACGCAACAGAAACAACTTCCTGATCCGGAAAAACCGTTAACCGTATCTGAAAACAAGACATACGGAAGGGACGGGCGTTATACAGGTGCTTTTTCAAATGGAATGAAAGAGACCTATATCAGTTTTGATGTTTCCGGCAATGAATTAAAAAACCTGACTTTCAAGGGTTACTGGCGTTGCGATGGCAAGCTGGAACAAACCATCCTTGGACCAGAGAAAAGTTTCATTATTACAGCAGACAAAGTAAATGGAAATCTCTCCGAACCCGAAGATGGCGGTGCAACAGCCATACGATATGAACTGGAAGCAAGTTTTGATGGGGCAACTGCATCCGGAACTTTTAGAATGAATATCAACGCCCTCGCGTGTGATACTTACAAACTAACGTGGACGGCCAGCCGTATGCCGGCCAAATAACACTTAATCCACTAACTTTTTGGGGCACTCATTTTTGCAACTATTGTATTCAGCTTTTGTACAACGGCTTCGAGTTCTTCGTTTACATCCTCCCTTCCCTGGAGTGCGAGTATGATCAGGTTCGTATGTTCCAATCTCAGATCAATGTATTCCATCATTAAGGCCCTGTGTTCTTCCAATATTTTTGGCAATACATAAGCGCCGGTTGCTTCAATCAGTTTTTTGGCTTCCTGCCAGTGTGGTTGGGAAATGGTTGACACTTGTTTAAGTAATTCTGTGCCATCTGTGATTTTCAATGGCGCCAATGCACTGTCCTGGTGTACAAGTATCGCGTCAATCTTTCTATCGTAAGCCAGCGTATCATTTTTTGCACCACCAACATAAAAACCTGCTGCAGCAATGGAAACCACAAGTACGGCCAGCGCCGTTATAACATGACTTTTTGCTTCACGGTTTTTCAAAGCAGGGTAATAGGCCAGCCCGATCAGGAAACCACTCGCCAGCCCGCCGAGATGAGCTGCATTATCAATTCCTTTCGCGCCGGCTCCGTAGATCAGGTTATAAAAAATAAAAACACCAATGCTTTGCAATAAAGGCATACGTGCTTTTTTTGGTATGAGCGCGGTGGCCAGCAAGGCAAGAAATAGTCCGTACATTCCAAATACGGCTCCCGAAGCACCTGCGCTAATAATATTGTTTTCATTCCACCAGATACTTACCACCGAGGCCAGGATCCCTGCAGCAATATAAGCAGCCAGGAACCGCAACCTGCCGAGCATGGGTTCCAGGTAATTTCCGATCATGAACAATGCATACATATTGAACAGAAGATGTATAACGCCTACATGAACAAAGACTGAAGTGATCAAACGCCACCATTCGCCACCTGTTGTAAGTGGTTTGTAATTGCCTCCCCATTGCTGCAGGTCATTTACAGTTGGTTGTAAAAAACTTACTCCGTTCAAAACCATTAATAAAAAAACCAGCACATTCACACCGATGATCACATAGGTGATCATTCGTGAACCTTGAGAAATATTCATAACCGCTTCAAGTTCTTCCGAATGGGCTCTTTCCTCTTCTGCGGCGATCATGGTATTTTGCTGCACCTGGGCAAATTCATGCTCCCAGCTCCTCAAATGGTTGGCACCTACACTTCTTACCTGCTCAAAAGCAGATAAAAAATCTGAAACATTTTTTTTCTGGCTCCTTTTATTGTTCCAAAAATTTTTTGACTGCTTCTTACTGTTTACCGACAGTGTTGCCCCATCTACTGCCACCTCGACTTCGTCGCCCTTAGTCTTTTCCTTTGTATATCCAATAATACGATCCGTGCCGGCAAAACGGGGATCCCAGCCTAGATTTTTAAAGCTTACATAGCTCATAAGGATCATTTCATCCTGGCTCAGTCCTTCAATTGCAGTTATTTCCTGGTGCTGGCTCATGTAAAAATTTGTGGTAAGATGTGCTTTTTTTTATAGTGCGCAAAACAACTGTGACATTAGTTTCTGACATTTGCTGATATGAAATTCAGAAATTTTAAAATGGTGGATTATGTCGTCTTCGGTCGTGGGAGTTATAACCAGCTGGAGGAGATCCTTGCACCACAAAGAAAAGATGATTACCCCATGATCTTTCTGGTAGACCACTTTTTCGAAAATTCTAATCTTGAAAATAATCCTGTTCGTCGCATCCCCGCAGATAAAAACGATAAGATCATTTATGTTGATGTGGCGCATGAACCCAAGACCACCTATGTGGACCAGCTTTCAAACCAATTGAAAGATGAATTTGGAATGGTGAGTGGCGTTGTGGGGATTGGCGGGGGTTCAACTCTTGATCTTGCAAAGGCCGTAAGTCTGATGATGAACAATCCAGGTTCCTCCGCGGATTACCAGGGCTGGGACCTGGTAAAGCATCCGGGCGTTTACAAAGTTGGTATTCCAACATTAAGCGGAACGGGTGCTGAAGTGAGCAGAACTACAGTGCTTACCGGGCCAACACGCAAGCTTGGGATGAATTCTGATTTTACACCTTTTAACCAGATCGTACTGGACCCCGAACTGGTGGCGCATGCGCCTGCCAATCAGCGCTTTTATACAGGAATGGACTGCTATATTCATTGTATTGAAAGTTTAACAGGCACCTACCTGAATGAATTCAGCAAATCCTATGGAGAAAAAGCACTGGATCTTTGCAGGTATGTGTTCCTGGAAAAAGACAACTGGGACGAAGTGTGTGATGATAAGCTGATGATGGCTTCATTTGCCGGAGGCATGAGTATCGCCTATTCACAGGTAGGCGTTGCGCACGCAGTAAGCTATGGCCTCAGTTACCTACTTGGAACAAAGCATGGCATCGGTAACTGTATCGTCATGAATCACATAGAAGAATACTATCCCGAGGGTGTGGCAGAATTTAAAAAAATGGTAGAAAAGAACAAGATCCACATTCCCGAAGGAATTTGTAAAGCGCTTTCAGAAGAGGAGTTTGATATCATGATCAATGTTTCACTGGGCATGAAACCCTTATGGGAAAACGCTTTGGGAAAAAACTGGGAATCCATCATGACAAGGGATAAGTTGCGTAAATTGTATGGTAAGTTATAAATTCCTTTTATGAAAAACCTCGTTGCTTTCCTGCTAATATTATCGCTGACGGCCCGGGCCAATGCACAGAGAGTGGTAGATGTAGATAAGGAAAATGTAAGTGCGGCGCAATTTTTTAATTCAGTGGCCGGCGAACCTGTTGTAATGGCAAAGTTTGTAAAACTGGTTGAGGGCTCACCGTTTTATAAAAACGAATGGCTTGTAGGAGAAATTGAACTTGAAAGCGGACAAATATTTAAAAATCTTTCGCTCAAGATCAATTTGTATGACGATGATATTCATTATAAGGATGATAAGGACAGGGAGATGATTGCCACCATGCCCATTAGAACCATACGCATGAGAAATGTTATGGGCGATACAATTGAATTCGCGTATGCCAAAACAGAGGTACAAAAGGGACTTGAAAGGGGGTGGTATCATGTATTACATCTAGATTCTGTAACCCTTTATAAAAAATATAAAAAAGAAATTTCTGAAGACAAGCCCTATGGTTCTGCAACAACAGAACAAAGAATGCGAACACGTGAAGTGTTTTACGTGGGTTTTAAAGGAGCCTTTACAGAAATAAAAAAAATAACAGACCCCATCCCGGCTTTTGCAGCCCACAAAACAGCTATTGCTGAATTTATGAAATCCCTTTCCCATCAAAGCCATGAATTGAAACTGGTTGCACTGGTACAATACATGAACCGGCTGATTAAATAAATCTTTTGCAAATTTTCGTTTTCGAAATACCTGCAGCCTGACTTATCTTTCAAAAAAAACAGCATGAACAGGGCTGAAAAATATTTCAGGTATCTCAACCCCTTTACTTTATTCGCTCCCGGCAGGACCAAAGAGATCCTCAATGTAAATCCTGTTACCAATCTTAAAAGAAAAGATGCAGAGGAAATTGTAATCACAGTTTATGATTACAATGAAACAACCCTGGAAGAAAACAAACTTCATCGTATACAGGAAAGCTTTCCCTACCTCCAAAATAACAAGGTAAGCTGGATCAATATTGACGGGCTGCGTCAAAAAGATGTGAATGATGTGTGCGAACATTTTGGCATCCACTCCCTAATCGCAGAAGATATTCTGAGTTGCAGCCAGCGCCCTAAAATGGATGAAGTGGACGACATTCTTTATTGCCTGCTCAACATGCTGTATTTTAATGAACGCACTCAATCGGTGGAACAGGAACAAGTGAGTATTGTACTTGGTAAAAACTATGTGATCACTTTCCAGGAAGACCCCAAGCGCGATGTGTTTGATCCCATCAGAGATAAATTACAAATGCATAACAGCAAGTTCCGGCAACGACAAGCCGATTATCTCTGCTACGCAATGCTGGATCTTATTATTGATAACTATTTCTTTGTTATGGAAAAACTGGGCGATTGCCTGGAGGTGGTTGAAGAAGAAGTGATCAGGAGGTCAAACACACGTTCGCTGGCACGCATCAACCACTTGAGAAAAGAGCTCATCGTTCTTAAAAGAAACATTGCACCGGTAAGAGATCTTATTGGCGGCATCATAAGAAGCGAAAGCGATTTGCTGGACGACAGGACGACAAAATATTTCAAGGATGTTCATGATCATATTACGCAGGCTTATGACCTGAGTGAAAACTACCGTGACCTGATGATCAGTATGCAGGACCTGTATATCAGCAATGTAAACCTGCGTATGAATGAGGTAATGAAGGTAATGGCGATCGTAACCTGTTTAATGGCACCAGCCACCGTAATCGGCGGCATCTTCGGGATGAATTTTGATGTAATTCCTACCGCACATAATCAGTGGGGCTTTTATACTGCAGTTGGCTTTATGCTCTTCATTCCGGTACTGATGCTTTTTTTATTTAAACGGCGGGGCTGGTTTTAACAGGAACTTTATTGTATTTGTTTTCATAAAACATGCCTGCTCTTGCTTTTATGGTTCGGGGATAAGAAAACACTTCCACTTCATAGGTATCAAGATGATAGCGCCACATTATCGGTCGTATCTGACCATTACCTGCGTCTTCTGCGCCTGCAAGTAAAATGGTTTGGTCGTTCTCCCACTTACCATCTAAAATGATGCCCGCCGACCCCAGGAAAAGAATCCTTTTTCTTTTCATGCTTTTCATATCAACCAATCCTATTTCAGTATCAGGGCCTGCAAAATCAAAATGTCTTCTGCCGTTCTTTGTTGTCTCCATTAAGTTGTAGGAAACCAGGTCAAGCGCAATGGAACTATCAGTGTTGTATTTTAAAAAGGACGCAAAGGGGAGCAGTGTATTTCTGTCCATTGGTAACATTGCGGATGTGTCTTTTGAAACCACCTGCCCGCTCTGAAATTTTTCCATGCTGAAAGAGCTGTCTTCGCGTTCAAGAAACTTAGCAAGTTCGCGGAAGTGATTATTAAAATCCGGCACGAGGGGTTCCTCATATAACGTTTCGGTGGCAAGGCTGTCATTTTCCGAATCGGGCTTTGATTGCTGGTTACATGCGCTTAAAAAAACAATAAAGGCTGCCAGGAAAAATAATTTCATGCTATTTCTTTTTATATACAGGAACCGTGCTGCAGGGTTCACCATACATGATGCTTTTGGCTACAGGTTTTAACAGCCGCGTAATTTCGGCATAAGCAAAACTTTCAATCTGCCTGTCCCCACATCCCTTTACCACGATCCTTTGATCTGCGTAATTATTGATGTCTATCGCGGAAAGGTTTTTTAAAAAAATGTGCTTCCCCATTTCTTCCACGGAGCCGACATACACTTCATGGGCAACTTCCTGTAAATAACTTGCGGCCAGCATATAAGCCCATACAGGAATAATGGCATCAACACTGCAGATAATAGCAGCGTTCTTTTCTTTAAAGGGTTGCCAGTCAAAATTTTTTAATCCTTCCCTGTACTCTTTTTCTTTTAGGATCATTCCCATGAATAAATGATCCTTCAGATCAAAAACGGCAACCTCATTATTTGGAGCATATTTTTCCAGATCAATAGTAATTAAACCGCTGTTGGCTACTTTATTAATGATCGCTTCACTCATTGGGCAAATGTAAACTGAATGCTCTTAAACATATGCAAACAAAAAAAAGTCCCGCATGGGGACCTTCCATATCAGATAAATTTTCAATTAATAAAAGTTCGGTCTGTTATCACTGATGTCTGCGCTCCTTTTTAATACATCAATATAGGGATTCCCGCTACCGTATTGCATCTGGCTTTGAATACCCTGGCGTGTTTGCATAACAAGGTTATTCCTTTGTTCTTCAATACTTGCAGCTTCTACCGGTGTGGTGGTAATGTTATTTACCCTCACCACATAAACGCCTGCCTGTCCGGCAATTGGCTGGGAAGTTTTTCCCTTATTTTCAGGATTGAAAACAGCACCAATAACTTTTGGCTCATAAGCAAGCATGTTGTTTCCACCTGTAAACCGAAGGCTGTCCATCGGCTGTACCTGCACATTGAATTTAGAGGCTACTTCTTCAAGAGAATTTACCTTTCCAAGTTGTTTTATGATCTGCTCAGCCTTTTTCTTATTCCTTAGAATCGGTTCGATCATCGGGCGTACACGGGCAACACTGGCAAGTCCGGCTTTGTTCACTTCTGTAACAACAGCAACAACATAAACCTCGCCCACTCTTTCCGGTCCGATCACATCGCCTTTATCACTTGTAAAAACATCTTTCACCAGTTTCCTGGAAGCGCCTTCAAGACCAGTAATTGAAAAATCAAGTGGCCTAATATCTGTTGCAGGGAATTTACTCATTCCTTTTGTTTTCAGGTTCTTTTCAAAATTATCATTGAAAGATTTATAATCCCTGCTTTCGCCAGCAAAGGCAGAAGCGGCATTTTGTGCTATGTTATCAGTTTCCTGGCTCGTCTGTATTGGTTTGGCCAGGTACGCAACTTTAAAGCCCTGTGAAGATCCTTTTTGTTCCAGGATCTCAACATAATGATATCCAAATTCCGTTTTTACGATTCCGGATGTGCCTCTTGGGTTGGTGAATATAAAATCATTAAAAGGCGGAACCATTCTTCCTGTTGTTACGCCCTCATAAACGCCACCTTTCTCTTTACTTCCCGGATCATCCGAATGTCTGGCAACCAATGTATCAAAACTGGCACCGGCCTTATGCGCGCTCATGATGCTGTCCGCTAGCGCAGACGCATCCTGCTCAGACCTCACGGGCATTCTTTCGCCTGTCTGGGTCATCTGAAATGTAGCAACAAGTACGTGGCGCACTTTCACTGTATCCGGAACTGGCCTTGCGCTGATGATCTTTGACATTACATACGCACCTTGCTGGCCCTGTTGTGCAGGGTCCATGTAAGGACCATAAATAACGCCCACGGGCTGACTTAAAATAGAATCTTTATTAACTTGCTGGATCTGATTACGGTTAACATAACCATTATAAAAAGGAAGTGTACTGTTCCTTGCTAAAAAGTTTTCGAGGTTATTTCCAGATATGGTATCGAATTGTGGTTTCAGGCCAGTAAGCATTTCCCTGGTAGCCATGGAGTCGGCCGCACTTGGCGCTGCGCTGAACGTAACAAATTCAATGTTGCGGGTTTCATCTTTTTGCTCGAAATCCTTTTTGTGGTTATTGATGTACTCCTCTATTTCCTTATCGCTGATTTTGATCGTGCTGTCAGCAATGGAAGCATAAGGTACACTTACAAAGGCTGCACTGGCCATGAGGCTATTATCAATATTTCTTTTTTCAAGAAACCATTTTGGAAAATGAATGGTGTTCATTAACAGGCTAACATATTTTTCCTGGAGCCTGTCTTTTTCCAATGCTTCCAGGTAAAGGTGGCGTTTATGAGGGCGTAACAACAGGAAGAATGGTTCCGCCTTTTAATGATTTTATATTCACCAACCCAAGAGGCACATCCGGACTCGTAAAAACGGAATTTGGATATCATTATGT
>MWYV01000049.1 GCA_002050435.1 Chitinophagales bacterium 33-2 | reverse complement strand
GCACAGGAAGAATCGAATAACTGTGCTTTTTTAAATGAAGGAAGTGATTCGATAATATGAAAACCAAAATATAAACGTATTGCCTGGTTAAAATAAAAATGGGCACTGTCGTTATTGGTACTGATCTTCCAGGAATATGTTCCGGTTCCCGGAAGAGGTATCATTTGCTCAATTTCTGCTGCGGTCAATTGATAAGTTGACCAATCCGGGGAGCAGGAAATTGTTGTGCGATTTTTTTTCTTTATTACTTCTTTCAATTCCTCCTCATCAATTTTACTTTCGGATGAATTAAAAAAATGTGTGCCTGAAAAAAATGTAATCAATGCACCTGAGAGTATCAGTAGTAATTTCATAATTGAGATATTTTATAACCGGGAGTATTGCAGAGGTGGCGGCTTTCCAGGGATTGGAAAAAGGATGATATTGTTGTTGCAAAAATAAAAAATTTCAATTTAACCGGATACCTGGCTAAATCCGATCGCAGATGGATTGGGGATAGGTTCATCTTTCTTTTTTCAATGTCTGTAAAGTTATTTTAATTAATTATTTAACTGTATTTCCGAAATAATTTAATCGTTCTGAAAACCGGTTGCCCCGAATTTTCGGTAAATTGTATTGATCTCAGCTATGAAAGTTATCCGTGTTACTTTTTTGATTATTCTATTTTGCACACTCACATCTATAAAGGCACTCACACAACAGCTTGCAGTAAATCCGTATGTTCAGGGCCTCAACCTTCCCATAGATATTAAACATTGCGGTGATGAACGGTTGTTTGTAGTAGAAAGAAGCGGAGCAATCAGAATCGTTAATGCCGATGGTACGCTACGTCCTAAGCCTTTTTTAGATATTAGTTCAAAGATATCATCTGTCAGAAGCGAGGAAGGCTTTCTGGGTATGACTTTTAGCCCGGACTACAAAAATGATGGAAAGTTTTTTGTTGATTATACAACCACTATTTCGGGACAGCTGACCAGTGTTATCGAACAATATCAGGTTGATCCCGCTGATTCCAACAGGGCATTAACTGCCGGCTTGATCATCCTAACCCAATCACAGCCATACACCAATCACAATGGTGGTAACCTGATGTTTGGAAAGGATGGCTATCTATTTGTCAATATTGGGGATGGTGGTAGCGGTGGCGATCCACAGGGCAATGGCCAGAATTTGCAAACCTTTCTCGGAAAAATTTTACGCATTGATGTAACTAATTCGTCGCCATCCAAACCTTACGAGATACCTGTTGATAATCCTTTTTTTAATAATGTAACGCAGGGAATTAAAAAAGAAATATGGGGCTATGGTCTTCGTAATCCCTGGCGCAGCAGTATGGACCGCGTTACAGGCGATCTGTGGATTGCTGATGTGGGACAGGGAGAAGTTGAAGAGATTGATGTCGAGAAATCCGGGGATGCAGGCGGCAGGAATTATGGCTGGAATATCATGGAAGGCACTTCTTGCTATAGCCCACCAACGGGCTGCAATAGATCAGGAATTACTTTACCGGTGTATGAATATTCACATGCGGTTGGCAGGTCTGTCACGGGAGGATATGTGTTCAGGAGTGTTCAATCCAGAGAATTGTGGGGAACATATTTGTTCGCAGATTATGTGGCGAAGTGGATAGATGGCATAAAACTAACTAATGATTACACTTCGGGTAACGCTACGCGTTATATCACAGCAGCGCAGGCTACCGGCAACCCTGTTTCCTTTGGCGAAGATATGTATGGGGATCAGTACATTCTTTTCAATAATGATGGCACCGTCTATAAATTAGAGGATAGCAGCGGCCTCCGGTATCCAAAAGCGTATTTCACCATCCTGAATAATGCAGATGGTTCAGTAAAATTGGATGGACTGAAAGGAAGAGATATTTCCTATCAATGGTTACTGAATGGAAATCTTATAGATGGAGCAACTTCGCCGGATTTATTCCCTGCTACAGATGGTATTTACAGGCTTATTGTTACAAATACTCTGGGAAACTCAGATACGTCGGATGCACTTACCCTCGGTGCTGTTGCAACAAATATTCTGTCGTTCACCGCTTCAAAAAATGCTTCAGCTGATGTTATCCTTCGGTGGAATGTTTCTTCGGAAAATTCTTTGAAAGGATACGATATTCTGCGCAGTGTAAATGACCCAAATTCTTTTAAGAAAATTGGTGCTGTTGATTCCAAATCCACAAATGGAACTTCAACGAGCGAAGTTGATTATTCTTTTATTGATACGATCAATTTTTCCTTCGAAAAACTTTATTACAGGTTGCAATTAGTAAAACAGGATGGCAGCTTTCAATATTCTAATATTATTTCAATAAAGGAAGGCAGGCAGAAAAATAGTTTTACAGTTTCTCCTAATCCATCGGGTGGTCAGTTTATTCTCAATCTTGATGAATATTCGTCGCCTTTATTATTGGCAATATATGATATTGCAGGTAAGAAGATGCTGACTCAACAACTCAACAAACAAATCACACCCATTACTGTAAATAACATAAGAGGAGTATATATTATGCAGGTGAGCGATCCTGATGGCAAGAATCCATCCCGGAAGAAAGTTGTTGTGTTGTAAGTATTTTCACTAAGCCACAAAGAACACAAAGAAAAAACTTCGTGGTTTGCGGGGCTTCAGGCATGTATTATTTAGAATTAATTTTACTTTTCCTCAACGGTAATCATAACTTTAAAATTAAATAGCATTTTTATTTCCGGGTTAAATGTCATTTATGAAAAAACTATTGTTATTAATTAATGTAATTTGTTTTTTACCATGTGTTGCCCAGCAGCCCAGGCTTATTGTGCGTGGGGATGACATGGGCTATACTCATTCTGGTAATCTGGCTCTGATCAAATGCTACAGGGATGGATTTCAAAAATCAATAGAAGTGATCGTTCCTTCTCCCTGGTTTCCTGAGGCGGTAAAAATGTTGAAAGAAAACCCTGCCGTGGATGTGGGCGTTCATCTTGCCCTTACCAGTGAGTGGGAAAACATCAAGTGGCGGCCGGTTACTAATTGTAAAAGCCTCACAGACACCAATGGCTATTTCTTTCCTATGGTTTATCCTAATAAAAATTATCCTGGTCAGTCAATAAAAGAAAATGCCTGGAATATTGAGGATATCGAAAAAGAATTCCGGGCACAAATTGAAATAGCGGTAAGAGAAATTCCCCAGGTTAGTCATATTTCGGGACACATGGGATGCGTAAATATCAGCGAGGAAACAAAAGCCGTTGCAAAAAAGCTTGCGGCAGAATACAACATTGATATTGATCTTTCTGATTATGGGGCAGAAGGGGTTGGATATAAAGGTGCCAGGCAAACCGGTGAAGAAAAGATCAATAGTTTTATCTCCATGCTGGAAACATTACAACCCGGGAAAACTTATTTATTTGTAGATCATCCTGGTTTTGATAATGCTGAATTGCAGGCGGTGTTTCATACCGGCTATGAAGATGTTGCTAAAGACAGGCAGGGAGTAACTGACCTGTTTACGAGTAAAAAAGTGATGTCTGCAATTAAAACAAAAGGTATTTCTATTATCAGTTATAAAGACCTGGAATCCCAGGCAAATAAATAAATTAATCTTCCTGTTGGCTGGCTGTTTTTTGAAGTATAATGAATGAACCCAAAAATTTTTCGGCACTATTTGAAATTGCGGCTGTCCTAAACAGGGAGTTTTCACTTCCAGCTGCACTTAGGTCTGCACTCGAAAAAACTGTTCAGGTCCTCAACCTTGAAACAGGATGGATATGGCTATTGCAACCTGATAATAAATCTGTTTATCTGGCCGCTTCCTATAACCTTCCTCCCGCACTCAGCAAACATCCGGAGCGGTTATCCGGCTGGTGTTTTTGTATTGAAAAATATTTGTCAGATGAAATTCCTGTTGCGCTGAATATTAGTGAAATTACCTGTAGCCGTTTAAAGAATATAAGGTCAGGAACAAGAGATTTGAAATTTCATGCCACCATACCAATAAGTGTGTCTGGTAATAAGACCGGGTTGATAAACCTTGTAAGCCGCGAGTCACAAAAGATGGACAAGGAAAAACTGAGTCTGCTTTCTAACATTGCATCGCTGGTGAGTGTGACTATTCAGCGGACTCGTGTGCAGGAATCATATATTAACAATCCATCGCGCCAACAAAACGCATTTCAGGAAATTGTTGATCGCATTTTTACATCGAGGGTCGAAGAATTGGTAGTTTCTCTGGAATCAGTCAATGATTTGTTAGATCAGAAAAAAATAACTTCTTCTAAAAAATTAATTACACAATCATACAGTGTAGCCCGGGAATTAAAAGAGCAGCTTTCATCTTTTACGGTACAGGAAATTGAATCAGCTTCCGATAGCAAGAAAAAAAAGAAATTTCAATATCCCAGTTCTCCGCTTACCGCCCGGGAAATGGAAGTATTACAGTTAATAAAACAGGGTTTATCAAATAAACAAATAGCGTCGCAATTATATTTAGCTGAGCGGACCATCAAATTTCATATTACCTCCATTCTTTCCAAACTATTTGCTGTTAACCGCACCGAAGCAATAAATAATGCAATCCAGAGAGGCATACTCAGCTAAGATATTACACGTCGTTTCATACCTGCCTTCAAATTTTCGCCATCTGCCCATTAGTACAGGTAAAGTTCTGTGCTTTCGTCCGTTGTCTCCCCTTTCCTGGTAGGTGATCTTTGCAACATCACTTTCACTAAAACAAATTAAAAATGGAAAATATAAAAACGGCAGTCATAACAGGCGGCAGCGAAGGATTGGGATTTGTACTTGCAAAACATCTTTCAACCAGGGGTTGGAATATATTGATCAATGGAAGGAATGCAAATACGCTTTTCAATGCTAAAAAGGAATTGCAAAAATTCACCAATGTTATCGCTCTATCAGGCGATGTGCGTGATGAAGTTCACCTCATTGAAATTGCTGAGGCAATCAATAATAAAAATTGGAAGATCAATCTGTTGGTCAACAATGCCTCAACTTTGGGAGCCTTGCCAATGCCACGACTACTTGACCACCCGGTGGAAGAACTCCATAGAGTATTTCATACAAATATAATTGCCCCTGTTTCGCTTCTGCAAAAACTAAATCCTTTTCTTGCTTCAGGAGCCGCAATTGTAAATATCAGCTCGGATGCCGGAGCAGAAGCTTATGAAAACTGGGGCGCCTATGGAAGTAGTAAAGCTGGCCTTGATCACTTAACTGCCATTCTCGCTAAAGAATACCCTGTGCATCATTTTTATGCATTTGATCCCGGTGATATGCGAACACGCATGCACCAGGATGCTTTTCCGGGTGAAAATATTTCAGACAGACCGCTGCCGGAAGAAAAAGCATTACCTGCATTCATGCAGCTAATCGAAACTAACTATCCGTCCGGCCGTTACACTACCTCAATTTTAAAAGAAGAACTTATATGAATGCAGTTACCCCATCAATCATTCAGTTTGAATTACCGGCCACATTAAGTTGTCCGCTGCCATCAGAAGAAAGAAATATTTCACGCGATGCCGTCCGTCTTCTTGTGAGTCATGAAGATGGTAAAACAGAACATTCAACGTTTGACCAACTCCCCTTTTTTTTAAAGAAAGAAGATGTACTGGTGGTAAATACTTCTGCAACTGTTCCGTCCGCTTTTCCGATACAGCTTCCGGATGGTCATGCCGGAAGATTGCACGTAAGTACAAAATTGCAAACTGGCGAATGGCTGATTGAAATAAGAAAAATTATTGGCAACAAAACGAAGAGGTGGTATGATGGAAAAGAAGAAATGCTATTCAGCCTGCAGGGTGGTGGAAAGGTGGTGCTAAAAGAACGGTTTTATAAAGATGATACGCCGCTCCGGTTATGGAAAGCAAAATTTGTATTGCAGGATCAAGCTGTAAATTATCCTGAAAAAATTGCCCTCCCTATTCAGTATGAAAATTTAGACCGTCACTATCCACTATCGTATTATCAAACTTATTTTTCT
>MWYV01000076.1 GCA_002050435.1 Chitinophagales bacterium 33-2 | reverse complement strand
GAATCTGTTCTTGACTGGAAATTTATAGAGGCAGCAAAACCTGCATTGGAAAAAGGTGAACAGGTGAAAGCATCTTTCAGCATAATTAATACCGACAGGGCTTGCGGGTCAATTTTGTCAAATGAAATTACCAAATTATATAAGGAGGAAGGTTTGCCTGAAGACACGATTCATTTTAAATTAACCGGCACAGCCGGCCAGAGCTTTGCAGCGTTCAATACGAAAGGAGTAACCCTGGAGCTGGAAGGTGACGCAAACGATTATTTTGGAAAAGGTCTCAGCGGAGCCAGGCTAATTATATATCCTTCTCCTGATTCAGGTTTTGTTCCTGAGGAAAATATCATCATTGGCAATGTTGCATTTTATGGAGCTACCTCAGGAGAGGCATTTATCCGGGGCCAGGCAGGGGAAAGATTTTGTGTACGTAATTCGGGTGCAAACGTAGTTGTGGAAGGCGTTGGAGATCACGGCTGCGAATATATGACTGGCGGCACAGCTATCATACTTGGAGAAACAGGTAGAAATTTTGCTGCCGGCATGAGCGGAGGAATAGCATATGTTTATGACGTACAGCATAAATTCGAATCACTTTGTAATATGGAAATGGTTGATCTTGATACAACTGGTGAAGAAGATGAACCATTTCTGAGAACAATGATTCAAAAACATGCAAATTATACTGATAGCACTATTGCAAAATTTGTTCTGAGTGATTTTGAAAATCAAATGAAGAATTTTGTGAAAGTATTTCCCGTAGATTATAAAAAGGCACTGCTTGAGAAGAAGGAACAAACTACTGCAGTTGTCACTAAATGATTTTCACTAAAACAGATTGGGAAAAACTCAACAGTTAACTTACTATGGGTAATATAACGGGATTTCTGGAATACACAAGAGAACTGCCTGAGAAGCGCCCGCCTCAGGAAAGGTTGAATGATTACAAGGAATTTGTAAACATGTTCACCGATGAAAAGCTGAATCAGCAAGCCGGGAGGTGTATGAATTGCGGTACTCCATTTTGCCATGATGGATGCCCGCTAGGTAATATTATACCGGAATTCAATGACGCAGTTTACCGTAAAAGCTGGAGAGAAGCTTACGATATACTTGCCTCTACAAATAATTTCCCGGAGTTTACAGGAAGAATTTGCCCGGCTCCATGCGAAGCATCCTGTGTGTTAGCAATAAATCAGCCGGCTATTACTATTGAAGAAATTGAAAAACATATTATTGAAATAGCATTTGAAAAAGGTTACGTCCTACCTAAGAAACCAAATCTTCGCACGGGAAAAAAAATCGCGGTAGTTGGTTCCGGCCCGGCAGGGCTTGCTGCCGCAGATCAGTTGAATGCTGTGGGGCACAACGTTACAGTGTTTGAGAGGGACGATCATATTGGTGGTTTACTACGGTATGGAATACCAGATTTTAAACTGGAAAAGTGGGTGGTGGAACGAAGGGTGAAAGTAATGGAAGAAGAAGGTGTTGTATTCAGAACCAATGCAAATGTAGGAGTGAATGTTGCAATTAACGACATCCTGAGAGAATACCATGCTATTGTTCTTGCAGGCGGCTCGACCATTCCAAGAGACCTCCCGATACCAGGGAGAAATCTGAAAGGAATTCACTTTGCCATGGATTTTTTAACACAACAAAATAAAAGGGTATCAAACTTGCCCGTGGATGGAGAAGATATTTTCGCCACCGATAAAAACGTAGTTATAATAGGAGGCGGTGATACAGGCAGTGACTGCGTAGGTACTTCAAACCGGCAAAAAGCAAGTACCGTGACCCAGTTTGAGCTTTTGCCGAAGCCCCCTGAGGCCCGGAATGATTACATGCCCTGGCCAACTTATCCAATGGTGTTAAGAACAAGTAGCTCTCATGAAGAAGGCGTAAAAAGACATTGGGCTATCGCTACTAAAGAATTTACCGGTGATGATAATGGAAATCTTAAAGCCTTAAAAATAGTTGACCTTGAATGGAAATTTGCTACAGGAAATAAGCCTTCCGGGTATGAGGAGATACCTGGCAGTGAAGCAGAAATTCCTTGTGAGCTTGCACTATTTGCTATGGGATTTGTTCACCCTCAGCATGAAGGACTTCTTGAGCAACTGGGAGTTGACCTCGATGATAGAGGAAACGTAAAGGCCTCAGAAAAGAATTACCAGACAAACATTTCAAAAATTTTTACCGCAGGTGATATGCGTAGAGGGCAGTCCCTTGTTGTATGGGCTATATCCGAAGGCCGGGAATGCGCAAAAGCGGTTGATCAGTATTTGATGGGTTCATCCGTTCTCGAGGCCAGAGACGAAAACATTCTCCAGGAAATGTAGATAATTTATTCTCTTTATTAATACCATGGTATCCTTTTCAATAAATCGGAGCGGTAAGAAATTGCTCAGCATTTACATATTATAAATAATAAGATGTGAGTTTATTTTTTCCACATATTATCTACAAGGTTGGAAGTTAAATTATAAAGGTCTGAAGATCAGTATATTCCAATTAAGCTTATTCATATTATATTTTTAAAAATATAATAAATAAATTTCGATTTTAGAAAAAGAACGATATGTTTGCAGAAAATATACAAATGGTGAAAAAAATTACTTTAGGACAAGCTTTGCCTTTCGTCTTATTAATGTTAGTCGCAGTTCTAGCATTGTTCGTCCCATCAATTACAGCGTTTGATGACAAGGGGACATACAGTAATGCAGATATTACCTGGATTCTTGTAGCTACTGCCCTGGTTTTTTTAATGACACCCGGACTCGCATTCTTCTACGGAGGAATGGTTCATCGCAAGAATGTTTTATCTACTATGATAAAAAGTTTTGTTGCCACCGGAGTTGTCAGTGTACTATGGGTCATTGTAGGTTTTTCTCTTTGTTTTGGCGAATCCATCGGTGGTATCATAGGAAATCCAGCCACGCATTTATTTTTTAAAGGTGTCGCATCCGGAACACCATGGGCTGGAGCGCCAACGATTCCTTTATTGCTCTTCTCACTGTTCCAGTTGATGTTTGCCATCATCACCCCCAGCCTGGTAGTGGGCGCCGTAGCAGAAAGAATACGCTTTGCATCTTATACATTATTCATTGTTTTGTTCGCTTTACTCGTCTATGCGCCCATCGCGCATTGGACCTGGCATCCTGATGGATTCCTGTTCAAAATGGGAGTACTCGACTTTGCTGGTGGAACTGTAGTTCATATTTCTGCCGGTTGTGCAGCATTGGCAGGAGCCATTGTATTGAAAAGAAGAAAAGTACACATCGACCACCAGGAAATTCCACCTGCGAACATTCCGTATGTTTTGATTGGTACAGGACTGCTCTGGTTCGGATGGTTCGGATTCAATGCGGGTTCTGCATTGGGTGCTAATTCATTATCGGTATCTGCATTTGCAACAACTAATACTGCAGCCGCCTCTGCCGGCCTTGCCTGGATGTTCTTTGATCTGTTGAGAGGTAAGAAACCTTCCGTGCTCGGCTTCTGTATAGGTGCTGTTGTAGGCCTTGTCGCCATTACACCTGCTGCCGGATTCGTGGCCATCCCTCAAAGTATTTTCATTGGTGCTGTGGCATCTTTAATTTCAAATGTTGCCGTGTATTATAAGTCAAAATCTATCCTCGATGACACATTGGATGTATTCCCTTGTCATGGTATAGGTGGTATGGTCGGCATGCTGATGACAGGAATTTTTGCTACGACAACCGTTAACGGAGCTGGAAGTGATGGTTTATTTTATGGTAACCCGGTATTCTTTTTTACCCAGGTTAAAGGCCTGCTGATTGTGGTAGCATACAGCTTCATTGTTTCATACGGCATATTCAAAGTAATTAACCTTGTTCTTCCTATGAGGGTAAGCACTGAAGAAGAAGAGCTTGGCCTAGATGCTTCACAGCATAATGAAAAATATATGCAGGGTACGTTGCTTGTAAAATCGAATGGTATCTATCATGAACGTGAAAGGGGTACAGCTGAATTATTAACTACTGAGAATAGTTAATTAGCTAAACCCCTTACACTTAATCTTTAAATCTAAAACAATGATAAGAAAAATTTTGTTCGCAACAATTCTCTTTTCCGGATTTATTTCTGCAAAAGCACAATCTGATTCAGTACAAACCGAAGTCCCATCAGGGCCTGTAATCACCGGATCGGTTGACACTTATTTCCGGTATAATTTCAACGACCCAAAATCAGGGAACACAAACAATTATACCAGCTTTACCAATTCGCAAAACTCCTTCGAACTCGGTATGGCCAGCATTAAAGCTGAGCATTCAATTGGGAAAGTAAGCGCAACAATTGATCTTGGTTTCGGACGAAGGGCAGAAGAATTTTCCTATGCTGATCCTGATTACTCGAGCTTATTTGGAGTAAAACAAGCGTACCTGAGTTATGCAGTATCCGATAAGGTGAAATTTACTATGGGTAAATGGGCTACACATATCGGTTATGAACTGGCAGATGCCTATCTCAACCGTAACTATAGTATGAATTATATGTTCAGTTACGGGCCATTTTCGCACACAGGTTTAAAAGCAGATTTTGGCCTCGGGGAAAAAAGCGGGATAATGCTCGGTATTGCAAACGTAACTGATGTAGTAGCTAACGCAGGCTCAAGAAGGTTTGCGCTGGCGCAATTCAGTACGGCCACAGTGGATGATAAGATCGCAGCTTTTATTAATTACCAGGGGTCTTATGGCGGATCTTACAGTCTTACTCAATTTGACGTGGTGCTTACTGCGGCTGTAACCGATAAGTTTAGCATCGGATATAACGGAACAGTACAATCATCTAAACCCGAGTTTGGCAAAACCGGTTTTGGACAAAACAGTTGGTGGGGATCTGCGGTTTATCTGAACTTGGACCCAACAGAAAAGTTTGGAATTACACTTCGCGGAGAATACTTTGATAACGAGAATGGCGTTAGTGCGGCACCGGCAACCAGCATTTTTGATCTGACATTGTCGCCTAACTTTAAAATTGGCAACCTCACCATCATCCCCGAATTAAGACTTGATGCGGCCAGAACTATGATTGATCCGCTTACTGGTACTCCAATGATCGTCTTCGAAAAAAGTGATGGATCCCCGGTGAAGTCTACAGTTACCGGAATATTGGCTGCGACTTACCATTTTTGACAAGTTAACAGTCTGCAAGCAAAGCGATCTTATTTCGGGGAGATCGTTTTTCCTGGAGGTAAAGAAGCAATTTCAGGCAATAAAGCAGTGTTTAAAGGCAAAAAAAATGTCTCTCCGGGAAGGAGGGACATTTTTTCGTAAAGGACTTAGATGATAGCTCTCTTTCCCTCAGAAAATTTTTTTCTTCCCTCAATAAATGGTGAATCGCTCTCAAAAATAATTTACCCGGCTGAGGCCATCCTGAAAGGCCGGTTCTGAATTTTATCCTCCCAGTCACGATTATGCTGCAGTACTGGTTTTATCATATTTGATCAAATGGATTATTCTATTCGTGAAAGATATACGTACTATCCTCTCTTAAATATGTCCATAATCCACTAACTTTCAAAATAGGATTTAAAACCAAATGGATTAAACATACCTGTCACCTTACAGAATTAATGGGTCAATGAGAATACCTTTTTAAAAAGCGAATCAAATTTGTAATTCACCGGCATTTTAGGTATGAACTCTGCAATGATCCCCAAAAATTAATGCCTTAAATTCTTCTTCTGATGAACAGAAAGCGCAGAGATTTATTAAAACTTACCGGCCTTGGCCTTGCCGGGACACTTTTCAATGGATTTGCACCTGTAACAAATTTTCACCCCAAATTAAATTTTATGGATGGAGCTTATAACCCCCTTGAAGAGAAAGATGTTAGCATTATTGGATTATATGGGCCGTGGGCTGCATCCCTGATAGAAAAAAAATTGCCTTCCCTTTCCTTCCGGAAAGATGAATTCAAAAACGTTGATAGCTGGCGAGCGAAAGCAAGACAGCGTGTTGTTGACAGGTTGGGAATCCCCGATATCGGAGACCTTCCAAAAGTTACTACAGAAAAGAAATATGAATATGATGGACTGCAAATAGAAGAACTGAGCTGGCAACTGCCTTATGGGCGAACGACAAAAGCGATTTTATTGAAGCCATTAAATGCGAAAGGAAAACTGCCGGCGATACTTGCCTTTCATGATCATGGCGGTAATAAATATTTTGGCTTGAGGAAAATTACAAAGACACCCGGTGAACAACATCCGTTGATGGTTACTCATCAGCATGATTATTATGAAGGCAAAGCATGGGCAAATGAAATAGCAAAGCGCGGCTATGTAGTGTTGGTTCCGGATTCATTCACATTTGCAAGCCGGAGAGTCATGATGCAGGATGTTCCCGCGGAAATAAGGAGGGGGCTCACAGATGAAAACCCTGAAGATGTAAAAAACATTGAAGCATATAATGATTGGGCGGGGCAGCATGAACATGTAATGGCGAAATCATTATTCTGCGCAGGCACAACATGGCCCGGCGTATTCTTTGCGGAAGATCAGAAAGCGCTGGACATATTATGCGCACGTGATGATGTAGATGCCAACCGTATTGGTTGCGGCGGCTTGTCGGGCGGTGGTATCCGTACTGACTTTATGGG
>MWYV01000055.1 GCA_002050435.1 Chitinophagales bacterium 33-2 | reverse complement strand
GATGTGATCCATGAAAGATTATGAATTTTTGTTGTGATTGCAATACACCAGGATGGATTCGGGTTGCATTTCAATAGTTGGCGTTCCCGGTTGTGCGGCGCTTACAATGGAAGGGGATGCAATAAGTCCATGCCAGAAAGGATGTGCCGAATCCAGTATCCTGTACCATTGTTGCGCATAAGATGGGGGCATAATATATTGCCGTCGTAATGATCAGCCCTTACCTGCCCATGCTTTTTATGGGAGAAGAATATGGTGAAACCAATCCATTTTTATATTTCGTGAGCCATACCGATCCGGATCTGGCTGCAGCTGTCAGGAAAGGAAGAAAAGATGAATTTGCTGCATTTCATTCTGTTGGCGAAGCCCCCGACCCAATGGATCTATCAACCTTTTCAAATTCAAAACTCCAGTGGCATTTATTGAATGAAGATAAACATCAGGCACTGTTTCGTTTTTATAAAGAACTGATCACGATCAGGAAAAAATTCCCTGCATTAAAAAATTTATTGCGTCGGCAATTGCATGTTGAATACAATAAAGAAAGAAATACATTACTGGTTCACCGCTGGCAGGAGGAAGAGCATATCATCTGCCTGATGAACTTTTCAAAACGACGGCAATATATTATGCCCCCATCTTATGCGCAACAATGGTACAGGATACTGGATTCGGCACATCCTTTCTGGCATGGACCCATTGCATCCCCTTCCATTGTAAGCGCCGCACAACCGGGAACGCCAACTATTGAAATGCAACCCGAATCCATCCTGGTGTATTGCAATCACAACAAAAATTCATAATCTTTCATGGATCACATCCTTTCAACATACAGGTTACAGTTAAACAAAGATTTTACATTCAAAGAGCTTGATTCAATTCTTTATTACCTCAAAGAACTCGGCGTCAATACGATTTATGCTTCACCTGTTTTTAAAGCAGTGGCAGGAAGTAACCATGGTTACGATGTACTTGATCCTACAGTTGTCAATCCTGAAATTGGGTCGTATGAAGCCTTTATTGATTTGCTTAAAAAGATTCAGGCAGATGGAATGTATTGGCTGCAGGATATTGTTCCCAACCACATGGGCTTTTTTCCAGAGAATCCCTGGATATTTGATATCCTTGAAAAAGGAAGAAGATCCAACTACGTCGCTTACTTCGACATCAACTTTGATCAGGGGCAATTGATGCTTCCTTTTCTTGGCGCACCACTGCATGATGTGATTCAAAACAATGAACTCAAATGCGGTTATAAGGAAGGCCGACTCGTTCTGCAATATTTCGATGCGACATGGCCTGTGAATGCACGTACCTATGAATTGGTTCTTCAGCAGTTTAAGGAGGATAGCACAGCACTTCAGCAATTAAAACTCGGGTTTGAGTCACTACATAATGTAATGGACCCTAAGGTCTTTCATGGGCAATGGCATGAAATCATGATCAGCTTTCAGGGTTTGATGAAGGCAAAGAATTTTGAAGCTTTACTAAATGCGGCCATCAGCAACATAAATCTGGACCATACTTTACTGCAGCAGATCGCAGAACAACAATCATACAGGCTGTGTCACTGGCAGGAAGCGGATGGCAACATAAATTTCAGACGTTTTTTTACCGTCAACAGCCTGATTTGCCTGAATATGCAGCATCCCGAAGTGTTTGATCAGCATCATCATTTCATCCTTTCCATGGTAAAAGATGGATGGATACAGGGATTAAGAATCGATCACATTGACGGATTGTTGAACCCCAGGCAATATCTTGAAAAACTGCGTTCGGTTTCAGACAACCTATTCATTACCGTTGAAAAAATTCTTGAACCGGGAGAAAACCTGCCGGTGGACTGGCCGGTGCAGGGGACTACGGGTTACGATTTTCTCGGACTTGTAAATAACCTTCAGACAAAAAGCAGCAGCGAAGAAAAGTTTACCAGGTATTACAACACGCTGGCAAATGAAGTCAAAAGTCTTCCGCAGCAGGTGCGCGATAAAAAAGCTATGATCTTGTATCATCACATGGGCGGTGAACTTGAAAATCTTTACCAGTTGTTCATGACATCGGGACTGGTTCATGAACAAGATTTTGCACAGATGCGTACAGAGGATATTAAAACCGCAATTGCTGAATTCCTGATCCACTGCCCGGTGTACCGTTACTATGGAAATCATTATCCTTTGCAGGAAAATGAATTGCAGGAAGTTCAGAAAATATTTGTTCAGTTAAAAACCAGCAGGCCTGATCTTTCCAGAGCTGCAGACCTTCTAGAAAATGTAATGTTATTTGCAAGAAATGTTGAAGAGGAACAATATCGAAATAAGGCCATTTATTTTTACCAGCGCTGCATGCAGTTTACCGGTCCTTTAATGGCGAAAGGTGTTGAGGATACCTTGATGTACACTTTTAACCGCTTCATCGGGCACAATGAAGTGGGCGATGCGCCCGATGCTTTTGGTATTACTGTTGATGAATTTCACCACGCGATGCAACAGCGGCAGGAATTGTGGCCACTAGCAATGAATACAACGGCTACCCACGATACAAAAAGAGGGGAAGATGTGCGCGCCAGGCTCAATGTGTTATCGCAGCTCCCGGAACAGTGGTTCAGCATGGTGGAAGAATGGAGAATAATGAATGCAGACCTGAAAACAGATGGCGCTCCCGAAATAAATGATGAATATTTTATTTACCAGACCCTGGCAGGAACCTGGCCGTTTGAACCTTTTGAAATTGAACATTACAAGGAAAGACTGGTGGCCTATTTTGTAAAGGCTTTTCGGGAATCAAAACAGATGACAACATGGACAAAGCCTGAAGAAAAATATGAAGCGGCTGTCGGGAAATTTGTTGATGCGTTATTGAATGAATCCAATTCATTCTATCATTCAATTACAGCATTTGTAAAACAGGTATCCGATCATGGCATCATCAATTCTTTAACGCAAACCATACTTACCGCAACCTGTCCCGGAATTCCGGACACCTACCAGGGAACAGAGCTTTGGGATTTGAGCATGGTAGATCCTGATAACCGCAGGCCGGTTGATTATGAATGCCGGAAAAAAATGCTGAGGGAAATCAGGAACGAAGAAAATGAAGTGAATTTCCCTGAGCGTTTATGGAATGAAAGACAATCGGGTAAGATTAAACTCTTTGTCAAACAATTGTTGCTGCACCTGAGGCAATCAGAAAAAAATATTTTCCTCAGGGGCGAATATATACCGGTCCAGGTGGAAGGAAAATACAAAAGCCATATCATTTGCTTTGCCCGCAAATTCAGGGAGCAGGTGGTATTGATTACCCTTCCTTTGTTCACCGCAGATTTTAAAAATGAAAAAATGGATTGGGAAGATACACGCATTCTTATTCCATTTCAAAAAGCTGCCGGATGGCAGGAACTGGCGGGAAGAAAAGATCTGTTCCCGGAAAATGAGATCACCATCAACCAGTTATTTCAGCAGTTTCCATTTTCAATTCTTAAAGGAACTGCAGTTGAAAGTGAAAGAGCTGCTGGGCTGCTGCTTCATATCAGTTCATTACCTGGAAATTTTGGCTGCGGTGATCTGGGTCCTGCCGCCTATGCATTTGCAGGAAAGCTGGCAGACGCAGGAATAAAATACTGGCAGATCCTACCGCTCAATCCAACCGAAGAAGGACAGGGCTTTTCGCCTTATAGTGCAACTTCTGCTTTTGCAGGAAATGAATTATTCATTAGTCCTGAATTACTGCAACAACAGGGATTACTAACAACAGAAGATCTAAGCGGCCATCTAATACCATCAGAAGATCATGCAGATTTCATAAAAGCAAAACATGGAAAACAGGCAATGCTGAAAAAAGCATTTGCACGGTTTAAAAAGCAGGGAGCTTCTTCCATGCAAACATCCTTTCAATCTTTTATCAGGAATGAAAGGAAATGGTTGAATGATTTTTCAATCTATGCCTTACTCAAGCAACTGAATGAAGGAAAGCCATGGTATAAATGGGATGCCCAAATGATGCAGCGCGATGTGCATGCGCTGAAACAATTGCAGCAGAAGCACAGCGAAGCCATTGAATATATTCATTGGGTGCAGTTTATGTTTGATCAGCAGTGGACATCATTGAAAAATCATTGCAATGCCTCAGGCATTCGGATCATGGGCGACCTTCCTTTTTATGTGAGTTACGATTCCGCAGATGTTTGGGCCAACCAGGAATTGTTTCTTCTGGATGAAAATGGTAAGTCCCTGGCAGTTGCGGGTGTTCCGCCGGATGCATTCAGTGCCGACGGACAATTATGGGGCATGCCGGTTTACAATTGGGAACAGCATGCGCAAACAAACTATGGCTGGTGGACACAAAGACTGAAAAAAAACCATGATCATTTTGACCTGATCAGGTTAGATCATTTTCGTGCTTTTGAAGCTTATTGGGAAGTGCCCGCCGGTGACCATACTGCGAAAAATGGCAAATGGATAAAAGGACCAGGAAAAACATTCTTTGAAGCCATAATAAAAAACCTGGGCGCATTGCCATTTGTTGCTGAGGACCTGGGTGAGATTACTCCAGAGGTATATGCTTTAAGAGATGCCTTTGGCTTTCCGGGAATGAAGGTGCTGCAGTTTGCATTTGGTGAAAACTTCAGTCATTCTGAACACATACCACACCTGCACGAAAAAAACTTTTTAGTATATACAGGAACACATGACAACAACACTACCAGGGGATGGTACAGAACGGAAGCAGACATTGCTACGAAGGAAAGGATCAGCAAGTATGCAGGGAAGGAGATCAATGAAGAAAATGTTGCAGCATATATGATGCGGCTGGCATTGGCTTCTGTAGCAGCAATTGCTATTATCCCGGTGCAGGATGTATTGGCACTGGATGAAAGCGCGAGAATGAATATTCCGGCTTCTTCCTTTAATAACTGGAGTTGGAGATTGAAAGAAGGTACAATGAATCACCTGCCGGAACAATTGAAAGAATGGGTAAGGATGTATAGCAGGTAAAATTAGTTCCGGCTCTCCTGAGACATTCCTGCATGGTGGGTAGGATGATGTGTTTTTTGCCGCAAAAGCGCAAAGAAATAGAGATGCAAATACAATAACCACGGAGACACAGGGAGCACAGAGTTAGCACGGAGGTAAGATGAACACCATTCAACTTTTGCGGGAACCGTGGGGGAGGTAAGTATTTTGCCGCGAAGACGCGAAGGCGCTAACTGTGGAAATGCAAATACAATAACCACGGAGGCACAGGGAGCACGGGGTTAGCACGGAGGTAAGATGAACAACCATTCAACTTTTGCGGGAACCGTGGGGGAGGTAAGTTTTTTTGCCGCAAAGGCGCGAAGGCGCGAAGGAAATAGTTGAATCACAGTGACAAGAATGCACGGAGAGCACAAAAGGAATAATGCTAAAGTTTTCAACAATTGGAACAAAAATTTTGTAAAACAACTGCTACTAATTATTTTAGTCTCCTGTATTTAATTGATACTATTTTTAGCACCGTATTCATCCCCTATTGAATTTCCTTTTTATAGTCCGTCTCATTATTATTTCAGGTACTAACTGATTGCCATTATGCGTTTTTTATTAAAATTGCAAACCATACAAACAAAGGCTTTAATTCCTTTCAATTATCAATATCCGCTTTCATCGGCTATCTATAAAATTATACAAGCGGCGGACAGGGAATTTGCTTCCTTCTTACATAACACCGGTTATGGCGAAGGCCACAAAAGCTTTAAGCTGTTTACGTTTTCAGATGTACGAACGCCATTTGACCACAGGGGTGATCGGATGCAATTGCGCACCGGCGAAGCGGAACTTACTATTTGCTTTTACTTGCCACAAGCCGCCGAAACTTTTATTAAAGGCCTTTTTATGAACCAGCATTTGGAAATTGCTGACCGGGCAAGCAAGACGGTGTTTCAAATTATTGGCGTTGAAAGCCTGCCTTCGGGTATAGAAGGCAAAGAGCGGGTAGTGTTGCAGCCGCTTTCACCGATAGTTGTTGGCCGCAAGAACGACAGAGGCCACTACGATTACCGTTCGCCCGAAGACGATGATTTTGGCGAATGCCTTTATTACAATTGGATGGAGAAATGTGCGGCGGTGGGCTTGCCCGTGGCTGTAGGTGATGAAGAGCCTGAAGTAAGCATTGAGGTATTGTTGTTTAAGAACCCTCCCCAGCAAAGGTTAATTACGATAAAAGGCGGCACAGAGGCGGAAACGAAGATCAGGGGTTATACTAAGTTTAGGTTAGCGGTGAGTGCCCCAGTGGAAATGCTGGAAGTGGCGCTGGGAGCTGGATTGGGGTTGCATAATGCGCAGGGGATGGGGTGTGTGGAGATAGTATGATCGGCATCTTATTATAAACTGAAGAATCAAATTAAATGATAGCGGATTTTTTTTTTAAAAAATTAAAATATACGCCCTATGATTATCAACTAGAAGTTGCCAAAACATTATTGGGCAATAAAAATGTAATCCTATCTGTTCCAACAGGTGCAGGTAAAACCTGGGCATCTATTATTCCCTTCTTATTTGCAAGAGAAAATCAAAGAACGGACTTCCCATCCAAAATGATTTATAGCTTGCCTTTAAGAGCATTAGCCAATTCAATTCATGAGGATGTAAAAGAAATGTTTCCTGAAATTTCAATTCAAACAGGTGAATATGGCGAAGACCCGTACTTTGAAAAGGATATAATATTCTCAACAATTGACCAGACACTTAGTAATTTTTTATGCTTTCCCTTAGCCCTTTCTCCACGACAAGCTAATATAAATGCAGGTTCACTGATTGGCAGTTATCTGGTATTCGATGAGTTTCATTTATTAGATACAAAATTGTCAATGGCGACAACAATAGGCATGCTAAAAATGCTTAATAATCTTAGCAGATATTGTATTATGACTGCCACGCTGAGTGAAAATTTCATGAAGGCCTTGAAAGATAGTTTGTTAAACTGCGAGATTATAACTCTGGATGACTTTCCAAAAGATAAAGAAGCAATAGGTTCTCTATTGCCTAAAAAGAATAAAAAGATCGTTGAAGTTATCAAACGACCTATTTCATCAGATAAATTGATAGAATGTCACAAGGCAAAAACAATAGCGATTTGCAATCGTGTTGAAACAGCGCAAAAGCTTTATAGTAACCTCATTTCACTGAAGAAAACTGGTGCATTACAAGACGTAAAGGAGGAAAATATTATTTGCCTACACTCAAGGTTTTTTGACAAAAACAGAAAACAAAAAGAGCAAAGATTAAAAGAATTGTTCGGCAAAAATTCAATTAAAAAGGAACAAGCAATTTTAATTGCAACACAAGTTATAGAAGCAGGTATGGATATTTCATGCGATGTGATGCATACTGAAATTTCACCGATAAGCTCATTTTTACAACGTGCTGGCA
>MWYV01000052.1 GCA_002050435.1 Chitinophagales bacterium 33-2 | reverse complement strand
GGAAAAATGTTTATTGCATTTATTGAATTCACCAGGCAATTTTACCGCCAGTAAGCTGGCATGGGTTAAGGAAAATGAACCTGCAGTATATGAAAAAATTTACCAGGTGATGTTACCCGGTGATTTTATCGCCATGAAACTAACCGGGAATACAACTACCAGTATTACCGCCCTCTCCGAAGGGGTTTTCTGGGATTTTAAACAAAATGAATTATCCAAAGATGTTTTTGATCATTATGGCTTAGATCGTTCATTCATTCCCGTTATAAATAATGTTTTTACCGAACATGGAAATACATTGCCAGGTGTAGCATCGGCCCTTTCATTAAAAGCAGGTATTCCCGTTACGTATAAAGCAGGTGATCAACCCAACAATGCTTTATCGCTGAATGTGTTGAACCCGGGAGAAGTGGCAGCTACCGCAGGTACCAGCGGAGTGATATATGCCGTCAGCGATCAGTTGACCTATGACCAGCAATCAAGGATCAACAGTTTTGCGCATGTAAATTATACCGCAGATCAAAAACGCCTGGGTGTGCTTTTGAATATAAATGGAACCGGCATCCTGAATCGTTGGATGAAAAACATTACCGGCGATTCACTTTCCTATAGTGCTATCAATGACCTGTCTGAAAATATTAATCCCGGCAGTGATGGACTTGTGATATTACCCTTTGGAAACGGGGCGGAAAGAATGCTGGGTAATAAAACCATTCATGCGCATATACATAATATTAATTTTAACGTGCATCACACGGCACATTTGTACAGGGCCGCACAGGAAGGTATTGCTTTCGCTTTCAGGTATGGATTGGATGTTATGCGCTTGAATGGCATTCATCCAAGCGTTATCCGTGCAGGGAAAGCCAATATGTTTTTAAGCAAAGTCTTTACACAGTCATTTGTAAATGCAACCCAAACCCCGGTTGAATTATACAATAGCGATGGCAGTGTCGGAGCCGCTATTGGTGCAGGTATTGGTGCTTCTGTTTTTGCATCTGCAGCGGAAGCTTTCAAAACATTTATGCCGATCCAAAAAATTGAACCGGCGCAAAATGATTTATATGAAGAACTTTATAACCAATGGAAAACAACATTATTATTACAACTCAATAAATAAATAGTGAGCCATGAATTTTTCAGCGCTCTTCTTTTTTGACTAACTAAAAAAATAAAAGATGAAAATTGTTACAGGTGACAAAGAATATTTTAAAGGCGTAGGCCAGGTAATTTTTGAAGGTATCGAATCTGATAATCCCCTCGCTTTTCGCTGGTATGACCCCCATAAAATGGTTATGGGAAAATCCATGAAGGAATGGTTACGTTTTGCATGTGCATACTGGCATAGCTTCTGCGGAAATGGTGCCGATCCATTTGGAGAGCCTACCCACCTGCATGCATGGAGTAAAAAAACAGATGTTATTGAACGGGCAAAAGATAAAGCAGATGCGTCCTTTGAATTCATTACCAAACTAGGCTTACCCTATTATTGTTTTCACGATGTGGATGCCATTGATTTTAGTGATGATGTAAATGAAAATGAACAACGTTTGCAAACCATCACCCAATACCTGAAACAAAAACAGGATATCAGTGGAGTAAAATTACTTTGGGGAACAGCCAATTTATTCTCGCATAAGAGATATATGAACGGGGCTTCTACTAACCCGGATTTTCATGTAGTATCACATGCCGGTGCCCAGGTTAAAGCAGCGCTTGATGCTACCATTGAATTAAAAGGAGAGAATTATGTATTCTGGGGGGGCCGTGAGGGTTATATGAGTTTGTTGAATACCAACATGCAAAAAGAGAAAGAACATCTTGCCCGCTTCCTGCATATGGCTAAGGATTATGCCAGGAAAAATGGTTTCAAAGGACAGTTTTTCATAGAACCCAAACCCTGCGAACCATCCAAACACCAGTACGATTATGATTGCGAAACGGTAATCGGCTTTTTAAGGCAGCATGACCTGCTGAATGACTTCAGCCTGAATGTAGAGGTGAATCATGCAACGCTGGCTGGTCATACTTTTACCCATGAAATACAGGTTGCTGCCGATGCAGGATTACTTGGAAGCATGGATGCTAACAGGGGTGATTACCAGAACGGATGGGACACCGACCAGTTTCCAAATAATATCAATGAACTGACAGAAGCTATGATCATTGTGCTTGAAACAGGCGGCTTTAAAGGAGGAGGAATAAATTTTGATGCCAAGATCCGCAGGAATTCAACAGACCCGGAGGATTTGGTTCATGCACATATCGGCGGTATGGATACTTTTGCACGTGCGCTGATAACGGCAGAAAAGATTCTGCAAAATTCTGATTTTAAAAAATTACGTGAAGACAGATATGCCTCTTTTAAAGATGGAAAAGGAAAAGAATTTGAGGACGGGAAACTATCGCTTGAGGATCTTAAAACCTATGCTATCGATCATGGAGAACCGAAAATTACCAGTGGCAAACAGGAGTACTTTGAAAACATAATAAACCGGTATATTTAATTTTAATTAAACCAAAACAACCCCGCTTAAAATAGACCACATGAATTCTACTTTAGAAACCCTCGACTGGATCGTTTTAGCAGGATATTTTGCTATTTTACTGGGCATTGCCTGGTGGGTGATCAGTCAAAAAAATAAAACCACTGAAGACTATTTCCTTGCCGGCCGCAATGTGGGATGGTTTGTGATAGGCGCATCCATTTTTGCATCCAATATTGGCAGTGAACATGTGGTGGGACTTGCCGGTACAGGTGCTGAGTCTGGTATGCCCATGGCGCATTATGAATTACATGCCTGGATCGTTCTTTTGCTTGGTTGGTTTTTTCTTCCTTTCTATATGCGGAGCGGAGCGTTTACGATGCCGGAGTTTTTAGAGAAAAGATTTGATTCACGTTCCCGTTGGTTTTTATCTATTTTTTCCATTGCAGGATATGTATTGACAAAGGTATCCGTAACGATCTATGCAGGTGGAATCGTTGTTTCTCAATTAATGGGCATTGATTTTTTAACCGGCGCCATCATAACGGTGGTCATTACCGGGTTGTATACCATTTTAGGTGGGATGAAGGCGGTTGTTTATACGGAAGCTTTTCAAACGGTTGTTTTATTGATAGGTGCATCAGCAATAACCGTTATGGGATTGAATGCTGTTGGTGGCTGGAACGAACTGAAAGCCACTGCAGGAAGCACGCACTTCGATATGTGGAGACCTGCAAACGATCCCGATTTTCCGTGGACAGGTTTATTATTCGGAGGAACGATCGTTGGAATCTGGTATTGGTGCACGGATCAATATATTGTTCAAAGAACACTTGCTGCAAATAATATCAAGATTGGCAGAAGAGGCGCCATATTCGGAGCCTTTTTGAAACTTGCGCCCATTTTTCTTTTCCTGATTCCAGGCATCATCGCTTTTGCATTGAGAAAAAAAGGATTGATCACTTATGAAAAAAGTGACCAGGTATTTCCAACATTGGTATCCTACCTTTTACCCACCGGTTTAAAAGGATTGGTAGTTGGAGGCTTAATGGCCGCACTCATGAGTTCCCTGGCATCCGTTTTCAATTCTGCATCTACTTTATTTACGGTAGATATTTTCAAGAAAATATATCCCAATTCACCCGAAATAAAATTGGTGAGGATTGGAAAAATGGCCACAGGACTAATCGTTGTTCTGGGTATGTTGTGGATCCCGATCATGGATAAAATTGGCGGCGGCGTATTGTATCAATATCTGCAGAATGTACAGGCTTATATTGCCCCACCCATTACGGCGGTTTTTGTATTAGGTATATTGTGGAAGCGAATTAATGCGCTGGGTGCCATAGCAACTTTGTTTTATGGCCTAATTACCGGTACACTTAGAATAATCCTTGAACTTTATAAAGAAAATCTGAGTGGTTTTGCATTTTGGTTTGCCGATGTAAATTTTTCTCATTATGCTATTTTTAATTTCCTTGCCTGTGTAGTTGTATGTATAGTCGTAAGCCTGTTAACACCGAAACCTTCAGAAGAACAAATAAAAGGATTAACGCTGGGCACCTTATCACCCGAACAAAGAAAAGCAAACAGGGAAAGTTATTCTCTAATTGATGTTATTATTTCATTATTGCTGGTAGCGGTTGTGATCAGCATCCTGGTATATTTCAGGGGATAAAATGATAGTTTATGTTAATGGAACAATCCATGCGTTGGTATGGTCCTAACGACCCGGTAAAGCTTTCCTATATCAGGCAGGCAGGTTGCCGTGCAGTGGTTACTGCCCTTCACCAGGTTCCTGTTGGCGATATATGGAAAGTGAAGGATATCATGGAAAGAAAGGAAATGATCAACCATGCCGGCATGCAATGGCATGTGGTTGAAAGTCTGCCAGTTCATGAAGACATCAAAAAAAGATCGGGTGAGTATGAACGTTATATTGAACATTATAAACAAAGTCTTGTCAACGCAGCTGCCTGCGGATTGAAAGTAATCACGTATAACTTCATGCCCATCCTTGACTGGATGCGTACCAATGTTTCTTATTCTTTACCGGAAGGAAGTAAGGCATTGTATTTTGAACGCGCAGCATTTATTGCATTTGATCTTTACCTGTTAAAAAGACCCGGGGCGGAAAAAGATTATACATCTAAAGAAATGGGAAAGGCATCGGATTTATTCAATCAAATGAATGAAACGGAAAAAGATGCACTGTATAAAACATGCCTGATGGGTTTACCCGGAAGCGATGTTCCTTTTACACCTGCGGAAATTTTAGAAGCATTAAAAACATATGAAGGAATTAATGCGGAAAAATTAAAAAAACATTTGCAGCTCTTCATTCATGAAATTGCTCCTGTTGCGGAAGAACTTGGATTGAAACTGGCCATACATCCAGATGATCCACCCTACTCTATTTTGGGTTTACCCCGGATCATGAGTACCGAACAGGATGCCAATGAGTTGCTGGAGGCTGTTCCCCTTATTGCTAATGGTTTGTGTTTCTGCACAGGCTCTTTTGGTGCAAGACCCGATAACAATTTAACGGGAATGATTAAACGTTTTGGTGACCGCATCCATTTCCTGCATTTACGTAGCACCAAAAGAGATGCGGAAGGAAATTTTTATGAAGCCTCCCACCTTGATGGTGATGTTGACATGTATGCTGTTATCAAAGAAATTCTGCAACTGATGCAAAATAGAAATATCTCTCTTCCCATGCGGCCCGACCATGGTCACCAAATGCTGGACGACCTGGATAAAACTACTTATCCGGGTTATAGTGCCATTGGCAGGCTAAAGGGATTAGCCGAGATCCGGGGAATGGAATCTGGTATTGCCAGGTCAATGAATTGGGCATCTTAAAGCCGGGTTTAATAATATAAATACAAGAATTAACAAAAAGGGTTACCATTCATAGCAGGCCGGTGTTGTAACTTTATTCCGTTTTCAACCAAAGCCTATTTATGCAAAAAGATTTCTTTGAACATATATTTCAAAAACAGCAACAGGTAGAACCTGTTCCATCGAATGACCTGATCGCCGGTTGGGCCATGGACCTTATCTGCCTTCTCTATCCAGAGAAATCGGATAAAAAACATAATTCGCCCTGGGAAATTGAAACCCAGTTTAATCAACTTGAAAATAAGCTGACCGGCATTCTGAATGCAACCAAAGCTTGCAGTGATTGCAACAATGAAGCCATCTCCAGGCAATGTTTTGAAAGAATTCCAAATCTTTACCGCTTGTTAAATACCGATATTGTCGCCATGGTTGAAGGTGATCCTGCTGCCCGCTCAGCGTTTGAAGTGGTTAGAGCCTATCCCGGGTTCCTGGCTATTTCCTTTTACCGGATGGCGCATGCACTTTACAGGTTAGACGTTCCCGTTATACCCAGGATTTTAACAGAATACGCTCATTCAAAAACGGGTATTGATATACATCCAGGTGCGGAAATAGGTGAATATTTTTTTATTGATCATGGTACGGGAGTAGTAATTGGTGAAACAACTGTTATTGGCAATCATGTAAAATTATACCAGGGAGTAACGCTGGGTGCATTAAGTGTAGAAAAAAATATGATCCATATAAAACGCCATCCGACTGTTGAGGACCATGTAGTGATTTATTCCGGCGCCACAATTTTAGGAGGGGATACCAGTATCGGACACCATAGCATCATCGGGGGAAATGTCTGGCTTACCCGCAGTGTTGCGCCCCGTTCCAAAGTTTATCACAACCCCGAGATCACCGTGATGGAAGGGGTTATCATTTCATAACAATTCAATATGTATGTCCAGTATCATTGACCTGGTAGGTAACACTCCTTTAGTAGAGATCAACCGTTTAAATCCGAATCCAACGGTAAAAATTTTCGCCAAACTGGAAGGAGATAATCCAGGAGGAAGTGTAAAGGACCGACCCGCACTCAATATGATAAGAAGTGCCTTAGACCGGGGTGATATCAATACAAAAACAAAATTAATTGAAGCTACCAGCGGGAATACCGGAATTGCATTGGCTATGATCGCCCGTTTGTTTGATTTGGAAATTGAACTGGTGATGCCCAATACATCTACCAGGGAACGCACGTTAACCATGGAGGCTTTTGGAGCAAAGGTCACCTTACTTGACAGCATTGAAATTTGTCGTGATTATGCAGAAGAAAAAGCAGCTACGGGTGAATATTTTATTTTGAACCAGTTTTCTAACCCGGATAATTATCTGGCACATTATAAAACCACAGCTCCTGAAATATGGAAAGATACCAATGGTACCATCACGCATTTTGTAAGTTCAATGGGTACCACGGGAACTATCATGGGCACATCTATGTTCATGAAAGAAAAAAATAAAGAAATACAAATTATAGGTTGCCAACCCACTGAAGAATCATCTATACCAGGAATACGTCGATGGCCAAAAGAATACTTACCTAAAATTTTTGATCCTTCCCGGGTTGACAGGATCATTGATGTTTCACAAGAGGAGGCAACGGCGATGGCAAGACAACTGGCCAAAAGGGAGGGCATTTTCGCCGGAATGAGTAGTGGTGGTGCAGCATCCGCGGCATTCCGGCTTGCCGGTGAATTAAACAGCGGAACCATTGTCTTCATTGTATGCGACCGCGGCGACCGTTACCTGAGCAGTGACCTGTTCGGATAATTATTTCACCAATTCTTCAATCACCTTCCCGGTGGTTCCATTAGGTGTTTGAATCTGCAGAAGTGCGGCAAGTGTTGGTGCCACATCATTCATATATACTTCGCGATATGATTTTCCCGGTTTAATATTCCATCCATAAAATATCAACGGAATATGACTGTCATAAGGATTCCAGGTTCCGTGTGTGGTACCGGTGCTGCCATATGCATCAATATAACCAGGTTTTAATAAATAATGAACATCTCCATTTCGCGTTGGATGATAACCGTTAGCAACCATTTCTTTTAACTTTTCCGGTAATGCCGTATTTGCCATCTTATTGATAGCAAATACATGGGATACCTCAGGTAGTATCTCCATATAACGAACAACTTCCCTGGCCAAAGCATCCTGGTCAAGACCAAATTCGCGGATCTTTGCATGATCAAAATGAACCTGGTAATTATACAGACTGGTAACCAGGTCTTCCTGTTTAAATGTAGTTTTCAATAATTCATTCAGATTCTTAAAGACCTGTGCTCCAAAAAATTGTCCGCCCGGTAATTTATTCTCTATAGAAAAACCGGGGATATGGGCAACCCCATGATCTGCTGATAAAAAAAGAAGATAATGACCCTTTCCTATTTTCTGGTCCAGGTAATTTAAAAAATCACCCAGGTCATTATCAAAACGCAGGTACATATCTTCTGTTTCTATTGAATTGGGTCCAAAAGCATGTCCGATATAATCTGGTGATGAAAAACTAACGGCTAAAAAATCCGTGATATTATCTGCACCTAATTGCTCACCTTCAATGGCAGCTTTCGCCATCTCAATGGTTAAAGTATTGCCATGGGGAGTGCTGGCGAGTGCACCAAAGCTCTTGCCTGTAAATCTTTTAAGATCATAAGGAAACCCTTTCTGATC
>MWYV01000036.1 GCA_002050435.1 Chitinophagales bacterium 33-2 | reverse complement strand
CCACCGGTGGTGATGAGGATCTGTTCGTGGCTTACATCGATGCCAACAGATCGGTAATATTCAACCAGCTTGCGCCTGTAACTTTCATTGCCGGCACTGTGACTGTATTCCAAAACCCTGATATCCGTATTACGCACCGCATCCATGATCTCAGGTGGCGTTTCGATATCAGGTTGCCCGATATTTAAATGGAAAACCCTGATGCCTTTCTTTTTTGCTGATTCGGCGAAGGGTACAAGTTTCCTTATGGGTGATGGCGGCATTTCCCTGCCACGGTTAGAGATTTCCAGCATGTGTCAAAGATAGGAATTCGCACAAAGGAAGTTTTATGTGAAGTACCATGAGCTGAATAACTTTCATAAAGGGCAAAAAAAATCCCCGCAACTGCGGGGATCCCTTTCGATTTTGATTAATGTTTTGTGGGGGCTGCTTTCTTTTTAGCAGCTGGCTTTGCCTTCACCGTCTGCTTTGCAGGCGTTTCGCTTGCTTCTGCTTTCACCGGTGTGGCTGCACTGTTATTCACAGCAGCATCTGCTACCACTTCCCCAGTGATCTTGATCACTTTCGGATCAGTGTACCCAGCGATTTTGATAGATACATCTTTGTCAAAATGTCCCATAGCTGCAGCATTGTATCCTACCTTGATCCTGGAAGTTCCGTTAGGTGCAATGGGTTCTTTAGAATATTCAGGTGTGGTGCATCCGCATCCTGCAGTTGCATTTTCAATAAATACCGGTTTGTTGCTGGTATTGGTAATAACAAAAAATGTAGTTACAGGAGCTCCCTGTTTGATCTTCCCAAAATCATGCTTTTCAATATTCAGTTTAATTACTTCGTCGGCTTTTTGCTGGGCAGAAAGGGTAAATCCTGCAGTAAATAATGTGGCTAATAAGAGCAATTTTTTCATCGTGTGCTGATTTAATTAAATTTCTGTTTTAAAAATTGAATTGAAGGATTGGCTGGTGCAGATCCAACAGGAGCTTTCCAAACATTTCCTTTAATAGTGAGTTGTTTTGTCTGGTTACCGTTGTATGTAACCGTAATATATTTTTCAAAATATCCATCCGCGGCTGCATTGTAACCTACTTTGATCTTCCTGCTGCTGCCCGGTGCAATGGGTTCTTTGTTCCATTCCGGCGTAGTACATCCGCAGGTGGCTGTTACATTATCCAGGGAGATGGCTTCATTACCATTGTTTACGATCTCAAAAAAATAATAGGCAGGTTTCCCCTGTGGTATTTTGCCAAAATCGTACACGGTTTCTTTTATTTCAATCGCATCCTGTGAATAGGCGCCTGAAAAACTTAAAAATAATAAGATAAGTAGGAGAATCTTTCTCATATAATGCTGATTGCCTCCAAAAATAACCTAAACCAATTGGAATGCATAGGGAAATAGACAATTTGTGTTTTTTTAACGATAACCGCTAAAGCCTATTTTTGCCGTATGGAAAATTCTTTTGAGGCCCAGGGCCAGTCTGTGGAAAAGCTATCCTTCGACAACTTCCGGAACGAAGTGATGAAAGATTACCGCTGGGCCTGTATCAGCCGGGAAACCAGCCTGTTAGGAAGAAAGGAAGTACTTACCGGGAAGGCCAAATTCGGCATCTTCGGAGATGGTAAAGAGGTGGCCCAGGTGGCAATGGCCAAATTTTTCCAGCCTGGAGATTTCAGGTCGGGTTATTACCGCGACCAGACCTTTATGTTTGCCAGCGAACTGGCTACAGTGGAGCAGTTTTTCTCCCAGCTGTATTCTGATCCGGATGTAAAGAATGACCCTTTTTCCGCAGGCCGGCAAATGAATGCCCATTTTGCTACACCGTTTGTAAACCAAGCAGGCGAGTGGCTGGACCTGACCACGCTGAAAAACATTTCTTCAGATATCGCTCCTACTGCCGGACAAATGGTTCGTGGACTTGGTTTGGCCTTTGCCTCCAAGTCTTTCAGAAATGTTCCGGCGCTTCACAACCTTTCCCATTTGTCTGATCAGGGCAATGAAGTATGTTTTTGTACCATTGGCGATGCTTCCACTTCCGAAGGGCAATTTTGGGAAACCATGAATGCGGCTGGGGTGCTCCAGGTGCCCCTGGTGGTATTTGTGTGGGATGATGGCTACGGCATTTCTGTTCCAAAAAAATTCCAGACAACCAAAGCTTCCATTTCTGAAGCGCTGAAAGGATTTCAAAAGGAAGCAACCACAAACGGCATCAATATATATAAGGTGAAAGGCTGGGATTATGCCGGCATGTGCGAAGCTTTTGAAGAAGGGATCCGTTACGCCAGGGAAAACCATGTGCCTGCGCTATTTCATGTTGAAGAATTAACCCAGCCCCAGGGGCATTCCACTTCCGGAAGTCACGAACGCTATAAAAGCGCAGAAAGACTGGAATGGGAAAAAGAATGGGATGGTTTGAAAAAAATGAAAACCTGGCTGGTTGCTAATGCGCTGGCAACGGAAGAAGAATTGACCGCTATTGAAAATGAGGCGAAAGACCTAGTCAGGGCACAAAAGAACAGCGCATGGGAAAAGTATCTCCAGCCCATCAAACAACAGGTGAGCAGGGCAGTTGATCTTTTAAATGATGTAGCCGGTAAAACGGGCATTGAAGAATTAAATTCATTAAGTACAGAATTGTCTTCTTTACGCGAACCTTTGAGACGGGATGTATTAAGGATATTAAGTAATGCCATCAACCTCACCGGCAATGCCGATGCAGCTTATTGGATAAAAGATTATCATGCCGATCTTCTAAAAGAAAATAAAGGACTGTACAATTCATTTTTATACAATGAAGGACCAAAATCTGCACTGAAAGTGGAGGTGGTTGCGGCGCAATATGCCGAAGATGCTGTCACACAGAATGGTTTTGAAATATTGAACCAGTATTTCGACCAGCTGTTTGCTGCGAATCCAAAAGTATTTGCATTTGGTGAAGACCTTGGTTATATCGGTGATGTGAACCAGGGCTTTTCAGGTTTGCAGGCCAAGTATGGTGAAGAACGCATTTTTGATACCGGTATCCGTGAACTCACTATCATGGGGCAGGGCATGGGCCTGGCATTAAGAGGACTCAGACCTATTGCAGAAATTCAATACCTCGATTACCTGCTGTATGGCCTTCAGCCTTTAAGCGACGACGTATCTACGCTTCATTATCGTACACGTGGACAACAAAGTTGTCCGCTGATTGTAAGAACACGTGGGCACAGGCTGGAAGGCATCTGGCATAGTGGTTCACCAATGGGAATGGTGATCAATGCCTTAAGAGGCATGTTTGTTTGTGTGCCCAGAAATATGACGCAGGCAGTTGGTATGTATAATACCTTGCTGCTTGGCAACGATCCGGGAATTGTGGTGGAATGCCTGAATGGTTACAGGTTGAAAGAAAAACTTCCTTCTAACCTTCTTGATTTTACTGTTCCCCTGGGCGTACCCGAAATCATTCATGAAGGTGATGATGTGACCATCGTGAGTTATGGTTCCACTTTGCGTATTGTTACAGATGCGGTGAAAATGCTGGAGCAGCAGGGCACCCATTGCGAAGTAGTAGATGTACAAACTTTGTTGCCTTTTGATATTCATCATTCCATTCTCAATTCATTGAAGAAAACCAACAGGATCGTTTTTGTTGACGAAGATGTTCCGGGTGGTGCGGCAGCTTTTATGTTCAATATGGTTATGGAAGAACAGAAAGGTTATCGCTGGCTGGATGTAGCACCAAGGACCATTACAGCAAAAGCACACCGTCCTTCTTATGGCAGCGACGGCGACTATTTCAGTAAACCCAATGCAGAAGAAATTGCAGCGGTGATAAGAGAAATGATGGCGGAGTAGTAGTTGTTTGGAGTTTGAAAATTAAAGTTTAACGGGTTTCCCCTAACCCCTAACCAGATCTCTTAAGTCTTATTTGATAAATTTATGAAATTGGATATCTACCAGGTGGATGCTTTTGCTGAAAAAGTTTTTGAAGGGAATCCTGCAGCAGTGATTCCACTTGAAAGCTGGCTGGATGAAACGCTTATGCTACAGATCGCCATGGAAAATAATTTGAGTGAAACTGCTTTTATTGTAAAACAAACCACTCTTTTGGGAAACAGTCCTGAAGGATCCTGGCACATCCGGTGGTTTACCCCGGAATTTGAAATTGATCTTTGCGGTCATGCCACCCTCGCATCCGCCTATGTGATCAAAAATTTTATCGAGCCCCAGGCCACTGAAATTCATTTCAGTACTGAGAAAGCAGGGAACCTGAAAGCCACATTTAAAGATGGAAAATACAGCCTCGACTTCCCTGCAAGGGATCCGGTTTCTACAGCAACGCCTCCAAAACTGTTAGAAGCCATGGGCATTGTGAATGCGGTTGAAGTATTGCGGTCGAGGGATTATTTCATTGTATTACCTGATGAAGCGGCTGTATTAAATGTAGCACCAGATTTTTCCATGCTTGCAGAAATTGAAACTGTGGGTGTGATTGTTACAGCAAAAGGAAAAAGCGCAGATGTAGTTTCGCGGTGTTTTTATCCTTCAGCAGGCATTGCAGAAGATCCGGTTACCGGCTCCGCGCATTGTAATATTGTACCTTACTGGGCAGCCAAGCTGCATAAAACAAAATTGAATTGCTGGCAGGCTTCAAAAAGAGGCGGCATGCTGGAATGCAGTTTGCAAAACGACCGCGTGATCATGACCGGCAAGTGCCAGTTGTACCTGCAGGGCACGATCGACATACCGGGGGTATAATTGTTTTAAACGCATTGAGCTTTCAAAGAAATCTTTTCTTTTGATCTGCGGAAGGGATCATACAATGTTCTTTTTTCCCAGACAAACGGTGCCGGTTGTTGGCGACAGCATTGTAAATCCCATCCCTGATAAATAAAGGAACAAACAAAAAAACTTTTATCCAGCGCAGGTACCAGGGCAGGTATCCGAAAACTTTTAATGCAGCGGTGGACCTCAGGTAAACTTTATTTTTTTCAATCAGAACAAAAGAATTTGGAGTTTGGGGCAATTGGTATTGATGAATCATTTTTAAACCAGCTTCACTTTGCAAAGGTGCAAATAGAAAAGCAGCTTTTTTGTCGAACCTGATGATTCGATTCACAGTTGCATTGCAGAAATTGCAAATGCCATCAAATAATATTACAGGTTTATTTTCCATAAAAAAACCGCAAAAGCGGTTTCGGGTTATTGAAGGTTGTGAAATACTTTTTGAACATCTTCATCCTGTTCCAGTTTGTCAACCAGTTTCAAAACTTCCTGCGCCTGCTCTTCCGCTAATTCCACGGTAGTGGAAGGGATCCATTCCACTTCAGCGCTTAAAGGATGCATGCCTTTTTCTTCCAGTGCTTTTTGCATGTTTCCAAAATCATTAAAAGCACATCTTAAAATAATAACATCGGCACCTTCCTCGGTGGTGCTTTCACCCAATTCTTCCAGGCCATGATCGATCAGTTCCAATTCCATATCTTCCGGATTCAAACCTTCGGGTTTCAATTTAAAAACGCCCATCTTCCTGAACTGGAAACTCACGCTTCCGCTATTCCCTAGAACACCATGGCCTTTATTAAAAATGGCTTTTACATTGGCCACTGTTCTTACATGATTATCTGTGGCCGTTTCTACAAGTATGGGAACACCATGCGGACCGTAACCTTCATAGAGAATCTCCTCGAAATTTTCCATTTCCTTGCCCTGTGCCCTTTTTATCGCTGCTTCTATGCGATCCTTTGGCATGTTCACATTCTTGGCATTCTGCATGGATCTTCTTAATGCCGGATTAATGCCCGGATCAGGTCCGCCTGCCTTAACTGCAATGGCGATCTCTTTGCCTATTCTGGTAAACTGTTTTGCCATGCGATCCCACCTGGCAAACATGGTGGATTTCCTGACTTCAAATATGCGACCCATTAAAATATTTTTAGTGATGAATCAAAGGCTGCTCAAGGCTGCAAAAGTACAACCTGCCATTACAAAAAAAGCAGCCTTCCGGCTGCTTCTGATATGGATAAAATTATTTTATGTTTTGTTGTCCCCGCGTATCCCGGATCGCCTTCAGGTACCGTGTCAATTCCTGTTTTACTTTAGGGAAAAGAAAGAATAAACCAATCATATTAGGAAATACCATCGCAAGAATCATGGCATCAGAAAAATCAATTACAGCGCCCAGCGTGGCGGAGGCCCCAATCACTACAAAAGAAAGAAAGAGCAATTTATAGCTAAGGTCGGAAGTTTTACTTCTTCCAAATAAATACTTCCAGGCCTGTAAACCATAGTAAGACCAGGAGATCATGGTTGAAAAAGCAAACAACACGATGGCGACTGTTAATACATACGAGAAATTCGGAATGACATCATTGTAGGCAGCTGAAGTTAGATCCACTCCACCCAGGTTTCCTGGCTGGCCGTAAACAAAATGAGCACCATTAAGGTTATAGATCACAATTACCAGTGCGGTCATTGTACAAATCACCACAGTATCAATAAAAGGTTCAAGCAAGGCAACAATTCCTTCCGATGCAGGATACCTTGTTCTCACTGCAGAATGCGCAATGGCTGCCGATCCGGCACCCGCTTCATTTGAAAATACAGCTCTCCGGAATCCCTGGATCAGAACGCCTGCAACTCCCCCCAATCCTGCAGCCGGGGTAAATGCCTGGGTGAAGATCTCTCTGAAAGCATCATCAATCAAAGAAAAATGGGCCAGTATAATTATCAATGAAGCCAGGATGTATAAGCCTGCCATGAAAGGAACGATCTTTTCAGTTACCTGCGCGATCCTTTTAATTCCTCCAATGATCACAACACCTACCAGTATGGCCAGGATAATTCCGATAATAAAGCCGGAAGATCCACCCTGCAGTCCCGTCATGCTGATGATCTGTTGTGTTGCCTGATTGGATTGAAAAGCATTACCGCCGCCAAAAGATCCCCCTATACAAAGTATGGCAAACAGAATGGCAAGCGGTTTTCCAAGAAAAGCGCCTTTCGTTTCTTTTAAACCACGACTCAGGTAATACATTGGTCCGCCAAACACAGTTCCTTTTGAATCCATATCCCTGTACTTCACCCCAAGTGTACATTCAACAAACTTGGTTGACATACCCAGCAAGCCGCATACGATCATCCAGAAAGTAGCACCCGGTCCGCCAACGGCAACTGCAACGGCAACGCCAGCAATATTTCCTAATCCTACTGTGCCTGAAACAGCTGTTGCCAATGCCTGGAAATGGTTTACCTCTCCATGATGGGATTCATCTTTTATAGTATCAAGAATATCCCCTTCCCTGGTTACATTGAGTTCAGGTGCTTTTACATGAGCAGCAGATTTGTCAAGGTAATCATATTTACCCCTGACCACCCGAATGGCAAGGCCGAATTTTCTGATATTAATGAAAGAGAAATAGAGGGTAAAAAATAAAGCTCCAATAACTAAGAGAATAACTATGAAAGGAATACGGATGTTGTTGCCGAAGGGCACTTCAAAGAAAACCACACCAACAACAGCATCAGCGATGGGGCGAAACCATTCATCAATTCGCTGATCAATTCCTTTTTCCGTTGGTGTACCCTGCGCCCTGGCAATCATTGGTAAGACAAACACCGCAGCTAAAGCAAGAACTTTACTTAATATTTTTCTCATTCTTTAGAAATTAGCATCTGTTGCCTGAATCAATTCAGTGCAGATGGATTTGGTTTAATATAAATAAAGCCCGTAAAATATAAAATAATTGACAAACAACATTGGTTTTCTGATTAATGGCAATTGTTAGAAACGCTACCCCTTCCTCGCCTTCCGCCTTTTAAGTTTTAGACCCCTGCATATAATTTTTGATTATTTTTCGAGGCGCAATTGAAAGATTAAAACGATTGAATGAAAAAGCTACCTCTTTATGTACGCATCATCATTGGAATGATTGCAGGTGTTTTGTTCGCCGTCATCATGCTGCAGTTTGCCAATGGCGTGCAGTTCATCCGGGACTGGATCAAACCTTTCGGAACTATTTTTATTAACCTGCTGAAGCTGATTGCTGTTCCCCTCATTCTCGCTTCACTTATAAAAGGCATATCGGACCTTAAAGATGTGACCAAGCTTTCGGTAATGGGTTTTCGCACTATAGGCTTCTATCTTTTTACTACCGTATTTGCCGTGAGCCTTGGACTGGTGGTGGCCAATATCATTAAACCAGGCAATTCCATCAGCGAAACTACCCGCAATGAAATGTTGACTACCTATGGTGGTGTTGTGGAAGAAAAGCAGGCAGAGGCTCAAAAGCAGCAATCAGGCCCCTTGAAATTTTTTGAGGACATGGTACCCGATAATATTTTCGCTGCCACCACTTCCAACACAAGGATGTTACAGGTGATCTTCTTTGCTTTGTTTGTTGGGATCTCCATGATCATGTTGCCGGAAACAACCGTAAAACCATTTAAAGATTTTTTCGATAGTGCCAATGATATTATTTTAAAGATGATCGACCTGATCATGCTGGCTGCGCCATTTGGTGTTTTTGCACTCATCGCATCACTGGTTTCTGAATCGCCCAGTGTGGATCTTTTTAAAGCCCTTGGCTGGTATTCATTCTCTGTAGTCATTGGCTTATTCATCATGCTGCTGGTTTTTTATCCTGCGCTGATTTACCTTTTCACAAAAAGAAATCCATACCGGTTTCTCAAACAGATCTTTCCAGCGCAGCTGCTTGGATTTTCAACCAGCTCCAGTGCTGCCACACTTCCGGTGTCCATGGAAGTAACGGAAAAGAACGTTGGTGTGGATAATGAGGTAACCAGTTTTGTATTGCCCATTGGTGCCACGATCAATATGGATGGAACAAGTTTATACCAGGCCGTTGCTGCCATTTTTATTGCGCAGGCTTTTGGAATGGATCTGACCCTCGGCGCACAGCTGGCCATTATTTTAACAGCAACGCTGGCATCTATTGGTTCTGCAGCTGTACCCGGTGCCGGAATGGTTATGCTGATTATTGTGCTTGCACAGGCCGGAATTCCCGAAGCCGGATTGGCCCTTATATTTGCCGTGGACCGGCCATTGGATATGCTGAGAACCACAGTAAATGTGACCAGCGATTGTACAATAGCCACTATTATTGCAAAACAATTGGGAAAACTTGAACCCGGTAAACATCCGTAATAAACGACATGGATAACTTATTGCATATTTTTTTGTTGGAAGGTGGCGGATTTATTCATCGGTTCATTGAATGGATCATTAACAACGGCGGACTGTATCTGCTGATCTTTATTGTTTTTGCAGAAACAGGCCTTTTTATTGGTTTCTTTCTTCCCGGCGATTCCCTTTTATTTGCCGCCGGTATTTACCTTGACCAGTTATCTGATGAATTTTTTGGGATGATCGGAGGTGTCGTCTTACTGGTGATCGTTGCTTCCATCCTGGGTAACCTGGTAGGCTATTGGTTTGGAAGAAAAACGGGGCCATTGTTGTATGAAAGAAAGGAAACATGGATCTTCAAAAGAAAGCACCTGATAAGGGCAACGGATTTTTACCATGAATACGGAAAGGCTACCATCTTTCTTGCAAAATTTTTACCCATACTCCGAACTTTTGCTCCCATTGTAGCCGGCATTGTAAAGATGCACCGGCCTACGTTCATCCTGTACAATGTGCTGGGAAGCATAGCATGGGTTTGCAGCATGATGCTGGGTGGTTATTTTCTTCAAACCTGGGTGCAGCAAAAATTTGATTTCAGTTTGAAAGATCATATTGAAACCATTACTATTGTTATCGTATTAATTACCACGCTGCCCGTTATCTGGAAATTGTTCTTCGCAAAAAAGAAAGTGGTTCCAACGGAAAACATTTTAAATGACTCAAACTCGTAAGTACGGGATATTTTCCGTTCCGGTAATCGTTGGTGCATTAGGATATTTTGTTGACATCTATGACCTTTTGCTCTTTGGCATCATTCGTAAACAAAGTTTGCGCAGCCTTGGCTTAAATGAAGAACAGGTTTTGAGCAGTGGTGAGAACATCATTTCCATTCAAATGGCGGGTTTGCTTATAGGTGGGATCATCTGGGGCATCATGGGCGACAAAAGAGGCAGACTGAGTGTTTTATTCGGTTCCATTATTTTATATTCTCTCGCCAATATTGCCAACGGACTGGTAGTAAACACAGGGCAATACGCCGCTGTCAGGTTTATTGCAGGTATTGGACTTGCAGGTGAATTAGGCGCAGGCATAACACTGGTTTCTGAATTATTATCGAAAGAAAAAAGGGGAATCGGTACTTCACTTGTCGCTGGCATTGGACTGACTGGTGCAGTGGCTGCCTATTTTATTTCGCAGGTTTTTGACTGGCGCATCTGCTATTTTATTGGTGGCGGACTGGGTTTGCTTTTACTTTTATTAAGGGTCTCTGTTTTTGAATCCGGTATGTTCAACCAGGTGAAGCAACTCAATGTGGTTAGAGGAGATTTCAGAATGTTCTTCAACAACGCTGCAAGGTTTAAAAAATATGCACTCAGCATTTTAATTGGTCTGCCTACCTGGTATGTAATCGGGGTGCTGGTAACTTTTTCCGACCAATTTGGAAAACATTTTGGTATCAGCGAAACCATTGATCCTGGCAGAGCCATCATGTTTGCTTATGCCGGCATATCTATTGGCGACATTCTGATAGGACTGGTAAGCCAGGTGCTGAAAAGCCGTAAAAAGGCATTGTTTATTTTTTACGGGATCACTCTTCTTTTTATGGGTCTTTTCTTCACGCAGCAAGACGGCAGTGCAGAACGGATGTATATCATTTGTGCGGGACTTGGATTCGGAACCGGTTTCTGGGCCATTTTTGTAACCATGGCGGCAGAACAATTCGGAACCAACCTGAGAGCAACAGCTGCAACTACAGTCCCTAACATGGTGCGCGGTTCGCTTCCATTGATCATTGTGTTGTTCAAATGGCTACGGGAATCCATGGATTATGTAACAGCAGGAATGATCACCGGGATTGTAGTGATGGTCATCAGTTTAATTGCTGCTGCCTTTTCTAAGGAAACATTTGGAAAAGACCTGAATTTTGTAGAAGGCGACCCTGTTGTTCCAGCTCCATAATTAATTAAGATCATGAAGTTTCTTATAATCCGGTTTTCTTCCATTGGCGATATTGTGCTGACCACTCCTGTAGTGCGCTGCCTGAAAAAGCAGCTGCCTGATTGCAGCATCCATTACCTGATCAAGCCACAATTCCGGGCTGTTATGGAACACAATCCTTATATAGATCATTTGCATTTTTTGCAAAATGACTGGGAACAAATGATCCAGGAATTGAAGGCAGAAGGTTTCGACCAGGTCATTGATCTGCACCATAACCTCAGAACTTTAAGGATAAAAAAAGCATTGCAACTTCCATCTGTTTCTTTTAATAAACTCAATGTTGAAAAATTTATTTTTACCAGTTTGAAATGGAACGTGATGCCGAAAGGAGTACACATCATTGACCGCTACATGGAAACAGTTGCTCCGCTGGGAATTTATAATGATGGTGAAGGAATGGATTATTTTATTCCTGCCAGCGAAGAAGTGCCGTTAAAGGATATTCCGGCTTCGCATGCTTTCGGATTCATTGCCATTGTGATCGGTGCCTCTTTTTACACAAAGAAACTACCTGTGTATCAGTTGCAGGAATTGTGCAGGAAGATCAATTACCCGGTGATCCTGCTGGGAGCTAAAGAGGAATTTAATGAAGGAGAGGCAATCAGCAATGTGGACAATATAAAAATTTACAATGCCTGCGGAAAATTCAGTTTAAATGAAAGTGCAGATCTTGTAAGGAAGTCTAAATTGGTTATTGCACATGATACAGGCCTCATGCATATTGCAGCAGCTTTAAAAAAACCTGTTATAGCTGTTTGGGGAAGTACCACACCTTCTTTTGGAATGGTGCCTTATTATGGTGAAAAGTACCTGTTAAACCATGCAAGACCTTATGATGATGTGCAGGTGCATAAACTCTGGTGCCGGCCGTGCACAAAAATGGGCAGGCATCAATGTCCGCTGGGTCACTTTAAATGCATGAAAAAAATTGATATGGATGATATGGTCCGTAAAGTGGAAATTCGATTACGGCCATAAATTAAAAATCTAGAATTCAAATTCTTTCACTGATCCATGATGCAGGATTGCTTTGGTAAATTCATTGTGTGCTTTTTGACGTCCATTTACCACCCAGGTACCAATAATATCATCCTTGTTTTTTGACCTGGTAATTCGTTTGAAATGAAGTTTGCTATCCCGCATGAGTTCTTCATATTCTTTAAGCAGGTCCTCTTTATATTCACTTACGATCCTGTAGGTGCGGGTCTGATTTACTTTATCAATAAAGTTTTCAAGTTTACTTAGAACCAGAAGTGCAATAAGAATGATAATGGAAGCAGCGAGTACAAGAAAATAGGCACCATAGGCAATCCCCATTCCTAAAGCAGCCACGATCCAGATGGTGGCCGCAGTGGTAATGCCATTGATACGGTTTTCACTTTTGAAAATCACTCCGGCTCCAAGGAACCCGATGCCGGTGACAATATTGGATGCGATTCTGTCAGAAGTGCCATTTGTAATAGAAAATGACAACGTTGTAAACAGGAAGGAACCCAGGCAGATGAGGATCATGGTTCTGAAGCCTGCAAATTTGCTCCTGTATTCTCTTTCAGCTCCAATGATTCCTCCTACGAATCCTGCCAAACATAGCCGAAACAATAATACGGGAAGATCATCCATTGGTTTCCTGGTTTATAACAAACCTAGCAATTAAAAACTGCAACTTTAGGGTGGTCCTTCTGTAAGGTGGTCGTTATCTGATCCACCAAGACTGTAATATTTATTTTCCTCATCGCCCTGGCCCATTGCATCTGTTTTTGTTTCATCAGGAGTGTCAATATCAAGATCAACACCACTGGTCACTTCGCCAAAACTTTTTTCATTCAGGGGTGATCCCTGGAAATCCGTATTGTCATGCCTTGCCCTTTTTAAGTTGTTTTCGTCCCTGGTAGGAAGGTGTTCTGTATCGGCCAGCGCAATTCTTTCATCACGTCTTACATTGCCATCGTTGCCAGGTGTAAGGTCCTCACTGTCATCCAGATCAAAAACACCAACACCTTCCTCATCATCGGAAGCAATGGTAGTATCTGCCAATTCACCAAGAGGAGGTGCAGTAACAAATTCCTGTCCCGGAATGTCTTTTACATCCGGAAGATCAATATAAGTCTCTTCATTCTGAAGTTTTTCAAGATCGGATTCAGAATCGGGCAGATCTCCTGGAATTGATGACTTTCCTTCCAGTCTGTTATTGGTCATATCCCTTTCACCGTGGCCACCGCTGTTTCTGTTTTCCATAAATTCATTTTCATCAATAACTGAAAATTTTATGCCCGAATAAAACTTTTAACCGAAGCAAATCATGGAATAGGAAAAGAGATCATCCAGACGCTCAAAATCTATTATAAAAAAATGAAATAAATAGCATCCAAACCTTTTCTCAAACCTATCTTTGAATGCAAAGGAATGAATGAGCGCAGTTTATCCAATTAGAATTGTACTTGCTGATGATCATGAGCTTTTAAGAGAAGGCTTTAAGGTATTATTGAAAAAACAAAGTGAAATTCAAGTGATTGGAGAAGCTTCCAACGGGTTGGAACTTTGTGCACTTATTGAAAAAGATCCACCTGATGTGGTGATCACTGATATCAAAATGCCAAAAATGGATGGCATTGAAGCAACAAAACTGATATCAAAAAACTTTCCCCATATTGGGGTTATTGCTTTTTCCATGTTCAACGAAGAATCACTTGTTGTTGATATGCTGGAAGCAGGAGCAAAAGGTTACCTTTTAAAGAACGCCCACAAAGATGAGATCCTGGATGCCATTAAAATGGTGAATGAGGATAGAACCTATTATTGTTCAGCTACTTCGGCCAAACTGGCTTCCATGATCGCCAAAAGTTCATTTGATCCTTACAGCAGGGCAAAGCCTGTTGTCTTTACTGAAAAGGAGATCGCAGTGATCTGTATGGTTTGCGAAGAAAAAACAAATAAGGAGATCGCGGATAAAATGAATCTGAGCATCAGAACAATTGAAGGATACCGCGACAGGATACAGGAAAAGATCAAAGCAAAGAATGGAGCGGGAATTGTGGTGTATGCCATCAGGCACAGGATCTATAAAATAGATGAATAGGGTACGGCGGAATTATACCAATACTTCTATTTCGGATAGTTCAACCACCATTTCGGCACCCTGGAAAATTCGGATCGTATGATAGTGACCGATCTGCCCAATGTTTTCAGCATAAATTACTTCACCCGACCTGAGTTTTGACTCAGGATCGATCTCAGGCAGATTCAACGCCAGCACACCTGGTAAAGATTTTTCCTCACACCTGCTGATACAGGATAATTTTTTCTTATTACCAGTTAGGGCCTCACCAAGGACATATAAAGTTCCAAAGTTTTTAGGATTGAGCTGATCGAATTCGATCCATGCTTCCCAAAGTTCCTGTTCGAGTTGTACAGCAGTTGCATTCATAGAGCCAAATTAAATTAAGAAGGACACTAAAAAATTACGGTTACTACGGATTTTTTATGGGTATTTCTACGCAGTTTTTTCTAAACATTTTTATATGCACGCTAAATGGTTGCTATTTATCATTCACTGAAGCATTTTAGCCATTTCAGCAACAGGCAATGTATTTGCCAGTTTCAATAGCTGTTCCTGTGTATATCCGGGTGCTTTAAAACTGATAAGTGAGTTGTTGATGGGAAGCTGGATCTCATAAGATGTGGTTTCATTATCGCCCGAAACTTTTGATAAAAGCGCTTTGTATCCATTGATCTTGATTACTTTCTGGTCGCCTCCCGACATCATGGGTAGTGTAAGCAGTGAATTTATTGCTTCTAAAAAGGGAGAATTGCCAATAATGTCAATCGTTATATTGGTTGAGTCAACCGTCCCGTATTGGCGGTTAATCACCACTCCAAAAAATCCAGTTGAACCCGCAACATGATCCCTGGTCATGTTGGCTGTTTTATTTCCTGCTTTTGCACGAGGTGCCTTACCCGGAACTGAGGCATCTGCAGTTGTGGAGTTTTGATTGCCCGTACCGGTAGCTTCTTCTATCTTTTTATCAGCCAGTTTATCCGCTGTCTGTTCCGCCTTTTGTTTGATCTTTTTTAATAAGCCCTTGGATTGCGCAGATGGCAATAGCATGCTTGCCAGTGCGCAACAAATGATGAATTTGAATGTACGCATATATTTTTTTTGGTAAAATGCCGAAGACTACGGAGCGGTTTTCGCGATAAGATGGAAGAATAATTTACAAAAGAAAATTTACGTGGAAAATTATTTCATTGTTATTTTACCAGTGCTTCATACCGGCTCAGCAAAAGCGTGCAAATCGGAAAAGTTCCGTTTCCGATGGTACAGCCATCAATGGAAGCTACAGGCAGTAATTTTTTAGTAGTGCTTGTGATAAAAACTTCAGAGGCATTTTTAATTTCATCCAGCGAAACTGCTGTTTCTTCCACCTTTAGATCTTCAGCTGCAAGTTGCAATATTTTGCTCCTTGTAATTCCGGCAAGGATACCCTCGGCCGGGGTAAGTAATTTTCCTTCTTTATTAACTATAAAAATATTTGCTCTCGGGCATTCGGTAACGGATCCATTGAAATGAAACAGGACATCATCGGCATCCTGTTCTTTTATTTTTGGCAAAAGTTGAATACCCATCAGGTAATCAATTGATTTCACTTCAGGTAACTGCCTTTGGTGTTCAAAACTCATGAGAGCAATGCCTTTATGAAAAACTTCTTTTGAGGGTAGCTGAAAGCTGTGCTGGGTGACGATCAGCCCGGAATGCACAGGATGGTAGCCGTCAGGTGAAATTCCTCCGGTAACGGTGATCCGGATCCCGCCTTCCCTGATATGGTTTCTCCTGATCAGTTCAAGACAGATCGCTTTGATCTCCTCCTTTTTTTTATTTAATTCAAGGTTCAGTTGCCTTGTAGACCGGAAGAGTCTTTCTAAATGGTCATCAATAAAAATGGCCTGATCGCCTTCAAACCTTAAAAAATCAAAAGCGCCATATCCTCTTTGTACAGAAAGATCGCGCACATGTATCACAGCCTTTTCATCTTCAACAAAATAATCATCAACAAAACTCCATGTTACCATGCGCTAAAGCTAAAAAGATCCGGTGGCTTGCTGCTCATTCAATAAAAATAAATAAACCGTTAAATCCAAAATCCCTTGTGAACAGCCCTTTACTTTTACAGCGCTATGGCCAAAAATTATTGCTTATCCTTTTTCCTCATTTTTTCGCTTTCCTGTATTTGTCCAGCCCTCTTTGCGCAGTCGGATATCAGCTTAAAGATTTTGAATACCAGTAAATCTCCCATTCCTTTTGCATCGGTCAAACTTGTTGAGGTTGTAGATTCCAGTTATGTTTTACAAAGTTTGTCTGACAGTTCAGGACAAGTTTTTTTTCAAAATGTGAGAACCGGGCGTTACCAGCTTGAAGTGAGTGCAATAAATTTTCAACCCGTTTATAAGGGAATTTCTGTACAGGAAGGCCCAAATGAATTCACCATCATTGCAGAAAATGCCGATAACAAACTTAATACGGTTGTTGTAACTGCCACGCGGCCGCTGATGCGGCAGGAAGATGATAAAACCATTGTAGACCCTGAAAACCTTGCAGCTTCCTCAACCAATGCGTTTGAAATTCTGGAACAAACACCGGGATTATTTGTAGACCAGGAAGGAAATATTTACCTGAACAGCACCCGGCCAGCTCTTATTTACATCAACGGAAGGGAGCAGCGCATGAGTGCTGCTGATGTAGCCACCATGCTAAAGAACCTTCCACCCAATGCCATTGCCTCCATTGAAATTTTGCGCACACCTTCTTCAAGATATGATGCTTCAGGCAGTGGTGGAATTGTAAATGTGGTGCTTAAAAAAGGTGTTAGGATTGGGTTAACCGGTTCCGTTACCCTGGGAATGAACCAGGGCAGGTATGGTAACCAGTTCCTTGGCCTCAACCTCAATAACAATAACGGCAGGGCCACCACTTACCTCAACCTGCAATACGGAAGAAGGAATACTTACGACCAGCTGGCAACCAACCGGGAATTTGGATTGGATTCGCTTTTAAGCCAGGAAGCTTTTACCAGGTATGCTTCTGAAAATTTCTATATCGGTTATGGAGTGAACCTTCCGTTGGGTACCAAATGGGAATTCAGCTATGATGGACGCCTGAGTTATGGGAAGCAGGATAACAGGAGCAGTAACCGCTCATTTATTTTGCTGAAAGGCAACAGCCAGCCTTTTTTCAGCAACCTCACCGATGTGCACAACAACATCAGTAATGTAAACATCAACCAGGGTGTCAATTTTAAAATGAAAATTGATAGTGCAGGATCGGAGTGGACAACCGATGCATCAGTAAGTTTTTCACCTAACAAAACCAGTCAGATATTTTCAGTGGGTGATGGACAGATTGGTAACCGCCTGAAAGTATTGGCTGTTCAATCCAATTACCTGAAGAAATTGCCGGGACAGGTAACGTTTGAAACCGGGTTAAAAACCACGGTGGTTCGGTTTAACAACAGAACTGATTATTTCCGGAATCAAAATGGGAACCGGGTTAAGGATAATTTGCGTACAGGTGCTTATAATTTTAATGAGAACATTCATTCCGCTTACGTTCAGGCATCAAAGAATCTGCGGGGGATCATTGTAAAAATGGGAACCCGTCTTGAAAATACCAATATGCAGGGCAACCAGTTATTGCCTGGCGATACATCATTCAACATCAACAGGACAGATCTGTTTCCTTATGTTTACCTCAGCAGGAACCTGATGAAGATTGCAGGTTATGATCTGAAGGCTTACCTGGTTTACAGAAGAACACTGGTAAGACCAGCATACGAATACCTGAATCCTTCCATCAGGTTTATCGACCCATTTCTATTTGAAACAGGAAATCCTTCCTTAAGGCCACAGTTCACCAATAATTATGAAGCAAATATCTCGGTTGATGAAAGACCCATATTTGCTGTTGGTGTAAATGAAACCAAAGATATTTTTACACAGGTAGTTTATCCTTCCGACAGCACAGAAAGAGTTTCATTCAGAACCTATGACAACCTCGGAACAAATAAGGAAACTTATTTCAGGATCCTGGGTGCCCTGCCGCCAGGGCAAAAGTATTTTGCTGTTGCCGGCGCGCAATACAACCACAACAATTATAAAGGCGCTTATGAAGGCGATAAGCCTCTTGCATTTTCACGGGGCAGCTGGTCGGTTTTCAGTTACCAGACTTATAAGATCACACCTCTTACACAATTGTCACTTCATGGATTTATCAGGTTCAACGGCCAGTTGCAGTTCTATGAACTTTCCAGTTTCGGACAAATGAACCTGAGCATCAACCACCAGTTCTTCAACAGGAAACTGATTGTAACCCTAAGCGGCAGCGATCTTTTCTTTACCAACAACAACAACTTCACCCTGAACCAGGGAAGCATTAAAGCCAGCGGGTACAGGGAAAGCGATACCCGCAGGATCGGGTTGAACATCAGGTATAATTTCGGATTCAGGAAAAAAGAAGAACAAAATTTTTTCAATATAGAATCCCCCGACAGGGGCAATACACAATAGAAGAAAGAAGAAGAAAATGAGCAAGGAAGGGAGAAAGAGAACGGATGAAAATGCGTTTAATAAATTTTCCCGCTTTCTTCATAATCGATCAGTCTTTGGGCTGCATCTTTATCAAATACCTGTTCGCGGTTATTGATCACGGCCCGCAGCAGATCGTGAATGGTTATGACGCCTGAAAATTTTTCATTTTCATCATAGGCCAAGAGGTACCGGGTTTTATGGCTGTTCATCAGGTTCATGCAATATTCCACTGTATCGTTGGTACTGATAACAGGCAGATCGTAAGACATCACTTCTTCCACTTTTGTAGAATTACTTGCCCTCCCTTTCAGGATCACATTTCGGCTGTAATCTCTTTCACAAAACAGTCCTTTATACACATCGCCGTCCATAACAACCAGGTAACTGAGGTTCACTGTATTTAATAAATTAAGCGCGTCCAACACAAGGGTGCCTGAGGGAATGACATTAAAGGGTTTTGTTTTGATGTCCAATACTTGTTGCACAGTAAGCATAATTCCGGTTTCTGTAAATATCGTACATGCAGATTAAATTATGATGAGATGCGTCATATCAATTCCTGACCTCGATAAAAAATTTCCTGATTCTGGCGCGGCATAATTTTTTTCCCAATAGAATAAATTAAAACCTTTTTATGGAAAAGATGAATGATCTCAACGATTTGTTGAAACATGAAATCATGGATCTCTGTTCAGCCGAAGATCAGATCATTGCAGCTATGCCTGCCATGATCGAAAAGGCCGGGAATGCTCAATTGAAAAAATCCCTGCAACAGCATTTGCGGATAACGGAACAGCAGCGGAAACGACTTGATCAGGTGCAGCACTTATTAGGGCAAGCCGAAAAAGAGGAAGAAAGAGGCCTTTTAGAACGTCTTTTTAAGGGAAAGCAAACCTGTCGCGGAATGGAAGGGCTGATCGACGAAGGCAAAAAAGTTATGAAAGAAGATATGGATCCGGATGTTATGGACGCAGCGATTATTGCCAGTGCTCAAAAAATCGAACACTATGAAATCTGTGGCTATGGCACTGCACGCAGTTTTGCACTTCAATTAGGGTTGCAGGAAGTAGCTGGTCTTCTGAATGAAACCCTGGATGAAGAATATGAATCCGACAGGCTGCTGTCAGAAATAGCCGAAACCGGGATCAATAAGGAAGCAGTTTCAGGTGGCAATAACAGCAGCAATGTTCCTCAGCCAAGGTCCGGAAGCAAATCCCGTTCAAGGATCAGTGAACCTGAAATGGAAATGGTTTCGTCTCCGAGGAAAGCTTCAGGATCAACTGGTCGTTCAGGTGCCTCTTCAGGTTCCTCTTCAGGTGCCAATGCACCTAAAGGTGGAAGCGCAAGAGACAATGGTTCCTCAGGCCGGACTTCCTCTCCAGCTAAAAAATCCGCATCTTCAAAAACATCCAGTTCAAGATCCGCTTCCATAGGAAGAAGCGCTTCTTCAGAAGGTGGCAGGTCAAGAAGTAAATAGCTAAGCAGCAATTGGTCTCTCACAAGGTCCGTTCGCCCTGGCGAACGGACTTTTGCTTTTCTTACGGGTTTATAAGATACTTTTACAGGCCTTATGAAGTATCTATTCCCCCTAATTTTACTGGTTGCAGCAAACAACGCATGTGCACAAAATCAGGTAAAGGTGACGATTAGCAATTTTGAAAACAACAAAGGTGTTTGCCAGGCCTGCATTTTCAATAGTGCGCCCGGTTTTGAAAAAATGGAAGCATTGCGCTGCTTTACCTCTGGTGTACAAGATAAATCCGCACAGATTCAATTTGATGAGCTCCCTGACGGTACTTATTCCATCTTTGTTTTTCATGATGAAAACAAGAACAGCAAAATGGATAAAAACTTCCTGGGCATTCCTAAAGAAGGCTATGGCGCTTCAGGTAATAAACTACCTTTTGCCACGGCTCCCAAATTTGAAGAAAATAAGTTTCAACTGAATAAACAGTCTTCGATTTCGATTGCCATCCGCCTGCGCAATATTTAATCTTTAATTTCCATCAATGAAATTTTTATTCATTTTTTTATTGCTGCCTTTTTCAGGAAGCGCCCAATTGTTTTCTTCAAGCGAGATCACGCGTTACCAGGAGCGGGCAAAAAAAGTAAATATTATTGTTGATGACCATGGCATTCCGCATATATACGGGAAAACAGATGCTGATGCGGTTTTTGGACTTATGTATATTCAATGCAGGCAGAATTTTGAAAGAGTGGAGAGAAATTATCTTGAAGTCATGGGAAGACTTGCAGAAGTCGAAGGGCCTTCACAGTTATTTTCTGATCTGCAAATGCAGCTTATTTATGATACTGCTGAAGCAAAAAAAGATTTTGTGAGAAGTCCGCAATGGCTGAAAGATCTCCTCCATGCTTTTGCCGATGGCGTTAATTATTATTTGCAGCTGAACCCTTCTGTACAACCAAAAGTTTTAAAAAAATTTGAACCATGGTTCCCGCTGATGTATACAGATGGGAGTATCTCGGCCACACAGCTTGGGGGTATAACGCTGAACGATACACGAAACTTGTATGATAAAGCTCATCAAAGCAGTTCCTTCAACAAATCACCGTTTCCGGCAACCGAACAAAACCTGAGTGGATCCAATGGTTTTGCAATTGGTCCCGGGCTCACCAGTTCAGGCAATGCTATTTTATACATCAATCCACACGTAACTTTTTATTTCAGAACGGAAGTGCACATGGTGAGTGAAGAAGGATTGAATGTATATGGTGCAGCAACCTGGGGCAATTTCTTTATCTACCAGGGGTTTAATGAAACCTGCGGATGGATGCATACTTCTTCCTATGCAGATGTGGCTGACTTGTATGAAGAAAAAATAACAACAACAGGGAATGAACTGTACTATTCTTATAATGGCGGTCAGAGAAAAGTGGCGATCAAAAACCTTCAGTTGCAGTACAGGAACGGCGAAGTTCTGGTGCCTTACCCCGTTAAGGCCTATTATACCCACCATGGTCCGGTAATGGGCATGCGCAACGGAACCTGGCTTAGTTTAAAAGAACGGAACCGTTCACTCGAAGCCCTCCAGCAATCATGGTTGCGTACCAAAGCAAAATCATTTACTGAATTTAAAAAACTGATGGAGCTGCGATCAAATAATTCGAACAATACCGTATATGCCGACAATCAAAAGAATATCGCTTACTGGCATGGAAACTTTATTCCTGTTCGGGATACAAATTACAACTGGGCGTTGCCGGTGGATGGCACTACTCCTGCAACCGAATGGAAGGGTGTTCACAAAGTAGAACAAACCGTTCACCTCATCAATCCTGGTTCAGGCTGGATCCAGAATGCCAATTCAACTCCTTTTACTTCGGCAGGCGCGCACAGTCCTTTAAAAAAGAATTATCCTGAATATATGGCCCCCGATGGGGAAAATGCAAGAGCCCTGAATGCGGTCAGACTTTTATCAAAAGCGAAGCATATTGATCTGGACAAGATCATTGCCATTGGATACGACAATTACCTTTTAGCCTTCGACTTCCTGTTGCCCTCACTTTTTATGGCCTATGATTCTATACAACCAGGCGATTTAAAAACAAAACTCCAGCAACCGCTGGAACTTTTAAAGCGGTGGGACCGGTATGCGCATTACAATTCTGTTGCTACCACCCTGGCTGTTGAATGGGGTAGTTTATTACTTCCATTGTTGCCGCCTGCAACCACAGACCGTGAGGCAACAGCTATGGTGGAACGCTTTAAATGGCTTGCAAAAAATATTAAGGGCAGCAAAAAAATATCATTGCTGGAATCAGTGGTCGACGAACTGAAAAAACAACAGGGTATGTGGCAGGTAGCCTGGGGGGATGTCAATCGTTTTCAGCGCAATCCTCAAAGCACCAATAAAGATTTTAGCGATCAACAATGGAGTCTTCCTGTAGGTTTGGCTTCCGCTACCTGGGGTGCGCTGCCTTCCTACAACAGCAGGCGTTTTCCCGGCACTGTCAGGCGATACGGAATTTCGGGAAACAGTTTTGTTGCAGCAGTTGAATTTGGTAAAAAACTAAAGGCCAGAACGATCATGACAGGCGGTGAATCCTTTGATCCTTTGTCTCAGCATTTTACCGACCAGGCAGAAGGATTTATTAATGGAAAGTTCAAAGAAGTAAGATTTTATAAGGAAGATGTGATCAAACATGCAGTCAGAAATTTTCATCCAGGAGCAGAAGCTGCTTATGCATTTTAATAACTTAAGAACAGAAGGATGGTCATTTTATTCATCATTTCATTAGTTTGCTTCTTGTTATTAAGGAAAAGCTTATGAAAAGCATCCGTTGTTACGTGGCATAATCTTTTTCAAAATATAATATAGTCAGTAAAGCAGGAGATAAAAGATATGGACAACAAGCCGGTATTATTATATGCAGAAGATGATCTGGATGATTTTGAAAGTCTAAAGGATGCTATTGAACAAATCACAGACAATTTCGAAATTTTACAGGCAAAAAACGGCACTGAAGTAATCAGCCTGCTCGAAGGAGAACTGGCTGAAAGGAAGCCCTGTATGATCATTCTTGACCTGAATATGCCCGTAATGAATGGTAAAGAAGTTCTGGTTTGGCTAAAAAATGATGACAGGTTCAAAGAACTCCCCATTATGTTGTTTACAACTTCCTCCAGGGAAGAAGATGTTAAACTGAGCCAGACCTACAAATGCAGCTTCTTTCGAAAACCAACACTCTACCGCGATCTGTTGCATATTGCGCAATCCATGCTCGATATGTGTGAAGGGAAGGGTTAGCTGCCCAAACTTTTTTTTAGTTTTAGTTAAGTGTGAAGGGTCAGTGGTCAATGGTCAATGTCAATGGTCAATAGTCAATGGTCAATGGGTGAATAGTCAATGGTCAATCACTGATGTCCGGGGAAGATTTTTGATCTGATTGTGCAAGCGTTCTCCGCGCTGTATTGCTCCACCTTAGGGATAAACATTTCTTATGAAAAATCAGCAGCAATCATGCGCACACAACCACCCAAATGTTATAAGGTGAGGTGCCTTGCCCGCAGATCGCGCTGATGAACGCAGAAGACTAATCAGCGATAATCTGCGTATTCTGCTGGAGGCCTTTTTGTTGCCTGTTCGCATGGCTTCAGGCAACGCCAAAAAGCCGGACAGTAGTGATTGACCATTGACTATTGACCCTTAACCATTCACAAATCGATACGTCATTTATTCTTAACATAGCACTAGTTTCACTCAATGGATCTTTTTGTCAAAAAATCATCAGTTGTCAGGGAAATATGGGGTAAGGGTGATACCATTCTATTTATTTTTGCCGGCGCTTCAGCAGAATTCGCCCTCAATAAAGCGGTTGACTGGTTATACTTTACCGGCCGATTGCCTACAGATCCCCTTGGCCGTCTTTTTTCAACTGTTACTTATGCGAGAAAGATTGTTTTTTCTCCAACCGATGGTGCACACAAGTCCATAGATGCCATGCGCGCCATACATTCAGGGGTTGAAAAAACCAGGGGAGCACAAATTCCTGACTGGGCCTACCGTGATGTTTTATTTATGTTGATCCATTATTCGATAGCCTCTTTTGAAGTCCTTGAAAGAAAACTGGATGACGAGGAAAAAGAAGAAGTGTTTAATGTGTTTTTCAGAATGGGCGACAGGATGGGACTGGTAGGCCTGCCATTGCATTATCAGGATTGGCTAAAAATGCGGAAAAGTCACCTTGAAGAAAATCTTGAACTGTCTCATTACTCCAAAGACCTGTTTATTCAATACAAAAAACACTTGGGCAGCTTCAGGTATTTTATATTGAAACAGGCACAGGTGCTGGTAGTACCCCCAATTGTAAAAAAATTGCTCGGTATGAGCAAGTTTTCAATCCTGGCTCCAGTTATCCCTTTATATAAATTTTCAAGAATGATCAGGATGGATTGGTTCCTAAAATCAATTTTTTTACCATCAGCCTATAAAAAGCAAATAAAAGAGCTTGATGTACATGATTAGAAAAGGAGGTGAACCAGCTTTTACCTAGGGTGCATTTAATTCTGATTCTCTTCCAGGATCCGATTCTCTTCCTTTGGAAGACCTTTCGTTTTCAATTTCCTCAGATCTGCTTGCTCTTTCTTGTTCAATTTGATTTTCTTTTTCTCCGGAAGAAAAGGTTTGTGGGAATTCCTGCTCGTTATTTTTTAGATCAGATTTTCTTTGCTGGTCGCGATCGCCCATTGGATGTTTCATAATTCAGATTTAAAAATGAATATTGATTCAATATGTGGAATATTATGCCAATTAATAGTAAATGAAATTATGGCTCAGGTTGATATTGGTTTAAATGTTTATAGATTGCAAACCTATTTATATAAAAATATCAACAAAGCCTATGGCGGGCATTTTATTTGTTGTTCTATTCTTTGAAATTTGTAATATGGGGATGAATGCAATTGTGCCCTTTGATGGGGGAGAAGCTCACTACATAGTATCACCGGCAAGTAATGGAATTTATCAGGCTCAACTGATAGATTTTAAAGGTGCCAGTAATATACAGCCTCCACCGGAAGTCATTCTGGTCAAAGGCTACCGGCAGTGGTCGGGAAGCTACGACAGGCAGGATCTGCTGAACCAGTTGGGTGAGGCCATTGAAAATGAAAGAAACCGCTCAGGAAACCCTAATTCCTGATTTGTGTTTTTTTGCTCCGTTAATTAAGATGGCATCCGGTGCGTTGCCCCTCTTTCCAGCTACAATAAAGTTATTTAAACGGTGGGTAGTGTAAATGAAAAGATGCTGCCTTTACCAGGTTTGCTTTCAATATGCATTTGTCCACCATTCCGATTCAGGAATTCTTTACAAAGCATCAGTCCAAGACCGGTTCCCGATTCGCTTGCAGTACCTTTTGTTGTATAAAAATTATTGCTGTTGATCTTTTTTAAAGCATCTTTTGAAATGCCGATCCCTGAATCCTGTACATAGATCTCCGCGAATTCGGAAAGGTCATTGATTCCAACTTCGATATTTCCCTTTTGTGGTGTGAATTTGATCGCATTTGAAATCAGGTTGCGCAAAACAAGATTGATCATGTCTCTGTCAGCATAAACCATTATGGGTTCTTTATTCCTGCTTGTGATGTACACTTCTTTAGCCTCCGCCTGCAGGCGCAGTAGCTGGATCACTTGTCCGATCATTTCTGAAACATTCACCTCTGAAGGCCTCACGGCATCAGTTTGCATCTGGTTCTTTGACCATTCCAGCAGATTCTCCATTAACCCGATTGTATAATTCAGGTCGCTCACCATTTCAGGCACCATATTTTTTACTTCATCTGCAGGCAGGTTGTATTTGTTGATGTTTTGGAAAACATTTCTCAAAGCATACAACGGAGACCGGAGGTCATGGGATACCACCGAGAATAATTTGTTTTTTACAGTATTTAAATCTGATAATTCTGATTTTCTGATTTCAAGCAAAGCTGCTTTTTCAATAAGCAATTGTTTCTGGTTGCGGATCTCCAAATTTTGTTTATGTAAAGCCCTGTTTTTTTTAAGGATGCTGTGCTGGTAACCTGAATTTTCTTTTTTGATCAGGTAAAGTCCGCAAAAAATAAATACCAAAGCAATTGCATGATTCGCCAGGTATATGAAGTTGTTATCTTCTTTGAGCTCATATATATATTCACTGAGCACAACCGCAAGAATAAAATAACTCACCATCGAAAGACCGATCATAAATAACATATAACCGATATCCTTTACAAAGAAAACGGAGAGTACCCCGAACAGTAAAAATTGCAAGGCAATTCCTGCATTGATCCCGTTAATATAAACTACGCAGGTTAAAAATGGATAGAGCAGAAAATAAGTGAGTAAAGCGGCCTGGTATCTTTGCAGGTAATTTAGAAAAAGCACCAGTGCACTTGTAGCTGCAGGAAGACAGATGACCATCCATGCGATCCCGGAAAAATTGGTATTGGAAACAAGTCCGAAAAGTGGAATAAGAATTCCAGAAATCAGTTGGAAAAAATTCAGCAAATTAAAAATTCCAAGTTTTCTTTTCGTGTAATCACCGAGGCGGCTTGTAACGCCAAGTGTTTTGACTTGTTGGAGCAATCCTGATATATGTTCATAAATATTTCCTGTCCAATGACCCTGAGTAACATTGCGGATCTTGTGGTGCAGGTGCACAGGCAGCTGGTAAATAGTTTCCATAGTTAGTTTTTGGTGTTGTAGGGTTCGTTAAAATAGAGTTTAAATTTTATAATTTCAAACCCCGACATTCATCACCGGATATATTCTATTTGCTAATTGGTAACCACCTGAATATGAATAAAAAAAGGATAGCCGAACTATCCTATATAATAATTTCTATATAACCTTTCTAACTTTCTTCTGCATACGCTTCTGTTGGAAGACATACACAAATCAGGTTCCTGTCGCCATACGTATCATTTACCCTTGAAACTGCAGGCCAGAATTTATCTTCTTTTATATGAGTCATAGGGAACGCTGCCATTTCTCTTGAATAAGGTTTTTTCCAATCATCTGAACAGATACTGAACATGGTATGTGGTGCATTTTTCAGTGGATTATCCTTCCGGTCAAGGTTATTTTCTTCAATCAGAGCAATTTCATTCCTGATGCTTAACATCGAATCACAGAACCTGTCGAGTTCCGCCTTGTCTTCACTTTCTGTTGGTTCGATCATGATGGTTCCAGGAACCGGGAATGACATAGTAGGCGCGTGAAATCCATAATCCATTAATCTTTTTGCAACATCAACCGCTTCAATGTCTGCTGTTCTTTTAAACGGTCGCAGATCAACAATGAATTCATGTGCACAGGCACCATGATGATTGGTATACAAAATGTCAAACTTATCTTTTAACCTGGCCAGCATGTAATTGGCATTCAGTATGGCAAACTCAGTTGCCTTTCTTACCCCATCCCATCCCAGCATCCTGATATATCCATAGGAAATCAGCAGGATGGAGGCAGAACCAAATGGAGCTGCTGATACAGCGCCCGGATGTTCTCCAGATCCTGAATTGGTAAACACATGCCCGGGTAAATATTTCGCAAGATGCTGCTTCACACAGATCGGTCCCATTCCTGGTCCGCCACCACCATGGGGAATGGCAAAAGTTTTATGGAGATTCAGGTGACAAACATCTGCACCGATCAAACCAGGAGCGGTTAGTCCCACTTGTGCATTCATGTTGGCGCCGTCCATGTACACCTGTCCTCCATGCGAATGAACAATATCAGTGATCTCTTTTACCGTTTCTTCATAAACTCCGTAGGTAGAAGGATAGGTGATCATAATACCCGAAAGATGGGCTACATGTTGCTGCGCTTTTGCTTTCAGATCTTCCACATCTATGTAGCCGTTCTCCAATGCTTTTACTACCACCACTTTCATCCCACACATTACTGCAGATGCAGGATTGGTTCCGTGTGCAGAAATCGGGATCAGCATCACATCGCGGTGACCTTCACCATTGGCTTCGTGAAATGCTTTAATGGTAAGCAAGCCTGCATATTCACCCTGGGCTCCGCTGTTGGGCTGCAAACTGCAGGCATCAAAAGCAGTAATGTTACAGAGGTAACGGCTTAATTCATTTAAGATATATTCATAGCCTTCCGCCTGCGCAGATGGAGCAAAGGGATGGATCTTACTCCACTGTGTCCAGCTCAATGGCATCATCTCACTTGCTGCATTTAGTTTCATGGTACAACTACCCAAAGGGATCATTCCATGGACAAGAGAAAAATCCTTGCTTTCCAGTTTTCTTATGTAGCGCATCATCAGTGTTTCACTGTGGTGCGTATTAAATACAGGATGGGTCAAAAAATCAGAAGTACGCGTGAGTGCAGATGGAATATTCTCAAGCGAAACATTTTCCTGCAGATCAATTTCACTAAACCTGAGATCACCGGCTTGATGGATCAAATCCAGAATATCACGCACATCCTTCCATGTAGTGGTTTCATCAAGGGAAATGCCTGCAAGTCCATTATCAAAAAACCTGAAGTTTATTTTTTTGAACGCAGCGTTTTGCTGTAAATTTTTTATGTCAGCAGGTTGAAAAACGATGGTGTCAAAAAATGATTTATACCGGACGTTGATGCCTCTTTTTTGAAGTTGCTTTGCAAGCGCATTGGTTAAGGACGAAACTCTTTTGGCAATATTTCTCAAACCTTCAGGACCATGAAAAACAGCATACATTGCCGCCATGTTGGCCAGCAGGGCCTGGGCAGTGCAGATATTAGAAGTTGCTTTTTCTCTTTTAATGTGTTGTTCTCTTGTCTGAAGCGCCATTCTTAAAGCGCGGTTGCCCTGCGCATCCACACTTACACCAATGATGCGACCGGGGATATTTCTTTTAAATTCATCTTTGGCAGAAAAGAAAGCGGCATGTGGTCCGCCATAACCGAGTGGAACGCCAAATCGCTGGGCTGTGCCAAGTGCAACATCAGCCCCCAGTTCACCAGGTGGTGTTAACAGGGTAAGCGCCAGCAGGTCGGTGGCCATTGCCACAAATGCATTGATGCCATGAACCTTACCAATAAATTCCCTGTAATCTTCTACAGAACCTTTGTTGTTGGGGTATTGCACCAGTGCACCAAAAAAGGTTTCATCAAGCGCTGCGGAATGGTAATCACCAAATACAACTTCGATTCCAACAGGAATGGCCCTGGTAAGTACAACGTCTTTCGTTTGAGGAAAAATCTCGTTGTCAACAAAAAACTTTGGTCGCTGAATATTATGGATGTCTTTATTCAGGGTATTAAAAAACATGGTCATTGCTTCGGCGGCGGCTGTTGCCTCATCAAGAAGCGAAGCGTTGGCAAGTGGCAATCCTGTAAGTTCACTTACAACAGTTTGAAAATTCAGCAGGCTTTCGAGCCGGCCCTGTGAAATTTCTGCCTGGTAAGGGGTGTATTGGGTGTACCATGCCGGGTTTTCAAAAATATTTCGAAGGATCACGCTTGGCGTAATGGTATCATAATATCCCTGCCCGATATAGTTTTTAAAAACCTGGTTCAGAAGCGAAACTTCTTTTATATGTTCAAGATATTCTGCTTCGCTCATGGCGGCTGGAATATCAAGGTCGCGTTGCATCCGGATGGCAGGCGGCACGGTTCTATCAACAAGGTCATTCACTGAAGCCACCCCAATAGCGGAAAGCATTTCTTTTACCTGGTTTTCATCAGGACCATTATGACGGTTCTGAAATTCTTTTGTTTGCGATTCAAAAAGACTCATATATAATCATTCCTTTAAAGGCCGCAAAGGTAGGTGAGATTCGCATCTAAAACAGTGGAAGGGTGCTAAAGTTGAAGCTGGTTTAAGGAAATTTGGCCTACCAGAAAAACCAGGCAAAATAAGTGGCGCGTGTGGCAGGTTTTCCCGCAGGGGACTGGCAGTTTTTAAACAAACCTATTGAAGCTGTTCTAATCATTTTTTCAACTTTAACGGTGCGTCTTTTGCAGCGCGCCCCCAATTTCGTTCCTTTGCGCCATGTCTGCCGACACACTACACAATTGGGAAAAGAGAAGCCGTGAAAAGCAGAAGCAGTTTAAAAGTTTCCTTGACCGGGCAGACAAGAATAAAGTATTAAAGCAGTTGCCTGCGGTGCATGAAGAAGTTTTCTCCAAAATCAACTGTCTTGATTGTGCGGCCTGTTGTAAAAATTATTCGCCCAGGTTTAAAACCCCCGATATAAAAAGGATCAGCAAACACCTTGGAATGAAGGAAAGCCTGTTTATTCATACCTATCTTAAAGTAGATGATGAAGGCGATTTTGTAGTGCAGTCCTCTCCCTGTCCATTCCTTGGACAGGACAATAAATGTTCGGTGTATGAGGTGAGGCCTTCCGATTGTTCCAGGTTTCCCTATACCAATGAAGATGTGATTTTAAAAAGAAAAGCCCTTACACTGAAGAATGCCAGTTTTTGTCCTGCTACCTTTCTCGTTCTTGAAAAATTACTGCAACAGGCAAAGCAGAACACTTTGTGATCATTTCGATTCACTGAGTTCTTCATAGGCTGCAGTAAGCGGTCTTTCAATTCCCGGTCCACTCCATTCAGTAACACCAGGAATTGCCGTATTTTTTATAAAAGTTTCTTTTAAAATACCTTTTTGTACGGCAGCTTCTGCAAACTGAAGCACTTTATTCAGATAATCCTGGAATTTTAAAAGGTCTTCCCTGTTTCCTGTTTCTTCTCCCGGATTTAAAGCATGTCCGAAAATAATAATGGTATCTTTTTCTGCTTTTTTATAGATCAGATCAAGCACTTTCACCCAGTTCTGCATACTTGCACCTGCAGACCTGTCAACAAAAGGATGCCGCTTGTTGAACATCAGGTCACCAACGTGCATGATGTTGGCTTTTTCAAAAAGATAAACTGCATCACCATTTGTATGCGCTGCGCCAAAATAATGGCCTTTCAGTTTTTCATCTTTCATCTTTAATTTAAGTTCATCCTTGAAAGTTTTGGAGGCAAACAATTGTTTGTCTGCAGTATTGTTGCTTTGGGTCACTCTTTTATGATGGGCAAGGCAATTTTCATGTCCGACTATTTTTTGCACCAATCCTTTAAAAGCAATATTTCCACCCGTGTGGTCGCCGTGATGATGTGTATTTAACAGGTAATTAAACGGAAGTTGTTCGCGCAAACACAGTGCATCGATCAGGTTTTTCGCAGTGTCTGGAAATTGCGAATCGATCACCGTAAAACCTTCTTTTGATTGAAGAAAGCCTATGGTGCCTCCTCTTTCTGTAAAGATGCCTACATTGCGGCGCAGCATTTTAATATTGGATGGTTGAATGCGCAGCAGTGCAGCAAGTGATTGAAAATTGAAAATGATTCCTGCACCGGCCAATGCGGTATTCCTGATAAAACTGCTCCTGTTCATATGATTGGGGTTAATAATGAAGTTAGGAAGAAATGTAAATGCTTGGGTTTTATCAGTATTCAAACTTTCGCAATGCGGGTGCTTTCCACCAAGCTACAAGCGCTACAATTAATGTCATACATCCACCAAAGATCACCGAGGGTACAGCACCCATAGCCCTGGCCATAAAGCCACTTTCAAACTGTCCAAGTTCATTTGAAGAATTGATGAACATTGAATTCACAGAACTCACCCTTCCCCTCATTTCATCGGGTGTAGCCAATTGAAGAATTGTACTTCTGATCACCACACTGATGCCGTCGAGCATGCCTGCCAGCAATAAAGCGATAAATGACAATACGTATAATTTCGAAAATCCAAACAAAATGATGCAGGCTCCGAATCCGGCTACCACCATCAACAGGATCTTTCCCTGGTTTTTTCTTAATGGAATAAAAGTGATGATAATGATCATGATGATAGATCCAATATCGATGGCCGCATTCAGCCATCCAAAACCAATAGGGCCCACATTTAAAACGCGGTCGGCAAATTCGGGAATGAGTGCCACTGCGCCTCCAAAAAGCACAGCAAACAGGTCAACTGAGATCGCACCTAAAAGTATTTTGTGCCTGAAAACAAAACGTAAACCTTCTTTTACACTTTCCCAGGCTTTCACGGTTACGTTGATCAGAACCACCGGTTTCTTTTCAATTTTTGAAAGGATCAATGCAGCAATGAGCACATAAGCGAGAATCAGGTAAAAACTGGCATGCACACCAATAAAAGCAATCATAAAACCTGCAGATGCATGTCCGAGTATGGAAGCACCCAGCCAGGTAGTGGAACTGATGCTGGCTGCAAAATGCAGGATGTTTCTTGGAACCAGTTGTGCAATCAGTGCATTGGATGCTGGTCCGGCGAAAGCTCTTATAATGCCGGTAAAAAAAATAATAACATAAAAAAATGCCGGAAGTTCGGAAGCGGTAAACCGGGAGGTGAATGCTGGAGCGGTTACAACGATCAAGGCCAATACACAAAGCGAGTAGGAAATAATGCCTTTTAATAATAAAGTTCTTTTATCCGATCTGTCGATCCTGTATCCGGCATATAAGGCCAGAAGAAAAACAGGAACAAATTCTGAAAGTCCTACAATCCCGATGGCAAAAGAGCTTCTGGTGATCTGGAAAAGCTGGTAAGCAACAACGGTGGCTACCATTCTCAATGCCATTATATAAAACAGCCGCATCAAAATAAATAACCTGAACTCCCGGTGATTGAGTGGCGAAAGACTGGGTCGCTGAAACTGCATTAGGGTAAAGGTAATTAATGGCTGGTTTGTAAGAAGCTGTTCCCTTTAGCTGTTGCTTTTGGTTGACTTCCAGTTGTAGTTAGGGCAGGCTTATGAAATGCTGGCCATCGGGATATTCTTTATCCAATGCATCCAGGATGGCATTGAAATGTTTTTTGTTGTCTAGAAAATCCGCGTTGGAGGCATCTACATAAAGCGTTTTAATATTATGTTGTTTAATATAATGTGTATACGTTTCCTGAATGTTGAATAAATATTCATCAGGAATATTCTGTTCATAGGAACGGTTTCTTTTTTTGATGTTCAGTTGCAGTTTGCTTACAGGGGAATGTAAATAGATCAGGATTTCGGGCTGCATGAGTTGCTGGTACATGATATCAAAGATGCGCTGGTAAAGCCTGAATTCATCTTCTGTGAGGTTGATCTTTGCAAACAACAGGCATTTGGTAAACAGGTAATCGGTAATGGTAAGACTTTGAAAAAGGTCTTTCTGCTGAATCAGTTCTTTTAATTGCTTGAAGCGTTCCGCCATGAAAAACAGTTCCAGCGGGAAGGCAAACTGCTGCGGATTTTCGTAAAATTTTGGTAGAAACGGATTGTCGGCAAACTGTTCCAGCACCAGCCGCGCATTGTAATGCCTGGAAAGCAGGTGGGCCAGGGTGGTTTTGCCAGCTCCGATATTTCCTTCAATGGTAATAAAAGTATACTTCATGAAATGTCAGGGCAGCAAAGTAAATACTGTTGATGCAAGCGCTCAATTAAATTTATACACCTTCAGTGGATCATTTAGTGCGCTGTTTAATTCGGATATGGTTTTTCCAAGAAGGGGGTGGGTGAAACAAGGTGCAATTTCTTCAAGACAAACCAGGGCAAACCTTCTTTTATGCAATTCGGGATGCGGTATGATAAGTCCGGGTGCATTGATCGTTTTTTCGCCGTAAAATAAAATATCAATATCTATCGTACGGGGTCCATACTTCCAGTTTCTTTCTCTTCCCAACCGGGTTTCAATTTCCAAAATCTTGTTTAACAGTTCACCAGGCCTTAATGAAGTTTCAAGCAAAAAAGCCTGATTGAGAAAGGCCGGCTGGTCTTTTACGCCCCATGCTTCTGTTTCATAAATGGAAGAAGCCAGCAAAAGCTTACCGCACTCCTGTTCAAGACAAAGCCTGGCTTTTGCCAGCCATGCTTCCCTGTTGCCCATGTTTCCGCCTGCCAGCAAATAAGCCTTCTCCATAATAGTTCTATGACGGCGGCAAATATCTTTTATTTTTAAGCCAGAATTTATTCTTATGAGAAGTTTCTTTAAAATTTTCTTTGCATCACTATTGGCATTTTTTGTATTCTGTCTGGTGATCTTTTTTATCATGATAGCCGTAGTGGGTAGTATCACTTCAAAAGACAAGCAGAAGGTTGCCGATAAAACCATCCTGGAGCTCGACCTGGGTTCAATGTATTCGGAAGTTGTTGCAAAAGATCCATTCAGCCAGATCTCAGGCGAGGGAGAATCGCCCAGTTTATATGAATTGTTACGCCTGATCCATCATGCAAAAACAGATAATAATATTTCGGGGATCTATATACGCGCCAACTCGAATGGAAATGGCTTTGCGGCAAGCAATGAGATCAGAAATGCGCTGCTGGATTTCAGAAACTCCAAAAAATTTGTCATTTCGTATGCTGATGTGATGTCGCAGCAGGGCTATTTTGTTGCAAGTGCTGCAGATAAGATCTACCTCAACCCTGTCGGTGGATTATCATGGGAAGGTTTCAGTATTGTCATGCCCTTTATAAAAGGTTCTCTGGAAAAACTTCAGATTGAACCCCAGATCTTTTATGCAGGTAAGTTTAAAAGTGCAACTGAAATTTTCCGTGCCGAAAAGATGACACCTGAAAACCGATTGCAAACAGAGGAATGGCTGGGTGATATGTATCAACATTTTCTTGTTCAAACTGCCGCCGCCCGCGGACTTGATACAGCAACACTTATCCGGCTGGCAGTGCAGCAGGTAGTTCAAACCCCTCAGGATGCTGTGGCGAACCGTTTAATTGATTCAGTTAAATACGACGACCAGGTAAAAGATGAACTGAAGCGCCTGCTGTCATTAGATAAGTTTGACAAAATGAATATGCTTTCTTTTAGTAAATACAAAGAAACCGTGAACCTGCGCAAGGGTGGAAGTGACAGGATCGCCGTGATCTATGCTGAAGGCGATATTGTTGATGGCATGGGTGGAAGCGATAATATAGGTGGGGAGAATTTTCAAAAGATCATCAGGAAAGCCAGGCTGGATAAATCTGTTAAAGCGATTGTATTGCGCGTAAATTCCGGTGGCGGAAGCGCACTTGCTTCAGAACAGATCTGGCGTGAACTACAGGTTGCGAAGCAGGATGGAAAGCCGGTGGTGGTGAGTTTTGGAAATGTAGCCGCTTCAGGAGGATATTATATCGCCGCAGGTGCTGATAGCATTTTTTCAAATCCAAATACCATCACAGGATCTATCGGTGTATTTGGTGTGATTCCAAACATGCAGGGATTTTTTAAGAATAAGCTGGGAATTACTTTTGACCAGGTGACAACGGCTCCCTATGCAGATGCAGGTGGCATTCACCGCCCCATGACGGAAATTGAAAAAAGAATTATTCAAACGGAAATAGAGCGGATCTATCTTCAATTCAAACAAAGAGTAGCCCAGGGTAGAAAAATGGATATGAATCTGGTTGACAGTTTTGCGCAAGGCAGGGTATGGAGTGGAACAGATGCACTTCAGATCGGACTGGTAGACAGGATGGGTAATCTGCAGGATGCCATCGAATGTGCAGGAAGAATGGCCAAAATCACCTCTTACGGTTTGAAGGAATACCCTGAATCAGAATCCTGGATCAATAATCTTTTGGGCAGGAACAAAACAGAACCCTCCGCCATGCTTAGAAAGGAACTGGGCGAAGAAAATTACCAGGTCTACAAACAATTGTCCGGCATCAGGGAAATGACCCGCTCCATTCAGGCCCGTCTTCCGTTTCAATTCTATATCCAATAAATAGTTAACAGGAAGATCCTACATTCGCGCAGCCGGAAAGGACTGAGACCAACAAGATGAAAAAAGAATACAACCAGACGAGGGCCTTGTTTGCCATAACAAAAGCAAGCCTTAAGGCAACTTTCAGAAGTCCCCAGTCTATTTTTTTCAGCCTGTTTTTTCCAATTGTGCTTATCTGGATTTTCGGGTCGCTTGGCAGCAGTGGGATTCCAAAAGTAAAAGTGGCTTATGAACAAGGCACTGATACCTCGAATATTTTATATGGTTTTCTAAAACAGAATCCTGTTTTACAGGCGCCAGAAAAAGGTAAGGATGTAGAAGATGAATTAAGGAAAGGTAGGATCGCTGCTGTGATCGATATTAAAGAAAACAGGGACAGTGGTGCAATAAGGCCTTTTTCCATTCATCTCAGAACTTCATCTGCCGCACAAAAAGATTATGGTGTTCTGGTAGCTGCACTGAATGCATCGCTTGCTAAAACTGACAGTATATTTTATCCTCAAAAACCTAGTGCTGCAACCGTTTCACAATCGATTGTGGAGGGCAGAAGGTACAGGATGATCGATTTTTTTCTTCCTGCAATGATCGGTTTTTCTTTGATCGGCGCTGCTGTTTTTGGAGTGGCATTTTCATTTTACAGCCTGAGAGAAACACTGGTCTTAAAAAGAATGTATTCCACCCCGGTAAAAAAACACAACATCATTTTGGGGGAAAGCCTGGCCAAGGTGATTTTTCAGTTGCTGACGGTTGTGGTACTTATTGGGTTCGGGTATTTTGTTTTTGATTTTTACCTGGCGAATGGATGGATCACCTTTCTTAATATGATGTTCTTAAGTTTTATTGCGCTATTGGTTTTCATGGGCTTTGGATTTTTAATTACCGGTGTTGCCAGGAATCAGAATGTCATTCCTATTTATGCCAACCTGTTCATGTTTCCGCAATATTTTTTATCCGGAACCTTTTTTCCAAAATCTTCACTTCCCGCATTTATGCAGCCCTTCATACAATTTCTTCCACTTACAGCTGTAAATGATTCCATGCGCAACGTGGCTTTTGAAGGTGCCTCTTTGTGGAGTTGCTGGCCCGAGGTATTGATTCTGCTTGGCTGGGGATTGCTGATCTATTTTTTAACGGCTAAATTCTTCCGCTGGGAGTAAATTCATTTTGTGCGTATAATTAAGCTGGCCATAATAAGTTTTATCCTGATCTTTTTGCTGATCACCCTCATGTCCCTGTTGATTCCTTCACAGGTGCGGATCTCCAGGGCAATCAATATGGGCCAGCATCAAAAAGGTGTTTTGCACAGGATCAGCGACACTTCCCGATGGGCAGAATGGCATCCCGCCTACATCCATCTTGAAAAATCAGGTACCCCAAACAACATGCGCAGGGATTTAAAGTCTTTTACCGGCGATGAACTTATTTATGATATTGTCCAGGCAAGCCGGCGCCCGGTAATGAACGGGTGGAAATTGTATTCCTATCCAGCCCAGGATTCGATCACACTGCAATGGTATATTGATATCAGGCTATCCTGGTACCCCTGGGAAAAATTCAGCAGCCTCTTTTTTGAATCTGCGTATGGGCGAATGATGGAAGAAGGGCTCACAAATTTGAATTCCCTGGAATAAATATTCATTTTGCTGCAACGCTCCTCAACTTTGTAGTGTCAAAGCACCGGAACCAACCATTTGCATGGATCATTATTCACTTGTAAAAGACTGTTTAAAAGGAAAGCCTTCAGCACAAAAGCAACTCTATGAGCTGTTTGCGAGCCCCATGTTGAATGTTTGTTACCGGTACACCAAATCCATGGCCGATGCGGAAGATGTGCTCCAGGAAGGCTTTGTAAAGGTATTCCGTCACCTCCACCAATTTAAATTTGAAGGAGAGCTGGGCGGCTGGATCCGGCGGATCATGGTAACAACGGCCATCAATTATTTAAAAAAGAATGCGCGTTACCAGACAGACCTGCTTTTCCCTGACGATCATTTACACGTGGTCAACAACGAACAACATCCTGAAATAAAAATGCAGGCCAGGGAACTGGCCAACCTGATAAGACAATTGCCTCCGGGTTACCAGACAATCTTCAACCTCTATGCAGTAGAAGGATTCAATCATGTAGAAATAGGAAAGATGCTTGGGATCAGAGAAAGCACTTCAAGGTCGCAATATGCAAGGGCAAGAGCCCTGCTCATCCAGTGGATCGAGCAAAAAAACAATGACAATAAAATATCGGCTTATGCAAAATAATTTTGAAAAGCAGGTGAGCAGTAAAATGGAGGAACTGGATCTTGTTCCATCAGCACCTGTATGGGAGAAGATCGAACTGCAGATAAGAAGGAAGAAAGACCGGCGCCGGATATTTTTCTGGATTCCGCTTGCCCTGGTATTAACCGGTGCCATTACCTGGCTTTCCATCAATAACATTTCATCTACATCAAACGCTGAACAGGTTCGAATGAATGAAGAGGAAACCAAAACGCAAATGAATGCCTCGCAAGGTAAATCTTCAAATAACCAGGATGGACATACTGTAATTGATGTACCCGGAGATCTTAATGCTGAAAAACATGTTGCAGAAAAAAAATCTGATGTAAAGCAGTTTAAAGAAGCATCCATGGAAGGCAGTATTAAAAAGGAAAAGAGCAGCCAGGGATCGCAAGGGAAATTAGGCAGCGCATCATCAGTAAAAACAAGGATTGAAACAAACGGAATTGTAGAAAATAATCAAAGGAAAAAAGAAGTGGTTTCAATAAACGACGATGCCTCTATACCCAAAAACAGGCGGCAGGTGCAGGGGAAAAATGATCAGGTTTCAAGTGTGAGGGTAGAGGTGACCATTGAAGATTCATCAGGCTCAATTGCCGACAGCGTGGCAAGGGACTCAATTGTTCTGGCAGATGTGCCGGGGATCAACAATGTTGTTGGTGAGAAAGCCATTCTGCTTGCAAAAGCGAAAAAATCAAAATGGGAATTTGGAATCACTGCAGGTGCAGGCATATCCGGAGAAGGAAAGGGGATCAGGTTAGGTACCAATGAAAATTTGGATTTTCAGAATGTAGGTTCATTTCCCACGGTGAATTCAAATACGAATGGGTCGGTTACCAATAACCAGGTTCATTTTAATCTGGGTGTGCTAATTAAAAAGCAATTAAACAGCAGGTTTGAATTCATATCCGGTATAGGTTACCATTATTACAGTTCCAAAAGAAAAGTAGGCAATTATATTAGCCAGGACACCATCACGCCTGGAGGAGCACTGGTGAGTGGCTATTATCAGAATTACGGCGTTCAGACAAAAGAAGTAACCAATTCCTACCACATGCTGAGCATTCCGGTTTTACTTTCCTGGAAAGTATCGCAAAAATTGCCAGTTCATTTGCAGTTTGGTTTTGCTTACCAGCGGCTGATCGCATCTGATGTGTATCAATTTGATAAGCAGACTGTCATTTATTTTAAAGACCACGGCTCATTGAATCAAAATCAACTGATGGCCAACCTGAATGTTGGTTATACATTCAAAATGAATCGAACATCCCTCTTTGTGGGGCCTTCACTTCAATTCGGGCTTACAACCGTAAACCCCAGAGAGAACAAAAGTTTATATGCTCTTGGAGTTCAGGCGCAATTATTTTTTAATAAATAAAAATTGATACGCAACGCATTAAGACAATCATTTGTCAACCAAAAAAAAAGACCATGAAAAAGTTTTTCAATCCAACTGCTTCCTTTCTTGTACTGCTTCCGCTGGTAATGTTTTTACAGGGATGCCTGAAAGATACCTGTATCAATACATATAAAATTTATACGCCCATTTATAAAACGCTTACTGAAGTACGTGCGGAAATGGGCAGCCAGGCACCACGCGAAATTAAGCAGGCAGGTAAAATATTTTTATATGGCAGCTACCTTTTTATGAATGAACCAAACAAAGGTATTCATGTGATCAACAATGCGAATCCGGCAGTTCCAATAAAGATTGGTTTCATCAACATTCCAGGCAATGTTGACCTGGCCGTTAAGGGCAATTACCTGTTTGCTGATTCTTATTCCGATATCGTTGTATTTGATATTTCAAATCCAAATGCGGTGCACCCGGTAAAATTTATGGATAATGTGATTAAAGAGCATGGGATGTTCTGGGCCAACCATACAGTGGCTGATTCTGTACAAGTGATTGTAGGATATAACGAACGTGATACAACGGTAGATTGTTCAACTTATTCAAGATGGCAGAATTGTGCAAACTGTAGTTTCCAGGATGCATTGGGCAATTCTTTTTCCATTGCATCCGGGGCCGCAGCCCCATCTGGCGGACGCGGTGGGTCTATGGCCAGGTTCGCACAGACAGGTAATTTTCTTTATGGTGTTTCGGAAACCTCACTGTATTCGATCGACATCACCAACCCACAACAGCCCGTGCAAACTGCAATAAAAAATGTGGGCTGGGGCATTGAAACCATTTATCCCTTCCAGGATAAGCTATTTATCGGTTCCAATACAGGCATGTTCATTTTCAATATCAGCAATCCTTCCAATCCAACAGCAATGGGAGAATTTACACATGCACGCAGCTGTGATCCTGTGATCACCGACGGACAGTATGCTTATGTTACCCTGCGTTCGGGAAATGCCTGCTTTGGTACCAGCAACCAGATGGATGTTATTGACATTACCAATTTAAATAATCCTTCACTTGTAAAAACCTATCCTTTCACCAATCCCCATGGACTGGATAAAGATGGCAACACCTTGTTTATATGTGATGGCGCTGCAGGATTAAGAGTGATAGATGCTTCCAATGTTCAGCAACTGGTACCTATCAGGCAGATTTCAGGATTAAATACTTATGACATCATCGCCCATAACGGGATAGCGATTGTGGTGGCAAGTGATGGATTGTACCAGTTTGACTATTCAAACACGAGCAACATCTACCAGGTAAGTAAAATCAATATCAAAAATTAATTCTTATGCGTAACATCATTTTAATTTTTATGATCAGTGTGCTTCCTGCTGCGCTAAAAGCACAGAATGTAAAATCTTCATCATCTATTAAGTTTAATTCTTTGTTGCAGGCAGGATTGCTTGAAGGCAGTGCTGGTTCTGCATTTTCATTGAGCACAATAAATGGCGTACGTATCAAATCATTTTCCGCAGGTGTAGGTGTTGGACTTGATTATTATACGGTACGTTCCGTTCCTGTATTCATCGATCTTCGCAAAGACCTTCTAAAGTCTGATAAAACACCCTTTGTATATGTTTCCGCGGGCAGGCATTTTCCCTGGCTCAAAAACAATGAAAATAACGAATGGATCACCAGTAAAACTTTTCCAGGCTGGTATTACGATCTTGGAATCGGATATAGCATTCCAATTCAGTCACAAGCCCTATTTTTCTCTGCAGGATATTCCTATAAAGCTTTCAGAGAAACTACTGAGATGAGCACGATTTGTTTAAGGGGTGAATGTCCAACTTTTAAAGAAGAATTTTCCTATGCATTAAGAAGGATCTCCATCAAGGCGGGCTTCAGGTTCTGATGACTGCAGCAGGAAATTGATATTCCTTTGTATCCCTTTATGTTTTGAACGGCTTAGCGGAGAATGTTTGAAAATATTTTTGAACATTTCTTCGCTAAGTTCTTTCCATTCCTTTGTTGAAAATTCAAACAATTGCGGTATCGGCTGAAAAGCAGGTTCTTCATGTTGTTTACTGAACCGGTTCCAGGGACAAACATCCTGGCAAATATCACAACCAAACATCCAGTTATCAAATTTCCCTTTGACTTCTTCAGGAATGATTTCCTCTTTCAATTCAATGGTAAAATAGGATATGCACTGGCTTCCATTCACTACACGGTTCTCCTGTATTGCATTGGTTGGACAGGCATCTATACACCGTCTGCAGCTTCCACAATAATCTTTTGCAAAAGGATCGTCATATTCAAGTTCCAGATCGGTGATCAGGGTAGCAATAAAGAAAAATGATCCTGAGTTTTTATTGATCAGATTTCCATTTTTCCCGATCCATCCCAGTCCGCTTTTTTGTGCCCAGCTTCTTTCAAGTACCGGTGCCGAATCAACAAATCCACGTCCGTTAAACGCACCGGTTTTTTCCTGTATGGAAGTGATCATGGATTTTAACTGTTTCCGGATCACTTCATGGTAATCCATTCCCCATGCGTACTTGGAAATTTTAAAACCAGAAGCTGGTTCCTGGGATGGGAAATAATTTTTAATCAGTGTGATGACGGATTTTGCTCCGGGCACCAGCTTGGAAGGATCTACACGCATATCGAAATGATTGGCCATGTAATCCATTTTTCCATGATAACCCTGGTTCAGCCACTTTTCGAGCCTGTGGGCATCTTCATCCAGACGCACAGCCTTTGCAATACCACAATGGTCAAAACCGGCTTTTGCTGCCAGTTCTTTTATAAAAGCCGTTTGTGACAAGGTTTGCATCCCACCAGCAAAGTTCCCGTTTTCTCCTGATCTATTGTAAAGATTGTCAATAGCTTGAGCGCAATGTAAGGGTATCCTCTTATATCATTAATATACTTTAATTCACAATTTCATACGTAAGAATAAATTATCATTTTACAAACCCAATTGTTAATAACTACTGACATGAGAACCTTATTCACTCTATTATGCAGTGTGCTACTGCTTCAGGCCTTTTCTCAAAATGAGGCGCCCTTTCCCAAATTTGGAAAAATAACAGTCAATGACCTTGAAAAAAAGCTGTATCCGCTTGACAGTCATGCCAAGGCAGTTGTTCTGCAGGATGTGGGCAGTGTTTCCATTGAGGGGAATTCAAAAGGATGGTTTTCACTTGTGATCAGTCGCCATAAGATCGTTCACATCATTAATAAAAATGGTTATTCGCTTGCCGACGTAGAAATTCCTTTATACAAAAGTGGCAATAATGCAGAGGAAAGAATATCTGCGATCAAAGGATCCACCTATAACCTGGTGAATGGCAAACTTGAAGAAACAAAAATGGATAAGTCCAATTTGTTTACCGAAAATGTAAATAAGAATAAGATGGTAAAAAAGTTTACCATGCCCAATGTAAAAGAAGGAAGCATTATTGAATACGAATATAAAGTCACCTCAGATTTTATAAGGCAACTGGATCCATGGATCTTCCAGGAAGAAGTGCCAGTGTTGTGGAGTGAATTTACCTTCAGCCTTCCCGGATTCTTTACTTACGCTCCTTTGATGCGTGGTTACCTGCCGCTCTCATTTGCAGACAGGAAGGAACGAACAAATTATTTCTCTGTCAGAGATGGTGGTGGTGCAGGTCAATCTCAGAATTATAACTTTTCTGCACCAGTAACAGACCTTAGATGGGTGATGAAAGATGTTCCTGCCCTTCACACTGAAAGTTTCACGAGTTCCATATTGAACCATATTTCACGAATGGAATTCCAGATGATGGCCCAGGGACATCCACTGAATAATGTGAACTTCCAGAAATCATGGTTTGATCTTACAAAAATGTTAATGGAATCAGAGGATTTTGGTGCAGGCTTAAAAACGAAAAGCTGGGTGTCAGATGATATTAAACCCCTTTTTGCGAGCATCTCAAACGAAGAGGAAAAAGCGAAAAAGATCTTTGGCTACGTGAGGGATAATTATACAAGCATAGGCAATTCAGGAATAGGAATGACAGAACCTTTAAAGAACATCATTAAAAATAAAAAGGGCGCTGTTTCAGATCTCAATTTATTATTGGCCGGTTTGCTGCGTTATCATGGATTAGATGCATCGCCTGTTATTTTGAGTACAACGGGAAATGGTTTTGTTTGGGAAGCCTATCCCAACCTTAAAGGGTTTAATTACGTGGTGGTTTTGCTCAAAATCAATGGTAAGGATATTTATCTTGATGCAAGTAAACCGCAATTAGGGTACAATTATATTTTGCCTTATTGCTACAACGGTATGGCAAGGGTGATTGGTGATGATTTCAGAGAAATCAGTTTAAACGCCAATACCCTGCAGGAAACATCCCAGACCATGGTCATCATTGCTAATGATGAAAAAGGAAAGCTTGTAGGAAAGGTGCGTCATACACCGGGATTGTATGAATCTTACCAGGCCAGGAACAAGATCAAGGATAAAGGTGCTGAGGCATTTTTCAAGGAAATAGAAAAAGAGTATGGACCAGAGGTGGTCATTCAGAATACATCTGTGGATTCTCTTAAGCATTATGATCTTCCTGTTACCATTCAATATGATATTGATTTGAACCTGGAAAAAGATAACCTCCTTTATGTCAATCCCATGTTTAATGAAGGATGGAAGAAAAATCCTTTTACTTCTTTAAAAAGAAGTTACCCGGTAGAAATGCCATACATGGTTGATGAAACCTTTTTACTTACACTTGAAGTGCCTGCAGGCTATGAGGTGGATGAATTGCCAAAGCAGCTTATGTTGAAAATTGATGAAGATGGAAGTGGTTTTTTTGAATACAGGATCTCACATTCCGGTTCCACCATTTCTTTTCGTTCCAGGTTAAAAATGAATAAAGCTTTCTTCATGCCTGAAGAATATGATACGCTGCGTGAGTTCATGACCATCGTAGTGAAAAAACATAATGAGCAGATCGTATTTAAAAAGAAAAAATAATGATGCGCATCCTAGCACTCTTAATCATTGTATGTTCTTTTCAGCACATCAATGCAGCGGATATTAAATACCCGGTAAGCCAGATTCCAAAGCAATTGCTGAAAGGAGCCAATGTGGTTTGTCGCACCCAGGTGGAAGAATACCATTTAGTTTCGCTTGACGAAGCCATCGTGAAAACCAGGGTGGCGCTCACCATTTTAAATGAAAAAGGAGACCGCTTTTCAGGTATGGTAGTGCACTATAGTAATCTGATCAAAGTAACCGGTTTTGAAGGTTCCTTATACAATGCAGAAGGACAACTGATCAGGAAATTAAAATCAAAGGAGATCGGTGACCAGAGTAATGTCAGTGAGATCAGCCTGATGGACGACAGCAGGGTGAAGTTTCATAATTTCAACCACCGTACTTACCCCTATACGGTTGAATACGAAGTGGAAGAAAAATACCTGAACACGTATAATTTTCCAAGATGGTTTCCTCAAGCGGCAGAACATTATGCTGTTGAACACAGTTCATTCAGGTTTGTTGCACCACTTGATTATAAAGTTCGTTACAAAGCTTTTAATTATCCCCAGCCGCCGGCGGAAACAATACAGGGCAAATACAAATCCTATTTCTGGGAGATCAGGGATCAGGCTGTAATACAAAGTGTTTTTGCTTCTCCGCAGTGGAGGGAAATGACCACCAATGTATTTTTTGCTCCTTCAGATTTTAAAATGCAGGGTTATACGGGTAATGCCAGCAGTTGGGAAGAATTTGGAAAATTCCAGGTAAAGCTTCATGATGGAAAGGACAGGTTGCCCCAAAACATCCTTGATAAAATACAGCAATTGACAGCAGGAATTAGCGATGAAAAGGAAAAAGTAAAAATCCTGTTTGAGTTCCTGCAACAAAATACAAGATACATTCTCATCTCATTTGGTATCGGCAGTCTGCAGCCTTTTGAAGCTTCTTACGTAGCTTCCAAAGGGTATGGCGATTGTAAGGCATTGTCAAATTATATGTACAGCATCCTGAAAGCGGCTGGTATTAAATCGCACTACGCCCTGATTAATGGTGGAAGAGAAAGCTATGCACGTTTTTTTGTTGAAGAATTCCCCTCGCACCAGTTCAATCATATGGTGTTGTCTGTACCCCTTGCAAAAGATACCATGTGGCTGGAATGTACCAGCCAGACAGAATCTGCCGGCTATATGGGTTCGTATACTGGAAACCGTAAGGCGTTACTGATCACAGACCAGGGTGGAAAACTGGTAAACACACCGCGTTATGGTTTAAAGGAGAACCTGCAGACAAGAGCGATTGATGCAAAGATCGATGCAGAGGGCAACCTGGTGATGGATGTATCCACCATTTATAAAGGCACACAGCAGGATGAAGTAAGTTCCCTGATCAACAATAATTCAAAAGATAAAGTTCAGAAAATCTTACAGCAGCATCTTGAACTTCCAACTTACGAGATCAACAGTTTTAAATATGATCTTAAAAAAGGGATGTTGCCCCAGATCGAAGAAGATTTAAATATAACGGTTCCTGCTTATGCAACTGTGAGTGGAAAAAGAATGTTCATCGTTCCGAATATATTGAACCGAGGCGGATTGCGTCTGACCTTCGATACAACCAGGAAACTGGATTATGTTTTTGAAAGCGAATACAGGGATGAGGATAAGCAGGTCATTGAAATTCCTGCCGGTTATGAACTGGAAACGCCTTTTGAAAACATAGCTATTAAAACGCCCTTTGGAAATTATTCCGCCACATTAAAAGTAGAAGGGAATAAAATTATCTACCACAGGATCCGCGAACAGTTTTCGGGAAGGTTTCCTCCAGCAAGCGGAGAAGCCATCGCAAAATATTATAACGACATTTATAAATCCGATCGCCTCAGGATCGTTTTTGTGAAATCACAGAAATAAAAAAGGAGGATGTATCAAAACTAAAATGAAGGCACTGAGCATTGCATAAATGAAAATGGATTTCATCACCTACCAGAATGAAAAGAGGCTGTCCCAGACTTTGAGACAGCCTCTTTTTTTAAGCATTTTATTCATTACAATTTCCGTTTTTATTTACATCTTCCACTGCTCCTTTCATTAGATTAAAAGTTTCCGCTTTTTGCTCGGGCAAAAATTCTTTCGACATAATGATCATGGCATAACCCCTGCACCAGTCAACCACCGGCCATACACCATAGATTCCGGGTGAAGTTAAAACGGTCGCTTCTCCATCTTTTGACTGCAGTGCCCAGCTTCCCATGGCATACGACAAACCTGTAGCAGCTTTTGGTGCAAATTTCACATCAACTGCCTGCGCCTGGATCCTGCGCATCTCTTTCACTGAAGCTTCACTTAATACCTGCCTGCCATTCAGCTTTCCATTATTCAACAGCATCTGAAGAAAACGCAGCATGTCGTTAGGAGTTGATTTTGCGCCGGTTGCGGGGTTGACCCCTGAGCCATCCATCGTGCTGAAACTTGTTTTTGTCATACCCAATGGATTGAAAAGTTTCTGTTTGATGAGTTGGTCAAATTTTCTTTTCATAACCACTTCAGCAACTCTTCCTGCGAGCATCATTCCGGCACTTGAGTAACGGAACTCTGTTCCGGGGTTGGTTTGTATTTCTTTTTTTGCAAATGCTGCAGCTTCTGTTTCCAGGCTTTCAAATTTACTTTCCACCAGTTTCGTGCCTGCTTCAATGCCGGTAAAATGCGAAAGGCAATGTCTTATGGTGATGTAGTTCTTGCCATAAGTACTGAAAATGGGTAGATAATCGCTGACCTTATCATCAAGTGAAAGCTTTCCTTCATCTACCAGCACAAGTATCAACGCAGTGGTAAGCCACTGACTGGACAGGGCAATGGGTGCATCGTTTTTTGAACTGAATGCTCCGGTTTCTTTTTTAAATACCACGGTATCTTTCCAAACCAGGGTCACTACATTGTTTCCCAGGGTCTTCTGATGTTTTGTGATCAGTGCATTCAGTTCAGGATAAGCTTCAAGGCCAAACTCTTTATCATTTTTTTTATTCCGGCCCTGCGCGCTGGCGCACTGCATAATTAGCATGAAAATCAATAGGGAACTGAATTTGAGACAGGTATTTCTAAATTTATATGACATAATATCTGATAATTTCGGTTGGATTATTGTTTGTAGGTTTCTTTAACCTGAAAGTACAGCCCAGAACAATATAGAAACGAATTTTAACTCATCAAAGTATAAGATTTATGAACCTTTCCAATTTTACCATAAAAGCCGCGGAGATCATTCAACAGTCGCAGCAGATTGCTTTTAATCATGGTCATGCCAGCATTGAAACAGACCATTTATTAAAAGCATTGCTCGACCAACAGGATTCTCCTATTGAATATCTTTTAAAAAAGAATGAGGTGAACACGGGACAACTGGAAGCCCGGCTGGATCAGCAAATGGAAAAGCTTCCGAAAGTCAGCAGCGAGCCGGCTCAGAATATTTCCCGGGAAGCCAATAATGTAATGCTGCGTGCTGGTGCTGTGCTGAAAAATTTCAAAGATGAATTTGTTACATCCGAACACCTGCTGCTTGCGCTGTTGCAGGGGAATGACAGCACAGCAAAACTGCTAAAAGATTTTGGGCTTACTGAAAAAGGCCTTGTTGCTTCCATCAACGACCTGAGAAAAGGAAGCGCAGTCACTTCTCAAACACAGGAAACCCAATTCAATGTTTTAAATAAATATGCAAAGAACCTGAACGAACTTGGCCGGCAGGGTAAACTTGATCCTGTAATTGGCCGGGATGAAGAGATCAGGCGCACTTTGCACATTCTTTCGAGGAGAAGCAAGAACAATCCCATCCTGGTTGGAGAACCGGGTGTTGGTAAAACGGCTATTGCGGAAGGACTGGCCATGCGTATTGTGAATGGTGATGTGCCGGAGAACCTGAAATCAAAGATCATTTATGCACTGGATCTGGGCCAACTGATCGCAGGTGCAAAATACAAGGGCGAGTTTGAGGAAAGACTGAAAGGCGTAGTAAAGGAAGTCGCGGGTAGTGATGGCGAGATTATTCTTTTTATCGATGAAATACATACACTTGTTGGTGCAGGTGGCGGTGAAGGTGCAATGGATGCAGCCAACATATTGAAACCTGCACTTGCCCGTGGAGAGCTACGTGCTGTTGGTGCCACTACTTTAAATGAATACCAGAAATTTTTTGAAAAAGACAAAGCACTGGAACGCCGGTTTCAGAAAGTTTTAATAGATGAACCCGACATCGAGGATGCCATTTCCATCCTTCGTGGATTGAAGGACAGGTATGAAACCCATCATCATGTAAGAATAAAAGATGAAGCAATCATTGCTGCAGTGGAACTTTCTGTTCGATATATATCTGATCGTTTTTTGCCAGACAAAGCCATCGACCTGATTGATGAAAGTGCCGCCAAACTACGTCTGGAAATGAACAGTATGCCTGAAGAACTTGACAAACTGGAAAGGCAGATCAGGCAATTGGAAATTGAACGTGAAGCCATAAAAAGAGAAAGTGATGAGGATAAATTAAAAGATCTGAATACCCATCTGGCCAACCTTGCAGTGGAAAGGGATACTTTAAAGGCCAAGTGGCAGGAAGAAAAAGAAATTGTAGAAAAGATCCAGGAATCAAAAGCGGGTATTGAAGCACTGAAACAAAAAGCAGAACAGGCAGAAAGGGAAGGAGATTATGGACAGGTTGCGGAGATCCGCTATGGACGGATCAAGGAACAGGAAGCTGCCATCAGCAAGCTGCAGGATCAGTTGAATGAGATCAGCGCCCATAGTCGGCGATTGATGAAAGAAGAAGTAGATGCGGAGGATATTGCAGAAAGTGTGGCCAAATCAACCGGGATACCTGTTTCCAAAATGCTCCAGGGTGAACGGGAGAAATTATTGCACCTGGAAGAAGAATTACACCAGCGTGTGGTAGGGCAGCAGGAGGCCATTACCGCGGTAGCTGATGCGGTAAGAAGAAGCCGTGCAGGATTGCAGGATCCTAAAAGGCCAATAGGTTCTTTTATTTTTTTAGGTACCACAGGCGTTGGAAAAACAGAGCTTGCAAAAGCACTTGCTGAATATTTGTTCGATGATGAACACATGATGACGCGCATTGACATGAGCGAGTACCAGGAAAAACATGCAGTGTCGCGGTTGGTAGGTGCGCCTCCGGGATATGTTGGCTATGATGAAGGCGGGCAGCTCACTGAAGCTGTTAGAAGGAAACCTTACCAGGTGGTGTTGCTTGATGAAATTGAAAAGGCACATCCTGATGTATGGAACATTCTTTTACAGGTGCTGGATGATGGAAGGCTGACAGATAATAAAGGAAGAATTGTCAATTTTAAAAATACCATTATCATCATGACATCCAATATGGGAAGTGATATTATCCAGGAAAACTTTTCTGATGTAACTGATGTAAATAAGGATGAAGTTGTGCAACGCACAAGAGATGAAGTGATGATCAGGCTCAGGGAAACCATAAGGCCTGAGTTTTTGAACAGGATCGATGAGATCATTTTGTTCCAGCCACTGATGAAAAATGAGATTCGTGGGATTATTAAAATTCAGCTTGAAGCGCTGAAACATCTGGTGATGCAAAGTGGAATTGATCTTCGGTTTTCCGATTACCTCCTGGATTACCTTGCAGAAAATGGTTTTGATCCTCAGTTTGGCGCCAGGCCACTGAAAAGACTCATTCAGAAACAGCTGGTGAATACGTTAAGTAAAAAAATTCTTGGCGGAGAAGTTGATAAAACCCAACCTGTTCTTGTTGATGTATTTGACAATGTAGTTATTTTCAGGAATGCACCTTCTAAGCCGCAGGAAGCCATTGTGCACGACGCATCACATCAAAATTGACAGCAACCCCGGAACACCGGGGTTTTTTAATTCTTCTTGACATTTCTCTTTTTAAATGGATTTGCCTAATTTATATCCGGATTTGTTCAAACACTTGTTGTGTTTCACAATTAAATTGCCGGATTGAATAAAATTGCACCTGCATATAAGATCTCCCTTTTTTACCTTTTAATAAGTTTTTTATGGATTCTTGGCAGCGATACAGTTGCTGAAATGATCTTTGCTTCCGATCCAAAACAATTTCAGAAGGCGCAAAGCCTGAAAGGCATTTTCTTTATTTCCGTTTCCAGTATTTTTCTTTTTCTCATCATTAACAGGTATTACGGGCATATCAGTAGGGGCTTGATAAAAACGCAGAAATTACTCACGCGTTATCAGGCATTGGGTGATGCATCGAGGGAAGGAATTATTGATCACGATCTTCGTTCAGATAAAGCGTATATCAATGAACAGATGAAGGTCTATTTTCAGGTCGGTGAAAATATCCTGGAACATTATTCCATAAAATTGCGGAAGAAGATCCACCCTGATGACAGGGAATATATCCTGGATCATTTTGAGCATGCTTTGTCTTCAGGTGCTTCTCTCTGGCAGGGAGATTACCGTTGTTTGCTTACCGACGGCACTTACCATGATGTAACACATAAAGGCAGCATTTTAAGAGATGAAAATGGTATGCCTGAAAGATTTATTTCTGTTCTCCAGGATGTAACAGAGATCAGGAATATGAAAACTGCTTTTTACCAGCAACAAATGCAACACAGGCAATTGCTGGGGCAATCCATTATCCAGGCCCAGGAAAATGAAAGAAACAGGTGGGCGGAAGAACTGCATGATAATATCGGGCAACTGCTCACCGTAGTAAAACTGTATCTCGACCAGCTGGCAACCCGTCCGGATAATGCGCCTGCCCTGGTAAATAAAATAAGAGAGATGACCATTAGGGCATTGAATGATATCCGGCAGCTTTCTGCATCTGTAAAGCCTCCTGAATTTAATATTTATACACTTGAACAATCAATCAGAGCCCTGCTGGATAATATCAGGAGGGTGAAACATTTTGAATTTAATCTCGATTTTTCAAAGCTGGAAATAGATCAGTTGAGTGATGATCAGAAATTAATGATCTACAGGGTAGTACAGGAACAACTAAATAATATTATTAAGTATGCTGAAGCGGATTTTATCAGTATTGAGGCATACACAGAGGATCGGAATGTAAAAATTCAGGTGAGCGATAATGGAAAAGGGTTTAATACAGCCGCAACCGTAAAGGGCATTGGGCTCAGAAATATCCGAAGCCGGTTGCAGGTGTATTCAGGAAGCCTTGAAATAGATTCACAACCCGGCAGGGGCTGTACCCTAAACGCAGTGTTTAGCATTGTGGGTATTGCTGAAGAGGATCCGGAGAAGCTGGCATAATTATTTTAATCTTTCCATTTAAATTTAAGATTATGCCAGGATGGCTCAGAGCAATTATAGCAGGATACGGTGCGAGTAAAATAGGTGGTGGCTGTTTTGGAACCATCATTGTTTTTGTGATCATTTACTGGTTGCTTGGTTATTGCTGATTCATTCCAGTTAAAGGAAAAGACTGTATACATTAAAATGGAAGGGCTTTGATGCTTCACTTCCCATTTGTTTTGTTTTTCAAGACTCAGATGATCTGTAAGAATGGTTTCCAGCCATATCTGTCCTCCTTTGCGGAATACCTGCACCGGAATACACAACTGATTTTGTGCCAACTGCTCAAAATGACCTACACTATCTGTAGCTTTAAATTCCAGCGTCATTTCTTTCAATGCAGGCGCAATAGAAGCAATAGTTGCTTCATTGCTGTAAAGATCTTTTGGTAGTGAACCTTTTCCGTGGCGTGTGGTTTTTAAAAAAATCAATGCGCAGGAATGGAAACATTGCAGAGAAATCTTTTTAACCTGTGCTAAAGTTGATGAAGAGTTAATAAGCAATTTCATATCCTGTGGTTATATAAACAAATCTCCCTTATCCAGGTATAAAAAACTATGATGTATCGCAGTAGATAAATGATCTTAATCATATATCCTACTGCCTCCTTATTTTCATTACATACGAGAACAATCTGAGGTAGGCGACAAGCTTTATCCAGGGTCATTGAGCACCTGCTGAGCGATCTGCTTTTTTAGATTCATTTCTTCCAGGTTGCCCGGACTATTGATTTCATAACAAGCCTGCAATGTGTGGGACTGGTTATGAAGAATGGTAAAATGATCTCCAACGATTTTGCTGATGACCGGATCATCCACAAAAATGGAATATACATTCAGGAACTGCACAGGCGTCATACTCAGGTCAATGGTTTCAAGTTTATAGTTGATCGTATATCCTTTTCCATTATAAGGCACTTTTACAAGCTTCATTCTTATTCTTTACAAATACGTATAAAAAAATGTGCCCATTAAGCCAGGCCACCAGCTTACTTCAGTAAAATATTGAATAGCGGCACCAAATTGGTGGCATTTCAACGATAAAATAAGTACAATTTCGGGCTGGCCAGTTAGAAATACACACAATTTAAAATTGTCAAATGGAAAACAACAATTCAAAAGACCAAAAACGTGAAGGGGAAAAACCTTCAAGGATGCAGGAACAAAATCAATCATTAAAAGATCCCGGGGCAGCAGTTGCAGATTACGGCAGGACCGGGGAAGGAACGGAAAGATTAACAGGTGAAAACTCAAGAGGAAGTGAATCTCCTATTCCATTAGGCAAGGAAGATACTATTGGAAATCCCTGAACTGCAGTAGATCACCTTGTGATTACAAGGTATTCTTCCTATTGCACGCTTCAGGTTGAAACCTGATCTTTAAACTTTGCTAACAGGCAAATATTCGTTTTGTAATGAACCCCTGTTTCTACAGGGGTTTTTTAAATAAAACCCCACGCTGAAGGTGGGGTGATTTATATCAGGTTGTTTTCTTTAGAATTGTCCCACCTTCACCAGCCATCCGTCATAACCATTGGATGATGAATAAGTAGTACCTGCAATGATGTAACCATCCTGGGTGCTGGAAAGAGAATACAATACTTCATCACCTGGGCCGCCATAGGTACTTGCACTGGTTTTGTTCCCGTTGTTATCTATTTTAAACAACCAGCCACCGTAGTCGCCTGATGTTCTGGATACATCGCCAGTATGACTGTTTGTATATCCGCCCACGGCAAAACCACCACCAGGAGCAGGAACCAAGCCTGTCATATATTCTTCATTCCCTCCACCATAAGTTTTAACCCATTGTTTATTTCCATTGCCATCAACTTTTATGATCCATGCGTCAAATCCCCCTTTGTTGGAACCTATATCGCCATTATTGCTTTTGCTGGAACCAATTGCCATATAGCCACCATCGGAAGTTGCAACAATTTTTGACAGGTTATCTTCACTGCTGCCCCCAAAGCTTTTGCTCCATAATTTATTGCCGTTGGCATCTGTTTTTAAAATCCAGCCATCATAATGCCCCTTATTGTTTTCCATATCTCCATTCGCGCTTTTTGTGTATCCAGTAAGTACAAACCCACCGTCAGCGCTTCTTACAGCACCATTAAAGATATCTTCAGCATCGCCTCCAAAATGTTTTTCCCATACCTTGTCGCCATTGTTATTGATCTTGGAAACCCACCCCTTTCTGCTTCCTTCGTAAAAGGCAAATCCAGAAACAAGCATATTTCCATCACCTGTTAGGATCACAGAAAATGGTTGCGCATCATTGCTTGTTGAAAGTTGTTTTTTCCATAGAAGATTTCCATCAGCATCGGTTTTCAATCCCCAGGCATAATTAGGCGTTCCCCCAACAGGTAATAAAGGGAATCCACTGTAATACACTATAAAATAGCCCCCGTCACTGGTCTGAACTATAGAGGTTACATATTCATCACTGTTATCGCCGTAAGCTTTGCTCCAGACTTTTCCTCCATTGACATTTATCCTGGTGATCCATACATCATAAGATACCCTGGCACCGGTTAGGTCACCATCAGTACTTCTCGAACTGCCGGCAACTACGTAATCTCCTGCAGATGTTTGAATTGCAGCATTATAAAAGTCAAAATTGGTTCCGCCAAAGCTTTTAATCCATGAAATGGACTGATTGTTTGCAATGGGCTCTTCGATATTTGGAGTAGTATTCTTTTTACAGGATGCAAGGCTGATAATGCCTGCAAATAAAAGGGTAGTAAATCGCATGGTTGTTTATTGGTGTTTAAGGATACCCTATTATTTCAATCTCTATGCCAAGCGTTGAGACTGCTCGAAAAAGTTGCACACATTCGATTAAAATAATGAAAGTAAAGAACCACCTAAAATAGTTTATTTTGGATTTTCAAGGCTAAAAGATTGGAAAAGCCCCTTTCGGGGCTCTCTGCAGTTAAAAAAACGTAAGCACTTATAACTGCAAAAGGTGTCATTCACTATTAAAGTATGAAACACTGAAATAGTATTGCAATGTATGTGCCAGCCGTGGTCACTCCAGCTTGCTATAAAATGTAATCGAAGTGGCATAATCTTTTAGCAATTCAGGCTAGGGCAATCTGGATAAAAATGCACATCAGGCTGGAAATGAGGTAGGAAGAATTTCTGATATAGTAAAAGAAGGTGCTCCTCACGCTTCAAAGAAATTAGATATCAGTGTAATCGACAGGCAGGAGGCGCGGATGGATCATGGTGGGCTCGGTGGAAATTTTAATAAAAAAGATAAAGACAATAATTATGAACAAGGAAAAAGATCAGATCAGCAATGATTTTCAGGAGCAGGATGCACCTTTAAAGAATACAGACAATGCATTTGTGCAGGTAGGAACAGATGGCGTCCCTCAAATTCCCAATGAAAATGAAAAGGCTCCATCAGAAGAAAATGCAAAAGAATCTCATTCAGATAAAATGAATTAGAAACATTACATCGCGCAGTTCAAACAAGACGGCGTTACCCTGTATTTTTTTCTTTAACCAGCAGCTTTTTTTCGATCACCTGTTCCAAAACATTTTTAGGTACTGCACCTTTCTGCATCATTGGAGCTCCATCCATTGGAATAAATAACAGCGTGGGAATACTTTGGATGCCAAACAAAGAAGATAACTCTGCTTCTTTTTCGGTATCAATTTTATAAATCATCAGTTTTCCCTCATAATTTTCTGAAAGTTCTTCAAGAATGGGAGAAAGCGCTTTGCATGGGCCACACCAGTCTGCATAAAAGTCGATAATAGCAGGCAGCGATCCTGCATATTTCCATTCCTGCCCGGATTCAAAGTCAAATACGTCCTGCCTGAAATCCTGGTAATTTAAGTGTTTTATTGCCATGGGCTTGGGGTACAAACAGGGTGCCATAATCCCCGTTCCTACCAGTTTGACAATCATTGATTTCTGTAAATTTATCCGAGATTACTGGTTTAATTTATACCCTGGCCTGTATGATTAGGGGGATTTTACGAACGGAAATCAGGGTGTTTACCGATTGATTTTAAAAGGTATGCATTGTAATTTGCATTGAATCCTTCATCTAAAAATGAAAACCCATGCCCCGTCAAAACTTTCTTTCACGCGAATCTTTTGTGAATGCAGGTGAAATTAAAACCAGGAACAGCATTTTATCCCTGCCTTTTCACCTCGACCACATCGAGTTATATGCAGAAAACCGGATGATCGACTCGCTCAGATTTTATTATGTTCATCCATCCAAAAGAAGGGAATATTTTGTTGACATTACGGTGCTGCCACTGAACGAGGAATTTACCAGGGTGAGTTTACATGCGGTGCATGTAAATGGACAATCTTTTTATGATGATGCCGAAATGGCCATTGCCCTGCATGATTTTGAATCGGCCATTCATGCCAGCGTAAATGGAGAACTGGCGCAGTATAAAGCTTCAGGATTATTAAAAATCAAGGAAAAGAAATCTTTTATTCAAAGCAGTTTTTTAAAATTTCTTTTCCCTTCAATACAATCGTCTTCATAACCTCCAAACCTCCAAACCTCAAACCTCTTACCTTACTTATCTTCCTCACTGCGTATATACCATTCCAAAACTTTCCCTTTCCAGTACATCTTTCCACTGGCTGATCAGTTTTTTATAAGCATGACCGGCAGGCATAATGTTCCTGTCAAGATCAAATAAACCTACTTCATGCACCCTTCCGTTATCTTCTCTTAAAGCGGTATCCCAGTCTACCTGGTGGGTAAGGCTATACCATGTAAAACCAATGATCGGTACACCATCCTGTTTCAATCTGTGTAAATTAGCCCATTGCCTGTATAGCCAATTAACCGAGTCGGGCATTTTCATATTGGTTTCGGTATGCATAATGGGCAACCTGTACCTGTTGTAATACTGGTGAGTGATCACATAATAACCAAAAATTTCACCTGAAGCCTGTGTGGCTCCATTAGGTAAAACCAGGTGTTCATTTGTAGCATAATAATCATTTCCTAAAATGCATCTTGCTTTCACCTGGTTGTGTTCAAACCAGTGAAATTCTTCCCAGCTCATTCCGTTATCGCGGAGGTATTCATACATCTGAACCGACATCGGAAAACCATAAGTCAGGTCAAGGGCAAGAAACCTTTTGCGGTTAAGAAAATTTGCATGTTGCTGCACTTCGGGGCGCATGGGATGAAAATATTCAGAAGATTCACTTTGAATAAATACTGCCTGGGGTTGCACTTTCAAGATCGCATGCATGGCCAGTACGTTCGCCTTGCACAAATGTTTTAAAGCCGTTACAAAACCAAGATCAGAAGTAAGTCTTTCATTCCACCAGCCATACTGTCCTGAAAACATTGCGGTAATGAAGATCTCATTGACGGGTGTATAGAGTTGAAGGTAGGGAAACCGTTCTGCGAATGCGCCTGCATATTCTGCAAATAACTCAGGGAAATCCGGGTTTTGAAAATTGCCCATCCAGTCGGGTACACCAAAATGCAGGAGGTCAACAATTGGCGTAATATCCAGTTCTTTCAACTTCGCAAAAGTTCTGTCGGTAAATTCCCAGTCATACTTTCCCGGCGACAGATGGGTAGAAAAATAAGGTGGCCCATACCTTAAAAAATCGATCCCCAGGTCCTTTGTGAGGTTGAAATCAAGATCCCAGTATTTATAGTGGCCGCACTTTTCCATTTCATCCACTCTTTTAGTGCTGCCATCAGGAAGTTGAATCGTGGGGTAACTGTTTTCAATTCCGGTAGCGAACATAAACTTGCCACCCAGGTTCATCCTACTCATAGTATCGTTTTCATCCCTTTCACCAATCTGGTGCCATTAATTAATCTTGATGTACGGATATGTGCTTTTTGATCAAATTGGCCAGTGCATTCAGGTCTGTATTCACATCCACTGTATCTTCTATAGTACAATCCCCCACCATTGCTCTTGTTGTAGAATGTTTATCTATTACAAGAATTACCTGGATTCCTTTTTCCTGAATCAGGTGTTTGCAAACACCCTGTTCATTAAAAGCTTTCATGTCCGGATTGACAACAATAACTGAAGGGTGGAGGCGGATCCCAGTAAGTACAAGATCAGCAGCATTTTCTATAGAATCTACATCAAAGCCTTTTTCCTCAAGAGCTTTCTGTACTTTATTCAGATATCCGAAGTCGTTATGACAAATCAGAACCGTTTGCATATTTTTATTCATAGCAATCATTTAAAATTTCAAAACTTTGTTCTCCATCATCTGTGCAAATCTTTTGCCGCAAACAAACTAATTTATTTTAAATCATGATCAGGTTAGAAACTGCCATTAAAAAATTTGAAGATAAGGGCGAAAAAACAGGATGGCGTTATGTTGAAGTTCCTGCTGCTGTTGCTGTTGAATTAAATGGAAATGATAAAAGGTCTTTTCGTGTGAAAGTGCACATTGACGGCTTATTGTTCCCTGGCATTGCCCTGATACCTATGGGAGCAGGGAAATATATCCTTCCTGTCAATGCCGATATCAGGAAAAAGATCAGGAAAAAGGAAGGGGCGATGGTGGAACTGCAACTTGAAAAAGATCATTCACTTCCTGAGCTCCCACCAGACTTGATGGAGTGCCTTGAACAGGAGCAGGAGGCTTTGAATTATTTTATGCAGTTAAAACAAGGTGAAAGAAATTATTTCATTAAATGGATCCTCAGTGCAAAAACTGATGACACGATTGCAAAAAGAATGGCCCTCGTAATAGAAGCATTTACCAGGAAAACCGATTTTGGAACGATGATCAGGAACCAGAGAAAAGATAAATTCCCCCGCTAAAGAAACCGGGTGTTAATCCTTGGTGTTTCTTTCACTATTGGTCAGTTCATCATCCTGCGGGTCATCTCTTGAAACGGAAATCGTGTCGTCTTTCCTTGGATCTATGGAAGCATCATGTGCTTTTTCTTCAGGCGTTTGCAATGTGCTGTCCGGTGTGAGGTAGATCTTTGTTTCGTTGTCGGTATTTTTCTTATCGTTTTTCATAATTAAATTTTTATCCAGCCTCACCGTCTGTGATCTCTGATCCTACCTGGCTGTTGTTGTTATTGTTCACCTGCTCCGTTTCTGTTCTTTCCCTGATGTTTTCATTGGCACGCGGATTAGGGTTTACTGCCACCTGCTGTTTTTCTTCTGGCTGCTGTTTTTTTTCTTTATGTTCTGTGATTTGGTTCATGTAATGTTTTGCTTTATTTAAATCATGTAAATCTTATGCCATAACGTTTCATCTTTGCAGTATGGCGGCATTGAAAATTTTGATAAAAGGAAAAGTGCAAGGTGTTTTTTTTCGGGCTTCTGCAAAAAAGAAAGCTGATGCATTGCATGCAGGCGGCTGGATTCGGAACACTGTTGATGGTGATGTTGAAGCTTTTGTCTCTGGAAGTGAAGCAGCTGTTCAGGCATTTGCCAACTGGTGTAAAACCGGGCCGGCGGGTGCTTTTGTTGCTGATGTAGAAATTATAGAAGTCCCGGATTGCGCCGCTTTATCGTTTGAAATCAGGAAGTAATTGCCGTAAAATTTCTAGTATCCTTAAAGTGGGTGCTTTTACCCCTTTATTACTCAAATTGATGATTATTATACAAAATATTGCCCAGCAAATCAGGTATAAAGGCAGAATCTTCTTAGGCATCATTTTGTTGGGATAGAATTTAAATTCTAACCATTTAAAAAATAGTGCGTTATGGAAGAAAGAGGTCAAAATGAATTCCAGGGGAACAGAGAACCTGGATCAGCAAAAGAAAACCAGCATCCCCAGGAAAGGAATGATGGGCAGTCTCAGAAAAGCAGAAGTTCTCACAGAGGTTTTGCAGCTATGGATCCGCAAAAGCAAAGACAAATTGCAAGTGAAGGTGGCAGGGCCGCACACAAGCAGGGTGTTGCGCATGAGTGGAGCAGTGAAGAAGCCAGGGCCGCAGGCAGGAAAGGTGGACAAATTGTGAGTCAGAACCGTGAGCACATGAGTGAGATCGGAAGAAGGGGAGGTCAAAGCTCGGGAAGCAAAAGAAGTCAGAAGAACAACGAAACCACCAGTTAAGTTTTTTGGGCAAAAGAAAAAATTGAAGCACTGGGCAACCAGTGCTTCTAATTAATATACCCTGTCTTCATCATCATTTACTTCGTCCAGGTTTCTGTCTGCTCGCGGATCCGGTCGGTCTTCATTAAACCCATCTTTTGCTGTTTCCGACAATTTTTGGTTGCCCTCATCTGATTCACTCGAACTGATGGTGTTCGTTCCCGGCTGCTGGCCTGAATAATCTCTTAGGTTGGGGTCCTTATTTCGCCCAACTTCTGAAGGTCTGTTACGACCTGTTTCTTCATTTTTCATAATCCATCATTTCTTTTATGGATGTAAATCTTATGCCAGCTACAGATTTTTAAGAGATAAATTATTAAATACCAGCGCTTTCATTTAATTTCCGTTTTATACCGGATCATTTAAATTTTCCTTCGGTTATATCATAATAATGAAAAACTTTATTTTTCTTTTTTGCCTTGCAGGAATGGTTGCCTGTAATAACAGTAATTCCGAAAAAACCCAAACCGCTTCTTCTGATTCTACTCAAAACAATGTGCCAGCAGGTCCTCAGGAACCCCGACTGGATTCAGCAACTTACCGTGACTTACAAAACAACCTGGCGAATGGCGATACAACCGGCAGATGGCCTGTTATGGAACCCTACCCTGTTCCTGGTGCCATACTACCTTTCAAACGTGTGATTGCCTATTATGGTAACCTGTATTCAAACAGGATGGGCGCATTGGGTAAATGGCCCAAACAGGAAATGATGAAAAGGCTGATGGATGAAGTTCAGAAGTGGACTGATGCAGACAGTACCATACCTGCCATACCAGCCTTACACTATATCTGTGTTACTGCCCAGGCAGCACCGGGTAAAGATGGAAAATACCGTTTCAGAATGCCCAATTCCCAAATCGATACGATACTGAGCTGGGCGAAAGAAATTAATGCTGAAGTATTTCTTGATGTGCAGGTTGGACTTAGTGATTTTGAATCTGAGATCCCTGCACTGGAAAAATATTTGTCGATGCCGAATGTACACCTGGGGATCGACCCTGAATTTGCTATGAAAGCAAAAGGAAATAAAAAACCCGGTAGCGTGATCGGAACAGTGGATGCCGCAGACATCAATTATATTACAGAATACCTGGCCGGACTTGTAAAAAAACACAACCTGCCGGCAAAGATGTTTATGATCCACAGGTTTACCCAGGGCATGGTCACCAATTATAAAAACATCAAACTTTACCCCGAACTGCAAATTATTATGGATATGGATGGATGGGGAAATACGGCAAAAAAGAAAAGTACCTACTATAGCTGGATCAGCCCACAACCTGTGCAGTTCACCGGATTTAAACTGTTTTATGTAAATGATACGGAATACTCGAACCAGGCAGAGTTGATGACGCGTGAAGAAATATTAAACCTCAGGCCTAAACCGATCTACATACAATATCAATAAAATGAAAAGAACCTCAGGGTTCTTTTTTTTATTGTTCTTTCATGTACATGAATATGATGACATAACTGATCACGATCAGAAGAAGAATAATAATAAGTGAAATGATGATCCAGGGCTGGATGTTCAACTCCTGCAACTTGCTGCGCTTTTTCTTTATCGTTTTTTTTCTCAGTTCCTGGTTGAGCTGATCTACAATGACCTGCACATTTTTCCGGTCCTGCATTCCTTCAAGGCCTTCTAGTGCATCGGAATCAAAATCATCCCGGAGGATCTGTTTTTCCAGTTCATGATGTTTTTCCTCAGATAGTTTCCCCTGAAGGTATAAAAGCAGGGTTTCCTGGTCGATGCCTGGATTGAGATTGGATAATATGTCTTTTAAATCATCTTTCATTTTCCCTTTTTTCCTTCAGCTTTGTTTCAAGAATGATCTTCAGATTACGTTTGCCATTCTGGATATAACTCTTTACCTGCAGCAGTGTGAACCCGGTAATTTCGGCGATCTGCTGGTAACTTCTTTTTTTAAGATAAAACAAAATTACACATTGCTTTTGCTCTTCATTTAATTCATCCAGCGCGTGTTCGAGCAGATCAAAGGTGAGTTCTTTTTCCTCAATTTCTTTCCTGGGCGTTTCTTCTGAAAAAACCAGTAAAGATTCATTCAGTTCTTTTGGTGACTTGCTGCCCCTCGATCTTAACCGCATCAGGCAGTGGTTTTTAGCAATTATGTATAACCATGATTTAAAATATTCCACCCTGTATTTGGGTATTTCCATCAACACCTTTAAAAATACCTGTTGTACACAATCACGTGCCTCATTTTCATCCTTCAAATATTTCATGCACACACCAAATAACAACATAGTATATCGTTCCAGCAGAATGCCGATCCATTCCTGGTTTTTTTCTGAATAATAGCGCTCCAGTAGTTCAATATCGGAAATATGTTGATATTGTCGGTTCAAATTGGTTTGCGATTGAGATGTAAACCATGCAAATTTGCATAATCAATTTTATTAACCACAAATAATTATGGAAACTGCTATTTGCAATTTGGCCCTGGCTCCAATGCGAAGTGAACCTGCTCACCGTTCAGAAATGTCCAACCAGTTATTGTTTGGGGAAACTATGCAGGTGCTGGAACAAAAAGATGAATGGTTCAAGGTTAAAACTCATTATGATGCTTATGAAGGATGGGTAACGAACCACCTTATAGAACTTTTAGATCTATCGGAACGCATGGATCAAAATATCGTTGCAAAAGCATTGATTAATCAATTGCAATGGAAAAAGGGCACGTTACAAATACCGTTAGGTGCTTTTCTTACAGGATATGACCGTGAAAAAAAAACACTCTGGAACCCTGACTATAGTTATGAAGGCTTAACCTCTGATTTTCGAGCCCATGATTATAACAGCCTATCAGCTACAGCTAAAATGTTCCTGAACACGCCTTATTTGTGGGGCGGCAAAACTTTTATGGGTATTGACTGCAGTGGCTTTGTTCAATCATGTTTCAAGATCGCGGGCATTAAAATTCCGCGGGATGCATGGCAACAGGAACTTGAGGGAACCGTAGTCAGTTCAACAGTAGAAGCACGCACCGGTGATCTTGCATTTTTTCATAATGAGAATGGCAGGGTTACGCATGTAGGCATGATGCTGGATAATGAAAACATCATTCATGCGTCAGGAAAAGTGCGCATTGATACACTGACCGGGGAAGGTATTCTGCATGCCGAAAATCATCAAAGAACACACCAGTTAAAAAGCATTAAAAGATATTTTTAATAAAGCGATAAATGGCACTGTCCCAGCCCAGCATTTTAAAAGCGGTATAGAAAAGGATCACTGCGAAAATTTTCTTCAGCATTTCTTTGTCGAGTTTCAGTGCCAGGCTGCTTCCAAAAAATCCTCCAATAATAAAACCAATTGCCAGCAGTCCTATTATGCTGAAGTCAACAGGCGTTTCAGATTTTTTTAAGTCAAAATAATATTTAAGAAAAGCAAGCAATACAACCGGAAAGGAGAGCACGCCAAGCGATGTGCCCTGAGCCTGGTGCTGGTTATAACTTAGGAAATAAACAAGGGCAGGAACCAAAATAATCCCACCGCCGATACCAATTAGTCCACTTAATATACCAGCCGTTAAACCAATCAGGATAATGGTCATTACAATTTGGGCAGTCATGGGCTTATTATTTAGGTGCATCAGGAAATGTTTGCATGTAAAAATCAATTGCTTCCCTTATGATCTGGTAAGCTATTTCTTTATTTTGAAAATCTTCGATCTGCACCTGTTTATTCTCAAGGACCTTGTATTGTTCAAAATAATTCCTCAATTCAATGATAAAATGTTTCGGTAATCCTTCTATGGATGTTATATGATTTACCGAGGGGTCATTGGTGGCAACTGCGATAATTTTATCGTCTTTTTCACCTGTATCGATCATTTGCATATTTCCGATAACAGTAGCTTCGACAAGACATAAAGGCTGGATCGGTTGGGAACACAAAACAAGAATGTCCAGCGGATCACCATCTTCTCCGAGTGTTTGCGGGATAAAACCATAATTCACCGGGTAATGAAAAGAAGAATAAATCACCCTGTCAAGTTTAAGCAAGCCTGTTGGCTTATCAATCTCATATTTGGTTCGGGATCCCTGGGTTATTTCAATCAACGCATTCACAATTTCAGGCACCTTGTTGCCAAAATGCGCACCATGCCAGGGGTGGAGCACTTGTGTTGATCTGTTCATCAGCTGGTAATTTTAAAACCAAGGAATGTTATTAAGAGTCCAATCAAAATACTTCCTGCAGTATAGATAAAAAAATGAAACAGCCGGTGATCCATGATCATTTGAAGGCCTTCAGCAGTAAAAGCAGAAAAAGTTGTAAAGCCTCCGCAGAATCCTGCAGCCAGGAGTATTTGTTTTTGCATATTTTGTTGCTTAGCGAAATAGCCCCATACCAGCCCTATAACAAAGCAGCCCACTATATTAACGGCAAGAGTGCCATAAGGAAAACTGCCATTGAGTTTTTTTTGAATCAGGAAACGCAGGATAGTACCAGATCCTCCTGCCAAACCTAATAAAAACAGATTATTGATTGTTATAAGCATTGCCGGGAAGTAATGAATATTTTAAATCGATCAGCCATTGTCCATTCTGCTGAACCACTTTTAATGAATCGCGTGCATTTTTAAATGTATTGGAATAGTGAATGATGGTAATGCTGTCGTTCACCTGCCGCGAATCAAAGATGCGGATAGTGGATTCCCTGTAACTTCTTCTTTCCTCTTTCGGCTGTAACTGATACCGCGAAGAGGCGCGTTCAATGATCTGCACATTAACAGAATCAGGGATCATATATTTTTTGGCATCATCCCAGCGCCCATCCAGGGCGGCACGGATAAAATTTCTTGCAGCATCTGTATCATTCTCAGAAAGGACTGCATCTTTATTATTGCTGTCATTGCAGGATATAAGCAGGGTAAAAAATACCAGGAACCAAAAACATCTCATGTTGCAAAGATATGGACGTAAAAGGGGTTTGACTGAGATGGCTTCAGGCAATAAAAAAAAGTGCCTTTAGAGGCACTTTAGTATGATCAACTTTCATTGCGGTCGTAAAACCTTCGTTCTTTTCTTTCTTTTTTTTCAGCTTCTTCAATTTCCTGTTCACGCAGAAATTCTTTGTCGTAAGCTTTCAGAATCGCTTTCACCAGTTTGTGACGCACAACATCTTCTTCATCTAATTCAATATAACCAATACCCTCTACATTTTTTAATATACGGCTGGCTTTTGCAAGGCCGCTTTTCTGGTTTTTTGGTAAGTCTACCTGTGTAAGGTCACCGGTAATAATGGCTTTTGCATTACCTCCGATTCGGGTAAGAAACATTTTTATCTGAAGATCTGTGGCATTTTGTGCTTCATCAAGGATGATAAAACAGTTATCCAGTGTGCGGCCTCTCATATAAGCAAGCGGCGCGATCTCGATGGTACGGGTACTCATATAGTAGCCCAATTTGTCGGCCGGGATCATATCATCGAGTGCATCGTATAAAGGTCGCAGGTAGGGATCGATCTTTTCTTTCAGATCGCCGGGCAGGAATCCCAGGTTTTCACCTGCTTCCACTGCGGGTCGTGTCAGGACAATCTTTTTAACTGCTTTATTTTTTAAAGCACGTACGGCCATGGCCACGGCGGTATAAGTTTTGCCGGTTCCTGCAGGTCCGATGGCAAAAACAATGTCATTCTTTTCCGCAGCCGTAACAAGTCTTTTCTGGTTGGCAGTTCTGGCTCTTACGGTTTTGCCGTTTGGACCGAAAACCAGGACATCATTTGGATTACGGTCAACAAAATTATCGACAGTTTCGGCATCATCGCCTCCAAGGATTTGCTCGAAATAATTTTCACTCATGTGCCCATTTCTCTCGAGATATTGCACAATGAGGTCGATTTTTTCTTTAGCGCCTTCCACCTGTTCAGGTGCACCGCTAAGTTTGATCTGTGTTCCTCTTGAAAGGATCTTTAGAAGGGGAAATTTCTTTTTTAAGATATCAAGTTTACCGTTGTTTACTCCAAAAAATTCAATAGGGTTAACGGTTTCCAGGTTGATAATTGTGTCTCTCAAATTATTTTTTGTTAGTGTGAATCAATTTGGGGTTGGGCGGTGCTTACGCTTACAAGATATATAAAACAGCGCGGACCCCGCCAGCAATAGTTACGCACAAATGTGGATTAAAAAACTATGCCTGAAAAGCGAAATTTAGTTAAGGATAGTTGAAAGCACAGGGTTCACAACTTCTTTATCTCGTTTAGAACATTCCAGGATTAAAATTTTATTAAGTTTAAAAACGGAAAGGATTGATTTTATGTGAATTAGATAATTCTAGGGGTTATTACTTAGTTTTTTCTGTGATAAATATTAGGTATATTTTGAATATAAAATTTGTAGTTACTGATAGAATAACTACTTTTACCCATTATTTTGTACTGGTTAGCGTTATCGCATTGCGTTCTGTTCCAATCCTTCTAAAATCTTCTCTTTTAGAATTAATCCGCCTTCTATGTGTTTATGTAGTAGTTAACGCTACATGATAGACATTTTTTCAAGTTCAATAACCCTTATGTGAACCATATATTCACAAACCAATCTATTTTTATGCGCCATTCCATTTCATTTCTTTCTGGAGTATTGATCATTTCTTTTTTTCAGTTGGGTTTTAATAAGGCCTTTGCTCAAACCAGCTCCGGAACTTCAGTTGCACTGAATCAATTTGTTTTATTTGGAAAACTGGGCGTTAATATTTCAGGCGCTACAATCGAAAGCGGTGCGGTGGGAAGCAATACTTATGTGAAAACATCAAGTGGCCCTATAATAAAAGGGAATATTCATAGCCATGGTATTGTTGAATTATCAAATAATACTAGTGTTCATGGTAAAATAACAGCTGGACCTGTAAATACACCGGCCAGTTTTTCAGGAACCACATTATTGGGGGGAAACAACGGCCTCCTGAAAGGGGATATTGATGTAAATGGAAATATATCTTTGGGCGGAGGAATTTTAATTAATGGAAAAGTAACTCAGCCCTCTGGTGCCAGTTATGTAGGTCCAACACTTGCTCCCGGTCAGTATTTTATCGCTTCACCAAACATCCCAGCCCTGCCTACCTTAGCTGTTTTGGCAATGCCCAATTTTACAGGTACTCAAAACATCAACAGTTCAACGGTTCTTGAACCAAATGCACAGCGGAAAGATGTATCCTTCAATGGGAATAAAACCCTTACGTTTAATGGTACGGGAAAATATTATCTCAACAGCATCAATAATTCAAATCAAAACACGCTGGTTTTTGATTTTAATGGCAATACCAATCCGGGTGACCTGATAGAAGTTTATGTCAAGTCCACCGTTTCATTAGGTAAATCAACAGTGGTCGTTACAAATGGAGGCAGTGCTTCAAGGATCATTCTGCACGTTTGGGGCAGCGGAACTGCTTTCGCTATGAGTAATGGAAACTCCAATGGAATTCAATGGCAGGGAACAGTTAATGCTTATAACGGAGACATCAATCTTGGATCGGGTGGAAATGCAACTAAGCTAATTGGTGCTTTGTATAGTAACCACGTGATCTACCTGGGCTCAACAGTCCTGATAACGCACGAAGTAGTTGATCCCTGTGGTTTAGGAACTGATGCAGGTGAAGACCGGATCTTTCAGAATTGTCCGGGTGCTTCCATAAATTTAACCGGGTTGGGAAAAACAGGTTCTGGCATTTCCTATTTATGGACAGCGGAGGATGGAGGAGTTGTTCCTCAAAATAATACTTCCTTGATATTATCGGGCGTTACCACACCCGGAAAATACATTCTTACCATAACGGATGAAAGTGGCAACTGTTCTGCAGGATCGAATTCTTTATCTGATTTTACAATTGTAACATCTGTTCATTGTGTCCAGGGTGTGATGCAGCCACCACCAGGGGGGAAACTTAAAGAACCGTTTGACAAAACAACAACAGACCTTGATGTTTTATTCCTTGCCGGCGGTGTGGTAGATCCTGCCACAAATGTTACCTATCAGCTGCGTTATAATAATGGAAATCCAGATAAGGTTTTAATTGATGTAATTACAAGACCGGCATTTACCAATGATGTGTATGTGAAACTAACAACGACCTACGGAATGGTGGATACCATTTCAAACGGCAACAGTGTGATCATTTCAGGTTGGTATCCAATTGCAAACCTTGGTTTTTTAAATTCTGATGATTTTTTCAATAATAAAGTAAGCTATGTGCGACCAGTTTATCCTGCCATCAGTAAAAATGTTACAGGAATTGCCGGTGGCGACCTTGCTATGGGTTCTGCTTACTCAAGAGGTGGGTACAAGCTTACAGGTGAAGGATATAAAATAGGAGTACTTTCTGATAGTTACAACAATAAAAACGGGGCAGGTACAGATATAGAAAACCGGGATCTGCCAGGTAATTTACCTGGTCCATTACAAATTATTAATCCTGTTCCTGTTAACGTACTCAAAGAGTATCCATATGGCTCAGGTTCAGATGAAGGCCGTTCTATGTTGCAGATCGTTTACGATGTAGCCCCTAAGGCTGAACTATATTTCAGAACCGGTTTTTTAACCGCAGGAGATTTTGCAATAGGTATTCAGGATCTGGCAAACGTGGGTTGCGATGCCCTGGTTGATGATATTTCATTTATTACCGAGCCTTTCTTTACGGATGGTGTGATTGCACAGGCAGTGAAAAATGTAGTTGCCCAGGGAAAACATTATGTGACCGCTGCAGGAAATTACGCAACTAAATCTTATGAAAGTGCATTTGTTCCTGCTACAGGAACACCGCTGCCATTTGATATCACGGGTGTGGCTCACAATTTCGGCAGCAGTATTTACCAGTCAGCCATAGTGAAAGCACAACCCGGAAAACCAGGTGTGTACACGATCGGCCTTCAGTGGGAAGATGCATTTTCATCTTTGGGTGCTGTCGGAACAACAACCGACGTGGATCTTTATGCCATTAACCAGGCAGGTGAACTGATAGGATTTAACAGGATCAACTTAAGTGCAGATCCGATGGAGATCATGAGTTTTGTGGTGAATCCTAATCCAACAACTGAAGTCACTACCGAGATCAAATTAATGATCGTTTGTGATGGCACTCCACCTCCCGGGCTTTATTTTAAATTCATTGTTTTCAGGGGTGATTTTACTTTCCTTAATCCTTCAACCGGCTCAAATGCAGGTACTATTGTTGGACAGGCAAATGTTCCGGAAGCCCATACCATTGGAGCAGTGAGATATACTACGCCAACCATAATTGAACCTTTTACTTCCCGTGGAGGAGTAAAATATTATGGCACTAGTTCCCAGAAGCCAGATTATGTTGCGCCTGATGGTGTAAATACTTCGGTTGATATGGGATCTTTAGTTGATCCTGAAGGCGATGGAATTAAAAATTTCTTTGGAACATCTGCTTCTGCGCCTCACGTTGCCGGTGGAATTGCCCTCTTGCTGGAAGCACAAAAAAAGTTTGTAACCTCAAGTACGCTTACGCCAGTGCAGATTAAGGACCTGATCAGGGATAACGTCCAGGTGATACCCGGAACAGTCCTCGAAAGAGGAGCCGGACTTGTAAGAATTGATAATGCAATTGGATCTTTTGCAAATCCTACACCTGTAATTGAAGGAATACAATACCCGTTTGCTCCATCTGATTCTACTAAAATAAAAGTGTTGGGTAAGTACTTTACGGGTACGATTACATTAAAATTAAATGGTGTTCTACTGGAAATAACAAGTAGCGTGGGTGATAGTATCATCAACGCAACGATACCTATTTTTCAAGATAAACGAGGACTGGTTGCATATAATCCTTCAATGGCAGTGCTGGGAAATGATGGTGGCCCTTCCAATACTTATTATATAAATGGTGATAATAAATTCCAGGTCACTATTGCTGCAGATAATAAAAACAGAAAGTTCTTAGGCGAAATGCCAGCCTTTACACACAAACTGTATAAAAAGCTAAATGGTGTGACTACCGAGGTGACTTCCCCTGATGAAATTGCGATGTTTGGGTTAACTAATCTTAGCTTAACTACCAATGCAATCCTTAGCAGTAATGCTTCAGTTTCTCCATTCAACATTGCTCCTGTAATTCCAGCAGCAGATACTGCTGGTAACTGGGAATTATATGATTACGTGATCCAGGCAGGTGCTCTTTTTGTTGAACCCCTGAATGTGCAGGTAAAACCCAAAAATAAAAACATTGTTTACGGAGATTATATTGGTGAAATAGAATACGAGTACGTGATTTTGGATAACCTGGCGCCAGCAAATATGGAACTTGCGCTTGCTTATCTTGAACTTTCACATAAATCATCTGTTTCCTCAAATGCATTTGCTTTGTTAGATGATCTTGATTTATTGAATGCAGCTGACCAGCAGGCATTGAAAATTGCATTAGGCCTTCCTGCAGATGCCACTGCAGCGGCCATTAAACTTGCTTTCTCTTCAAAATTACTTACCGAGAACCTTGCTTTCATGGTAAGTTTAAAAACTGTGTTAAGCAGCCGTGCATTTGATATCGTTAACAATAAAATGGTAGCGGCAGTTAATGCAAATGCCGCACAGGTAAATGTGGTGGATTTGAATAAGGCTTCATTTATAAATTACCTGGCAAATCCAAATAATGTCAATATTGCACTACAGCAGACCATTTCTTCAGCTGGAACTACATCAAGGGGCATTGTAACGCCTCAGGCATTTAGCAGTGCTGCTAATGTAGGAGGTGTGAATGTTTACAATTCAGGATATGCACAAACATTGCTTTCTATCAATCAGGAAGGCACTGTAAACAAGTTGGTTTCGAAAATGCCGATCTATAATAATATGATCGTGCATCAACTACATGGAATTACCAATAATGGAGCTGCTACGAATGATCTTTCAGCTGTTGGAATCGTTCATTATATATATTCAATGGGATTGGTTCAAATGAATACTTCAGGAAATTACGTTGCTGTTCCACAGGGACAGCCTGTAGTACTTTCTGATGGTTCAATCGTGGCCAATTACGTTGATCCTTCTATTCCAGGGGTTATGTGTATGAAACAGTTGTTGACAGCAACAGCAGAGCCGTTAAAAATTGCTATCGATCAGAAGATCGCATTAGCAACAGATGCTAGTTTAAGCCTGATGAATATTAATGGTGTGCTTCGTTATGTCGACGTAAATAACCAGGTGGTTAACCCTAACGCCTTGATCGATCTTTCAGCACTTACTTCTGATCTGAATGCAGTTGCATTAAGATCACCACTTTCAACTGAGCTCACACAGGCTGTGGATGGAACATATTTGTTTAATGCCCTTCCGCTTAAGACTTCCAGAATTGTGATGACCTATGCACCTAATACTTCCGGTGGATTGGGTTTAATGGTAAGCAGTGGTGGATTGGGATTAATGGTGAGCAGTGGAACGGGTGGATTAGGATTGATGGTAAGCAGTGGTGGATTAGGACTCATGGTAAGTAGCGGGGGATTAGGATTAATAGTGAGCAGTGGTGGATTGGGATTGATCGTGAGCAGTGGTGGATTGGGATTGATCGTGAGCAGTGGCGGATTGGGATTGATGGTAAGCAGTGGCGGATTGGGATTGATCGTGAGCAGTGGCGGTCTCGGATTAATTGTTAGCAGTGGTGGATTGGGATTAATTGTTTCAAGCAATGCTTCAACAAACGGCCTTGCGAATAATACACCGATCATCTTCTCTCAAAACGAGGTGGAAAATGGAGGAATTGTCGGACCAAACCTTGGTATCAACCTGGTAACAGGGTTATCTGTGGGTGAGAATTATATTATCGGCGGTGCTTTCGTTAATTCAAATATGAACGTGCATAATTTGGCCGGCAATTTAATTATAACAAAAGCTACTCCAACAATAACAGTCACTGCGGGTGGACCATACACTTACGACGGTACTCCAAAACCAGCTACAGGATCAGCTACAGGCACTAATAATGAAACGCTTATTCCTGCTGTTACACTGAAATATTCAGGTGTGAGTCCAACGGTATATGCAGAAACAACCACTGCTCCTACCAATTCGGGAACTTATAGTGTGAAAGCTGTTTTTGATGGCAATATTTCCTACAATGCGGGAGAATCTGCCCCGGCTCAATTTATAATCAATAAAGCAACAGCCACCATTGTTGTAACTCCTTACAGTGTTGTATATAATGGTGTTGCTCATACCGCTGCGGGTGCAGCAACAGGAGTGGAAGCTACGCCTGCCAATCTAGCATCCTTACTGAACCTTTCAGGCACTATGCATACCAATGCAGGTACTTATACTGCAGATGCATGGATTTTTGAAGGGAATGAAAATTACGAGCCTGCGAACGGCACAATAAATAATGCTATAGGTAAAGCCGATGCCATTATTAATATATCAGGCTATAGTGTTGCCTTTGATGCCAATCCACATACAGCTACTGGAACTGCGGCAGGAGTTGAAGCAATTAGTCCGGCTAATTTAAATAGCCTGCTTGACCTTACTGCTACAACCCATACAAATGCCGGAACTTATACAGGTGATGCATGGAGTTTTGCCGGAAACAATAATTATAACGCAGCCAATGGGACTGTTAATAACAGCATCGGGAAAGCCAATGCAACTATTACAGTAAATGGATATAGCGGAACCTATGACGCGGCAGCACATAGCGCTACAGGAAGTGCAACCGGTATCGGAGACGTTGCTTTAACAGGATTGGACCTCGGAGCTTCATACACCAATGCGCCTGGCGGTACTGCTAACTGGATCTTTACAGATGTTACAGGGAACTATAATAATGCAAGCGGTTCAGTAAATATTACTATTTCGCAAGCCTCAGCATCCATTACACTTTCAAACCTGACGCATACTTATAATGGATCTCCGAAATCTGCTACAGCTACAACTACTCCTTTAGGATTAACAGTTGTAACCATCACTGGTAATGGGCAGACAAATGCCGGAAATTATCCTCTTTCGGCATCGCTTGTAAATACGAATTATTCCGCACCAAGTGTGAATGGAACTTTAGTGATCAATAAGGCAAATTCAACGGTTAGCATTACAGGTGGAATATTTAATTATGATGGTTCACCGAAACCGGCTACAGGATTTGCGTATGGGGCAGGTGGAACAGGAGATATTTTGACACCGGCCATTAGTTTTGAATATACTGGAACAGGAGCAACTATTTACCCAACTTCGGCAACCGCTCCATCCTTACCTGGTACATACGCAGTAACGGGATCATTTATTGGGAATGATAATTTTAATTCAAGTACTGGTAGTACCACTATTAATATCTCGGACAATTGTCCTGGCCTGAGCCCCAATGTTTTCAACAGCTTTACAGATGCCAGTGCGGCAAACGGTCAAAACGCACCCACCACCACTATGTGGGTTCAGGTGAAGATCAAGCTCAATGGCCAATTAAACCAGGTAGGTCAGTTCATTGAATACAACGGAGGTGCCGTATCATTCAACGGAATCACGATGGAAGGGGCAACCACCAGGAATATACCGAGAGGAAGGATCATAGCAGGAGCACCTTCGTCGCCGATTTCATCTTCATTTAATATGCAAACGGGCATGTGGAACACTATAGTTCCTGTCAACCTCAATACATCGTCTGATATTTTTATCAGTGGCGCTATTATAAATTCCAGTATTGGATTTAAAAAGAAAAAAAATACACAATCTTCTACTTCCGTTACAGGTTCCTTTACCAGTAATGTAGCAATCACCACCAAATGGCTCTATAGCATGGCTGCTTACCAGGTTCCTTCCAATCCTCCAACATCAGGAGGAACAGGTTTTACTTATAGCTCATTGTCTGGCCCGGGAGCTGTCATTGCAGTAAATTCCCAGCCATACGGATCTGGAACGCCTTATCCGCATATCAGTTATGTGGTTGCAGGAGGAACAGGAAATGGAAATGGTGACTATTCCGGTAGTACCAGTTCACTGGATAATTTTACTGCCTGCCTGGTAGGAAGCACGGCCAATACTATCGTAAGCAAAATGATGGAACAACCAAAGCAGGCGGATGAGGCAAGAATGACTGTTGCTCCAAACCCTGCAAGGGATCGTTTCACTGTTACCTTTGTCCCTTCAAAGTCAGGAATTACCTCTGTCAGGCTTTTACAAGTAAACGGAGCGGAAATAGCTGGAATTTTTGAAGGATTTACTGAGGCAGGAAGGTCGTATAACTGGTATTGGAATACAAATCAATTTCCTGCAGGAATTTACCTGGTGCGCCTGGTAAACAACGGTGAAGCAACCACCCGCAAACTGGTCATACTGAAATAATATAACACCAATTTAAAACGTATGCTGTATTTGAAAAACATTTTCATCCTCTTGATCTTTTCCTGTTTTTGCTTTGCAGGAAATGCCCAGAGTGTGGTTCCACTGGTAAATGAAGACACAGTCAGGATCAATAATATGTTCAGGCAGATCGATAAGTTGCTGCAGGAAGACATAGAACAGGCATTATTGCTGGCAAACCAGGCAAAAGATGTTTCCATAAAATCTAAATACCGTAAAGGCGAAGGCAATGCATTAAAGTATATTGGTTTGGTGCACTTCTACAAAGGGGAGGTGGAAAAAGCTTTTGAGAACTGGATACTTTCACTGGAGATCCTTAAAACGCAGGATGACGATTATAATGTTGCCACCTTAATGGGAAACATCGGTGCAATTTATGCCTACCAGGAAGATGATGCAAAAGCTTTGGAATACCAGCTGGGTTCATTGAGAATAGGGGAAAAAATGGATAATAAGAATATCCAGTTTAAAGCATTGAATAACATCGCTGCCGTATATTTTACAAAAACAGCTACGTGGGATAAAGCCCTCGAATACTTGTATAAATGTATTGAACTGTCTAAAGAAATTAAAGTAGACAGTGCCCGGCTTGGATTGGTATATGCCAATATTGGTATTATTTATTCTGATAAGGAAGAAGTAAACAAAGCCAACGAAAATTTTGTGCAGGCCCTGCAGATGATGGGAAATGAAAATATTAATAGCCCAATTCCCCTGAACGGCCTTGGTAAACTGCAGTTCAAAAAAAGGAATTACCCCCAGGCCATTCAATACCATAAAGAAGCAATTGCCATCGCAGAAACAAAAAACAGGACATTGCTGGCCCAGGGATATGTAGGACTTGCTGAAGCTTACTTTCAAATTAAAAATTTCGAGCAGGCTTTTTCCAACTACAGCAAAGCAGAAGCTGTAGCAATAGAAATGACCGCGTTGACCGATCAGAAAGAGATTTATGAGAAAGCAGGACAGGCCTATGCAGATGTGAAAGATTTTTCGAAAGCATTTGCATACCAGGTCAAGCTGAATAAGATCAAGGATGATCTATACGATGAAAAGATCAGGAAGAAAGTAGGTTTTCTGCAATATGATTTCGACCTTGCCAAAAAGCAGGGGGAAGTGGATCTGCTCACTACAGAAAAAGCATTGACACAGGCCAACCTCGAACGGCAAAGAACCATAAAATGGGCTTTTACCATAGGGTTTGTATTGATACTTTTTATTGCTTTCATCATTTTTAAGAACTATCGTGCTAAAGTGAAAATCAATAAAGTACTCGACTATCAAAAAGACCAGATCGAATCATTATTACTGAATATCCTTCCAACAGAAGTTGCCAGGGAATTGCAGGATCATGGCAAGGCAACACCTCGTTATTTTGAAAATGTTTCTGTTCTGTTTACAGACTTTAAATCCTTTACATCAATTGCTGAAAAGATGACGCCAAATGAACTGGTAAGTGATCTGAATGATTGTTTTGTGGCCTTTGATGAGATCATTACAAAGTACAACCTTGAAAAGATAAAAACCATTGGGGATTCATATATGTGTGCAGGTGGTATTCCTACAACGCGTAAAGGACATGTTTATGAAATTGTTCAGGCCGGAATTGCCATTCAGCAATATGTATTTCAAAACAATCAAAAGCGGATCGAACGGGGCCTGGTTCCATGGGAGATCAGGGTTGGAATTCACTCCGGCCCGGTTGTGGCTGGTGTGGTTGGTAAAAAGAAATATGCTTATGATATATGGGGAAGCACTGTAAATATTGCCAGCCGTATGGAAAGCAATGGCGAGCCTGGCCAGGTAAATATTTCTTCTGCAGTTTATGAGCAGGTAAAGGATAAGTATACCTGCCGCCACAGGGGAAAAATTTACGCCAAGAATGTTGGAGAGGTAGATATGTTTTTTATTGATCATGAGATTGAAAAATTCGATGTGGTTTCTTTAACTATAGAAAATAAACTCAACCTTCCCCCTGAAACCAATGAAAAGAAAGTAGATGTTGACAGCCTATTCGGATAAAATTTTTTCCCCACCAACCACTAACTGCCATTGAATGAAAATTGTATTTGAAAAATTACAGGACCGTGTACTACATATCCTTGACGACCAGATTCAAAAAGGACTTACTTATCACCATAGCGGGCACACAAGAGATGTTATCGAATGCGTGCAGCGAATCGCGCAGGAAGAGGGTATTATTGATGAAAGAGCCTTATTATTGCTAAAAATTGCAGCACTCTACCATGATACAGGCTTTCTATTTGTTTACAGGAACCACGAAGAGAAAAGCTGTGAATTCGCCCGGAAAGATCTTGCTGCACATGAACTTACAGATGAGGAGATGGATACGATTTGTTCAATGATCATGGCAACAAAAATTCCGCAGAAACCCAAATCGCATCTTGAAGAAATTATTTGTGATGCCGATCTTGATTATTTGGGAAGAGATGATTTCCGTTTGATTGGTAAAAATTTAAAAGAAGAATTTCTAAAATATGCGATTGTAAAGGATGTAACAGAATGGGAAGAGGTCCAGATCAATTTTATTGATACACACAAATATTTCACAGCCACTTCGCAAAATGCAAGGGAATACAATAAACAAATTCATCTTGCTTCCCTTAAGTCAGAAGCAGGAATGATAACCAATTGATGGATTATGAAACCTGGCATTTCCTTTTTGCACCTCCTGAATGTGCGGGCCAGCGAATGGAACCTGGTCAGGAGACTTTTTATTTTTGAATTTTTCCAGGGTGCCGGCCTTGCTTTTTTCTTTACTGCTTCCATATCTTTATTCCTGGATAATTTCAGTGTTGAAGAATTACCCAAAGTTTATATTTTTTCTGCGTTTTTACTTTGGGTTGCCGGTTATGTTTATGCAAAACTCGAAGCGAAACTAAAGATCATTACGCTGGCGCGTGTCATCACCATTTTTATGGCTGCAAGCTGCCTGCTTTTTCGCTTGTCGGTTGAATTCCTGCCTTCCTATTTTCTCTACCTGATGCTGGCCTTTTTTAATGTGCTGTATTTGCTCAATAACCTCGAGTTCTGGGGCATTTCATCATTGCTTTTTGATGTCAGGCAGAGTAAAAGATTGTTTGGTATCATCAGTGCGGGCGATATACCTGCTAAATTCATCGGGTATTCCCTTGCATTGGTTCTGGTAAGTTATATCGGAACAGCGAACCTGCTGCTGGCAGGCATGTTTTGCATGGTGGCATCGCTTCCTTTTCTCAATCACATCCGGCAATCTGAAAATATAAAAAAGCACGACCATCATCATCACAAACACAATGCCGTGCGTCAGGTTGTCAATAAACATGCGCATGTAGGGCATTTAGTAAAAAACTTTTCTGTAAATGCGCTGATCAGGAGAATTGCTATTGTTACTGTGATCGCATCCTGTGTGTTCATTGTGGCCAATTTTGCATTTTATGCAAAGGTGAAAGAGGCTTTCAATTCGGATGTGGGACTTGCCCAGTTTATTGCCATGTTCTTTGCCGTGGTAAGGGTTGCAGCCATGCTGGTTAAGATTATTTTTACGGGCCGCCTCATTAACCGCATGGGCACCATAAAGTCATTGTTGATCACTCCGGTACTGATGATCCTTCTGGCCGTTTCCGTATTGGTGCTTGAATACTATGCACGCGGCCAGAATGCCATTTTATATTTATTTGGTGTGATGGCCATTTTAGTTGACATCCTGCGTACTTCTGTTAACACGCCCGTATTCCTTACACTCATGCAACCCCTCAGCACACATGACAGATTAAGGGCACATACCATTACCAAAGGAATCATGGATCCTTTTGCCTATTTATTCACCGGTGTTTTCCTCCTTGTCCTGTTCAGATTTGACCACAGTTCCCATATTCAATCCATCAATATACTGCTGATGGTGCTTGGTGCTCTTTGGATTTTTGGAATTTTCCGTATCAATCATCAATACATTAAAACCCTCATCAAAACCATAGGCAACCGTTTTTTTAATAACAGTGAATTTTCTTATTCTGATTCATTTACCCTTCATTATTTAAAACAAAAGATGGCGGAAGGAAATGAAGCAGAAGCTTTTAATATACTCCGGATGGTTTCAATAAATCATTCAGCAGTAACAGAAGAAATCATCCTTTCAGCCCTTTCCCATCCTTCAGATAACGTTAAAACGCAGGCTGTTGAATTGATTGAACAAAAGAACATGACGGAAGCCGGCGTCATTCTGAAATATATCCTGGATACAACTTCTGATACTACACTCAAGGCAACCACCATCAGCGCCCTTTGCAGGATCAATATGAAGGACGACCTGATGATGGATTTTACAGATAATCAGCACGACAAAATTCAAATGGCAGCATTGGCAGGTTTGCTCCGTTATGGCAATATTACAGGAAGCGGACACGCTAAAGGAAGGCTACATGATATGATCCGTTCTTCCAGGTGGGAAGAGCGCATGAAAGCAGCCCATGTGCTGCAGGATCTTCAGGACCCGGAATATTTTGAAGAGATCAACATGCTGATGAATGATGTAAATAATGATGTGAAAAAACAGGCCTTTGCTGCCGCTTCGGGAACGGCCGACCCGGCATTGCTGGGTAAAGTGATTTCTTATATACACATAAATGAAAAAATGGTGCTGCAGGCATTGCTGCATGCCGGTGCCAATTCGCTTCCCGTGATGTATGAGTTCATGGTATCACAAAACTCAAACAATCAACAGAATGAAAAACTAATCAGGTTAATTGGAAGAATTGGAGGATCGGAAGCACAGGAAGTATTATTAAAAGTGCTGGAAGCCCTTCCATGGTATCCCCAACTGGTTTTTAAAACGTTGTATCATACCAATTACAGGATTAGTCATCCATATATTCATCTTTTTGAAGGATATATAAAACAGTACTTTAATCTTTCTGCCCGCATCCTTTATATGCAAAAGCTGTTATCTAAGGATCAGCCACGGTATCAAATACTTTCCACTTCACTCGAACTGGAACTGGTAAGCCTCAGGGATTCGCTGCTCTATATTTTTGCCAGTCTTTACAACCGGGAACAAATAAAAGATGTGCGTACTGCTTTTAATACTGGTGGAAAGGAGCAAGTGGCCAATGCAATGGAAATTATTGAAATGACAGTTAAGAAGGAAACTGCCTTTCTTTTCAATACAATATTCGAGCCCTCTGAACTACAGGAAAAAATCTATGCGCTAAGAAAGTTATATCCTATGAGTTTTTTCAGGAATGTAGAAAATGTGTTGAGCGCAATTTTAAAGCAGGAAGACTTCATGTATGATAAATGGACCACCGCCTGTTCGCTGTATACCACAAAAAAACAGCATCACCATATTGATAATACCCTTATTTCTAAATATATTGAGGCTGAGCATCCTTTATTAAGTGAGGTTGCAAAATTCGCCATTTAATCTTAATTTATGCTGACACCAAAACAAGAGAAGCTCCTGCTGATTGAAAAAGTTTTTCTTTTGAAATCCCTTGGGATCTTTTCAGATACACCAGAAAATGTTCTCGCGGATCTTGCACCCCTGATGCAGGATATGGAACTGGAAGAAGGCACTGTTATTTTTGAGGAAGGGGAACTCGGAGACAGTATGTATATTATTTACCAGGGGGAAATAAAAATCTTTAAAGCCAACACCACGCTTGCTATTTTAAAGGAGAAAGAAGTTTTTGGTGAACTTTCTTTATTGGATGCAGAAAGCAGGAGCGCTTCTGCAAAGGCAAATACCGATTGTTATATTTTCAAGATTGACCAGGACCCGTTTTTTGAGCTGATCGACTCAAGGCCTGAAATAGCACGGGGGTTTTTAAAGATGCTTTCCAAAAGGTTAAGGATCTTAAATGAAAAGTTTGACAAACAAAAAATGTAAATATTCACCTTACCAGGTAAATCAGCATGCGCATAACCATCAATCAGAAAAAAGCACTGCATCCCTTCAACCTGTTGGTGTTTATATTATCCTTATTTGTGATCATTTCACTTGTGATCACCAGCTTCATGCACCTAACCCCTGAAAACCTGAGGTTGTTAAGAGATATCGATTATTTTATCTGTGCCATTTTTTTCCTGGATTTTCTGATCCAACTCTTTTCTGCCAAAAAAAAGATGGATTACCTGCGGTGGGGATGGATCGATCTTTTATCCAGTATTCCCGTCTTCGATATTTTCCTGGCGGCAAGAGTATTCCGTGTCATCCAGTTATTAAGAGTATTACGGGCCTTCAGGTCTATAGAACATCTTACCACTTATTATTTTGCAAACAGGGTGCGTGGAACTTTTACTTCTGTAGGGATCATTGCTGTTTTAATGGTAATTTTTTGTGCAATTGGAATTTTAAATGTTGAGATGCATGCACCGGGCAGCAATATCAAAACCGCCGAGGATGCACTCTGGTGGGCCTGGGTTACCATAACTACAGTTAGATATGGGGACAGGTTCCCGGTAACCACAGAAGGTAGAATTATCGCTGTTGCCCTAATTACGGTGGGAGTGGGTTTATTTGGTACGTTCACTGCCTTTGTTGCTTCCTGGTTTGTTGAGAAACGCGAAGAGGAAGAAGAAACAGAAAGGAAAAAGGCCCACAAAATAAAACATGCACCTGAAGCTGAAGAAGAAAAGACCCCCCAATTATCTTCAGATCTATGATGATAATAAAATGAATTGAATTATTTTGCCTGCTTATGAGGCAGAAAGCTTTGTTTATTATTTGCTGTTTGTGCTTTTCAATCCTGGTGGCTTTACAGGTATTTTTCAGTTTCAGGGATACCGGGATGCTTTCTTACCCGCTCGACGATGCCTTCATTCACATGTCTATTTCGAAAAACCTGGTTGAACACGGAGTATGGGGCATTACTAAGTTTGAGTTTTCCTCCACTTCCTCTTCCATACTCTATACGTTATTACTTGCCCTTGGTTTTGCACTCATTGGCATTAAAGTCTGGTTGCCCTTACTTCTGAACTGGATCATGGGCATTGCAGTGGTCTATGTGATGGTGCGGATCTCCAAAAAGCATATGCGCCTATCTGAAGCAATGCTGCTCAATCTCTCTTTTATTTTTTTGGTGCCCCTCGCAGGAATGGCTGTATTGGGAATGGAACATACTTTGCAAATCCTTTTGTCCATTTTGTTTTTCTATCTAACCCACAAGTCGTGGAAAGGTGAAAAGATCAATAATGGGATCTATATCCTGGTAGCAGCACTTTCGGTGCTCACACGCTATGAGGCGGCGTTTCTTGTAGGTATCACCGCAGGTACTTGGCTCCTTGTTTTCAGAAACTGGAAACAATTTCTTTTATTGATGATGGCCATAGCTTTGCCTATCATCATTTTTGGAATGTTCTCTTTGTCAAAAGGCGGGTTCTTTTTTCCAAATTCGCTTCTTGCAAAGAGTAATTTTATCAGCGGATCTGTATTTGGATACTTTTCCGCGCTTGCCGGAAAAATCCTTGCCACAGGCTTGTTGTTTTCATTTATGGTCTTTCCACTCATCTACCTTCTCATGTATCCAATTGGCGGATGGAAAACATTTAAAACACATCCGAAACATTTAGCTGTTTTGATTTTTGCTGCAACAGCGCTATCGCACTTTGTACTGGCCAGCTATGGCTGGCTCTTTCGATATGAAGCTTACCTGGTTAGTCTTTTGTTTGTTTGTATCGTTATAACTTGGGAGGATTTTCAACAGTTTTTCCGGTGGAGATGGAGTACAGGAAACCTTGCCCTTCTTGCTCTGATTGCAATTGTTTTTTTTCCTGTGCTTTCCAGGGTGCAGATGATCTCGCACACAAAAAGGGCAGCTAAAAATATTGCTGAACAACAGGTGCAAATGGCAAAATTTGTAAACCAGCATTTCCCATCCTTTGGCATTGCTATGAATGACATCGGGGCCTTAAGTTTTTACAATGATGATATGCGCATATTCGATTTGGAAGGCCTCGGAACACTGGAGGTGATCCGTCAGAAAAAACAATTCGACAGCAATTTTCTATCCCGGTATGTTGCAGAGCATGATATTAAGATCGGCATATTTTATCCGCATCTTTATCAAGGTAAAATTCCGGCTTCCTGGCAACAGGTGGGCACATGGGAACTGGCGGATAATTTTGTGACTGCCGGAAGTGTGGTTGGATTTTATGCAATAGCGCCGCAAACCAAACAGAAATTGTACGAAGATCTTAAAAGATATGAACCTTCATTGCCTGCTTCAGTTAAGCAAACACTTGATTCGGTTCAATTCCTTACGCGGTAAAGTTTTACGCGTCTTTTCACCTTCCAGAAATTGATTTCTTCAAAAGCCTGTATAAATTCAAAGCGCCCATCTTCATCAAGATGTTTTTCTTCAACATAACCTTCCATTGGTGCAAACCAGTCATCCCAGACAATAAATGCTCCTGCACGAAAATCATTTTTCTCAAAAGCATTTCTTAGCCTTTTGTGTTCGGTTGAATCAAAATAATTGATATCCAGCACTACGCTTACGTAAACTGCTTCATAATAAAAGGCATGCTTTTTATAATCCGGGAATTGATGTTTGATGAAGCTTCCCATTTTTTCCTGCGCAAGCTGGTCCGCTTTAAGTTGGAAATCCCGCTGCCAGTTAAAGGAATACTTGCTGTTGAAAAATGGGTAAGTCATAACGAGCAACAGGGAAACATACATCACGATTCTATAAAGCATGCTCCCTGAGAAGGAAGCGGCAAAATTAAATCCCCTTGCACAAATGATGGCAATGAGTGGAAGAACTCCTACCAACACTCTTACGAGGCCAAAAGAATTAAAAATTCCGAGCGCCCAAAAAGCGGTATGTCCAAGGAAATATGCAATGAAAATGCCATAAACAAAAAATAATTCTTCATCTGAAATGGCATTTCCCTGGCTAAAGAAAAACCTTCCCAGCTTTCTCAGGAATCCATACATCAATCCGAGCAAAAGAAAAACAACCAAAACTTTTCCAATCACTTCAGGCATATGATGTACAAAATGCATCCAGTTGCCCTGGCCGTATGCACTGTACCAAACCGCATAACTCATGGTATTCAATACCCATAAAAGGTCGTTATGAACAAAATAACCTGCGATGGCATAAAACAGGTGTCCCACCAGTAATAAAGGAAGATACCGGTAGTGTTTTTTAAAAACCTGGTAAACCAGCAGCACGCATAGAATGATGAGCCCTTCACTTCTTACAAATGGTAAAAATGACAGCCATATATAACCAAAAGTCCATTTCTTTTTTAGCAGCGCATAAATACCTGCGATCATCCATAATGCGAAAAGTGGTTCTGTTAGTCCGGATAGTGTAATGATGATGAGCCAGGGCGAAAAAACCATGGCCAGCGGTACCAGCCAGGGGTAAGGTACCTTCAGCTGTCTTGCACAGAGAAAAGAAAAATACAGGGCGGAGGTAGATATCAGCAGGTTGAACAACTTCATACCTTCTATACCAAATTGTGCGAAAGGGGAAGCGGTGAGTACAAAAACAGGTTTGGCCCAGTGGTTAAAAAAGAATTCCGGATTTTGCCATGCATGTTTTGCATAGAGGTAATGAATGATCGAATCGCCTTCATCTCCTGTGCCTTTTGCCAGAAAGATCAGTGCAAGTCCGGCAATAAAAAATAACAGCATCAGCCAATAAGCTGGATTGTTTTTAAACTGAAACAGGGAATTACCCGGTTGAAATGTTTTATCGGCTGAAAAAATATTGTATTTACTGATCGAATACACGGCTCTGAATCCATCTTTCCAGTTGATCTTTTTTCCTTCCTTGTAGGTTCTTCCATAATAGGCAATGCCCACCTCGTAAATTCTGATATCAGGAATGCGTGAAATTTTTGCAGTAATCTCCGGTTCAAAACCAAACCTGTTTTCAACAAGCAAAATGGATTTAAGGATGTCGGCCCTGAACAACTTATAACCATTCTCCATATCGGTCAGGTTCAGGTTGGTAAGCATGTTGGAGAAAAACGTAAGGATTTTGTTTCCTATGCTGTGCCAGAAAAATAAAATACGGTGCGGTCGGCCACCAATAAAGCGGCTTCCAAAAACCACATCAGCCTTACCTTCCATCATTGGCAGCAGCAGAGCATTATAATCCGAGGGGTCGTACTCCAAATCAGCATCCTGAATCAGGATCATGTCACCTGAAGCTCTTTCAATCCCGGTTCGCAGGCAGGCACCTTTGCCTTTATTCTTTTCGTGACGTAAATACTGAATATTGAATTCAGGATGCGCCTCTATATATTCTTTCAGCAACAAGGGTGTAGTGTCAGAAGATGCATCGTCAACAATAATAAATTCTTTTTCAAGTGCATAATGAAGTGCTACCTGATTGATCTTATCGAGTAAAAGGATGATGGTTTTTTCCTCGTTGTAAACTGGTATCAGAATGGAAAGACGATTCATCTGGAAGTTCGGTTTTGGCAGCAATTAATTCCGGCGTAAATTAATCTTTTAAAATACATATGGTACAGGCAAATCCTGACAATTTAGGCAGTCGAAACAATTTTGCAGTGCTGGTTCTGGTACTTAGCCTGTTCACTCATTTATTCTGGTGGGTGGTATTGTACATTATCCGGGATGTATATAAATTTCCGGTTGCAGGTGTTGTTTTTGAACTGCTCTGGCTTCCTATGATCCTGCTGGTTTTTGCGCTTCCACTGGTTTGTGTTTTCTTTTTTATAAAAAAAAAGATGCATCCGGACAAACGATACCTGTATTCTTTATTGATAACCATCGGAACGATCCTGTTACTTGTAACCGGGCAATAAAAAACCCCGCGGTGTGCGGGGTTAAAAGCGTATAGAAATTGCTTTATGGGAAGATACCCAGTTCAGCATAGGAAGTTCCAACCTTATTAATGGCTACTACATAAGCAGCCGTGCGCATATCAGGGATCTGGGGGTTTTTTCTCCATGCATCCATGATCTCATGCGTTGCGGTGATCATGGTTTCTTCAAGTCCGCTGTGTACCAGGTCTACTTCATCCGGACCATGCACGATCAGTTGCCTTTCCCTTGAGTTTACCTGCTTATTGGTAAGTTCTTCGATCTGTCCGAGGATGTGCGTGTTCATATTTTCAGTGAAACGTTTTTCCATACGGCCATATCTTACGTGGCTCAGATTTTTCAGCCACTCAAAATAAGAAACGGTTACACCTCCGGCATTCAGGTACATATCGGGAACTACCAGAGTACCTTTCTGTATCAGGATCTCGTCGGCTTCAGGAGTTAACGGGCCGTTCGCTCCTTCTCCAATGATCTTTGCAGAGATTCTCGGTGCATTTTCAGCATTGATGACATTTTCAAGTGCTGCAGGGATCAGGATGTCGCAATCGTATTCAAGGGCATCTGTATTTTTTGCAAAATTCTTTCCATCTGCAAAATTGAGAATAGAACCCGAAGTTTTTCGGTGTTCAAAAACCGCATCAACATCGAGTCCGCCTTCATTATAAATGGCACCTTCATATTCTGCAAGCCCAATGATTTTGGCACCAGCATTCTGAAAAAATTTGGCTGCATGGTAACCCACATTTCCAAGTCCCTGGATCACCACTTTTTTTCCGGCTATGCCTACTGGTAAACCCAGTTTGTTCATTACATCCGGCATATTACACACTTCACGGATGCCATAAAATATTCCAAGTCCGGTGGCTTCCCTGCGTCCACGAACACCACCCTGTGTAACCGGCTTTCCTGTAACACAACCTGCAGCATCAATTTCACCAGGGCGTAAACTGGAATAGGTATCAACGATCCATGCCATTTCTCTTTCACCTGTGCCATAATCCGGTGCAGGAACATCGGTGCCGGGGCCAATAAAGTTTTTCTTTACCAGTTCAGCAGTATAACGTCGCGTGATTTTTTCAAGTTCGTACACAGAATATTTACGCGGGTTGATTTTGATACCACCTTTACCACCACCAAATGGAACATTTACAATGGCGCATTTATAAGTCATAAGTGCAGCAAGTGCCATTACTTCATCCTGGTTTACTTCTGCGGCAAAGCGGATACCGCCTTTACACGGGGTTTTGTGTTGTGAATGCTGTACCCTGTACGCTTCAATCACTTCGATGCGCCCATCATCCATACGCACAGGAAATTTCATACGGTACACAGCATTACATGCTTTAATCTGTTCAAGAATACCCGGGTCCCAGGTGGTGAATTGCGCTGCTTTGTCAAAACTCCTTTCTACGGATCCAAAGAAGCTATATTCTGGATTAGCTGACATGAGATACTATTTAAGATTAAGAATTATTTTTTTCAAGCTTTGAAATTTTTCTGTCGAGGCGTACCAGGTAAATGATAATGCCTGCAAAGATGGTCAGTATAACTGCAACAACAACATAAATCTTTCCGTTTGCATGCATGGCATCTGCCATTTCAACTTCGCCTCCCGGTTGGGCCAAAGCAGCCAGCTGCACAAGCAGCAGCAGTATGATGAAACCTATTTTTTTATCCATTGCGTTAAGATGATTCTTTCTTTATATAATTCAAGCCGCACTTTTATACTTACGATCCATACACCCAGAAGCGTCCAGCCGATAATAGCAGGATAAAAAACAAAACGCATCTTAGGTGCCATATCTTTATAATTCAATGCGGGGTTTCCTTCAGATCCTTCACCGCCCGGATGCAGACTGGGTAAAAGTCGTGGGATGATCCAGATAGCAGGAAAAAGAAAAGCAAAAGCAAAGATGTTATACACGGCCCCAATCCTGGCTCTTTTATCGATGTCCTGTATCGATCCACGTAGTACCAGGTAGGCAAAATAGATCAGCAGTGCAATGGCGGCACCGATCAGTTTTGGGTCTTTGGCGATGGCGCCGAAAGATTCATATGCAGGTTGATTGGGATCTACCCAGGTGTACGACAACCAGATTGCACCAGTTGCATAACCAAGCAACCCAAATAAAATTCCAACACCCGCAAAAGCCCTTGAAGAAATATCAGAACGAAGGTTATTGTTTTGAAGGTATTTGATGGCATGAAAAACAGAAGCTGTAAAAAGGATCATCATGCCAAACCACATGCAAACATGAAAATAGAGATTGCGAATGGTTTCCTGTAAGGCAGGCAGGCGTGGGACATCATTTTTCCAGAGCAACCCAAAGCCGGCAATAATGGTGTACACCAATAAAAGGACAGATATTATTTTCCACCAGCTTTTGTTCATAATAAGCCCTTTCAGGCAGCAGGCAATTTAGTTGCGCAAAATTAAGGGGAAGGATACCGCAAGAGGCAAAAATCTTTTAGAATTGGTTTGGGTTGATAATAAACCCTTAGTCTTTCCAGAGAAAAGGGAAAAGAATGATCGCCAGCAAAATTACAAGTACACAGGAAATTACCAGCAATAACACATTGGCCAGCGGTACTGCCACAGACATGCTGAACATGGTTCCGGAGATCTTCATTAATACCAGTAACTGTGGAATCAATATGGGAAATCCAAGGATCGCCATAATGGCGGCATTTTGCTGGGCTTTTGCGGCGATGGCTGCCAGCACACTAAAAACAAGGCTCAAACACCAGCTGCCTAAAAAAACGATCCCGATGAACTGCCCTGAACGCACCACCGGGTAACCAAGAAAAATTGCGAACAAAATGAAACTGATCAGGGACATGACCAGCATCAGCAGGGAATTGAATAAAAGCTTGGAGAGGATGAATTCCTGCGGACTGGCAATGGAATAATAATAAAGCATTCTTCCACGACCTTCCTGTAAAAAACTTTTGGCTACCGCATTAATACTGATGAATAATTGAATGATCCAGAAAAGGCCGTTCCAAACCCTGCTTTCAGGCGTTTCAAGCGCCATAAATAAAACAAAAACAGTTGCACCTACATATAAGATGATTCCATAAAATGCATACTGCTGCCTCACCTCCAATAAAAGGTCTTTTTTAAAAAGCGTCCATATCCGGCTGATGGAATAGATGACTAAGTTTTTGCGAAAATAAAGGCTTAATTCCTTCATCTGCTTTTAAATAATTTAAATTGCCACCTTAAACCCCGTTATGACCAAGCTATTATATTCAATTTTTATATCCGTATGCCTGCTTTCCTGCATGGATGCCGTTCAGGAAAAAAAAAGCACAACAACCGTTACCGACAGTACAATTGAACTGACTGGAACTGAGCACGTAAATATGGACAGCGTAGTGAACACCGCGCCTGTTGTTTCTGTCGCAGATCCTTCATTATTATTGAAATTTAATGTTCCCAAAGGGAAAACCTTTGATTATACAACAGAGATCGACATAATACAGCAGGAAGAAGGGCAGAAGATCAGTTCGAAAATGATGTATAACTATATTTTGAAAGTGGCATCGGAAAACAAAACATCAAAAACCCTCAATGTAACCTATGGCAAGATGTTGATGGATATGAATATGATGGGTCAGTCCATGCGTTTCAGTTCTGAAGATAAACCGGATGCAACAGGCAATCCTTTGCAAATGATCGGTAGGATGTTTTCTGCAATGAAAGGCAAAAGCTTTACAATGAAAGTAGCCCCGGATGGCAATATTTTATCGGTTGACGGATTTGACAAGCTGCCACAACAGGTTATGCTTGAAATGAAGATTCCTGAAAGTCAGCAGGCTTTTTTTCTGAAAAGTTTTGAATCCCAGTTCAATGATGATATGGTGAAGGAAATGTTCACGCAGGGATTTAATTTTCTGCCAAACAAAACTGTCAAGCCGGGAGACAGTTGGACCAAAACATCCAAAATTCCGTTACAGACTTCTTCAATTGATATATCAACCGTTTATACAGTGAAGGAAATAAAAAACAACCAGGTAATCATTGATGCCATAGCAAAATATTTGCACGACAACCAAAATCCAACAACTTCCCGCACAAGAATGGTTGTGGATGCTACTAGCGGCATGATCGTTTCGGCAGTGGGAGAAAGCAAAAAAGATGGAAGTAATGTGGTGGTTTCACGCAACAAGATCACCTCCAGGCAGCTTTGATCAGTCGATACTTCCGTCTTTTATAAAACAATTCCTGCAACGCGGCTCGTACACGTTTTGGGCACCCAGCATGATCTGTTTTTCATTTGGAATGATCCTGTAACTATAATTGGCAATATGGCCGCATTTTACACAGATCGCATGAAGCTTGGTAACAAAATCGGCTTTGGCCATCAGGAAAGGCATTTGTCCGAATGGTTTGGCCTGGAAATCCATATCCAAACCTGCGACGATCACCCTTACACCTCTCAGTGCAAGTTCATCACAGACCGTGGAAATTTCTTCATCAAAAAACTGAGCTTCATCAAGCCCAACCACATCCACGTCCTGTGCCATCAGTAAAATGGTCTGGGAATTATCAATGGGAGTGGACTGAATGGCATTTTCATCATGGGAAACGATCTTTACGTCATCATAGCGCACATCGATCGCGGGTTTAAAAATTTCCACTTTCAGGTTGGCGATTTTGGCTCTTTTAAGCCTGCGAATCAATTCTTCGGTTTTTCCTGAGAACATCGAACCGCAGATGACTTCGATCCACCCGCGTCGTTCTCCCTTTATGTTTGGTTCGATAAACATCAGATATTTTATGGCTTGTAATATAATTTGAGATCAATTAGTAAATTTGTGAGATCTGATTTGAAATAAGTCTTCAATTCCTACCGTTAAAAAGCGAAAGTACCATAAACCATGGAAAGATATCAGGCGTTAATCGACAAGTTGTTCCAGCAAAAAGAGCAGGATGCCACTGCGCCGCAATTGTTAGCTACAGTTCAATTGCTTCATGCTGAACTACTGGGAACGCTCCAGGATAAATCTCAGCTAGGTACATCAAAAGTGGCAGTTACCATGCCTGTAAATTTCAGTTTCGCTGAAGAAGTGAAACGTGGTACAATGGAAGAATTGCCGGTTGAAGCCATTGCGTATATTGAAAAAGAAGAACCGATACATGAACTTACTTCTTCCATTGCGGACATGGCAAGTATGGAAGCCCAGCCCGGGAATGAATACGCACCTCAACCCTATATTTTAAAAAAGCCTTCTGTTGACGATAAGCATGCAGTCAGAAAAGACCATACGCCAGCTCAGTCAAGTATTTTTTCTGCCTGGGAAACTACGGATGAAGCGCCCACACTGATCCAGCATCAGAACAAAGAAGTGCATGAACTGATCACCGATGTCCAGGAAAGTATCAATGACCGGCTAAAGGAAGAAAAAATAGAACTGGGTTCAAAGCTTAAAGAAAGTCCGATTAAAGATTTACGCAAAGGGATCGGTATTAACGACAGGTTTCATTTTGTAAATGAATTATTTCGGGGCGATGAAGCCATGTATGAAAGAAGCATAAAAACCATAAATGCCTTTAATATTTTTTCCGAAGCTGAATACTGGATGAGCAGGGAATTAAAATTAAAATTGGGATGGTCTGATAATAGTGAAACTGTAAAACATTTTTACCAGCTGGTGAGAAGGCGGTTTTCCTGAATATAATGCAGGATCTTTTCTGTAGCTCCCTCGTTATCGCTGATATAATCTTTTGCTGCTTTTGCTGCGCGCTGCAGGTGACCTTCTTTTAATTTTGCCAACAAATTTTCCATCGATGCTGCATCCTTTATACTGAACCCTCCACCGGTTTCAATCAGCTCGATCGCTTCACGATATTTCTGATAATTTGGACCGAAACAAACCGGCTTTCCAAAAGCAGCCGGTTCCAGTACATTATGTATGCCGTCTTTTGTAAAACCGCCCCCCACATAAGTAACAGTTGCATAATAATAAAGCTTCGACAACATACCCACGTTATCAATGATCAACACCCTTGCATTCTGAAGCTGTTTTTGAAGTGCTAACTGCTCCTCATTATTAACGCCCGCCCACATTCCTTTGAGTTGATTTTCTTCAGCTGCGATCCTTTTAGCCAGAGAATATTTTACCGCACCCTTAAAAAGTTTTTCGATCTGTTTAATATGTGCTTCATGGATCTCATGTGGTGCAATGATCAATTTAAAATCATGATGCAAGCCATTTATTTTCGCCAGTAATTTTTCATCATCCATCCATGTACTTCCTGCCACCAGCAACGGTTGGCCATTGGCGAATGTTTCGATCAGCGGAAGGGCAACCGGTGAAGCAACAAGCGATGACACACGGTCAAAACGCGTATCGCCACTGACCTGCGCATGCCTGATTCCATTTTCGTTTAAAAGATCAAGTGAAGCAGTATCCTGTACAAAAAGTTGCGTGAAGCGGGAAAGCATATTTTTAAAAGTTTTTCCATAAGGCCTGAAAAATACCTGGTCTTGCCGGAATACCGCCGATGCCAGCAGGATGGGAATTTTTTTTTTATTTGCCTGCCTGATCAGGTGATACCAGAATTCGTATTTAATAAAAAAGGCAATTTCAGGTTGGACAAGCCTGATAAACTTTTTTGCATTGTTGGCCGTATCTATGGGGATATAACTAATGATATCTGCATGCGCATCATTTTTAGCTACAGCATAACCTGAAGGTGAAAAAAAGCTCACCAGAATTTTATGTGCCGGGTACCGGGACTTAAGTTGTTCCAGAATAGGTTTTCCCTGTTCAAACTCACCTGCGGAAGCACAATGCATCCAGATTAATCTGTATTGTGGCAAACGTTCCTTTTCCAGGTCCCTGAAAAGATGCTTCCTGCCAGAAAGCCATTTACGGGCTTTGGGATTCCATAAAGAAGCGATCCTGATGCCCAGGACATACAACCAAATACCTATGTTATAGAAAAAGACCAAAAAAGAAGTTTGTGGATGGCAAATCTAAAACTTGTTAGTTAGCCACAGCATTATTCCTATTTTTGCACGCCCAAACAAACCAGGGTTAAAACATATATTATGCGTGCCATACAAATGGTTGATCTGAAATTCCAGTATCAAAAGATCCGTGATGAGATTCATACGGCCATTAATGAAGTTCTTGAAAACACTGCATTTATTAATGGTCCGCAGGTACAGCGTTTTGCCGAATCACTGGCTGTGTACAATCAATCTAAACATGTAATTCCTTGTGCTAATGGTACCGATGCCCTGCAGATTGCCATGATGGCGCTTGATCTCCAGCCCGGCGATGAGGTCATCACACCCTCTTTTACTTATATTGCCACTACCGAGGTCATAGCACTTTTAAAATTGAAACCTGTTTTTGTGGATGTGGATCCTAAAACATTTTGTATCGAGCCTGAAGCCATACGGAAAGCCATTACACCAAAAACAAAAGCCATTGTACCCGTTCATTTGTATGGACAGGCAGCGAACATGGAAGCCATCATGGAGATTGCCATGGCCCATAATTTGTTTGTAATCGAAGACAACGCTCAGGCAATTGGGTGTGATTATCATTTTTCAGATGGTTCAATGACAAAAACCGGTGCGATAGGCACCATTGGTACCACTTCATTTTTCCCTTCTAAAAACCTGGGCGGATATGGGGATGGGGGTGCCATTATGACCAATGATGATGCATTGGCCGACAAGTTAAAAATGGTGGCCAATCATGGTCAAAGCCGACGTTATTACCATGATGTAGTGGGTGTTAACAGCAGGCTGGATACCTTACAGGCTGTAATATTAGAAATAAAACTCAGGTATCTGGATCAGTATATTAATTCAAGACGTGCCGTTGCTGAAGCCTATGATAAGGCCTTTGCCCAACAGGATGCCATCAGGGTTCCCTTCCGGGCCTCCAATTCCAGGCATGTATTCCATCAATATACTTTAATTCTTGAAGGTATTGACAGAAACAAAATGCAGGAGTATCTTGCAAGCCATAATATACCCTCGATGATTTATTATCCCGTACCTGCCCACAGGCAAAAGATGTTTGATGCCTATGCATCTGCCTCAACAAATCTGCCTGTTACAGACTGGTTAACAGAAAGGGTGATCTCTCTTCCTATCCATACTGAAATGGAAGAAGACCAATTGAATCATATCACTTCAAAAGTTCTGGAATTTATAAACCCCTAATCATACTTTATGAAAATTGCAGTTATTGGCACTGGTTATGTTGGATTGGTTACAGGCACCTGCCTGGCCGAAACCGGCAATCATGTTATTTGTGTGGACATCGATGAAAAAAAAATCAATAAACTTCGCAATGGAAAGGTTACGATATATGAACCCGGACTTGAAAAGCTTTTTGAAAGGAATTTAAAAGAAGAACGTATATCTTTTACTACTTCACTCAAGGAAGGTATTGAGGAAGCTGAGATCATTTTTCTTGCTCTGCCCACACCTCCGGGTGAAGACGGATCGGCAGACCTAAGGTATGTACTGGGTGTTGCAAGTGAAATTGGAAAACTGTTATCAGATTATAAGATCATTGTTGATAAAAGCACCGTTCCTGTTGGTACGGCAGAAAAAGTGCACGAAGCCATTGCAGCGAATTATGATGGTGAATTTGATGTGGTATCCAATCCCGAATTTTTGAGAGAGGGTGTTGCAGTTGATGATTTCATGAAGCCGGATCGTATTGTGATCGGTACCACTTCCGACAGGGCCAAAGAAGTACTTACAGAATTGTATGGTCCTTATGTAAGGCAGGGTAATCCGCTGGTTTTTATGGACGAACGTTCAGCCGAACTTACCAAATATGCAGCCAACGCATTTCTTGCGGTTAAGATCTCTTTTATGAATGAGATCGCGCAGATGTGTGAGAAATTGGGCGCCGATGTTGACATGGTGCGCAAAGGGATTGGAAGCGATGATCGTATTGGAAAAAGGTTTTTATTTCCTGGTATCGGTTACGGCGGCAGCTGTTTCCCTAAAGACGTAAAGGCACTGATGCATTCTGCCAAAGAAGTTAAATATGAATTCAGGATTTTGGATGCGGTTATCGAAGTAAATGAAAAGCAAAAGCTGCACCTGGTGTCCAAGATCAAACGCTATTACAATAACGACCTTAAAGGAAAGCATTTTGCTTTCTGGGGTCTTGCATTCAAACCAAATACAGATGACATCAGGGAAGCTCCGGCTTTAGAGATCATTCAGTCGCTGTTGAATGAAGGGGCCACTGTATGTGCATTTGATCCTGAGGCTATGGAAAATGTAAAGAATCTGCTGGGCGATAAACTAAATTATGCAGAACTTCAATACGACTGCCTGGAGAATGCCGATGCGTTGGTAGTAGCTACAGAGTGGAATGAATTCCGCACACCTGATTTTGATAAACTGCTTTCCATGATGAAAGATCCTGTGATCTTTGACGGCAGAAATGTTTATGATGTTCAGGTAATGGAAAAGAAGGGTTTTCATTACGAAAGCATTGGTCGTCCGCTTGTCAAACAACCTAAACTGGTTTAATGAAAAGAATTTTAATAACTGGTGGTGCAGGATTTCTTGGATCTCACCTTTGCGACCGGTTCATAAAAGAAGGATACCATGTGATTGCAATGGATAACCTGATCACAGGTGATATGCGCAACATTGAACACCTTTTTAAATTAAAACAGTTCGAATTCTATCATCATGACATCACCAGGTTCATTCACATCCCGGGTGAACTGGATTATATCCTTCATTTTGCTTCTCCTGCAAGTCCGATTGATTATCTGAAAATTCCTATTCAGACACTTAAAGTAGGTGCAATGGGAACGCATAATTGTCTTGGTCTTGCCAAGGAAAAAAATGCCAGGATCCTGGTAGCTTCCACAAGCGAAGTTTATGGCGATCCGTTGGTGCATCCGCAACCAGAAGAATACTGGGGTAATGTTAACCCTGTTGGCCCGCGCGGAGTTTATGATGAAGCCAAACGTTACCTTGAATCGATCACCATGGCTTACCATAATTTCCATGGTCTTGAAACCCGCATCATCCGCATCTTCAATACTTACGGTCCCCGAATGCGCCTCAATGATGGAAGAGCACTTCCTGCCTTTATCGGCCAGGCGCTGAGAGGTGAAGACCTAACCGTTTTTGGTGATGGCGCTCAAACCCGGTCATTTTGCTATGTTGATGACCTGGTGGAAGGTATTTACAGGTTACTTTTAAGCGATTATCATTTACCTGTGAACGTGGGTAATCCTGATGAAATATCGCTCAAAGATTTTGCAGAAGAAGTACTCGCACTTACCGGGAACAAAGTAAAGATTGTTTATAAGCCTTTACCGGCCGATGACCCTAAACAAAGGAAGCCAGATATTAGCAAGGCAAGGGCTTTGCTTGACTGGGAACCAAAGGTCGGGCGCAGGGAAGGTTTGGCGAAAACCTACGATTATTTTAAAACACTTTCATCTGAAGAGTGGTCCAGGCAGCCAAAGGAATTTGTAAGTATGAAATAATTGTGAAGCATGCTTCTTGACAATTCTTTTTATAGCATTCCTTTGCCAGGGGGCTTTTATTAGTGTTACAAGCTCTCTATAGCTTTCTTATCATTAAGGGATTCCACTATATTTGCAGCCGTCCAAACCACTATTATGTACCAGGATTTAGTTGATAAAAAGGAAAAGCTGGCCGTCATTGGGCTAGGTTATGTGGGATTGCCCATTGCACTTGAATTTGCAAAGAAAATTTCGGTTATCGGTTTCGACATCAATGCAAAACGCATCGAGCAGATGAAGCAGGGAATTGACCCTAGCAAGGAACTGGGTAAAGAAGCGTTTGAAGGAACCGATATCACATTCACCAACTCGCTGGATGAATTGAAAAAAGCAAAGTTTTTTGTAGTGGCTGTACCAACACCTGTTGATGAACATAACGTTCCCGACCTGGTGCCAATAAAAAAAGCTTCTGAAACCATTGGTAAGGTGATCAAGAAAGGTGACTATGTTGTTTTTGAATCCACCGTTTATCCCGGATGTACCGAAGAGGATTGCCTTCCGATCATAGAAAAAATATCAGGACTTAAAAATATTGCTGATTTTAAAACCGGTTATTCTCCTGAAAGAATCAACCCGGGCGATAAAAAGCATACACTGGCCACTATTATAAAAGTAGTTTCCGGTTGTGATGCAACATCCCTGGAAACCATTGCCAAAGTATATGAACTTGTAGTGACCGCAGGTGTGCACAAAGCATCATCAATCAAAGTGGCAGAAGCTGCAAAGATCATTGAGAATACCCAGCGCGATCTGAACATTGCACTGATGAATGAACTCTCCATCATCTTTGATAAAATGGGGATCAATACTTTTGAAGTGCTGGAGGCAGCAGGAACAAAATGGAATTTCTTAAAGTTCAGTCCTGGCCTGGTAGGCGGTCATTGCATTGGTGTGGATCCTTATTACCTCACCTACAAGGCAAGTGAATTGGGCTATACATCTAGAGTTATCCTTGCAGGCCGGTATATCAATGATAACATGGCCAATTACGTAGCAAGAAAAGTGGTGCGCCATATCATCAGCAATGTATCTGATGTAAAATCATCAAGGGTACTGGTGATGGGTGCAACATTCAAAGAAAATGTGAGTGACATCCGCAATTCCAAAGTGGCAGATGTTGTGAGAGAGCTTAAGGAATTTTTCCTGAATGTGGATGTGGTGGACCCTCATGCCAGCAGCGAAGAACTCGAACATGAATATGGATTTGGCCTGGCTTCAGAAACAGGAAAAGATTATGACGCAGTTATTGTAACGGTTTGTCATGAACCTTATGCTGATCTTGATGACGCCTATTTTGCTTCCATCACCAAGCCAAATGCCATCATAGCCGATCTTAAAGGAATTTACCGCGGAAAATTAAACAGCCGTAACTACTGGAGTTTTTAATATGCCTTTTTCATCAACATTTATAAACGGACTCCTGGTTTTTGAACCTGCGGTTTTTGAAGACAGCAGGGGCTATTTTTTTGAAGCCTATAATGCAAATGCATTGGCCGCTGAGGGTGTTGATATAACATTTGTGCAGGACAATCAAAGCAAATCATCCTACGGTGTGATCCGAGGCTTGCACTACCAATTACATCCTCATGCCCAGACAAAACTCGTAAGAGTTCTGCAGGGATCCATCCTGGATGTGGCGGTAGATATCCGCAAAGGTTCACCCACATTTGGAAAACATTACACAATTGAACTAACAGCTGAAAACCGTAAGCAGTTGCTGATCCCTCATGGCTTTGCACACGGATTTTCTGTATTGAGTGAAACAGCTGTAGTGCTGTATAAATGCGACCAGTTTTATAATAAAGCCAGTGAAGGCGGGATTATTTATAATGATCCTTCTTTGGAAATAGACTGGAAGATCCCCGTAGGAAAAGAAATTGTATCTGAAAAAGATATTGCTCTTCCAGGTTTTTTGCAATGGTTCAATAATTTTCAAATCAACGAATGAAGATCCTTGTAACAGGCAGCAACGGCCAGCTTGGATCAGAACTGAAAGACCTGGTTACTAAATACCAGGAGCATGAATTTGTTTTTTTGGACAGGCAGGCTTTTGCGCTGGATCAACCATCTACTCTTGAAGACCTTTTTATCTTACATCAGCCACAGTATTTCATTAATTGCGCGGCCTACACGGCCGTTGACAAGGCAGAAGAGGAAAGCGAACTGGCAATGATGATCAATGCCACCACACCAGGTTTGATTGCAGGACAATGTAAAAAGCATCATTGCAAACTCATACACATCTCAACAGATTATGTTTTTAACGGGCAGTCCACTTCCCCATTTAAAATAACGGATGCTACAGGCCCACAAAATGTTTATGGTAAAACGAAACTGGAAGGCGAAAGAAGAGTAATGGCTGAAAATCCTGATGCATTGATCATCCGCACGTC
>MWYV01000056.1 GCA_002050435.1 Chitinophagales bacterium 33-2 | reverse complement strand
ATATTGTTGTGCCTGTACTGCATTGTATTGCCCTGTATTTGGATCAGTAAATTGCTGGCGCAGATCCTGCGGAGGATTGTTGCCATAAAGAATATCTCTCAATTCCTTTTCGCTGACGGTGAGTCCAAGTTTTTTGTACTCTTCGTTCAGTACCACATCATTAACCTGCTGATCCCATACGCTTTGGATGATCTGCTGGCGGGAAGCATCATTCACCGGGTTTCCCTGTTCCTGCTGATATCTTTCAACATTGGCAACCCTGGCAGCAAACTGCTGGTAATCCAGCGGGGTTCCATTTACTTCACCAACTTCTGAATCACTTCCTGAAAACAGGCTGCCCCCATTTTCAAATGCTAACATAATTACGAAGATGATCAGGGCGATCGCAATGATGAAGGCCATGAGCTTTGCGTACTTCTCCTGAATTTTCTGGATAATTGACATAACAGTGGTGTTCGATTTAAAAACGATGGCAAAAATAGGGGTAATTAGTGGTTTCCACAAATGTGGAAAAACCCCTGAAACCTTTAAATTTCAAGGGTTTTAGCCGTTCTGTAACGGGGAATTTCTATCTCTTTGATTTAGGGTGCACCAGCTTCATTTCGGCGATCAGGTTCGAAGCGCCGGCGAATTTATCTACTATAAATAAAATATACCGGATATCCACCATGATGTTGCGGCAAATGGATGGATCGTAATTCAGGTCGCTCATGGTTCCTTCCCAAACCCTGTCGAAGTTGAGCCCTACAAGATTGCCATGAGCATCAAGTGCAGGGCTTCCTGAATTTCCTCCCGTGGTATGATTAGTACCAATAAAACAAACAGGCATCTTACCCGAATCACCATACTTTCCATAATCTTTCGAATTGTAAAGTTCCACCAGTTTAGGAGGAAGATCGAACTCGTAATCTCCCGGAACATATTTTTCCATCACCCCTTCCAAATAGGTGGTATGTGCATATTGAACGGCATTCCTGGGTTCATAACCTTTTACTTTTCCATAAGTTACCCTGAGTGTACTGTTGGCATCGGGGTAAAATGTTTTTTCCTTAAAAACTTCCATCTGTGCCTGCATATAGGTACGCAGCATTGTATTAATGGTGGATTGCATCCCGTTTAATTTGGAAGCAACTTCTTTTGAATAAGCGCTGTTGATCTTCAGGAAAAGCTCGTTTGCCTTGTCACTCCGGTGATTTTCCAGTAAGGCCCCAGGGTCTTTTTCCAGTTGGGATAATATGAGTTGCCCGTTGTCCAGATCTGTGGAATTATAGATCCTGTCTGCTAATTTTTGATAGTCCATACCTGCGATATCCACCCAGGCCATGAGTTCCGGTGCCAGCATGGATTTTTCCTGGCTGTTCACATACGTTTCCATCAAAGCAGCAAATACCTGCTTATCCACCTCCGGATGATAATCCTTATAGATCATGTTAAGCCTTTCCTTAACTACAGGGAGGGCTTTTTGAAATCCTGCTTCACCATTATTTTCCCTTGCAGCGATCAGCGTGTTCAACTGGTTAGCAATGGAAAACAATTCAACCCTTCCGATGACCTCTGACTGGTAATCTCTTGAAAGGGAATAAGGTGCAAATTTTCGGTAAAGCGCTTCAAGTTCTGGGAGAACCTGTCCCCATTTCATTTTCCAGGCGGGATTGGCATTTACCCTGGCCTGGAAAACAGAATCACGCGCCCTTTTCTTTTCAAGACCCTTTGTTCTTTCCATACCCAGGATCTCACCCTGCCATTTTTTATATGCGTTCTGAATAGAAGCATATTTGGAAGCATACTGAATCCTGGTGGCTTCATCGGCACGCATATATCCATCAATAACGTTCAATGCCTTTTCCCTTATGCCGATCTTAACCGGATCATTCAGCCTGATGATCTGCTCAACCGCAACAGCAGGTAAATACTGCATCGTGCGTCCCGGAAAACCAAAGACCATTGTAAAATCATTTTCAGCAACACCATCCAGTGAAACTGATAACGATTTTTTTGGCTTATACGGTACATTTTCTGTTGAATAAGCTGCTGGCTTGTTGTCTTTTCCCGCATAGATCCTGAAAAGAGAAAAATCGCCTGTATGTCTGGGCCACATCCAGTTATCAGTATCCTTTCCAAAATTTCCTATCGAAGATGGAGGCGCTCCCACCAGCCTTACATCGCGGAAAGTTTCAGTAACAAAAAGAAAGTATTGGTTGCCTTCAAAAAATGGGCGCACCAAAATATCCTGGTGTGCTTCCCTTTTAAAGTTCTGCCTCAATACCGCAATGTTTTTATCAACAGCCGATTGCCTTTCCATCTCGGAAATTCCGGTGGCCACAGTTTTTAATACCTGGCTGGTAACATCATGGATGCTTACAATAAAAGTGACAAACAAACCCTGGTTGGGTATTTCCTCTCCATGGTTGCGTGCCCAGAAACCATCTCTTAAATAATTTCTTTCAACGGTGGAGTGATCCTGGATGGCATCAAATCCGCAATGGTGATTGGTAAGTATCAGTGATTTATCTGATATTACTTCACCGGTACAAAACCCACCAAAGCTTACTATGGCATCTTTCAAGCTTCCTTTATTGATGCTGTAGATGTCGGCAGCGCTGATCTTCATGCCCATTTGCATCATCTGCTTTTCATTCAGCTGACCAAGCAACTGCGGCAGCCACATGCCTTCATCCGCAAAACTTAAATGGGTGCACAGGAGGAGGGCGAAAAGCTTTATTCCTTTTAATATCTTCATAACCTGATTTTGAAGTTTAAAATTATTGAAGCCCTTACACTAAATCAAAACTTCTCTGCCATCCTTTTTAATTTTTTTCACCTGAGTAAGCCCCTCTACATTTTCTTACATAATATATATATATACCAGCAGTTCTGAAAGCTGAATTGATTTATATATGAACAATAAAACTTCGGGCATGAAATTTTTATAATTAATCGACCTGCTGGCCGGGTGGGGGATCTTTTATCTGTTGATATCCCTTTTTTGATGTGAATAACCCTTGTGGAACTGTGTTATGGAACGTGTACTGTTAGATGGCAATTTGATTTGGAAGCAATGTCTGAAAAAAATTGTTGGTTAACCCTGTGTTATCCCGGTCTAATTCACACAGAAAAAATCTCATACTGATCGGATTTTATACCGCTCTAGTAATTCACAGCAGTGTTAATATCAACCTGAATTGCTTTGCCTTCAATAACTTTACTGTGTATTATGTCTGTGGATATGTTGATAAAGCAGGTGGACTGTCTTTACCAAATTTTAAAATAATTATTTCTCCCCCAATTCACAGTCCTAATAGTAATAGACTTTATTTAAAAAAATAGACTATTATATATTATTATATGGTTAAGGAAATGTTGATTACTACAAACGATATTGAAGAAAAAGGATTTTATGATGCCGACATTGATCCATCGCTTGACCTGTTTGCAGAAATAGAAAGACTGAAAAAAGAAAAGAACGCCATAATTCTTGCACACCTTTACCAGGAACCTGACATCCAGGATATAGCGGATTATATTGGGGATTCGTTAGGACTGGCCCAGAAGGCTGTTAAGACTGATGCTGACATGATCGTATTCGCTGGCGTACATTTTATGGCCGAAGGTGCAAAGATCCTTAATCCGTCTAAAAAGGTGGTTATACCCGATTTAAAGGCAGGTTGCTCTCTGAGCGAAAGTTGTCCGCCGCCCTTATTTAAAAAATTCCGGGAACAACACCCTGATCATATCGTGATTTCTTACATCAACTGCAGCGCAGGTATCAAAGCCCTGAGTGATATCATCTGTACCTCATCCAATGCAAAGGCAATTGTGGATAGCCTGCCGGCAGATCAGAAGATCATCTTTGCTCCGGATAAAAACCTGGGTGCCTGGGTAAATAAAGTTACAGGTAGAGATATGCTATTATGGAATGGTGCCTGTATGGTTCATGAAATATTCAGTGTGCAAAAAATCACCAAATTAAAAATGCGGCATCCCAATGCCAAACTCATCTCCCACCCTGAATGTGAGGAACCTGTTTTAAAAATTTCCGATTTTATAGGATCCACCACTCAATTGATCGCTTATACCAAAAATACCCCGCACCAGGAATTTATAGTGGCTACGGAAGCAGGCATTCTGCACCAGATGGTGAAACAGGCGCCCGGGAAAACTTTTATCCCTGCGCCGCCTGATAATCATTGTGCCTGTAATGATTGTCCGCACATGAAAAGAAATACACTGGAAAAAGTTTACCTCTGTATGGAGTATGAACAGCCAGAGATTATTATGGATGAAGACCTAAGACTGGCCGCCAAAAAACCATTGGACAGGATGCTGGAAATATCAGCACAACTGGGGTTGTAAATTGGAAATACAGCCCCGACAATCAATTTCATAGATAAAATTTACTTATTGGGAACAATCAGAGGAAAACTTAAATACCAGGAAATATAATTTCCAACTACTCAGGTATTAGAGTTTTATGTTTATTGAATAAACAGATAACTGCTGTTCATCTTTAGTTTGGGTTTCCATAAATTCCAAACCAAGCCGTTGTAATAATTTTATTGAATTTGTATTTTCTATCATTGTCAGGCCTATATTTTTAGATTTTTTTTATTACTGATGATTACATCCAAATATGTCTTGCAGGCTTCAAATGCAAATCCTTGTTTTTGAATTTTAGATAGCATAGCAAATCCAATGTCAGGATATTTTTAATTTTTCCTGTTCAGTAAAGTGATGATTCCAATCGGTTGGTTTGTTTCTTTGATCCTGATAACGCTGTAAAAGAATTTTTGATTAGAGAGAATTTTTAGAATGTAATTTTCTACGTCCGTATTGGTTCTGATATTTTTATCACCAATAAACTTCAACCAACTCTCTGTGTTTGTCAGTGTAACTATAAAATATTTATCATCTGGGGAGATGGGTTTTATAAAAAAGACGTTCAGTTTTAAGATTTATATACATTCAACTGAATTTCGCCAGTCTTTCTGCCGCAGCTTCCAGTGTTTTATTTTGTTTTGAAAAACAAAACCTCAACACTTTATTATTGGTTGCTTCCCTGTAAAATGCAGAAACCGGGATGGTAGCAACACCTGCTTTTTTTGTAAGCCTGACTGCGAAATCCTTTTCATTTTCTTCTGAGAGATGACCATAGGAATAGATCTGGAAATAACTTCCAAAACTAGGTAGGGGACGAAATTTTGTTGCAGCCATCAGCGATTTAAAATAATCACGTTTCTGTTGTAATTGATTACCAAGTTCCAGGTATTGGTCCCTGTTTTTTAAAAAATCTGCAAGTGCTACCTGCTTTGGTGTATCGCAGGTAAAACTGTTGAACTGATGAATTTTTCTGAACTCGCTCATGATCCATCCCGGCGCAATACAATAGCCCAGTTTCCAGCCGGTACAGTTATACACTTTTCCGAAGGAAAAGCATACGATGCTCCGGTTCAATAATTCCGGATATTTTAAAATACTTTCATGCTGCTTTCCATCAAAGATCAGGTGTTCATACACTTCATCACTGATGATAAAAATTCGGGTATCGTGCACGATACCTTTCAAAGTCATAATATCTTTTTCCGACAACACACTCCCGGTAGGATTATGAGGCGAATTGATCATGATTGCTTTAGTATTTTCATTGACACTACTCTTCACCTTTTCCCAGTCAATAGAATAATCGGGAAACTTTAATTCAATAGTGATCGCTTTGGCTCCATTCAATTCAATCGCCGGAATATAACTATCGTAAGCTGGTTCAAACACAATCACCTCATCACCTGGTTGCAAAATGGTGGTAAGTGCAGTATAGAGCGCATAGGTACCGCCGGGCGTAATTGTAATTTCATTTTCGGGATGAATTTCACTGCCATAAAGGAAGCTGACCTTCTCTGCGAGGGCTTCCCTTAAAGGCAGAAAGCCATTCATATGCACATATTGATTGTGTCCCTCTTTCATTGCCTGGTGCACACTTTCCACCAAGGCTTCACTCATGGGATAATCAGGAAATCCCTGCCCAAGGTTGATGGCTTTGTGTTCGGATGCAAGGGCACTCATTACCGTAAAAATAGTTGTGCCTGCATGGGGTAATTTTGAATCAATTACTGGGTTCAATGTTGTGAATTAATGATGATAAATAGCTAAGGGTATGTTTTAATTTAACGGAAGATCCTCCAATATTGCAGTGGCTTCAATTTCCACCAGGTATGCCTTACTGACAAGTGCCGCGACTTGATAAAGAGAAGTACATGGCAAAATTTCTTTAAAAACCTCCACGTGTGCTTTTGCCACTGCATCAAAAAACCTGATGTCTGTAACAAAAATTCTTGTTCGTACAACATGCCGCATTTCCGCTCCCGCTTTTTCTAAAACAGCTTTTATTTTTTCAAGAATATATTTTGTTTGCAGGTATGCATCTGCTTCACCGGTAACCGCTCCATTTTCATCCGATGCAACGGTTCCACTTACTTCAATTACATTACCTGCTCTTACGGCACGGCTATAACCTACAATAGCTTCCCAGGGCGCACCTGAACTATAATTAATTCTACCCGACATTTTTTATGGATATGTTTTGATTTTGAATTAATGGCTGGCAATGGAAACGCAAAAAAACCTGTGAAAGCGTAACGACATCTTTCTGACAATATTCAACTATGCGCTCCAGGTTTTTTTCATCCCAGTACACATGATTCACCATGCTGCCGTCAATATCATCTTTAGGAGAAGGAATGCCTAATATTTTTGCCAGTAATTTAAGGCTTGTATAGCTTTTGTAATCACCGAACTTCCAAAGTTCCAGTGTATCAAGATGCCGGACTTCCCAGGGTTTTCTTCCTGCGATCTTCAGTAATTCCGGAATTTCAATTCCATTAATGATCATTCGCCTGCAGATGTAAGGGTAATCAAATTCTTTTCCGTTATGCGCGCACAAAAACTTTTCTGCATCATAATTCCACTTGGACATCATTTCTGCAAACTGTTTCAGCAAAACCACTTCATCATGTCCGGAAAAAGATTTGATCACGAGTTTTCTATCTTCCTTATTTCCCTGCAGGTAGCCACAGGAAATGCAGATGATCTTTCCAAACTCTGCATAAATACTGGACCTCGGATAAGCAGAAGCATTTGTTTCTTCTACTTTGTTTCTGTTTATTAAACCCGCTTTAAAATCCCAGAACTCTTTCCAGTCTTCCGGGAGTTGTTCATACGAGGGATATTGTGAAACGGTTTCAATATCCAGGAACAGTATATTATTGAAGTTCATGAGAATGCATTATGAGGTCTAAGTTACCAAACACGTATTGTTCTCGATGTTGAAATCAGCGTTCATCACTAAGCATAAAAACAGCTACAGGAATTTTTCTCCCTTGTTTCGCTTTACTTCAGACACATATTCTTTAATATCCTGCTCCTTATCTTTCCTGCAGATCAGCAAAACATCCTTTGTATCAGCAATGATGTAATCTTCCATTCCCTGCACCACCACAAGTTTATCTTCCGGAACATTGATCACATTTTTTGAGGAATCAAAAACAATCACATTGTTTCCTGCAACTGCATTTTCAAGGTAATCCTTTTCCATGTTTTCCCAGGCGCTGTTCCAGGTGCCAAGGTCGCTCCAACCGAAGGAAGCCGGTATCACATAAACATTATCTGCTTTTTCCATCACACCAAAATCGATCGAAATATTACTGCACTGCGGGTAAATGGTCTCAATTGCATTTTTTTCTTCCGGCGTATTGAATTTTTCTTCTTCACTCACAAAAAGTTCATACATCTCGGGCATGTGTTTCTGGAATGCACAGATGCCTCGTTTTAATTGCCATACGAAAATTCCCGAGTTCCATAAAAAATCGCCACTGGCAATAAAAGTTTCTGCAAGTTCTTTGTTTGGCTTTTCGGTAAACGTTTTTACTTTAAAAACCGACGGAGTTGCTTCCATCGAATCGTGTTGAATGTAACCATATCCGGTATTCGGATAAGTTGGCTGAATGCCAATTGTAACCAGTGCATTAAAATGATTAACAAAAGAAAGCGCCTCTTTACAGATACCAAGAAATTTTTCTTCCTGTAAAATCAGGTGATCAGCTGGCGCCACGATGAGTGAACCCTCCGGATCAATCTGGTGTAGTTTAAAATTAATATAAGCGATACAAGGCGCTGTGTTTTTTCTAAATGGTTCACCCAGGATATTTTCCTTTGGAATGGCAGGCAGCTGTTCTTCAACAATATTCATGTATTCATTTGCCGTGATCACATAAATATTTTCAAGCGGAACCAGCGTTTTAAATCTTTCAAACGTATGCTGGATGAGCGACTTACCTGTGCCAAGGATATCAAGGAATTGTTTGGGATAATTCACGCGGCTTAATGGCCAGAAGCGACTGCCGATTCCCCCGGCCATAATGGCTACGTATATATTGTTGCGTGGTTGCGTTTCTTCATTCATATTAAATCAGTCCTTCTTTTACCAGGTCGTGTAAATGTATGATACCTAGATATTTTCCTTCTTCCGCAACTACAAGTTGTGTGATTTCATTGCTTCTCATCATATCCAGCGCAGCCACTGCCATTTCATCCGGTGCAATCGTTTTGGGATCTGGTGTGAGAATATCCCTTGCCAGGATGTTTCGGATCGTATCACTTTTCTCAAGCATACGCCTGATATCACCATCTGTAATAATCCCCATTAATTTTTCATCTTCGCCAGTCACCGCTGTTACACCCAGTCTTTTT
>MWYV01000051.1 GCA_002050435.1 Chitinophagales bacterium 33-2 | reverse complement strand
AAATAATAACTATAAGAAATAATATAAGCCCATCCAGTACCAATTGCACCATATTCATTTATAAAGTAAACATTTAATATGACAGAAAGAATTGTAAAGCTCAACTCAGAAATTATGTAAGCTCTCATCATTGCCTTAGCCCATAATAAAAATGCAAGTATCCAGGAACATATTTTTATTACATCACCAATGAGGTATAATTTTAGAATTGGCAGCATACCTCGAAACTCTTCCGTTAATACAACAGAAATAATTAAGTCTCTTAAAATCCAAACAATACCTGTTATTATTAGAACCATGGGAAGGATTCTCGCATAACCCAATATAATTTCTCTTCGTAATAATTTTATTTCATGAATGGAAGAAAGCTTCGGTAGAAAATATACACTTAAAACAGAATACAAAAAATTGATGTAATAGTCACTGATGCGCGTAGCAGCCTGCCATAACCCTGCTTCATTTATATTTATATTATAAATAAGTTTAGAACGTATGAAAATCTGAACAGCAGGAACTAAAATTCCTGAAACCAAATTCATGATCGTAAATGTAGAAAGAAGCTTTAATACATTCCTATCTAGAGGTGATTGTAAAAAATTTGGATAAAAATGTTTACGCTTGATAATAAAATAACCAATTCCCCATGTTGTTATACTGGTAAAGCTCGCAGAAATTAATACTCCTGTAAGGCCCCAAACTGTTCCTAAGAATATAACAAAAAAAGTATTAATTATGGCTGTAACTATTCCCAGATAGGAAAGGGTTTTTATTTCACCAATTCCGTTAAGTATAGAGTAAAATAAAACATTTTGAATTGAAAAAAACAAAACAAGGCCTAGCGTAATAAAAACTATAAACTGTGTATTGTCTAGAAATGCCTTTTGTGACAATTGAACAGAGAAAATCGCAAGTACAATACCTATAACTACAGATAAAAATGCACAAACTTTAAAAATGGTCTGAATTACTCGTTTCCTAAATTCTTTATCCGGTTTTTCAGCTAGGTATTTTACAACACCATTAGTGCATGCTGCTGAACCTAAAAGTGTTATTATAGCGGAAATATTTACAAGTTGCCCAGTATAAGCAATGCCCGCTGCTCCTATATTAACGGCAATGAATTTAGTTGTTACCAATCCGCAGACAAGGCTCGTAAGGGTAGATAATGAAGTAAAGAAGGTGGTCCGAAAAAAATTCACTTGGATATTATATACTAAATAAACCTTTGTCCTCTTTTGATTTGCACTAGTCTGAAATGGCTTTCATTGAACATTAGGAGTGGCTAATAAAAAACTCTTTAATTGTCTTTGAAACCAATACGGTTTGATCTGGTTTCATTCCTGGCCATATAGGTAAGCTTAAACAAGTGTCTGCCAATTCTTCAGCTACAGTGAAACTTCCTTTTTCATATCCAAGATGTTGATATGCCTCCTGCAAGTGGGGAGGAACGGGATAATGTATAAGTGTTCCTATACCTTTTTCTGATAAAAATTTTTGAAGTTCATCTCTTAATTTGGTTCGGATTACATATAAATGAAACACGTGAGTACAATTTTTTGCAATAGTAGGAGTTACAATATCACCAACTTCTTTTAAAGTGTCATTATATATTTCGGCTAATTGTTGCCTTTCAAGATTCCATTGATTTAAATATTTCAATTTCACGCTTAAAAATGCCGCCTGCAGTTCATCTAATCTCATATTATGACCGATAACATGATTAAAGTATTTTTTTTGAGAACCATAATTGCGAAGAGTCCTGATTGACAAAGCTATTGTTTCATCATTGGTGGTAATAGCTCCGGCATCTCCTAAAGCACCAAGGTTTTTGCCGGGGTAAAAACTCGTTGCATTAACATCTCCAAAGCTACCGCTTAAGCCAGGTCCGCAAGCAGATCCTTGCGCCTGTGCATTATCCTCAATAACAAGTAATTTATTCTCTTTGGCAATCACCATTATTTCATCCATCTGGCAGCATTGCCCATATAAATGAACGGGAATGATTGCTTTTGTTTTTGAGGTTATGGCTTTTTTAATATTATTAGGGCAAATGTTGTATGTGTTCCTATCAGGTTCCACAAAAACAGGAGTTGCCTTAACAAAAGAAACAGCAAGCACAGTAGCAATATAAGTATTAGAAGGTAGTAACACTTCATCACCCTCCCCTATACCAAGACTTTTAAGTGATAGGTGCAGTGCATCCAAACCATTACTTACTCCAACACAATGATTAACTCCATTAAAATCTGCATATTGCTTCTCAAAATCTTTTAAAGCTTCACCTAATATATACCATTGGCTGTCGAAAACTTTTTTGAAAGCTTCAAGAATTTGATCCTGAATTAAATCATTTGATTGCTTAAATGAAAGAAAAGGTATATTCATAATGGCTGTAAACCTGAAGGATTATAAAGGTATCTGCTACCTCCCTTGGAAACCCAAATATCTGGTTGCTCTAATGTTAGTTCTTCCCCATTTTCATCTACCCATCCTTTCACTTTTGCAGGATTACCATATACGAGTGCATAATCTGGAACATTTCGGGTTATCACACTCCCTATTCCGGTCATAGAATATTTTCCAATGGAAATGCCTGCCAGAATAGTTGAATTTGCACCAACTGAAGCTCCCTTTTGCACAATTGTAGATTGAACTGGAACATATTGTTTGCTTCTTGGCCTCAAATCATTAGTAAAAACAACATTAGGCCCCAAAAATACATCATCTTCAATCACAACACCATTCCAAATATATATTCCACTTTTCACAGTCACATTATCCCCAATTACTACGTTGTTTTCTATAAAGCAATGGCAATTAATGTTCGAATTTTTACCAATTTTCGCCCCTTCGAGAACAATGGAAAATTGCCAAACTGTTGTACCTTCTCCAATATTTTCTGAATGAACATCAGCCAGTGGATGAATAATCATTTCGCATTTGTTTGAATATATTATAGTCCCTGATGTAATCATCAGCTGAATATTTTTGAGAAGCTAAAACAAGACAGATCGATCCTGATGAAAAGTTAATTTCTGAAGCCCAAATATAAGGAGGAATATGAAGCCCCATATTAGGTCTATTCAACTGAACCAGCCTTTGAATACTTCCATCATCCAGCAATACTTCAAAACTTCCACTTGCAGCTATTAAGAATTGATGGCAGTTTTTATGGGCATGAGCTCCTCTTGATTCACCACCAGGAACATCGTATAAATAAAAGATCCTTTGAACCTCAAAAGGTATTTCTTTTGAATTATGAACAGGAGAAATATTACCAGCTCTGTTCTTTATTTTTGGAATTGATAATATACTACAATTAAAAACTGTTGGATGATGCATTTTGTAATTTAGAAAATTGACTAAAATCTCTTATATATTCTTCATCAGAAAACGGTTGGTCTGCCACTATTAATGCCAGAGAATTGGTGGAAAAATTTTCCATGTGTCTCCACATCATCTTAGGTACATACAATCCAAAATAAGATCTATTTAAAGTATACCTTCTTTCTTCATGGCCATTATTTAGTACAACATCAAATGCTCCAGAAAGAGCAATTATAAACTCCTGAAGCGAATGGTAAGCATGCCCACCTCTGACCTCACCTCCTGGAACATCGTAAATCCAATATGCTCTTGAAATCTTAAAGGGTATTTGATTATCATTTTCAAAAAAGGAAAGATTTCCTCTTTCGTCAAGTATCTTAGGCAGATCAATTTTTTTGACGTAGTCAAAGTTCATTGTAATTGAAAAGGTTTATTTTGTAAAACTATTTTCTGCTTTTGTAATATTTTCTTTGCCTCTACTAACAAAGGGATGAGGTGAAGTTTCTTTTTTTACCAAAGGATGATAATCGCCCTTTAAGCCCACTGCCGTATTTGTTCTGATGGCATGGGCAAGTTCAATGGAAGGTAAAGCTTCGGTGAGATTAAAACCCTTTCCTTCCAGGATAGCCTGGTAACTTTTTGTATGAAGGTCTGTAAACCCTTCGCTGAATTCTATTTCTTCACCTTCGATCGTGATAGACCTGAACGTTCTCTGGCCTTTTTCCTTTGCCTGAGCGGGAAGTGTTTCTTCATTAATACTAAGAAACCACCTCACGCGCGCTCTTTCCAATTGAAGAAGACCAGCCGCTCTGTCATGTGTATGCACATGAACAATGCTTTCCTTAACAGCGCCAAAGATCCAAATCAGCATATCAAAAAAATGAATACCAATGTTGGTGGCGATACCGCCGGATTTATTTAAATCACCTTTCCAGCTTGTATAATACCAATTGCCTCTTGAAGTAATATAGGCAAGGTCGAAATCAAAAACTTTGGAAGGATCTGAAGCTTCCACTTTTTTCTTTAATGCAATAATATCAGGATGCAATCTTAATTGCAGAATATTAAAAACTTCGTTTCCTGTTTCCTTCTGTATCTGGTCCAGGGCTTCTACATTCCACGGATTTAGTACCAGTGGCTTTTCACAAATTACAGTTGCGCCGTGACGCAATCCGAAACGAATATGGGAATCGTGCAGATAATTTGGAGAACATATAGATAGATAATCAATTGGACTTCCACTGCGATGTAGTTTTTCAAGGTGGCGATCAAATCTTTCAAATTCCACAAAAAAGCTCGAGTTAGGAAAAAAACTATCCATGATCCCTACTGAATCAAATTTATCCAAAGCAGCAACGAGTTGATTTCCTGTATCCCTGATCGCTCTAAAATGCCTGGGCGCAATAAAACCTGCAGCCCCTATTAAGGCAAAGTCTTTCATTGATTATTTATTTTTCTTACAGAATTTTTGTTTAACAGATAACTTTCTCCACTTTCCTCACAGATTGCCATCCCTTCTTCATTGAATTGTAACCTGTTTCCCCTTTCACTCATCCAGCCCTTCTGCCTGGCAGGATTTCCTACAACAAGTGCGTAAGGAGGAATTGGTTTTGTAACCACCGAACCGGCACCAATAAATGCGTACTCACCTATTTCATTGCCGCAAACAATCGTTGCATTTGCGCCTATTGAAGCTCCTTTTCTTACATAAGTGGGAAGGTATTCATGTTTACGACTGACTGCGCTGCGCGGGTTGATCACATTAGTAAATACCATAGAAGGCCCCAGGAATACATCGTCTTCACAGAACACACCTTCGTATATCGATACATTATTCTGAACCCGCACATTATTCCCCATCACCACCTTGGGTGAAACAACAACATTCTGCCCAATATTACAATTCAATCCAATTTTACAGTCCTTCATTATATGACTGAAATGCCAGATTTTGGTTCCCTCTCCAATTTCACATCCGTCATCGATGTAGCAGGAAGGGTGAGCGTAGTAAGACATAAAGAAGGTAGAGGTTTTGGGTTAGAGGTTAGTGTTTGGGGTTTGGAGTGGATTTCAAAACCTGGTAAAGATAGGTGCCATATCCGCTTTTTACAAGGGCATCGGCATGCTGCAGCAATTGGGTATCATTAATAAATCTCATCCGGAAAGCCACTTCTTCAATACAACCAATCTTGGTTCCCTGCCGCTTTTCAATAACCCGCACAAATTCGCTGGCATCATTAAGTGAATCAAATGTGCCCGTATCAAGCCATGCAGTTCCCCGGTCAATAATAGATACATGCAATTTACCCCTGTCCAGGTATTCCCTGTTCACATCTGTGATCTCGTATTCGCCGCGGGCGGAAGGCTTGAGGTTTTTCGAGATCTCCACAACCTGGTTATCAAAAAATTTGAACCAGGAGTGGTATGGGTTGAAATTTGATAGGTAAGCTTACATGCCATATTAAAATTTTTCCAGAGTCCAGAGTCTAAGCCTTAATTCATTACAAACTGTTCAAAATTTTCAGGGCTAATAATATGCTGCTCAGCATCCGGATAGTGATTGCGGAAACTTAAGGGGATCCTGGCTTTTGTTCCGCTGTTCCATTTAAATTCTGCGGCCAGTAGCCTGCCATCCTTTTCTTCAATATAATCTATCTCCTGCTGCTCTTTTGTACGCCAGAAAAAAACATTGGAGTAGTGTCTTCCATAATGATTCCGCTTTATTCTTTCCGCAATTAAAAAATTCTCCCATAACGCTCCTGTATCAGAACGGAGGCTGGCAGGCTGAAAATTGGCAATGATCGCATTCCTGATCCCATTGTCAAAAAAATAGACTTTTTTGGAAGCTTTTAATTCATTCCGCAGATTGCGGCTAAAAGTGGAAAGTCTGAAAACTACAAAAGTTTTCTCCAGCAAATTTATATAAGCCTCTACCGTCTTTGCATCCAATCCGGTTAAACGGGACAATTCATTATTTGATACCTGGTTGCCGATCTGAAAAGCAAGTGCCTGAAGCAGCTTCACCAGCTTTTCCGGCTTTTTGATCCCTTCCCACAGCAGGATATCCTTATATAAATAACTATCCGATAGTGCTTTTAAACATTCTTTTTCCTCCCCGTCAGCCAATACCACCTCCGGATAATAGCCATAAACCAGCCTATGCTCCAATAATCTTTTTTCCTTTACCAATCCATGATAACCTGCCATTTCCTCAAAAGACAATGGATATAGATGGAACTCCCATTTTCTCCCGGTAAGAGGTTCATTTACCTCATTAGCCAGCTCAAAAGAGGATGAACCTGTTGCTATTACCTGGATTCCTGGAAAATTATCTTTTATGAGCTTAATCTTTAAACCAATATTTTTAATTCGCTGCGCCTCATCTATCACCACAAGATCATGATTGCCTATAAAGGCTTTCAATTTATCTGAACTCGCCTGCTCAAATACCGACTGAACATCAGGTTCATCAGCATTTAGCCAGAGTGCCTCCTGATCCAGATCTTTAATAATACCAGATAAAAGAGTGGTTTTTCCTGTCTGGCGAGCTCCTAACAAAATGATAGCTTTTTCTTTAAACAGCTTTTCCAGAATTTGCTTTTGCAGGAGCCGTGGGATCATAATGGTCCTCTTTTGAGTATTCAATTCCCTAAAAGTATGATTTTTTAGGGAATTGAATCCTCAATTGTTGGAATTTATTTATAGAGGCTTTTGAGATATAAGCCATAACCGCTTTTTGCCAGTGACTCCGCCTGTTGAAGCAATTGTTCATCCTGGATATAACCCATCCGCCAGGCAACCTCTTCAATGCAGCCTATCTTGGTACCCTGCCTTTTTTCAATCACCCGCACAAATTCTGTAGCGTCATTCAATGAATCAAATGTCCCAGTATCGAGCCAGGCAGTTCCCCTGTCCAGTATAGATACATGCAGCTGCCCTCTTTTCAGGTATTCGCGGTTCACATCTGTGATCTCGTATTCACCCCTGGCAGATGGCTTCAGATTTTTAGCTATTTCTACCACCTGGTTATCGTAAAAATATAATCCAGGTACAGCAAAATTTGATTTTGGTGCAGTTGGTTTTTCTTCGATTGAGATCACTTTGTTTTGCGCATCAAATTCAACCACACCATAACGTTCGGGATCAGAAACTTCATAAGCAAATACATAACCGCCTTCCACATCACTCAACTCCTGCAATTGCCGCCCAAGGCGTGAACCGTAAAATATATTGTCGCCCAAAACCAGGGCTACTTTATCATTCCCTATGAATTTTTCTCCAATTACAAATGCCTGGGCTAAACCATTCGGCACTTCCTGTTTAGCATATTCAAACCTGCAACCGAGATGACTGCCATCGCCTAGCAATCTTTTAAAGGACGCATTGTCTTCCGGTGTGGTGATGATAAGTATTTCACTGATTCCAGCCATCATGAGAATTGAAAGCGGGTAATAGATCATTGGCTTATCATAGATAGGCATTAGTTGTTTGGAAATTGCCTTTGTAATTGGGTAAAGACGGGTACCGGAGCCACCGGCTAGAATAATTCCTTTCATTTAGTAATAAATTTTTTATTTAACCACGGAGGACACGGAAAAATTCAAAGCGATCCGTTAATTACTCTCTTTATTCCTTCTCTTATCTGTTTAATGTGAAATTTATTAAATAGCCCAATTTGCAATTAGTTAGCCTTAAATAAGTCAAAACTTGTGCAAGATGTACATCATGTAATGCTTCAACAGCTTTTATTCAACCAAAACCTTCCCGTCCACTCTTAAATCAATTCTATACCCACACTCAAGTTTTACTTCCTTATAAACAACAGGTAGTGGTAACTGACTTTCTATTGAAAGTCCTCTTTGAACGCATTCATAAACAAGACAGGCCTCGTAGGTTCTTTCGAGAAGACCGGGTCCACGTTCACGATGTACATTAAAAACGGCATCTGTGATTCTGGTTCCAATCTCGTTCTCATTCATCCCTTGAAGTTAACCTGTGTGCTCAGGTGCCCGCAGTGTTTTAACCCAATCTCCCAGGGAATTTTCACCCGTGTTCGCTGTGCTCTCTTGGTTCAACTTCCCTACCGGACAGTTCAACTCATTTCCCTATCCGAATATTGTTGCTCATAATAATGTTGATAGGCACCTGAAGTAATGCTCCTCAGCCAATCTGAATTCTGCAAATACCAGTCTATGGTAATTGAAAGTCCTTCTTCAAACGTTACACTCGGTTTCCACCCCAGTTCCTTATTAATCTTTGAAGCATCAATCGCATAGCGCCTGTCGTGACCCGGACGGTCTTTAACATAGGTGATCAGCTTTTGGCTTTCTCCTTCTTCCCTTCCCAATTTTTCATCCATCAGGTCACACAAAAGATGGACAAGATCAATATTCTTCCACTCATTGAATCCACCGATATTATAGGTTTCTCCCACCTTGCCTTTATGAAAAACAAGGTCAATGGCTATTGCATGATCTTTTACAAACAACCAGTCGCGGGTATATTTTCCATCGCCATAAACAGGCAAAGTCTTTTTCTCAATCACATTATTGATCATTAAGGGAATCAGTTTCTCGGGAAAATGATTGGGCCCGTAATTGTTTGAACAATTTGTAATAACCACAGGCAATCCATAAGTATCATGATAGGCTCTTACAAAATGATCACTGGATGCCTTTGATGCAGAATATGGTGAATGCGGATCGTAAGGTGTGTCTTCTGTAAACAACCCGGTATCGCCCAGGGCGCCGTAAACTTCGTCGGTGGAGACGTGGTAGAAGAGGGTTGGGGAGGATGGTTGAGTCGTTGAGGCGGTGAGGCGTTTAGGGGAGTTCCAATGGGTTTTTGCTGCATTCAACAGGTTGACGGTGCCCACTACATTGGTGTACAC
>MWYV01000053.1 GCA_002050435.1 Chitinophagales bacterium 33-2 | reverse complement strand
GCCTGCAAGCCTATTACTGATGCAAGATCTGCCACATAACGCCTGTCTATATTTTCCCTTCCCATTGAAATATTATCCCATAGCGTACCATGAAAAATGTTTTCATGCGGAAAAAGAATTCCCGTGGTAACGATGCCTGGAGTGCATCAATCTGTGCGTACGTAGTGGAAATTTTGCTTTCATAAGAAGATATGGAATTTTGCTTGGCGGCTATCTGTTCTGCGGTTCGTTCTAATAATTGCGGATCGAGATAGGCCTCGTTAATCTCCGACAACTGAACCAGCGTATCGCCTTTCTGAACAAAATCTCCTTCCTTGATAAACCATTTCTCTATGCGTCCTCCAATGATGGTATTAATCTGTTGAAGACGTTGTTCCTGCTTCAACGCTGTTACCGTTCCAGTAGCTCTTATATTTTGTGTCCAGGGTAAAAACAGGGTTACAGTCATTAGCACCAGCAGCACAAAAAACCAAAGCCTGATCTGGTTTTTATGGTGTTGCCTGTAAACATGGTCAAATGCTGTGAAATATCGGTTATTCATTGTCGTTATATTAATAATGAAGTTGGATTGTTTTATGGCAATAACGGGCAAACTTCGTGTCATTGGTAGCAATTACAACAGTCGTGTCCTGGAGCTCCAGCAGGAGATTTTGAATATTGGTTTTGTACACTTCCTCTATACCCTGCCAGGGCTCTTCCATTACCAGTAATTGAGGTTTATGTCCCAGGGCTCTTAACAGCAATATCTTCTGAATGACATTCCTGGGCAGACGCGTACCGGTAGGGTCAAGGTCGGTATCATAGCCAAAAGGGAGTGTAGCAATAAAAGCCTGCAAGCCTATTACTGATGCAAGATCTGCCACATAACGCCTGTCTATATTTTCCCTTCCCATTGAAATATTATCCCATAGCGTACCATGAAAAATGTTTTCATGCGGAAAAAGAATTCCCGTGGATTTGCGCAGCGACTCCAGGTTATAATTTCCCATGGGAATATTATTGATAGAGAGCGACCCGGTAAAGATTTTGTACACACCAAGAAGAAGCCGCAGCAAAGTTGATTTGCCTGAGCCATCATTACCTGTGATGGCCGCTTTTTCACCAGGCAAAATCATAAAGGAAAGATTGGCAAAAGTAGGTTTGCCGGTTTCATACTCAAAGCTTAATGCCTTTGCTTCCAGATGCACGCCCCGGGATGATGCCAACATGAAGCTGCCGGAAATTTCTGCAGGTTTATCCGTAAGCTTACTCAGTTTTGTAATGGCAGTTAATACATCATACACACTATCCAGGTTAATGATAGTTTTTTCCACAGCATTGATCACCATAATGATAATGATCTCAGCTGCCACGAACTGGCCAATATTTATTTGTTGATTCAGCAGCAGTGTAACACCGCCAATGAGCATAGCAGCCGTGATGGCCACCTTAAAAAAAATGAGTGTTTTATATTGAAATAGCAGCACCCCGAAGTGGCGGGTACGTGCTTCCAGGTAATGGATGGTCTTCTCGTCTGTTTTCTTTAAATGAAGACCAGAATCAGCAGCTACTTTAAATGATTTGATCATGCGTGCCATTTCTTCAAGCCAACCTGCCACAGCATACTTGTAACTACTTTCTGCTAAAGAACTTTGAAGCCCCTTACTCCCGGTAAAATATAAAATAAGCCAGAGCACCAGGAGCAGCAGAACACCAAAGAGAATAAAAAACGGATGATAAAATGAAAGCAGCAACAGTCCGAACAGGATCTGGATCATGGCAGCGGGAATTTCAAGCAATATTTTGGCCAGACTTTTTTGCAACGAAGCCGTATCAAAAAACCGGTTGACCAGCTCCGGCAAATAAAAGGCGTCGATTTTTTTTAAATCAAGTTTTGGAATGCGATCGGAAAAGGCAAAAGCATACCGGGCAAAAATGCGTTGTTGTATGCGTTCGATAACACGCATCTGGCCTATCTGCACCAGCCCTGTAAAAAAAACGGCGGCAACGAGTATTGAGATCAGGACCACAAGAGAGGCAGACAGTGTTCCACCGAGAACAAACCCAATAATGGCCTGAATGCCAACAGGAAGTGAAAGCTGAATCAGCCCTGAAAGAATGGCGAAAAAATAAATAGCCGTAATGTCTGATTTCTCTTGCTGTACAAGATTCCATAATCTTGCAGCAGGACTAAGCACATCTTGCATAAAACATATCCAATAAAGTAAAAAAAAAGGAATTATGAACTATAAGCGGAGGCGTCCGGAGGAGGCGATTGCATATTAATTACCGGCTGGGGATGTATAAAAGCATCATGTGTTGAATGAAGAAATCGAACACATGCAGCAGCGCATGGCTTTTTGTTAATCAAAATTGTAAACTCTGGTTTATCTTTTTTCGCTTCTTTACTATCGGTTTCAATAGTTTCACCGGATTTAACCAATTCATAGTCATCACCTACGTTTTCCAGGCCTGAAAAGGTTGTCAGGCAAATAAGGAATAAAAATAAAAATGCTATGCTCTTTTTCATGAGATTGCGCAAAGATGTGGAACGGCATTGATTTATTATAGCAAAGTATCCTTTTGGTTATAAAATATAGCTATAAGCTATAAAATCAAGTGTTCCTAACGTTTATTTAATACCATGGAAACACAACACGATTCAAATTAAGTGTTTCTTTAAAAAGAAAAAAAGATGCCTGGACATATTATCAAGCATTACCGTGAACTGAAAAATTATTCGCAAAAATTTGTTGCTTCAAAGCTCGGGATTTCGCAAAATGCCTATAGTAAGATAGAGAACAACATTACCCAACTCACGGTGCATCATATAAAAGAACTGTCCAAAATCCTTGAAGTACCTATAACGGACTTTTTAAAAGATGATTTTGAGATACATAAACCTGTTCTAATACCAGGCGTGATAACAAAAACAGAGCTTACAGAAATGGCACAAAAATTAAATAAAAAACTCGAGACAAAACAGGCAAACAGGCACGAAAGTTATATAGTCGTTATGTCACTTCTCGTTGCAGCCGATCATTCATTAAACCTCGTTCATTAAATGATCAGAATTAAGGGTGGCAATACATTATTTACCTCAATATTGATTAAACAACCCCACCGCCATGCTTCTGCGGGCAACCGTTCAACAACTGTTCAACAACCTTTCAACCTTTAATGAATGAACCACGGAGCGCACAGCGGCACAGAGGAAGCACAGAGATAAATAAACAACCCCACCGCCTTGCTTCGGACGCGAGCAGGCCTTCAACCACCGTTCAACAATTGTTCAACCACCTTTCAACCTTTAAAGAACGAACCACGGAGCGCACAACGGCACAGAGGAATCACGGAGATAAATAAACAACTGTTCAACCACCATTCAACTAAAGTTCAACCCCCCTTCAACTTCAACTACCAACCACAGAGCGCACAACTGCCACCTCAGGGTTTTAATGGAAGTAGTACAACGAAGGTAGCACCAGCATTCGCTTCTCCAAATGCCTCAATAATACCTTTGTGTTTATTGACAATGCTTTTACAAAGAGATAAACCAAGTCCAGTACCTTCAAATTGATCCTTGGAATGAAGGCGTGTGAATGTCTTAAAAATTTTATTAGCATCCTCCTGAGAAAACCCGATGCCATTATCTTTAACGTGTATTTTAATATAGTTGGAATTGTGGTCAACAGGATAGTTTTCCAGTTCATCCTGGCTGACTTTATAAGCAAAAATTTCAATGACCGGATTCACACCATCTCTTGTAAACTTAAGGGCATTATTAACCAGGTTATAAAATAATTGGTACAACAATAAGGAGACGCCATTTACAAAAGGCAAATGATCCCTTTTTATTTCTGCATCATTTTCCTGTATGATCAGTTCCAGGTCATTTTCCACATTATCAAGTACAGCATTCAGGTCTACATTTTCATCAATGGCTTCTATTCCGTTTATAGAAGAATAAGTAAGTACGCCATCGACCATTTTTGTAAGCCTTACCGCGGCCTTTTCAATCTTATCTATATAAACTTTGGATTTTTCTGATAATACATTTGAGCTGTCAAATTTTATTTGCTCAGAAAATAACCGGATTTTGCGTGAAGGCTCCTTCATATCATGAGAAGCCACATGTGCAAACTGCTCCAGCTCCTGGTTTGAAAGTTCTAGTTGCAACTTTTTTTGTTCCAGCTCCAGGGCGTTCCTTTTTTGCAAATCAATATCCCTGACAAAAGCGATAAAGGCTACCTCGCCTTTTTGTGATGTTTGAGAAATGGTTAGCGACACATAAAACTCCCTTCCCTCTTTATTTAGGGCAGTTATTTCAATGGTTTTGTTCAAAACGCGCACCTCTCCCGTTGCTAAATAGCGACGCATGCCATTGTCATGAGCTTCCCGGAATTGGGGCGGAATAATTATAGAAGTTAATGATTTACTCATGACCTCCTCAGCCGACCATCCAAATATGGCTTCTGCCTTCGGATTCCAAAAGGCAATTATACTTTGAGAATTAATTACAACAACAGCATCCGGTGCATAATGAAGTAATTGCTGCAGGTTCTTTTCTCTTTCCCGTAGTTCTGCCTCCTGTTGAAGTCTTATTGTGATATCTCTGAAGATGCCCCTGGTGTATAACGGGTTTTCTTCTTCAAATTTTGTTGAAACAAAACCTTCCAGAACAACAATAGCACCACCCTTAGTAACAACTTTTATTATAATTTCCTTATCGGGAGTATTATTATTAATGACGTCCTTTCTATAAGCAATAAACTTTTCCAGGTCAGATGGATCAACAAAAGAATATATAGATTTCCCCTGAACTTCAATTTGTGTATAGCCTAATAATCTTTCCCAGGCATGATTAACATACATTATCTCTCCTGAAGGCTTGAGTATATGAATCAGATCATGGGCTTGGTCAAAAAGATCCTTATAGGCTGTGAGGTCATTAAAAAATTGAGGCTGTGAAGGATTCACTTTATTTTAATGGTTAAGTAAAAGCAATTTATGTAATTATTATATAGAATGTTCATTGTTCTAAATAAGGTCAAAATCCCAGAACAAAGTTCAATTTAAACCGGGCTGATAAAAATAGCTATTGGTTACCAGTGCTATGGTAAGAATAAAAGATGCATCGATTTGTGAAATAGTGAATGGTCAATGGTGAAATATTGACCATTCACTATTCACTATTGACCATTCACTGCTGTCCGGTAAAAATCAAACATCAGTTTTAAAGACATTGCCTCAGGCCGGCGGGCTCGTACCTACCCCGCTGCTGAATTCCAACAAAAAGGCCTCCCGCAGATTACGCAGATTTTCGCTGATGGGTATTCTGCGTTCATCAGCGCGGTCTGCGTGCAACAGGAGGCAGGTACTGGTTCAAATAGATCCAGGTTTCCGCACAAAATGAAATTCCAGGCTCATCATCCTATTGACTATTGACCATTGACCATTCACCAAACCATTCACCAAACCATTTCAAGAGAAAAAGGCCATCCAGTAAAGTGATTCTTACCGTATAATCCTGAAGTTTTTCTTTTCTGAAAGCGCCACCTTTTTTTCAAGAAAAAAGGTGGAAGAGGCATTTATCATAGCGCTGCTGTCCGGCAAGAAACTCCATTAGGTTATTGCAACTGCAAAATCTAAGGCCCAGCTTAAGTAATCATCAACAACGCCAGAACCAGTGCGCGTTTCAACGAAATCAAATAACTTTCCCCGGACAACTGTGATTGACTATTGACCATTGACCATTGACCATTGACCTTTCACCATTCACCCTTAAATCCCTAACAATTGTAAACAAGGTTGCTCACGCTGGCAAATACAGCTCAAAAACGGATCCTTTGCCTAATTCACTCTGTGCTGTAATGTAGCCATTGTGGTTTTCAATAACCTTTCTTACAATGGAAAGCCCTAAACCCGTGCCTCTGTACTCCACATTTCCATGCAGCCGGGTAAATACGTTGAATATTCGTTCAGCGTCTTCTTGCTCAAAGCCAATTCCGTTGTCTTCTATACACACCCTCCAAAAAGCCTTTTGCTTGTCTTCAATAGCAAGATGTGTGGGTAATTCAGTACCTGAAACTTTTTGACAATAAATTGATATTTGGGGACTGACATCTGCCTTGCTGTACTTAATGGAGTTAGAAATAAGATTTTGAAAGGCCTGCTGCAACTGACGGTGATGACCACTAACTACACAAAGTTTTTCTACCTTGACTTCAGCCCCTCTCTGATCAATTTCCAGGTCAAGGTCATTTACTACCAAATCTACAATCTGGCTCAAATCCACCTCTTCGAAATGCCTTGGCCGCAAACTCACCTGCGAATAAGAAAGCAGGTCGTCAATCAACGTACCCATGCGTTTGGCAGCCGTTTCTATTCGCTCAAAAGAGCTTCCTTCTTCCTCCGTCATACGCTCTGCCAGGCTGCCTTTAAGCCGGTCGCCAAAAAAAAGAATTTTACGGATAGGTTCCTTCAAGTCATGGGAAGCTGCATAGGCAAATTCTTCCAGGTTTTGATTGGAACGTTTTAGCTCCTCCACCGTTCGCTCCAACTGAAGCTGCGCTTCTTTAATAGGCGTTACATCCGTAAAGACATGAATGAGGTGATCTATATCCAGTTTCGATACAGTCAACTCCAGCCATTTTCCCGTCGTCTGCATTTGGTACTGCATCAAAAAGGGTTCACCGGTTTCCAATGTTCTGATGCAAGCCTGGTAATAGGGAGAATCAATAATATCGGGTTCAATCTCGGTTGCTTTTTTGGACAAATAGATGTCTTTGGGTAAACCAATAAATTTTACCGCTGCATCATTAGCCAGAATGGTAAGTGCATCCACTACTTTACCCTTTTCATCGCGTAAAACCTGGCTGACCGATACTCCATTTGATGAATTTTTTAGAATGCTGTCGAGCAGGTTGCGCTGCTCGTCCATTTGAAGAGCAACCAGCTTTTTGGCTGTTATGTCTTCTGTGGTTACAACAACAGTTTCGCGGTCAATTGGCACAATCACATAGTCATACCAACTGTCTATCTTAGCTGTTACAAAATGGGTTTCGCTACTGTGCATTTTACCTGTTTCCAGCAGTTGACAAAAAAGATCAAAAAACCCATTGTTACGGTTTTCAGGAATCAACTCCAACATAGATGAGCCAATGACTTCGTCTACCCTTCTGGAAATGGTTTTAGCAATGTTATTGTTGACAAACAGGTAAATGAAATCAATGACGTGTCCCTGTGCATCACGGACTGCTTTCAGTGCATAAATGCCGTTAAAAGAAGCATCGAGTATACTTCCAATAAATATTTTTTGCTCTTCGAGTTCCCTGGTTCGTTCGGCTACTCTTTTTTGTAATTCTGCTTCACTTTGTTTGATGATTGCTTCACTAAGCTTTTGCTCGTGCACATCAATACCTACGCCTACATAGCCATTGAACGTACCATCAGGCAAATACCTTGGATTTCCTTTGAAGGAATGCCAGCGAAATTCACCATCATACCGTTTTACCCGAACAGCCGGAATAAAATAAGATTGCTGTTTTTTAAAAGCGGGAACATACAACTCCATTACAATGGAAACATCATCAGGATGGATGATACCATCCCAGGTACGGACAATAGCTTGTTCCAGGGATTGCCCGGTGTACTCCAGCCAGGTTTTGTTCCAATATGTAACCTGCGCTTCTGGATCGGGCTCTATGATAAAAACAAAAATCGGGCTTTCATCAGCAAGCTTCCGAAAGCGTTCCTCACTCTCACGAATATTTTGTTCTACTTTTCGTTGCGTTGTAATATCGGTATGCACACCCACCCATTCCCGAATGGAACCATCTTCATTGAGTAAGGGTATGGCTCTTATTGAAAATACGCCCCATTCACCAGATCTCATTTTCAACCGGTGTTCAAAAATAAAGATTTTGCGTTCACTAACGGCCTTGTTCCAGGCATCAATGGTTGATTGTGCATCATCGGGGTGAACCGATTTGGCCCAGCCATAACCCTTGTATTGTTCATACGATTGGCCGGTTAATGCGGTCCATCCTATTTGCGCTCCCTCCATCCGTCCTTCGGAACTGTTAGTCCACAAATAGCCTTGCATAACTTGTAAGGCGGCTTCAAACCTTTCATTGCTTTCTTTCAGCGCAATTTTTGCAGCAAGTTTTTCCGTTACTTCGCTGGCAAATACCAATACGCCGGCTGGGCTTGTATTGCCATTTTCGTAGTACGGTTGATAATCAAGATTAAAAAAGACGGTTTCTTCCTTACCGTTTCTTACCATCCTGGCGGGAATTTCATAGGCCGCAAAGGGCTTGCCGGTGGACCTTACGTTTTCAATCAATTCGAAATAACCCTGTGGCGTTAATTCGGGCAACACTTCCCGGATGGATCTGCCCATTACTTCTTTTCCTTTCCCCCAGATAGCAAGTGTTGGTTCGTTGGCGAATTCAATAATCAGTTCAGGCCCTTTTAAAACATGGATGGCAATGGGTGCCTGCATAAACAGCCGGTGTTCCTTTTCAATCGTTTTTATTGTTTCATCCCGCTGCTGTGCTTTAACCTGACTGGTAATTTCTATGATAGAATGAATAATAAATTTTACGTTCCTTTCCTCATCTAAATAAGGTGTATTGCTTGTATTCCAATATCGTTCTTCAAAGCTGCCATCTGCACTTGCCACATCATACCGTTGGGTATGAAGTTCATGCCGTTGCTTTGTTCTCATCACCTCGTCAAACGAAAAGAGCAAGTCATCTGCGCCAGTATCTGCAGGGTCATTTGGATTGCGGGGAAAGATGTCAAACAGAGCTTTGCCAATCAGCTGTTCCCGCTTTTTCCCGACTACCTGCAAATAACTTTCTGTCGCCCCTAAAATGGTAAAGTGCGGCGGATTTACGTTCACCAAAATATTATTGCCGGGAATGGTTTCAAAAAGCCGCAATTTCTCAGGAGAAATAGCACGCACAGGAAGCGTCTCTGTAGACTGATTTGGCATGATGCTGTATTAAATGTTAAGGGGCTGGGTTTTGATAAGATAAGGATTATAACTGCCGTAAATTACTATAATTGTGTTTATTAAAACGGTTCAATGAACAGAATATTTTACCCGCTTCCATTTGAGGAGGCATATTAAACAGGGTCATTTCTCTCATCTTTTTTTGTTCGCAAGCCTTAGGGCTTTTTTGACTCGTCAGAATTGACCGATTGCAAAACTTAACTTTGTAACATGCGTCTCTTCATAAAAAATATGGTTTGTCCACGTTGTATTACTTCGGTGGAGCAACTTTTAAAAGAAAACAAGCTCCAGGCGAACTTTGTGCGTCTGGGAGAAGTAGAATTAGCCAAAGTCCCGGGAGAGAAAAGTTTGGAGCAATTCGCAGTCGATCTAAAAACTACGGGCTTTGAATTGCTTGATGATAGTAGGAAACAAATAATCGAAAAAATAAAAAACATCATCGTTACACAGGTGCATCATTCAGATGAAGAAAACCACCACAACTATTCAGATATACTATCTAAAACCCTGCATAAGGATTACTCTTATCTAAGCGGTTTGTTTTCCGGCGTTGAAGGCATCACGATTGAAAAGTTCACCATCAACCAGAAGATTGAGAAGGTAAAAGAATTAATTATCTACGATGAATTGAACCTTAGCGAGATCGCTTATAAGTTAGGCTACAGCAGCGTTGCACACCTTTCAAACCAGTTTAAAAAAGTAACAGGACTTACCCCAAGTCACTTTAAGCAAGTTGGACAGAACAAAAGAAAGTCGCTGGATAATATATAAGTTCAACCAAAATCTTATAAATATCCTCCATAATTGTGTAATGCTTTATAG
>MWYV01000058.1 GCA_002050435.1 Chitinophagales bacterium 33-2 | reverse complement strand
GATGGGGGATCATCTATCCGAACGGCAAGCGCTGAAGAATAGAGGGGCACAAACATATCTGAGCCATCGGTATTGCGCTGGGCAATTGCGCCACTACCATTTCTAAAAAGAAGGGCGATGCGCAGAACCTGTTCATTTGCATTGGTAATGCCAAAGAATGTTCTGAGACTGCCTGTAATGGTAAAGGTCCATTTATTGTTGCCGATATAGGTAGCGCTTGCAGCAGCATTTGTAGTACCCCAGGTAAAAGGAACATATACCCAGGCATTATTACTTAAATTGGTGATGGCGCCAATGTGAACATAAACATCCGAAGTGGCTGAGTAATTCAATAATGACTGGTTACCTTTTGAGGCATCCAATGTGATGACAAGCGTTTGTGAAGGGTCTGATTCCACAGGAAAAGGAGGTGTCCATTTTAGTAACTGGGCCTGGGCCTGGAACATGCCCAGCACAGTGATAAGCACGAGCAGCAATCTATTCATAGCAGGTGAATTGGAAATAAAGATAATAATATGTACTAATAACACATTGTTTTTTAGAAACAGGGTTTTGATCCCGCTTATTTTTACGTTATGAACCCGGATCTACAAACATTAATGGAAAAAACAAAAGCGTTCCTCAGCAGAAAGGAAATTGATGCTTCAGAGGTTCAGAACCTGAGATCAATATTGAAGTTCCATGAACACCGCTATTATATTAAAAATGATCCATTGATCTCCGACAGGGAATACGATCAGTTGTATAAAGCCCTGGAATGGATTGAAAAAGAAAGCCCCGACCTTGTTGTTCCGGATTCCCCCACTCAAAGAGTGGCTACCGGGCTTACCAAAGATTTTCCTTCTGTAGCCCATCTGGTGCCTATGCTTTCCCTGGATAATTCTTATAATGAAGAGGACTTGCTCGATTTTGACAGGAAGGCCAGGGAATTAACCGGATTGACAGAAATAGAATATTGTATTGAACCAAAATTTGACGGAGCCAGCATTTCACTGGTTTATGAAAATAACCAACTGGTGAGAGGGGCTACCAGGGGTGATGGTGTGGAGGGCGATAATATTACCCCTAATATTAAACAGATCCGAACGATTCCATTATCTGCGGCTTTTTCTGACTATGGGATTGAAACTGTGGAGATCCGCGGGGAAGTGCTCATCAACAAAAACAATTTTGCCGCTTTCAATAAAAAACTTGTGGAACAGGGTGTTGCCCCGCTTGCGAATCCACGCAATGCTTCCGCCGGAACATTAAGAATAAAAGACCCCCTGGAAGTAAAAAGACGAAACCTGGAAGCTTTTGTGTACCATGTAAGTTATTACACTGCCAAACCTTCTGCAGGTGAAAAAAACAGTCCAGGTCAGGACTACCTGGGTACTCACAGCGGTACACTGGAAATGCTTTGGGAACTTGGGTTCAGATCTCCAGAGCTTGAAAAAAAAGTGCTGAAAGGCATTCAGGAAGTTGTGCTCTATTGCCAGGAATTTGAAAGCAAAAGAGATGACCTGCCTTACGAGATCGATGGTATGGTGATCAAAGTGAATGACTTTTTATTACAGGAAAGAATGGGTATGACCACACACCATCCCAGGTGGGCGATGGCTTTTAAATTCAAGGCCAGGCAGGCAACCAGTAAGTTGACAAGAGTGGAGTTCCAGGTGGGGCGCACGGGAAATATTGGTCCGGTTGCTAAAATTGAACCCGTTCATATTGGAGGTGTTACGGTAGGTTCCGTGTCGCTATTCAACGAAGATGTGATCCGTGAAAAAGATATTCGGATAGGCGATACCGTTTTAGTGGAAAGAGCGGGCGATGTAATTCCTTATATCGTAAAGCCCCTGGTGGAATTAAGGCAGGGCAATGAAACGCCTATTCAATTTCCCACACTTTGCCCATCTTGTAATGATGTACTTATCAAAGCTCCGGATGAAGCAGCCTGGAGGTGTGTGAACATCAACTGCCCTGCCCAGGTGCTGGAGCGGCTGATGCATTTTGCCAGTAAAGATGCCATGGATATCCGCGGGTTGGGAGGTGCCCTGATCGAAAAATTTTATTCTATGCAGCTGCTTGATTCCATTCCAGGAATCTATACACTTGATTTTGATTCAGTAGGAAAACTGGAAGGTTTTGGAGCACGATCCATTGATAATTTAAGATCTGCAATTGAAGCTTCAAAAAGGCAACCACTTCACCGGCTGATCTATGCACTCGGCATCCGTTATGTTGGCGAAACAATGGCAAAAACACTTGCAAATTCGATAACTCATTTAATGGATTTGCAAAATCTTGATGAAGAAGCGCTACAAAAACTGGAAGATGTGGGACCGAAAGTTGCTGGTAGTGTTGTTCAGTTTTTTCGAAATGATGATAATATTGATTTGCTGCAACAATTGGAATCTCTTGGCCTTCAATTACAAAATGAAAAACGGGTAATGGGAAGTGAGGGCAGTCTGACTGGACAAAGCTTTTTATTTACCGGAAGCCTCGCCGTTTTAAAAAGAAGTGATGCGGAAGCAATGGTAGAAGCGAATGGAGGCAAAATAGTTTCGGGGGTAAGCAGTAAACTGAATTACCTTATCGTAGGGGCTGATGCAGGTAGCAAGCTGGAGAAAGCAAAAAAAATTGCAAGCATTCATATTCTTTCTGAAGATGAGTTTCTAAAAATGATTGCTTATCATACCAAATAGCTGTAAAAGGATGCAGGAGCTGTTGCAGTTTTTACGAAAAACAGGTGTCAGGCATAAATTTTTTATCAATTTAAAAACAGGCCACATGTATTGTTAAGGTAAAAAGGTAATCATGATCAAAAAGCAGCTTGGAGAAATTTGGAAGCAACTGGAGTTCAAGGGCAGCAGGGAACTCAGGAATAAATATGCCATTTCATCTGTAGGCCGTATTGCGAGCTACAGGGAAAACGTGCTTGAAGATGGAAAATTGCTAAAAGGATCTTTAACTACAGGTTACCGAACTTTAAATCTGCACAGGCCCGGCCATAAAGGCACGCTTTATATTCACAGGGAACTGGCCCGGCTGTTTCTTAAACGTCCTTCCACCAAATACAGGTTCGTCATTCACAAAAACCATGATAAACTGGATAATGCAGTGAAGAATCTGAAATGGGCAACGCTGGAAGAAATGATCCTGCACCAGCAAAGCAGCCCTGCAAAAATCGCCTATAAAAAGAAGCAGGCAAACAGGGAAACCGGACTGAAGCTGACTGCCATTCAGGTACGCAGGATCAAAGAACAACTCAACAACAAAAACAGGCGGCTTACTATTAAACAACTTGCCGACAAATACGACGTTAGTGAAATGACCATGTACAGGATCAAGAGTGGTGAAAACTGGGGCCGGGTGAAATGAATTTATTCCGGATCATTTCCTGTCTTTTTCATAAACATATCTTTTCTCTACGATATCATGTAACATTCAAATCAATGGTCAATGGTCAATGGTCAATGAAAGGCAGATTCAAAATTGAAAATTCAAATAGTGCAAAGTTCATTATTCACCATTCACCATTTATCAAAAAATAAATATGCTCGAACCGCAATCGATCAAATTCTTAAAAGGATTAAGGAAAAACAACAATAAGACCTGGTTTGAAGAAAACCGGCACCAGTATGAAGCCAGTCGCATTGATTTCCAGAATTTCATTCAGCTGGTTATGGATGATCTTCAGCAATCAGATCCCACAATTACAGGTATGCATGCACGTGAATGCCTTTTCAGGATCAACCGTGATATCAGGTTTTCGAAAGATAAAACACCTTACAAAACAGGTTTTGGGGCCAGCATAAAACGAGGTGGGAAAAAAGCGCCGTATGCAGGTTATTATTTTCATTTTGAACCGGGAATGAGTTTCGCTGGCGGTGGCATCTGGATGCCGGAAGCGGCAGCAATAAAAAACCTGCGGCAGGAGATCGATTATAACTGGGTAGAATTTCAATCCATTGTAAAGGAAAAATCATTTAAGAAAATGTTTGGTGATATTGAAACCGAGGGAGCATTAAGCCTGCAAACCATGCCACGCGGATATGAAAAAGATCATCCTGCAGCAAGCTACCTGCGTTTAAAAAGCGTAATTGCTGAAAGAAAGATCTCCGATGAAGAACTGGTAAAACCTTCATTACATAAAACAACTGTACAGGCTTTTACAGCCATACAGCCTTTACTTCATTTTATTAACAGGACGATTGAAGCGGATTAAAAATCTATTCAGACCATTCCTTTTTCAACTAAATATTCTGCAATCTGAATTGCATTTGTAGCAGCACCTTTTCTCAGGTTGTCACTCACGATCCAGAGGTTGACAGTTTTGGGCTGGGTTTCGTCGCGCCTGATCCTTCCAACAAAAACTTCGTCCCGGTCGTGCGCCCATAATGGCATTGGATACAATTGCGTGGAAGGATCATCCTGAATTACAATACCAGGAGCGTTAGTCAATATTTCTTTTAATTCGTTCAGATCATATTCATTTTCAAATTCCACGTTTACGCTTTCACTGTGTCCGCCCATGACTGGAATCCTGACTGTTGTAGCGGTTATATTGATGGAAGGATCACCCATGATCTTTTTGGTTTCCAGGATCATTTTCATCTCCTCCTTTGTATAACCGTTTTCCAGGAATACATCAATCTGGGGGATCACATTAAGATCGATGGGATATTTATACGCCATGGGGCCTTCCTTTCCTGCCCTTTCATTGAACAACTGGTCAACTGCAGCCTTACCTGTTCCGGTAACGCTTTGGTAGGTGGAAACTACCACTCTTTTGATGCGGTATTTTTTGTGCAGCGGTTGTAACGCCACCACCATTTGGATAGTAGAACAATTAGGATTGGCAATGATGAGGTCTTCAGGTAAAATAATTGACGCATTCACTTCCGGAACAACAAGCGGTTTATCGCGATCCATCCGCCATGCAGATGAATTATCAATAACGGTGATTCCTGCAGCTGCAAACTGAGGTGCCCATTCCAGTGATGTGGACCCACCAGCTGAAAACAATGCAATCGCAGGCCTGGAACTGATGGCATCCTGCATGGATACTACAGTATAGGATTTACCTTTATAGATGATCTCCTTCCCAACAGATCTTTCAGAGGCCACAGGTACAAGTTCATCAACAGGAAATTGCCTTTCTTCAAGAACCTGCAATATTTTTTTACCTACAAGGCCGGTAGCGCCTACAACTGCAACTTTCATTTTCCTATATTAAAAAAGCCTTCCAGGGAAGGCTCGTAATCATTAATCAAATTAGTTTACACACCTTTCACCGTGAGTTCCTGTTTCTGTGCAAATGCTTTTTCTGAAAGGTGATGCATGAGGCGAAATTATCGTTAATTGTTTTTTTCACCAAAACCAGTGTTTTTTTAAACTTCACCCTGGGAACATCCCATTCTAGATTTGCCTTATGTACCGTGTTTGTATGCTGGTTATTTTTAGTTTTTCCTGGTTGTGTACAAGGGCACAGCTGGAAGAAAATTTTAGTGACGGGGATTATACCCAAAATCCCCCCTGGCTGTTTTCCGGCCCACACTGGATGGTAAATGCTGCCAAACAATTGCAATCGGATCATACCCTTGTCAACAGCTTTTTTTATATCGCAACACCCCATACAGTTACAGGTGCTGCAGAATGGGAATTTTACATACGCCTTCAATTCAATACATCATCAACGAATTATGTGGATGTATTTTTAAATGCGGCTGCTGCCGATCTGTCTTCACCCGCACTAACCGGGTATTTTGTAAGAATTGGCAATACGCAGGATGAAGTGTCGCTTTACAGGAAAGAGGGACCATTGTCCGTTAAGATCATTGACGGAGCCGATGGCATTACAAATCAAAGTGATAACCAGTTAAGGATTAAAGTGTCAAGAAATGCTGCAGGGCAATTTCATTTATGGAGGGATGATTCTGGATCAGGCAACAATTATAACCTGGAAGGAATTGTTACAGACAACTATTTTTCTTCGGAGGGATTTTTTGGATTCCTTGTTCGTCAAAGCACCAGTAGTTTTTTTCAAAAACATTTTATTGATGATATCAGTATCCGGCCTTTTGTTCCTGATACAATACCGCCCTATTTAATAGAAGTTCAGACACTTTCTCCGAATAAAATTGCGTTGCATTTTTCTGAACCTGTTGCCGCTGCTGCCACCCAGCAGCTTTCAAATTTTGTGTTTACACCCGGTGGTACCTCTCCAGCTGCAGCCATAATGACGAATACGTATCACCCAGTGGTACTGCTTGAATTTTTAATGCCTTTCCAGAATGGACAGGTATATACACTCACCATTACCAACATCCCGGATGCGGCAGGAAATATTTTAGTTCCTACCACGGCAACATTTTCTTATTACAAACCAAAACCTTTTGACATTGTCATTCACGAGATCATGGCAGATCCTGCTCCACAGGTTGGACTTCCAAATGCAGAATATATTGAATTAAGAAATACCAGTGGGAAGACGATCTTCATGAATGGATGGAAAATTATTTGCAATTCCAGCAGTGCCACCTTACCGGCAATTAATTTCAGTCCTGATAGTGTATTGATCATTGCTGCAGCTTCACAGGTGCAACATTTCCTGCCTTTTGGAAAAACCATTGGCGTATCCTCATTTCCTTCACTACCTAATTCCGGTGGCATCCTCAGTTTACACGCAAACGATGGAACCACCATGCATGCAGTTGCTTATTCCGATCAATGGTATAATAACCCGGTTAAAAAAGAAGGTGGCTGGTCGCTGGAAATGACAGATGCCGCCAACCCCTGTGGCGGTATGGAAAACTGGAAAGCAAGTACCGACCCTTCAGGAGGTACTCCCGGCCGGCTCAATGCAGTGCAAGGCATCGTGCATGATCTATCACCGCCACTGCTTTTGCGCTCCTATACCATCGACAGCCTGACCATTGTTGCCGTTTTTGATGAAGCCATTGACAGCCTTTCAGCATCGGTCAAATCAAATTATACGCTCACCCCGGGACCTGCAATTATTGAAGCAAAGCCTTTGCCCCCACTGTTTACTCAAGTTGTTTTGCATTTACAATCTCCACTTGCAAAAGGCAAACAGTACGAACTAAAAGTTAAGAACATTGGTGACTGCAAAAACAATATGATTGATCCTGCCAAGACTGCCAATGTGGGTGTGCCTGAGCTTTGCCTGCCACATGACATTATCGTAAATGAAATTTTGTTTAACCCAGGGCCAGGAGGATTTGATTTTGTGGAGATCTACAATTACAGTAACAAAATCATTGATCTTTCAGCGCTCAGTATTGCCAACCGCAATACAAGTGGAACCATCAGTAACCTCAGGCTTTTATCAGCTACACCTTATTTAATTTTTCCTAAGGATTATGAGGTGTTTACGGAGGATCCCCAGCGATTGAATTTAGATTTTCATGTGAAATATCCTTCCAGGGTTTTGCCGGTTGTATTGCCGACCTATGCAAATGATAAAGGACATGTGGTGCTGCTCAACCAGCAGGGGACAGTGATTGATGAAGTTGCGTATTCAGAGCAATTGCATTTCCCTTTGCTGAAAATAAAAGAAGGCGTTTCGCTGGAAAAGATCGACCCTGCAGGAGATGGATTATCGCAGGTATTTTGGCACTCAGCCGCATCTTCTGCAGGTTATGGTACGCCTGGCTACCAAAATTCGCAGTTCAGGCTTATAGATGATGTGAAGGCTACGGTAGAAGTGCATCCGAAAACATTTTCACCAGACCAGGATGGGCAGGACGATTTTGTTTTATTACAATACATCGTAGAAGAAAATGGATATATGATCAATACAACCATCTTTAATATTTCAGGGCAATCAGTACGTTACCTTGTCAAGAACAACCTGATGGGAATGAAAGGAAACTTCCGATGGGATGGATTGAATGAAAATGGAAAGAAACTACCAACAGGTGTTTATATCATTTACACGGAAATATTTAACCTGCAGGGAAAAAGAAAGCAATTTAAAAATGCGGTGGTGATAGCAGGAAGGCATTAATGCAAATTCCTGCACGCTGCTATTGATTTAAGTGGCCGCGCGGTCCGGTTGCGGATGAATACGATCAACGCACTTATACAAGTTCAATATCAAAATTAACCAGCTCCTGGAATTGTGCTAGTCTCTTATCGATGTCTTCTTTTGTTATTTCTCTCAGCCTTTCCGTTCCGAATTTTTCAACACAAAAACTGGCCATGGCCGAACCAATGATGATGGCTGTTTTCATGTTCTCAAAAGAGATATCTTTTGTACGTGCGATGTGTCCAATAAATCCTCCGGCAAAAGTGTCGCCTGCACCAGTCGGATCAAAAACATCTTCAAGAGGAAGTGCAGGGGCAAAGAAAACCTGGTCGCCATGAAACAATAAGGCACCGTGTTCGCCTTTTTTGATCACAAGGTAATTCGGTCCCATATTCATGATCTTCCTTGCAGCTTTTACCAGGGAATACTCGTTGCTCAGTTCACGTGCTTCGCTATCATTCACCATAAGCACATCCACCTGCTTCAGTACTTTTTTTAAATCATCCAGTGCCACTTCCATCCAGAAATTCATGGTATCCATCACTACAAGCTTGGGACGTGTCTTCAACTGCTGAATCACACTCAACTGAACCGCAGGGACCAGGTTGCCCAGCATCAAAAATTCGCAATCCTGGTAACTTTCAGGCACTACCGGGTTAAAGTCGGCGAGTACATTCAACTGCGTATCCAAAGTATCGCGGGTATTCATATCCATGTGGTATTTGCCAGCCCAGAAAAATGATTTTTCATTTTCCTTTACCTGAACCCCTTCCATGGATACCCCTCTTTCTTCCAGGGCAGTCATCTCTTTTTTTGGAAAGTCACCACCTACAACAGAAACCTGCTTGATCGGGCGTGTAAAATTGCTGGCACTCCAGGCAATATATGTGGCAGCACCACCAATGATTCGATCACTTTTACCAAAAGGCGTTTCGATATCATCAAAAGCCATTGTACCTACCACGATTAGAGACATCTGAAAAGATTTTGTTATTGAATACGTCCTGGAAATTAAGCGTGCAAACCTAAGGATTTAGGTTTAAGCCGTAAAATTTGTTTGCCTGCAGGGCCTGACATAAAATCATTGCGATACTTCCGCTCCGCTTTATCTTTGACGCATTCATTATGATCCATTTCCACCCGCTCAGCGTCAAAAAAGTTCAGAAAGAGACTGAAGATTGTGTATCCATAACTTTCGAAGTGCCGGAGTACCTGAAAACGGTTTTCAAATTCAGGCAGGGACAAAATCTGACCCTCCGCCATCAGATCAATGGTGAGGAAACCCGGAGAAATTATTCCATCTGCACTTCTCCTTACGATGATATCCTGAGGATTGCAGTAAAAAAAGTTGAAGGCGGTGCTTTTTCTACCTATGCCAATGAAGTACTTAAAGATGGTGATGTGCTGGATGTGATGCCACCTATGGGGAATTTTTATACAGAACTCGATCCTTCACAAAAAAAACAATACCTGGCTTTTGCTGCCGGAAGTGGAATCACGCCCCTGGTTTCAATTATTAAAACTACACTTCTTACAGAGCCATTCAGCCAGTTCACACTGGTCTATGGCAACCGCACCAAAAATTCCATCATATTTAAAGAGGAACTTGAAGGGCTGAAGGATAAATTTATTGACCGTTTCAGGACCTATCATATCCTTAGCAGGGAAAGATCTGATGCGCCAATCAATTCAGGAAGAATTGATGTTGATAAACTGGAATTGCTGACATCAAAACTGATAAACCTGGAGGCTACTGATGAATTTTTTCTTTGCGGGCCAGAAGAAATGATTTTTTGCATCAAGGGTTATTTAAAAGGAAAAGGTGTGGAAGATAAAAAAGTGCACTTTGAATTATTTACTGTTCCAGGCCAGAAAACTACCGGAAGGTCCACAACTAAAACGGATACTTCCAATGACGGACCTACTTCTAAAGTCAGTGTAAAACTGGACGGGATCCTGTTTGACTTTGACCTTGGATATGACAGCCAAAGTATTCTTGATGCAGCTTTGCAACAGGGTGCCGATCTGCCCTATGCCTGTAAAGGAGGCGTTTGTACTACCTGCAAAGCCAGGCTCCTGGAGGGCGAGGTGGAAATGGATGTGAACTGGGGATTGGAACCTGATGAAGTTGAACAGGGTTTTATCTTAACCTGCCAGTCGCACCCGAAAACTCCAAAAGTTGTGGTTGATTTTGATAACAAATAGTAAGAAACAAAACTTTAACCGTGCTAATATTTCATCAATCACTGCTGTCCGGGGGAAATTATTTGATTTCGATGAAACGCGCAATGCTGGCGTTGTTGATGATTACTTAAACCGGGCCTTAGATTTTGCAGTTGCAATAACCTAATGGAGTTTCTTGCCGGACAGCAACGCTATGATAAATGCCTCTTCCACCTTTTTTCTTGAAAAAAAAGGTGGCCCCTCCTGCGCTTCGCTTCGGTGGGCAGGCAAAAATTCAAGCGCAATCAATGCGGAGCAGTCTGTTTTTACCAGATACCTTCGGATGATTGCGCA
>MWYV01000068.1 GCA_002050435.1 Chitinophagales bacterium 33-2 | reverse complement strand
GTTCCTGCTCAATGCTGTTGCATCATCAATAGAATGACCGGAAGAAAATTCCGATGGCATTAATAAAACATGCACGTTTTCTTTTCCAAGTGCTTTTACCGCAAGCGCCTGCACAACGGCACTATCAATTCCGCCACTTGCGCCAAGTGTGGCATTCTGAAAACCCATTTTCTTAAAATAATCACTGATGCCCAAAATAAGGGCATCATGAATTTCAACGATGTTTTTTTCATCAACAAGGTACTCGAGTATATCACTCCCCCTGCCCACTTCACTGGCAGAGTAAAAATAGTTTCTTAGGGTTTCACTATGTTCCAGGCAATCGCCTTTAATACACAAAGCCTCCAGGTCGAATATGGCCTCGTCTTCATCAAAATATTTCATTTCTTTTACCAGCCTTCCCTGCGCGTCGTACACCAGGCTACCGCCATCAAATACAACATCGGTTTGAGCGCCAACCGTATTGCAGTAAAACATAGGGATCTGGTACTTGAGCGTATGTGCTTCCATGATACTTCTCCTTACAACATCTGCTGCATAATTGTAGGGTGAAGCTGAAAGGTTCAGCATCAGATCGGGCTTTTCTTTGATCAGCACTTCCATAGGTGTGATTCTATAAAGCGGATTATCTCCAAGGTTCCAGATATCCTCGCAAATGGTGATGGCCATTTTTTTTCCTTTAAAGTCTACACAGTTCCAGTGATCAGCAGGTTCAAAATACCTGTTCTCATCAAACACATCATAGGTAGGCAACAAGGTTTTATGGATCTCTGCTTTCACTTCATTTTCATAAATAAAAAAAGCGGTATTAAACAGATCCTTTCCTTCCAGTTTTGGATTTCTTGCCGGCCCACCTACAAGTACTGCGATATCATTTGTGTGTCCTTTTATTTTTTCAATACAGGCATAACACTGGTTGATAAAATCCTCAAATTCAAGAAAATCTCTTGGAGGATAGCCACAGACACTGAGTTCAGGGAAGAGTACAAGGTCGGCACCTGCCGCTTTGGCTTTTCCAATGGCTTCAATGATCTTTGTTGTATTGGCTTCAAAATTTCCAATGTGGTAATTTTGCTGGGCGAGGAATATCTTCATCTTCGTTAATAATTCTGTAGTTTTCGAAGTTCTGTAATAATAATTTAATCAAGCCGTTTACCAGCCATGCGTGTAATTTTTGTGATTTTTCTTTTCATCCTTTTCGCATCCTGCAACCAAAAGAATAAGGCGCCGGAAGTTACGAAGGTTGACATGCAGTTAAAAAGATTTGAGCAACAGTTTTTTACTATGGATACTGCCAACCTCCTGGATGGTTTTCAAAAACTGGGCAGCGCATACCCACAGTTCTTTCCTTTTTTCATGAACCGGATACTTAACATTCCTCTACGCATGGAAAATGGACAGATTGAACCACAGGCTGCCTTTGCCTTTAAGCAGATCATTGCGGGATACAAACCTGTGTTTGATTCCATCCAGTTAAAATATAAAACATTGGATGATACAAAGGCCGCAATTGAAAAAGGTTTCAGTTATGTAAAACATTATTATCCCGCTTACCAGGTGCCGGAGCTGATCAGTTATATCGCCACCTTTGATGCACCCGGTATTGTACTTACCCCTCAATATCTGGGCATAGGCTTACACCAGTTTGCAGGTAAAAATTTCAGCATCTATCAGGATCCTCAATTGGTTGAAGTGTACCCTGTATATATCTCAAGGAGGTTTGATAAAGAGTTTATTCCGGTAAGTGCCATGAAGGCGGTGGCAGATGATATTTACCCTGACAGCAGCATGGGGCGGCCGTTGATCGAACAAATGATTGAAAAAGGAAAGCAATGGTATTTGGCTGCGCATTTTTTGCACGGTACACATGACAGCATGATCACTGGTTTTACTAAAAAACAGCTGGAATGGGTGCAATCCAATGAGGGAAATGTCTGGGGTTTTCTCAATTCAAACCATGATGTTTATACAATTGACCCTGCTGTTATCCAGGATTATATTGGTGAAGCACCGTTTACACGTGGAATGCCGGAAGGCTATGCACCTGGGAATATCGGACAATGGGTAGGTTGGAAAATTGTGCGGCAGTTTGCAGAAAAGAATAACAAGCTTTCCTTGAAGGAAGTGCTGGCTACACCGGCAGCAACCATTTTCCAGGAGTCGCGGTACAAGCCTAAATAAAAAACGGCAGCAGCGCAAGGCGCATACTACCGTTTTTCGAGGACAAAATGCCTTAATTATATTTAAAAGGAGTGACCATATCAAAGGCAGGGATGTTCACTTCAAATACTTCTTTATTGTGGAGGTTTTCCATGGAATAGGTTCCGTGCATCCTTCCGATTTCTGTATGAAGGTTACATCCGCTTACATATTGATATTCTTCACCGCTGCTGATCACAGGCTGCATCCCTACCACTCCTTCGCCTTCCACTGCGCGATGGGAACCATCACTGTCAAAAATTTTCCAATGCCGGCTGTGCAGTTTCACCGGGAATGAATTATGGTTTTCAATAGTTATCCGGTAAGCAAACATATACTCCGACTGCAGAGGATTGGAATAGTCCTGTTGATAAAATGTTTCCACGCTTACTTTTACACCTTCCGATATCATGCTGACCATACTATTGGTTTTGGTAAATGTAAATCAAAGTTGCTGCCACAATTTATTAGCAGATTTTGAAGGTATAAGCTTTCCACAGTAATTTATATTTTTGCGGCACAAAAACCACAGGATTTTCAACCCATACATCAGAAAATTAAAAAAATAACGCATGTTGTTTTTTGTAAATAAAGCATTGGCTGCTGAATGTAAAGCTTTTATATATTCAATAATGATGGTCAGAATTTAGCAGGCTTATTCAGGTGTGATCAATCATCATTTCTATTACTACGTGCGTCTGGTTCGTTAAAAAATTGTGGAAATGGGTAATTGCGCATAATTTTCCCATTAAAAAAGCTAAAATGGAAAAAAATTTAGGCACAAGCACAACTGTTAAGTTATTTTATATTGATGCTTCACCAGCCATTGTTTTACCTTTTCCCGCTGGTCGCCCTGGATAATGATCTCTCCTTCTTTGGCTGACCCGCCCGTTCCACAAAAGTTTTTCAGTTGTTTTCCCAGGACCTGGAGGTCTTCATCTTTACCCAAAAAACCAAGCACAAGTGTAACGGCTTTACCCCCACGGTTTTTTGTTTCGTAGCGGATTTTTAGCTTTTGCTGTTGTGGCGGAAGTGTTTCCTGAGCACCAGTGGATTCCTCTTCAAAACGGAAAGAAGGATCAGTGCTGAATACAAATCCGTTCTTATCTGCCTGGTTTTTTTTTGACATGTTACTTTTTTAAATCAACACTGCTTTTAAACTGAGGTCAAGACTCCTGGCCTGGTGAATCAAGCCGCCTATACTAATATAATCAACACCCGTAGCTGCATAAGTTTCGATGGTTTCCAGGTTGATCCCACCACTTGCTTCTGTTTCAAAAGCACCATTTATAATGGCGAGTGCCTCAATGATCAAAGGCGGTTCAAAATTATCGAGCATAACCCTGTGGATCTTTCCCCTTCCCGCAAGAACTGCGGTTTTTACATCCTCCAGCGACCGGGTCTCTACTTCAATTTTCAATTCCGGCTGATATTGCTGCACATAATCAGCAGCCCTGTTAATGGCTTGTTCAATGCCACCACAATAATCAATATGGTTATCCTTAAGCATGATCATATCATAGAGACCAAAACGGTGATTGGTTCCACCCCCTATTCTAACAGCTTCTTTTTCCAGTAACCTGAAATTGGGTGTGGTCTTCCTGGTATCCAGTAATTGCGTTTGATAGCCTTTTAATTTCTCAGTGTACTTCCTGGTGAGGCTAGCAATGCCGCTCATTCTTTGCATGCAGTTCAATACCAGCCTTTCCAGTTTAAGAATCGTATGCACATAGGTTTCCACTTCAAAGGCCACTTCTCCTTTTTTCATATATCGGCCATCTTCATGAAGTTTTTTAAAATCAGCGCCCGGCTTGTAATAGGTAAAGATCTTTTCAGCAATTTCCAATCCTGCTAAAACCCCATCTTCTTTTATCATCAAAACCGCCTTTCCTTTAACATCCGCAGGTATGCAACAAAGCGTGGAATGATCACCCGGACCTACATCTTCCTTTAAAGCCGATTCAACAAGGTGAAAAAGCTTTGAATCAAAATCCTTCATCCCACAAAAATACCATGGTCGTTTTATTCAGGAGCAGAAATAAAAAACCCCGGAAGCACCGGGGTTGAAAAGTTATGACTGAAATCTGATCTCTTTGACCAGTTGCCGGCCGTTCTTGGTCTTCATAAAGACCGTTGTGCGAAAGTTTCCTGATCTTGTTTGCAGTGTTCCGATACAGAACTGACTGCCCCGGTTATCGCCTTTATGCGTAACCACGAAATTTTTAACGCCGTTGGTTGAGAAAAAATCCTGAAGAATTACAACGGCCTGGGCCCTGCTGTAGCTGTTGCTTTTGTCTGGTAAGGAAATTTCTATATTATCATCAACATATTTGGAAAGTTCAGTGGCATTGCCTGTCCGGAGGGAATTGATCACATCATCCAGACCTGACATAGATTTAAAGGAGATGAGCGTTAAGATCATTAAGGCTCCGGCCAGCGTAAAGATCTTTTTCATAAAAAAAGGCTTTGTTTGAGGCCCCCTGAGCGAAATCTGTGCCATAGATAAAAGGTGGTTTCTAAAGGATGAATATAAACAAAACCTTTACGTTTTAATAGCTTTGCACACTTTACATAATTTCAACAATGCCGAAAAAAAAGATCATACTGGTTATTATGGATGGATGGGGACTCGGAAAGGTCCGGGCTTCGGATGCCATTCAGAATGCTCAAACACCTTTTGTAAGCAGTCTTTATAAAAAATACCCTCACACTACCTTAACCACCTGTGGTGAGGCTGTAGGACTTCCAGACGGGCAAATGGGCAACTCTGAGGTAGGCCATTTAAACCTGGGTGCCGGCCGCATAGTTTACCAGGAGCTTCAGAGAATTAATGTGGCCATAAGAGAAGGTGAACTTGCTGGCAGCGCTCAATTGCTGGCCGCTATTCAATATGCTAAAGAAAATAAAAGACCCCTTCATTTACTCGGACTGGTAAGCGATGGCGGTGTGCATGCTCACATCAACCACCTTAAAGCCTTACTTGATATCTGCAGCCATCATGGGTTATCCGATGTTTATGTGCATGCTTTTACAGATGGCAGGGATTGTGATCCGAAAAGCGGAGTGGAATTTATTCGTTCTCTCCAGCTGCATATGGACAAAACCGTTGGAAAAATAGCTACGGTGAGCGGCAGGTATTTTGCTATGGACAGGGACAACCGGTGGGAAAGGATACAACTGGCTTATGATGCCATGGTAAAAGGTGGTGGAGAAAAGACCCGGAATGTTCTGGATTATATTTACGCATCGTATGAAAAAGGCATTACGGATGAATTTCTGTTGCCTGCAGTAATCACCGGCACGGATGGGCAACCTTTAGCCCAGATCAATGAAGGAGATGCGGCGCTTTGTTTTAATTTCCGGACAGACCGTTGCCGTGAAATTACTAAAGCACTGACACAGGTGGACCTTCCTCAATACAATATGCATAAAATGCATTTGCATTATACCACTATGACAGCATACGATGCCACCTACGAAAATGTAAATGTGATTTTTAAAACCGACAACCTGGAACATACCCTCGGTGAAGTGCTTGCGCAGGAAGGACTCAGCCAGATAAGAATTGCAGAAACGGAAAAGTATCCGCACGTCACCTTTTTTTTCAGTGGCGGGAGAGAAAAAACGTTTGAAGGTGAGCACAGGATCATGGCACCTTCACCAAAAGTGGCCACCTACGATCTACAGCCCGAAATGAGTGCCTGGGAAATAACAGCTGCCATTCTTCCCGAGATAAGAAAAAAAGAAGCAGCGTTTATCTGCCTCAATTATGCCAATGCGGATATGGTTGGACATACAGGCATCTGGAATGCAGCCATTAAAGCGGTTGAAACGGTTGATGCTTGTGTTAAAGAGGTGGTGGAAACCGCATTGGAAAATGATTATACCGTGTTCCTGACCGCGGATCATGGAAATGCAGATTATATGATCAATTCGGATAGTTCGCCTAATACAGCACACACTTTAAACCCTGTACCTTTTTTTATTATAGACAAGAGTTGGAATGGTAAGATCAGGGAAGGAAAACTTGGCGATCTGGCTCCTACCATGTTGCACATGATGGAGATCATTATTCCAAAAGAAATGACTGGTAATATTCTAGTGTTAAGTTAGGTGTGGATGGTCAATAGTCAATAGTCAATGATACACCATTTACAAATCGATGTGTCATTTTATTCTTAATATAGCACGAGTTGCATAACCGATGATGATGATGAAAAATACGTTTGGTCTCTTTATTTTTTTATGCTTTTCATTTTATGCAGCTGCACAGGATACCATTCAACCGGTTGATCTCGATGAAGTATTGATCTTCTCAGGGAAATTCGCAGAAAAAAGAAAAAACATTGTGCAGAAGATCGATGTGGTCACTGCAAAAAGAATCGAATTATTGAATGTTCAGAATACCGGAGACCTGCTGATGCATTCAGGTAATGTATTTGTTCAGAAAAGCCAACAGGGCGGAAGCAGTCCGGTGATCAGAGGATTTGAAGCCAGCAGGGTTTTGCTGGTAATTGATGGCATAAGAATGAACAATGCGATCTATCGTTCTGGACATTTACAGAATGTGATCAGTGTTGACCAGAACATGCTGGAAAATATTGAGATCTTATATGGACCTTCCTCCACCCTGTATGGAAGTGATGCGCTGGGTGGCGTGGTGCACATGCGCACAAAACTGCCAAAGCTTTCCTCAACTGGTAAATGGGCAAGCAGCGGTTCGGCTTTTACAAGATATAGTTCCGCCAATCATGAAAAAACAGCACACTTAGATCTGAGCTTAGGCAATAAGAAATTTGCATGGTTGCAATCTTATAATTTCAGCGATTTTTCAGACCTCAGAACAGGAAGCCACGACCACCCGGACTACCCCGGATTTGGAAGAAGAAATACCTACATCACAACTTTCAATGGCATGGATTCCATTGTGCAGAATTCAGACAACAGGATACAGAAATTTTCAGGATACCGTCAATGGGACATCACTCAAAAATTGTTGTTTCAGCAAAACAGCAATACCACCCATTTGTTGAATCTGCAGTTTTCAAATGCTACCAACATTCCAAGGTACGACAGGCTGCAGGATACCAGGAATGGTATATTAAGATTTGCAGAATGGTATTATGGACCACCGGAAAGATGGCTGGCGGCTTACGAATTCAATAAAAACAACTTTTTATTTTTTGAAGAATTCAAAACGATACTCAGCTACCAGAAAATAAAGGAAAGCCGGCACCAGCGCAATTACCGTTCTGCATTGCGCGCAAACAGGTTTGAAAATGTAGGTGTAACCGCCGTTACTGTAGATGGAAGAAAACGATGGAAAGCACATGAACTTACTATTGGAACAGATGCGCAATTCAATCAGGTAGGATCCACAGCTTTTTCTGAACAGATCAATACCGGCGCACGCACTGCACTGGATACGCGGTATCCCGATGGCATCAATAACATGCTGCTGGCGGGTATTTATGCGCAGCACCTTGTGAAAATGAGCAATGGAAAATGGGTATTGAATGATGGACTCCGCCTTCAGTACACAAAGCTACGATCCACGATTGTTGACAATAGTTTTTTCAATTTTCCTTTTACTAGTATTGATCAGGAAAACCTGGCAATTACCGGTAACATTGGGATCATCTACATGCCAAACCTGCACTGGCGGTTCACTACCGGCCTGTCTACCGGGTTTCGTTCACCAAACATCGATGACCTGGGAAAGATCTTTGAATCCAATTCAGCTTCGGCACAGCTGATACTCCCAAATCCATCAATCAAACCGGAGTTTACTTACAATGCTGATTTGAATATCAGTTACAGGATTCCTGTTGTCCATATAGAAACCGGGATCTTCTTTACCAGGTTTCAAAACGCGATTGCACTGGCACCTTTTATGTTTAATGGCGAAGATTCCATGATGTTCAATGGCGTCATGGCTGCGGTATTTGCCAACCAGAATGTAAACAAGGGCAGGCTTTGGGGTTATCATGCGGGAATTACAATTAGCCTCTCACAGGCTATTAATTTATCCAGCAATGTCAATTACACCAATGGAAGGTTATTTCCTTTTACCGGAAATGAAATACCAATGGATCATATCCCCCCGGTTTATGGAAGAGCTGCCTTAAGCTATGCCAGGCCATTATTAAATGCAGAGCTTTATCTGCTGTTCAACGGATGGAAAAAAATTAAGGATTACAACCCTGCCGGTGAAGACAATGCCCAATATGCCACTCCTGACGGAACACCTTCCTGGCAAACCCTGAATATTAAAACTTCAATTTATAAAAACAAGTGGGTGATCCAGACAGGGATAGAAAATATTCTTGACAGGAACTACCGGCTTTTTGCTTCAGGCTTTTCATCTGCAGGCCGCAATTTCATTTTTGCTCTGCGTTACAAAATATAACATAGAATGCACTGTTTACGGCAATTTTAGGGCTTTGCGCAGCGTTTCACTAAATATATTGTCTTAAATTACAGGCAACCCCCTAAAGCAAATTATGACCGAGGAAGCCATTTTACAAGGATGCGTAAATAATAATGCGGCGGCGCAAAAAGCACTTTATGAAAAGTTCAGTGCAAAAATGCTGGTAGTCTGTTATCGTTATGCGCACCACAGGGAAGATGCCGAAGACATGTTGCAGGAAGGATTCATAAAGATCTTTTCCCAGATACACACTTTTGAAAGCAGAGGTGCGCTTGAAGGATGGATCCGGAGAATCGTGGTGCATACCTGCATCAACAACCTGAAAAAGAACAAGCGTTTTAATGAAAGTGTAGATATCATTCATGCAAATGGATTACAGGTAAGGGGAGAGTCCATCCCTTCCATTATCCAGGCAAAAGAAGTAGTGGAATGTATCCGCATGTTGCCTTTGGGTTACAGAACTGTATTAAACCTCTATGCAATAGAAGGGTTTTCACACAGGGAGATCGCCGGCATGCTTGATATAGAAGAAAGTACCAGCCGGAGTCAATACACCAGAGCAAAAGCGATGCTTGAAGATGTGCTTATAAAGAAAAATATATTATATAAACCAAAAACACAGCATTACATAACTGCTACAGGAAGATGATGCTGGTCCGAAACCACGATTGTTATGGAGAGAAATTTTACTAATGAAAACTTTGAAAGCTTCCTACAGCAAAATGCTGATAGCCTGCGCATGCGGCCATCAGAGAAGGTCTGGAAGGAAATTTCCAACAAACTAAACCGGCGAAAGCGAAGGATCGGTTTTGCTATAGGCTCTTTTCTGCTTGCGATTTCAACATTTGGATATTTTGCGCTTGAACCCGGAAAAAATCAAGTGGTTACAAATGAAAGCAAAACGGTTGCTGGTAACGAACAAGGAACTGCTAATCAACTTTCCACTCCTCAAGAAAGCGGTTCAAATACGGCTGCAACGGTGATTCCGATGATGCATTCTCCGCTCTCATTAATTGGATCTGCAGAAAGAAGGGATCATCAAAATGAATTAATCCCCCAGGTAGTTAATGCGAATGGACCCTCGGATTTATCTGAAAACCCTGCTACGCAATATTCCCCTTTCAGCTTCACCATCGTGGATAATGATCCTGAATTAAAACCGGGTGAAATGGCTGCCGGGGAAAAAACAGTTTCCCGCAACCCTTACCCCCAAACAATTGAAAGTGTGGTGAACCTGAAGCCAAAGGCCCAGGCTAAGAAAGTTAGCTTTCAATTCTACTTTACACCTACGCTCAGCTACAGAAGGCTTTCAGAAAATAAAACCTTCCTCCGTAACCAGGCTGTTGCTGGTAATGCAAGTGCTGCCTCATGGGAAGATGTAAATAACATGGTAACACATAAACCGGACATGGGTTTTGAATTAGGAATGGCCGGCAAATATCCCCTGACAAATAAATTAAAACTCAGAGCCGGGTTACAACTGAACCTGAACCGGTATAGTATTAAAGCTTATGGTTCTACACCTGCCGTCACCACCATTTTCCTGAACACGCAGAACAATGGAGTTGATTCGGTTACCTCCCTGACAAGACACAGTAATGTAAACGTGAACGGTGCTGAAGGTGACTGGCTGGAGAATTTTTACTTTCAGATATCAGCTCCTGTTGGATTGGAATGGCAGCTTGCAGGTAACAATAAAGTGAAATTTGGAGTTGCGGCAACGCTTCAGCCAACTTATGTGGTGGGTGGTAAATCATACATGATCACAACTGATTTCAAATCTTATACTCAAGTGCCTGATCTGATCCGCCGCTTGAATATGAATACAAGTTTTGAAACCTTTGTGGAATATTCTACGGGAAAACTGAACTGGCAGGTTGGTCCGCAGGTTAGATACCAGCTGCTTTCCAGCTTTGATAGCCAATATCCTGTAAAAGAACATTTGTTCAACTATGGATTGAAGGTTGGCATTTCCCTGAACAACAAATAATAGACTTTACTAATTGCTTATAAAACCCTGCAACATTTGTTAGCAGGGTTTCGTTTTAATAGAATGTTTTTCGAAAATAATTCACCAACTACATGAACCTATTATTCATTCTTTTATTGTATCCCCACGGCTAACTACACCTTGATTTGAATGCACCTGGCTGATAAATTTGCTCTTCATCAATGTTTGAAGTATGGAC
>MWYV01000075.1 GCA_002050435.1 Chitinophagales bacterium 33-2 | reverse complement strand
TATTGGTTGCGGCGGCTTGTCGGGCGGTGGTATCCGTACTGACTTTATGGGAGGCCTGGATTCAAGAATAAAATGTGCGGTTACCGTCGGCTTCATGAGTACATGGAAGGATTTTCTTCTGAACAAATCATTTACGCATACATGGATGACTTATGTTCCCTTGTTGCCAAATGAATTGGATTTCCCTGAGATCCTGGGATTACGTGCTCCGCTTCCGACCCTGGTGTTAAATGACGAAGATGATGCGTTATATACTTTACCGGAAATGAAACGAGCCGATAAAATATTGAACGAAGTTTATACAAAAGCAAATGCAGCCGACCGCTATAGATGTTCGTATTACCCGGGTATTCATAAGTTTGATAAAAAGATGCAGGAAGAGGCATTCAACTGGTTTGATAAATGGTTGAGTGAGGCTATGTGAAAAAATCAGTTCAATAAGACACCCAGGAAAGTTTCATCCGGATCGAAAACCAAGAAGGTTTCATTGAGGTGAGTATGGCATAGGTAAAGCTAATTAAAACCCTTCTTGGTTTGCAGCGTTGCCTTGGTTTGTAAATTGAGTCTATAAAGGCTGTGAAGAATGGAGCTATTGCTTCAAAACAAATTAGATTAACTATTAAACAAGATCCATGAAAAGTAATCGCAGAAAATTTTTGAAATATTCCGCTCTTACAGGAATTGGCCTGGCGGGTGTTGATAAGATAAGTTACGGCTCTGACGCACATGGCCCGGGTATACTAACAAACACGCATAGCCCATATAAACAACATTTTAATATGAGTGGTTATGCAGCACCTAAACTTGAGACTGTTCGCATTGGTTTTATTGGATTGGGTAACAGGGGACCTGCAGCGGTTGACCGCATGAAACGCATTGAAGGCGTTGAAATTAAGGCATTGTGCGACCTGCGTCCGGAGAAAGCGGAAGCCGTAAAAAAATCATTGGAAGGCTCAACACATAAACCTGAAATCTACACAGGCAAAGAAGATGAATGGAAAAAATTATGCGACCGTGCTGACATTGATCTTGTATATATCGCGACACACTGGGCCATGCACACACCTATGGCAGTGTATGCGATGAACCATGGTAAGCATGCATGTATAGAAGTGCCCGCAGCCAAAACAATTGATGAATGCTGGCAACTGGTTGAAACATCAGAGAAAACAAAAAAGCATTGCATGATGCTGGAAAATTGTTGCTATGATTTTTTTGAATTACTAACGTTGAATATGGCAAGGCAGGGCTTGTTTGGCGAGATCGTGCATACCGAAGGAGCCTATCTCCATGATCTACTCGCAGGAAATTTCGCCAAGGAAAAATATTGGGACATGTGGCGGTTGAAAGAAAATTTCCGCAACGGGAACCTGTATCCTACCCATGGCCTGGGACCAATTGCACAATTGATGGATATTAACCGTGGAGACAAAATGGATTATTTAACAGCTATGTCATCCAACGATTTTACTATGGAGCCAATGGCGAATGAGCTTGCTGCAAAAGATGATTTTTATAAGCCATACGCCAATAAAAAATTCAGGGGCAACATGAATGTAACGACGATACGCACTGATAAAGGGCGTACGATTATGTTGCAGCACGATGTAAGCTCTCCTAATATTTATTCACGCATTCACAAGATAACGGGGACGAAAGGAACTGCATTAAAATATCCCGAACCGGGAAGACTTTCTTTTGAAGGTGAAGATTGGATCAATGAAGATGAATATAAAAAAATCGAGGAGCAGTACCAGCCGCCGATTGTAAAAAAAGTGGGTGAACTGGCGAAGCAGGTTGGTGGCCACGGTGGGATGGATTTTTTAATGGACTGGCGCACGATTGATTGCCTGCGAAATGGTTTACCGCTTGATGAAGATGTGTATGATGCAGCGCTCTGGAGTTCGATTGCGCCACTAAGCGAATGGAGTGTAGCAAACCGTTCTAACTCTATAACTGTTCCCGATTTCACCGGTGGCTCATGGAAAACAAATAAGCCTGTTGATATATCATTGGAGAAAGGTGGGACGACGAAAGTGATGATATGATGAGTAATTGGCTGACTTGATAGCCATCTTTTCTAATTAAGAAGTTTTTTGAGTCTTTAATTTTCCCCTCAACCATCAAGCGTTTTGTATATTTATTTAATGCTCCTTATGAATCACCTACCTGCATTTTAAAAATTACAACAATGGCCAAAAAAGAGATTTTTCTTTCTTATGCATGGGGAGGTGAAAGCGAGAAAATCATTGACGAATTGGACAATGCTTTTAAGAACACTGGTATTGCACTAATTCGCGATAAGCGGGATCTCGGTTTCACAGGGATGATCACGGAATTTATGCAGAGAATTGGAGCCGGACAGGCGGTGGTTACAGTAATATCTGACGATTACCTGAGATCGCCATATTGCATGTTCGAACTCCTGGAAATTTACCGGAACCTGAACTTTCAAAAACGCATTTTCCCCATTGTCCTTAAGGATGCTGACATTTTCAACTCTATACCCCGTCTCCAATACCTGAAATACTGGCAGGATAAAAAGAAAGAATTGGACCACGCCATTACGCAATTTGGTGTGGATGCTATAACTGTTATCGGCGAAGATTATAAAATCTATAAAAAAATTTTTGATAATTATGGCGAGGTAGTAAATATTCTCAAAGACATCAATTCACTGACGCCCGATATGCACCGTTCTGGTAATTTCAAAGCACTGATTACAGAAGTGACCAAATTAATTGATGGTGATAAAACAACAAATGGCGACGGAGTTGAACCTATTAATTGGAATTTTATCGTTAATACTCTCCGGAATGAAAAATGCATCCTCTTTTTGGGCCCGGAGCTTTACCAGAAAGATGATAATGGCAAGTCAAAGCAGCAACTCTTTTTTGAAAACCTTGCTGTTGAAAACAGGGCAAGAATCTTATCCTATAACCGGGATGGATTTTTCCTGTTTCCCTCTACCGAAGACAAAACGATAGTTTATAGAAAATTTATTGATTTTTTTGAAACCCAAAGCGATGAAGAAATCATCCAGAAGATTGCTGAAATTCCCGCACACGTGGTCGTATCCATAAACCCCGATAATGCATTAAAGAACTATTTTGGAAAACACAACCATCCTTGCAGTTTCGAGTTTTTTGATAAGAACCAAAAAAAGGATATTGCGGTAGCGCCGACCAAAGAAAGACCTTTGCTCTATAATTTATTCGGGAGCATCAATAATTTAGAAACGCTGATACTTACTCATGATGACCTTTTTGAATATTTCAAGGCAGCGATGGGGAATAATGTATTACCCCTCGAATTAAGAACGGCTCTTGAATCTGCATCTAATTATATATTTCTTGGTTTCCAGTTTGACAAATGGTATGTACAGTTAATTCTTTGCCTGCTGAATCTCCATGACAAGAATTACCATTTCATTCGCTATGCGCTGGAAAACATGATGAGCAGTGATACCAAATCATTATGCAAAGATCATTTTAAGATCCAGTTTATTGGTGCAGATACCAATGCGTTTATTAACGCCCTTCATGAAAAATGTAAACATGCAGCAATATTGCGGGACTTCAATGCCGTGCCAACTGAAGATTCGGCTGATGGCCGGGTAAATGATTTAAAACAAAAGATAGACCGTGAATACAGCCTGTTAAAAGATATTGAACAAAAAAAGCAGTCTGAAAAAAGCCCCCTTACTATTTATATGTATGATGAGGAAATAGAAGTGATCAATAAAAAAATTGCTCAATACGAAAAGGACCTGGTATCATATCACCAAATGCAATTATGAACCGTCATCATTGACAACGCCATGGAAAATGAACGAATTAAGATACACAGGTACCCGGGTGTAAAACCTTTTTCAGAAAATGAACGGCATGTGTTTTATGGCCGCAGTACCGATACCAAAAAATTATACCAGCTTATCAGGCTGGAAAAACTGGTGCTGCTCTATGGCAAGTCAGGACTTGGTAAAAGTTCATTGCTTAATGCCGGTGTGCTTCCCCTGGTTGAAGAAGACGAGAATTATACAACGGTAAAAATAAGATTTGGTGCACGTTCCGGCAATTCACTTTCGCCGATTGTTACTTCCCTGTTCAAATTGCCAGAAGCAATATCAAATCCTGTGCTTGACAAAGTTGGTGCAGGCACCAATACGCTTTGGCTATGCATGAAGTGCCAGCAACACTACACTGGCAATGCCCCTAAAACCTATATCCTGGTGTTTGACCAGTTTGAAGAACTTTTTACTTATAGTGAAGAAGAAATAAGGCAATTTAAAAAACAACTGGCCGAACTGCTCTATGCAAAAGTGCCGGGTTATATCAGCCAATCTATTACGAACCGGTTGAAGGAAGACCCTCAATTTCTGTCAAACCAGGAAATCGAATACCTCTACCAGCAGCCCAATGTGAAAGTGGTGCTGTCTATACGTTCAGACCGGCTAAGTATTTTAAATACGTTGACCGATTATTTCCCCGATATTCTGAAAAATTATTATGAACTGAAACCACTTGACCGTATGCTGCTATTGATGCTATTGCAAAGCCTGCTGGTGATGAAAGGGATCTTTACCTGTCACCGCGTTTTGAATATAGTCGAGAAAGTATTGATAAGACCCTTGATTACCTGACAGAAAAAGATCAAAAGAGTATTGAAACATTTCAATTACAAACCGTTTGTCAGTTTGCCGAGAACCTTGTAATTGAAAAAAAGTTGTCCGGTTCTAACCAGGAGAAAGTACCCAAGATAGAACCCGAAATGCTTGGCGATCTGCAAAATATTTTCCGCACACACTATGACAAATTGATCTTTAATATTGAACCAGTGGAAAAACGACTGGCTACAAGATTGCTAATTGAAAACAAACTGATCATTGACGGCAACAGGGTGAGCCTGCCTGATGTAGTGGTGCTTAAAGAAAAAGGAATAGATAAAGAACTGGTTACCTATCTGCACGACACACACCATTTATTACGCAGTGAACCAAATACCACGGGCAGCATAAGCTACGAGTTGAGCCACGACACCCTGGTGGCCCCTATACTGAAAGCCAAAAAAGAACGGGAAGAAAAAGAAGAACTTGCCCGACAGGAAAATGAGAGAATGGAGGAGTTGCAGCGGAAAAAAGAAAAAGAAGAACTTACCCGGCTGGAAAATGAGAAAATGGAGGAGTTGCAGCGGGAAAGAGCAAAAGCAGCACAAGAGAAAAAACAGCGCAAACAACAGCGGAAAATTAATGCCATCGTTTCCGTTGCTGCAATTGTAGCAGTTGTTTTGTCTATAATTAGTTTTATAATGTGGCAAAGATCCGTAACAGCATCCAAATGGGCAGAAACAGAAACGCAAAAAGCCCAAAGCATTACATTAGCAGCATTTGCACGGGAACAGTTAGATAAAAATCCCACATTATCAATACGACTGGCAGAACTGGCATGGAAAACATCTCCAACCCACCCACCCACTCTGCTTGTACAACGCATCATTTCAGAAGCATATTACGGATCTGTCAAAAGCGATAGACCTTTTTATAAATACGCTCTTACAGAACATACGGACGCTGCATCTAGTGTCGTTTTCTCCCCAGACGGCAAACAGGTTGTTACCGCTTCTTTTGACGAAACCGCCAAAATATGGGATGCCGAAACTGGTAAACTAATTGCCGATCTTATCGGGCATACAAGTCCTGTATACAGCGCCGTTTTCTCTCCCAACGGTAAACAGGTCGTTACCGCTTCTGACGACAAAACCGCCAAAATATGGGATGCCGCAACTGGCAAAAAAATAGCTGATCTTTCAGGACATAGTGGCGTTGTAAACAGTGCCGCTTTCTCACCCGAGGGAAAACAGGTCGTTACCGCTTCTTATGACAACACCGCCAAAATATGGGATGCCGAAACCGGTAAACTAGCCGAAACCGGTAAACTAATTGCCGATCTCTTAGGACATACCGGCGTTGTAAACAGTGCTGCTTTCTCCCCCGACGGAAAACAGGTCGTTACCGCTGCCCGGGACAAAACCGCCAAAATATGGGATGCCGCAACTGGCAAAAAAATAGCCGATCTTATCGGGCATACAAGCCCTGTATGCAGTGCCGTTTTCTCACCCGACGGAAAACAGGTCGTTACCGCTTCTTATGACAAAACCGCCAAAATATGGGATGCCGAAACCGGTAAACTAATTGCCGATCTCTTAGGACATACCGGCGTTGTAAACAGTGCTGCTTTCTCCCCCGACGGAAAACAGGTCGTTACCGCTTCTTATGACAACACCGCCAAAATATGGGATGCCGAAACCGGTAAACTAGCCGAAACCGGTAAACTAATTGCCGATCTCTTAGGACATACCGGCGTTGTAAACAGTGCTGCTTTCTCACCCGAGGGAAAACAGGTCGTTACCGCTTCTTATGACAAAACCGCCAAAATATGGGATGCCGCAACTGGTAAACTAATTGCCGATCTCTTAGGACATATCGGCGTTGTAAACAGTGCCGCTTTCTCACGCAATGGAAAACAGCTCGTTACCGCTTCTTTGGACGGCACCGCCAAAATATGGCTTACTCCGGAGGGTATTATGGATTGGTTAAAGTCTCAAAATCAAAATATTTATAAGCTTACACAAAAAGACTTGCAAGACCTGGGAATTGATTTTATTGATTTGAAAAAAATAGATCAATAACTTTTATGTAATGATTGAAGCAGCAATATAAATATACTTCGATGGTACTAATGTCCTGGCTGGGATATATTTTCTTAATTTCAAAAAATGGATATCAAAATATTTGAAGATGCACAAGAGTTAGGAAAAGCGGCAGGCTCCACTACAGCACAATTAATTCGTGAAGCAATCAGCAACAACGGCGCTGCAAATGTTATCCTTGCCACCGGTACCAGCCAGTTTGAAACATTAAAACAATTGATTTCAGAACCTAAACCAAACCAACCGAAAAAACTTGTGCAGGTTTTAATTGTGATGTTGATTTTTTATCTAAGCAGTTGCGACGTGCAACGTCGTAATTCTCGTGCCCAAACAATAATGATTTCACTGTTGCCGAAAGGGTTAGAAAGTCTAACGTAATTTATAATGCTGATGAATTTCAGAAGGGTATCATGCATGTACCACCTTACATTGCTAACGGAATTATAGGTGGCTGTTTTGATCATATGGGTTTTCAAAGTCTCCCCCGCAAAGGAGTTCCGAATGGCAGAACTGTATTCGGCTACATCGGACATTATTATATGCACAAACCCACCACGCGTCAGGCTCAGCTTCCGTTGGCTTACATACAAGCCGAGTTTGCTGATGGCAGTACCATACTGAACATGATGGATGTGAAAGACTATCGGCAGGAGCTTGATATTTATAATGGTGTACTTACAACGCACTACGATCTTAATGGACCCACTACTATTACCGCCTTCGCTCACCAAACCATTCCCGGATTGTTTGTAATGAAGATCAATCGTAAATCGAACTCACCTGAGAAAGAATTGGTGGTGAAAATAAATTGTAAGACGGCATCCATTCAGCAGGCTAACATAGGGTGGCCACCCGAACCAGTTAAAATTCAATACAAAGTGAAAGGTAAAGTGGCCGACATCGTGTCATCCACTAACATGGTTAATACAAAATGGATGGTGATTGCCGACAATCCTATTCAACAAGAGGGCGATGTATTGAATATCCGGTTAAAGAATGAAGAGAATCTGATTAAGATCTTTGTTCGCCACAACGGTAATGATGAAGCCGAAGCGATTGAGGCTTCTTACACAGCCCTATTAAAAAGTCATACAGCAGAATTTGAAAACAACTGGGAGCGTTCGTGGGTTGATTTCCCCGAAGATAAAGCACATCATATCTGGAATAGAGCCAACTATTATAATCTAAGCAATTTCCCTGTCGTTCCTGCAAAAGCGCTTATCCCAACGGGAATGAATACAAACATATGGGGTTTCACATTTCCGCAGGATGTGTATTACGTAGCGGAGAATTTGTTAAGAAGCGGTCACTTTGATCGATACAAAAAATCAATGAAATACTGGCTTGACATTCTTCCTGAAGTAAAGAAGTATAGTTTACGAACAATGGATGTTGAAGGTGGATTTTATCCGTGGACTCCGCCTTTCGGGGAATGGGATGAGTTTGAGAAGAATGGAGTAGTTGGAAACGACTCTTATGAAATTCATAATCCTGCTTATGTATCTGCTATGGTGTGGCATTATTATCAGCGCACAGGTGACAAAGAATTTCTGACGGAGTATTTTCCGATTATGGAGGAAGTGTGGAAATTTTATTCGAACGTAATTCATAAGAATGCACGTGGCACTTTCGATGTCGATCATCACAAGCTGCAGGGCAAGACGAAGCCTCAAGGTTGGAAAGTTCTAAGAACTTGCTTTGCGCATGTTACAGCGCAGAGTATAGTGCCCGAAATTTTATAGAAGCTGCTCAACTAGTAGGTCATTTTGATAAGCCTCTCTCGATCTGGCCAAACAAATCCTTGATGCTGGGTTTGAACGTAATACCTTGATGACTCCCTTTGGTTTCTATGCTACATACGAAGGAGACAACAGACCACTCAATAGTCAGAAACATCCTGTGCAATTGAATGCGATAACGTTTTGTCCGATGGGTGATCTGGGCATGGCTACGCCTTCTATAACCGCACATCAAAAGCGATACGATCTTACCATCGATGCGAAGAAACCGATCTCTATGGGTTGGACGTATGCGGCTTTTGCTTTGGCATCGAGTAGGTTAGGGCAACCCCAGGAGTTTACCCGCGATATGAGTGCAGCGCAATATTGTGCTCATGCAGATCCACGTTGGATCCAATTTTATGAATTCACTTTTTGGGAAAGGTATACCCTGGCAACAGCGTATTATTTTCCAACACAAGGTTTGTATCAGCAAGCTTATACGGATGCGTTGGTTCAGGATTGGCAAGGGTATGTAAATATTTTTGGCTGTATGACCGATGAATGGAACAAAGCGCCGCTTACATTTAAAGGATTATATACATTAAACGGAGTTTCTGTATCCGGTAAATGGGAGAATGGAAAGATTGATATTATGCTACATCCTAACGGAGCTTCAAATATTAAATTAAAGATATCTACACTTACTGGCGCAATAAGTGTGGCTGGCGAAAAGAACAAATTGAAATCTTTTAATGCAGGCGAAATTTTAATTTTGGAATTTGATGGTGATAAACCGATAAGTGTTTTCAACTAATAACTATCAAAGAGAAATTGGCAATGCGTCATCTGTGATCCAGATTATTTGACAAAAAAAATTATCATCATAAATCTCAACCTCTTTAAATAAAAATTAATGATGAAAAAATTTATTGTATTGCTGACAGTTTCCGCCATTTCAGTATTGGTAAATGCGCAAACTCCGCTGACTTATGAACAACCGGTTAAGCAAAGGGTTTTTGTATTAACAGACATTACAAATGAGCCAGATGACCAGGAGTCTCTGGTGCGGTTTTTAGTTTATGCAAATGAATACGATATAGAAGGAATAGTTGCAACTACCTCCACTCATCTTAGAAATAATGTAAGAAAGGACAAGATCGAAAAATTGGTGAGTGATTATGGAAAAATCAAATCAAACCTTGACAAGCATGCCCCCGGATTTCCTTCTGGCAAATATTTACAAAGTGTTACGGCAGAGCATCTCCCTTTGTACAGCATGGATGGTGTAGGAAAAGGAAAAAATTCTTCAGGATCTGACCTGCTGATTAAAGCGGTAGACAAAGCAGATGACAGACCGTTATGGGTTTCTGTATGGGGCGGAGCAAATTGTTTGGCGCAAGCTCTTTGGAGCGTACGTGAAACGCGAAGTGAGAATGAAGTTAAAAAATTTGTTTCTAAATTGAAGGTGTATTCCATATCAGACCAGGATTTTTCCGGACGTTGGATCAGAAATACATTTCCTGATATTTTCTATATAGTAGATCCCAGTGCAGGTGATTCGTGGCTAGAATATTACAAAGCTACCTGGACAGGAATTTCCGGTGATAAGTGGTACAAGAACGGGCCCTTTTTTCATTATGATCTTGTTGATAATCCATGGCTGACCAAAAACATCCGTGAAAATCATGGTCCCTTAGGCGCCAACTACCTTCCCTTTGATTATATCATGGAAGGTGATACTCCGTCTTTTTTTGGGCTGATCAACAACGGTCTAGCGTGGTATAAAAGCCCCGCTTATGGCGGATGGGGAGGACGATATGAGTTTTATCAATCTTATGCTGAATCAGGAAAAATATGGACGAGTTCTGTTCGTACTCAAGACGAGGTAATTTTGACCGATGGAAGCAAGACGGCCTCAAACCAGGCTACGATTTGGAGATGGAGAGAAGCTTATCAAAACGATTTTGCAGCCAGAATGGATTGGAATATTGCTGATGATTTCAAAAAAGCAAATCATAACCCAGTGATAACTCTGAATTCAAATGAGGGTAAATCAATGGCGAGGGGAGTAATTAAAGCAGGTGAAAAGGTGGAGCTCTCTGCAGCGGGAACCAAAGATCCGGATGGAGATTCCGTCAGCTATAGATGGTTTGTGTATAAGGAAATAGGAGAGTTTTCAGGTCAACTGAACTTTAATTCTACTACCAATCAAGCTTTAACGTTTACGATGCCAGAGCTAAAAAAAGGTCAGGAATTGCATGTTATCCTTGAAGTAAAAGATTCCGGAGAGCCATCGCTCTTTTCTTACCGGAGAATTGTATTAACTAATGAATGAGCTCTTGTACAAAGATTAATAGAATGCGGAAACATAAGTTGATCAAAGAATGATATTCAAATCATATTGTAAGTTACTGACGATGGAATATTAAAAATAGACTCGTTTTCAAAATTACAAAGTGATGTATTAAACAGTTTCAAATACCTTAAGCTTTGTAGTGTTTAGATTATATAGCGGAATATGTAGAGACACAACAGCCAATTAAATATGCGGTATACAATACTTGCGATTTTAAGTTTTTGCTTCTGTGCAAACATCCATGCACAAGATGTTACGCAGGATGACAAATTCAGAGTCGTCATTATGACCGACATGACTCATGATGATGGCAACTCCCTCATCAGATATTTATTCTATGCTCCGTATTTTGATACAGAAGCTATCATTGTCACTCAACAGCTTCCTGATTACACATATAACGATGAAAGGCCTTGGAATAAAATTACGAATGTATTAACGGCCTATCAGAAAGAATATCCGCAGCTTAAGAAACACCATCCTGATTTCCCAGCGTACGAAAGTCTTTTAAAAGTAACAAAGAAAGGCAGAGGTGCTTTGCCAATTATATGGCTTACCAATGAAAAGAAATTTGCAAGAGAAATTGCCGGACGACATGTAGAAAGCACCTGGGGAGATATTAATTTTCATGATTGGATTGGTGAGGGGAATAACCCAAATGAAGAGTCTAAAGACTCAGAAGGAAGCGAATACCTGCAGGAAGTTTTTGATAAGGATGATGACAGGCCAATTTTTGTCCAGATGTGGGGAGGTCCCATTACTTTCGTTCAGGCGCTATATCGCTACAAGCAGCGGAGTAGCGATGAGAAGTTTCAAAAACTCATGAAGAAGCTTCATGTATACGGCATTTTGTTGCAGGACATCACATTTGACTACATGATTGACCTGGACAAAATAAAAGCGTTGAGTTGCGACAAAATGGGTACCACTTCTTCAACATATAAAGGAGAACGTGTTCATCCCCGCTGGCTATTAAACGATGCTGGTCATTTCTGGAGGTATTTATCTGTAATGAAAGAAACAGATGTAAAGGGACATGGCGCCATATCTGCACATTATGACCATGGCGGGGAGGGTGATACGCC
>MWYV01000073.1 GCA_002050435.1 Chitinophagales bacterium 33-2 | reverse complement strand
CGCATACACAATGGTGAATGGTATACCACGCCGCCTTGTGTAGTGGAGTTTAGTGAAGCACCTCCGGACCTGCATGCGCTTCCCAGGCCATTATCGCCTTATGTTCCCTATACCTGGATCACCATTAGTTTAACTGAAGGCAAATTCCACCAGGTGAGGAAAATGGTGATGGCAGTAAAGCACCGCTGCCTGAGACTGATTCGTATTTCTATTGAAGATCTTCCCCTGGGCCGCCTGCAGCCAGGGGAAGTAAATGAAGTGGATGAAATTTTGTTTTTCGAAAAATTACATTTATAAATATTCCTTTATTGTACCAGGAGTTGCATGATTTCTGATTCAGCAGTATCCGCATGCACAACTTTAATATAGTACACCCCTTTTTTCAATACCGAAACCGGCACATAATCCACAGCTGCTACCTGAACCATTTTATACTGCATCATCTGGCCTTGTGCATTCATTACATAAACCGCATATTTACCAGGTTTTACAGAAATGAATTTGAGTCCTGCGGTACCCGAAGAAGGGTTAGGAAATAACTGGATGTTATGGTTGCTGCCGTGTGAAAAATCAACCATTTTGATATCGGAGTACCTATAGGTGCCATTGATGTGCCATTGCTTTACACGATAAAAGTATTTGCCCTTTTCACCTTCCTCAATTTTATGCAAAAAGGAGTAATGATATACCTGATCCTGACCTTTTTTATTCAGGTGTCCAAGCGTATTAAATGAAGCGCCATCACGGCTTACTTCTACCTGGTAATAATAAGATTCTTTTGTGTCGGCTGCTTTCCACTCAATAATGGATGCGGCAGTACCTGATTTTTTTACATTAAAATCTTTAAGATGGAAAGGCAAAACAATGATTGGACAGGAGCAATATTCCAACCTGAAATTTACCATTGCTGATGTAAGCACAAGGCTGGAACTGCTTCCACCGGTAATCATGGCCGAAGTGGTTACATTGATGGTGTAATTATAAGCTACACTGTCCGAACCATAAAATTCTGAAATCGAAGTAGAGTCAGTCAAAGTACGCACCATCACCTGCTGCAGAACCGTATCTTTTGGTATAGCCATAAAATCAGAACCAGCCCCAGGCACTCCATCGTAGGGTGTTAAATTATAAGGTCCATAGTTGCCGTCAAAACTATTGGTCAGGGGAGGCGTGAGTCCCGGGCCCGCCATGGAATCTTTCCGGTTGTAAATAAAGCTGGCAGTTTGAGCAGACGCGGAATAATTCTGCATGGCTACCGTATCTACAATGCCTGTTATGGTAACAATCAATCTAACGCAGGTAAGCATTGCTGTTTGAGGGTCAAATTTGGGAAATTTTACCTGGGTGGAATTCACCCCGGTTGGAAAATGAATCGTGGTGTCAAATGCGGTACCTCCGGGTGTGGTTCCATCCGGGCACTGTGCCTTTACAAATGAAACAGAAAATAGAAATGTAATGACCGCACATATTACATATGGGTTACTGGTTTTCATAGGATAGATTTTAATCAAAATTCTGATATAAAATTACAATTACCAATAGGTGGAAACAATGGCACAAACACCCAAAAAAACGTGTAATTCGTTGAAAAAAAACCTCGGAGAATTCCGTTGAAGGTTCTGTAGATCTACTAAAAAAGAAAATTCCTTCCTGGAAGACCGGAAGGAATTAAGAAATTGATTTTATTTAAGTACGAACATCGTAAAAAAAATAATCGTTACCAATCCAATAATTAAAGCAACAATCATTGCGCCCTGGTACTTTTCGTCATAAAAAAGAGCAGAAATTTTTTTCATAACAACCGGTTTAATTTTAAGGCTCTCAAAGGGAGGCTTTTACCAATTGTTTACAGAGGGTGGATCGTATCTTAAATATAAACCTTTAATTCCTTATTTACAAGTCAGAAATACATTTCACTTAATTGCAGCCAGCGCATCTCTTTAATTTCAATTTTCTGATTGATTTCAAGGATTTTTTCCGACAATGCTGAAAGCTTTTCAAATGCAAGGTTTTCTGCTGAAAGTTGTGCTGTAGTGGACTTCCGTTCTTCCTCCAGGCCAGCCAGCTCCTTTTCCAGCACCTCATATTCCCTTTGTTCCTTAAAACTGATCTTCTTCTTGATATCCTTCACCTCCACTGGCCTAGACAGCTCTGATTTTTTTTCCTGTGATTCAGCTTCTTCTTTAAGTTTTTCTGCCAGCCTGTATTGGGAATAGTTCCCTGGATAATCTGTTACCAAGCCTTCACCTTCAAAAACAAATAAATGATCAACCAGCCTGTCCATAAAATAGCGGTCGTGACTTACAATGAGCAGACAACCCTGGAATTCGCTTAAAAAATTTTCCAGAACGGAAAGTGTGGGCAGGTCAAGGTCATTAGTAGGTTCATCCAAAATAAGAAAATTGGGGTTCCTGAATAAAACCGTCAAGAGGTGGAGTCTTCTTTTCTCGCCACCGCTTAACTTACTGATGTAGGTGTATTGCTGTTCCGGTGGAAATAGAAACAAATTCAAAAATTGTGCGGCACTTAAAGAACCGCCATTGGATAAAGGAAAGTTTTCTGCTATGTTCTTTACGAATTCAATCACCCGCATATCTTCTTTCACAATAAGACCCAGCTGCGAATAGTTGCCAAAGACCACTGTATCACCCACATTCACCTTACCACTGTCAGCCGGTTCAATTTCCTGGATGATGTTGATGAAGGTGGATTTTCCAGTGCCATTTTTACCAACAATACCAACCCTTTCACCCTTCTTAAAGCTGTAATCAAATCCGTTTAAAATCAGTTTCTCACCAAAGCGCTTATGTACTTTTTTAAGTTCAACCGTTTTACCACCCAGGCGACTCATCTTGCTCTGCAGCTCCAGTTGCTGATCCTGTAATTGCTGTTTTGCTTTTTGTTCTACTATATAAAAGGCATCAATCCTGCTTTTGGATTTTGTTGTTCTTGCTTTGGGTTGTTTGCGCATCCATTCAAGTTCCTTTCGATACAGGTTTTTAGCCTTACCCACACTGGCGGCTTCGCTTTCTTCCCTGGCTGCTTTTTTTTCAAGAAAATTCTGGTAATCGCCTTTGTGGGTGAACAGTTTTCCATCTTCCAGTTCCCAGATCTCTGTACAAACAGCATCCAGAAAATAACGATCATGGGTGACCAGTAAAAGGGTAACGTTTTCTTTGTTGAGGTAATGCTCCAGCCATTCCACCATACTCACGTCAAGGTGGTTGGTAGGTTCATCCATGATCAGCAGTACATGCTTGTGTTCAAAACCAATATCAATTAGGGTTTTGGCAAGTGCAATTCTTTTTCGCTGGCCACCACTGAGCGTGGAAACATCCTGTTGAAGTTGATGAATATTCAGTTTTCCCAGGATCTGCCTTACCCTGGATTCAAAATCCCAGGCATTCATTTCATCCATCCGGATCAAGCTGTCACTGATGCGTTTTTCATCACCACTTTCTATAGCAGCTTCATAATCCTTTATGGATTGGATAACAGGATGGGAGATATGAAAAATATTATTAAGTACGGTCTGCCTTTCATCCAGTTTCGGATCCTGTTCAAAAAGGGCCACATCAACGTTTTTGTTTACCCATACTTTCCCTTCCTCGGTGGTTTCTGTACTGGCAAGAATTTTTAAAAGGGTAGTTTTACCTGAACCATTGCGGGCCACAAGGGCAATTTTATCACCTTCAGCTATATGAAATGAGAGATTTGAAAAAAGGGGTTTGATACCAAAGGATTTGGCAATGTTTTCAGCGGAAACGTAATGCATGCACCAAAGGTAACCACTCCCCTTTTAACAGAATGAAAATGAGGGAAACCTAATTAGTCACGACCTGTACCCAATGAACGGATCCAGGAAACAACTTCATCTTTTGTTTTTCCTAATTTGGTTTGCATCCTTCCATAAAACTCATCGTCTTTTCCTTCTTCCCATTTTACATCATCATCTGTAAGATTACCGTGGGTCTGCTTGGCTTTGCCTTTAAACTCATTCCAGCGACCTCTTAATTCAAGTTCATCCATAATTATAAATTTCCTTAACCAATCAAATTATTATGCCAATCAAAGCTGCTTCGGGGGCAGCAGCAGGTTCAAAATCCTTGGAAGGATGCGTGCAGATACAGTGCTCACCTTTCCTTTATATTCTCCATCGATCTGAAAATAAACTTTGCGTGGTGAGGTCATTTTAAATTCCCTGGCAGAAAAGACTTCGATGCGGCGTGGATGAAAACTCTTGTTTGTAAAAACAGATTTATAGATCTCAAGCAGATTGATCTTTCTAACAATAACTATTTCGAACTTACCATCGGCAATATCGCCCTCGGGATTAATATTTGCACCCGTACCATATTTTCGGGCATTGGCGAGGGTTACCATGTAAGCCTTTCTTTTAATGATCTGTCCATCGTATACAATATTGAGGCGCATCTTTCTTTTGTGGAAAAGCATTTTAATTATGGACTTCCCATAACCCCACATACCTCTGCCGGAGGATTGTTCAAATTCTTTTACAAGCATGGCATTCAGTCCAACATCACTGAGATGAATGCATATTTCGGCTTCATTGATCTTTATGGCATCCACACATTGCACAGTTCCCTCATCAATTATTTTTAATGCTCCCGCAGGGTCTGTGGGAATTCCGAGTTCTTTAGCCATTCCGTTTGCTGAGCCTGCCGGGAGAATGCCTAACTGCATTTTTGTTTCTTTAACCATTTCGGCCAGCATCTTCACTGTACCATCGCCACCCACTGCTATTAGTTTGTCTGGTTTGATCAGTGAGATATAATGTTTAAGTGAGGATTTATCATTCTTTCCATCAAGAAGATAAAATTCCACCTGATGGGGTTTGTCACGAAAATAATTTCTGATGGATTCTTCCCAGTCTGTTTTTTCTTTTCCGCCTGAAATGGGATTGATCACGAATAATAGCTTCACCGGTTCGTTGTGCATACTTATTGTATAGATTCCTGTATGCAAAGAACCGACCAAGATAAAAAACCCTCATTAAAAAGCCGGATTCTGAAATGGTTGGGACTCTCAGACAAACCTACCATTAAAGTTTACAACGGATATGGGCACCATAGCAGGCTAACCCTCTACGGACATGTATTGAAATTAAGTCCTTTATCTCCCCGACGGTACAGAAAAAGTTTTGTTCACAATACCATTGCGCTTTTAAGATTATTTATTGTAAAGCCTTTTAAAGGTGTGGATGTGGAAATGGAATGGGAAGGCCAGGTGCTGCGCGCCAAAACAGATAAGGAAGGATTTTTCAAATTTGACTGGAAAGATGAAGGACAGTTGGAGGAAGGCTGGAAAGAATTAGTAGTTAAAGCCATTGCCAATGGAAAATATTTTGCTGTTTCAAAAGGGCATCTTTACGTACCACATACCACGCAATATGGTTTTATTTCAGATATAGATGACACCTTTCTCATTTCGCATTCTTCGAATCTCCGCAAGCGGCTTTATGTGCTGTTTACTCAAAATGCAAGAAGCCGCCAGCCATTTGAAGGAGTGGCCAAACATTACCAGCTGCTGGCTGAAGGCAATACCACCATTGACGCTCCCAATCCTTTTTTTTATGTTTCCAGCAGTGAATGGAACCTGTATGACTACATCCGGGAGTTTACAGAGATACATGAAATTCCAAAGGGTGTTTTTCTATTAAATCAACTCAAACAGATCAGCGAGTTGCTGAAAACAGGACAAAACCATCATCAGGGAAAATTTATCAGGATCGTCCGGATTCTGGAAACCTATCCACAACAACGGTTTGTATTGTTAGGCGATTCTTCCCAGCAGGACCCCTATATCTATGAAGCAGTGGTCAAACATTTTCCCAAACAGATCCATGCAGTGTATATCCGGGATATTTACCAGCAAAATTTTGAAAAAGTAAAAGATGTTTTGTTTAAGATTGAATCTGCTGGTGTGCCCTGTTGTTTCTTCAAACATAGTTCGGAAGCAATCCTGCATTCAAAAAAAATAGGTTTGATCGGTGAAAAAGCGGCCATTGCTGAAATGAATGCAGCAGATTAAGTGGCATATTATTTTATAATATTTAAAAAACAAAAGCAATATGGAAAAGAATCTTAAACAGGAAGAAGCATTAAAAAAATTTACAAAGCTGGTCAATGAGATTAAGATCTGTATGCTCATCACCAATACAAAGCAAAAAGACCATACACGTCCAATGGCTACCATTGATGTTGAAGCAAATGGCACCTTGTGGTTTTATACTGATATCCGTTCTATTAAGGTTGAAGAATTAAGTGCCAATAGCCAGGTCCACCTGGTGTATGCGCATCCGGGAAAAGAAAGCTATCTCGATGTCTGGGGAAGGGCGAGTGTGGTAACTGATAAACAAACCATAAAAGACAAATGGTCCACTTTTGTGAAAGCATGGTTTCCAAATGGTGTAGATGATCCAAACCTGGCATTATTGAAAGTTGAACCCAATGACAACTATTACTGGGATGCAGAAACAGGAAAGATGATTTCCTTTTTAAAAATAGCTGCTTCCATAGTTACAGGCGAAAAACTTGCAGATGCTGTGGAGGGTAAAATAAATATATAATGAAGGACGCAGAAAAGGAGCTGATTCCCGGCAATGCTGATGGTGTTGAAAAATACAGAAACGCGCAATGGTTCTGGCGTTGTTGATGATTACTTAAACCGGGCCTTAGGTTTTGCAGTTGCAATAACCTAATGGAGTTTCTTTGCCGGAGAGCAGTGCTATGATCAATGCCTCTTCCACCTTTTTTCTTGAAAAAAAAAGGTGGAGCCCCCCTGCGCTTCGCTTCGGTGGGCAGGCAAAAATTCAAGCGCAATCAATGCGGAGCAGTCTGATTTTGTTAGATACTTCGGATGATTGCGCAAGGTGGCGCACCGAAAAATGAAAACAGGTGCAACTCCATGCGATCTGTTGTGCAAGCATTCTTCGCGCTGTATTGCTCCACCTTAGGGTTAAAGATTTCTTAGGAAAAATCAGGAGCAATAAGGCGCACCCAACCACCCAAATGTTATAAGATTAGGCGTGGAATTTCATTTGGTGAGGAAACCTGGATCTATTTGACACCAGTACCTGCCTCTTGTTCCCGCTGATCGCGCTGATGAACGCAGAAGACCAATCAGCGTAAATCTGCGTAATCTGCGGGAGGCCTTTTTGTTCCTGTTCGCAAGGCTTCAGGCAACGCTCAAAAAGGTTTTCGGCCAGGTACGAGGCCCGCCGGCCCGAGGCAAATATCTTAAAAGTGATGTTTGATTTTTCCCCGGACAACACAGATTGTTAAGTAGAGAATGATGAAAACAATAAATGAACTGAAAATTATTCAGGGTAAGTTTTTGGCGGATTTTCCCCCGTTTTTTCTTCAAATAATTTGTTGTACAACGGACTTTCCGTTTGTTTCCATTTATCCCAGAATGTAAAATACAGACCATAATTGTAACGGAATTGTTTATGGTGCAAAGAATGGTGTGTGGCACCAATGAACCAACGACCAATGATGTTGCGATGAAATCCTTTGGGATACACTTCTATATCGAGGTGATTGATCACACTACTGAAAGTCATAATGGTAAGCTGTGCAAGAATTACATAAATATGCATAGGAAGCACGAGCAATAAAGCGGGAAGAAAAATGGCCTGAAAAAATCCTTCAATCGGGTGAAACGAAAAGGCCGTCCATGGGGAAGTGATGCTACTGTCATGATGCACCTTGTGAACGATTCTATAAATACCGGGATGATGCATCCATCGGTGCAGCCAGTAATAATAAGTTTCATGTATCAAAAGAGCTATGGCAAGGCTTACCGGCAACCACCACAACGGGTATTGATGAATATCAAGATAAATTTTTGTAAACCCTTTCTGCCACAACAGCAACATACATGCACCGGAGAAAGCAAAAATCAAAGCGGTGAGTGTACTCCAACCCGCTTCTTTTCGGAACTGTCCTGGTTTATAATCGCGTTGGCTGATCTTTCTCTTCATCCATTTTTTCGGAAACCATATATAGAACACAAGATGAAACAACCCGGCAATCAGGAAATATCTTCCAATGACCACTGCAAACACAACAAGAGCAGCCATAAGAAAGTAAAAGGGATCGGAAAGATCAGGAAGCACCATTTTTAAAGCTAACAAAAATCGGTTGTCTTAGTTCAATCATTCAGGCAGTTTCAAAACATAAGATTTTCCTCCACTCAAAGATTTTCCTTTGATCCATGGATTCATTAATCTTAGAATTTTATAATTGGTTCCCTGGTCTATCGCAAATTTTGCAAGGTCGGGAATTGAGGAATTTACCCTAACTGTTCGATAGGCTTCCGGCTGATATTTATCTGCATCTTTTACATGGTATCCCAATGCTTCGTGATTCCCGATCAGGTGCTTGAAAGCAAGGATTCTGAAAATATATTTATTGGTTTCTTCCGGCAGGTGCAGGTCATAATAATTTTTTGTTCGCTGAAAAGTAGCCTGCCCGTTGTATCCACCCATACCACAATTATAGGAAGCCGCTGCAGCCGTCCAGTTTCCAAATTTTGCATACGCCTGTTTCAGGTATTGTGCTGCTGCATCAGTAGAACGTTCCAGGTCACGACGCATATCCACCTGTTCATTTACAGTTAGCCCATATCCTGGTGCTGTACCCGGCATAAACTGCCAGTAACCCACAGCGCCTACTTTTGAAACCGCCCAGCTCTGCATCATGCTTTCCGCGATACAGAGGTATTTGAAATCATCCGGAACGCCCTGAGCTTTCAATCTTTCAGATATGATGGGAAAATTTTTGTTTGCCAGTTTTACCAGGTATAAAATGTGACCGGGGCTGTAATAATTCAATAACAACTCGCGATCAAATTTTTCTTTAACATCCCATCTTTCCAACGGCACATTTTCACTGGCAAATGAAAGTTGCTCTGGCATTTCAGGTGCTGTCCATCTGTTTTCAGGTGCAGGCGCATTTTTCTGTAAAGCAGGATCATTATCTGCAAATGCAAACTGGGAAAATAAGAATAGTGTAAAAATGGCGCCGGCCACAAAATTTGCGGCTCCCTGGTATTTGATCATGGTTAGTGATTTTATACCTTGGAACAAAAAAGGTGCCCGGAACATAATTTAACCTTCATTGAATCTTCCAATTGCTTTTTAAAACTAAAAGGAATGCGGGGAGATATTAACAGGATGCACAGGCTTTCTTAACCTTTCGTTGAAGCTTCTGCTGAACAATGGCACGTTATTCGAAGATTGGAACCAAACAATCTTGATAATATGAAAACTATCATTACCCTTTTATTCGCAGCATTTGCAGCAGGTTCTGTAAACGCTCAAACTTCAAAAGAGGAAGCCAGAAGAGTCGTTTTAGGTGGAAAAACAACCGAAACAAGAACCGAAAATCCGAGAGATGTTATTCTTGGTGGCGGTAACGGAACTTCTACCGAAAGCAGGCAGGCAGAGATCGAAAGGATCAACCGCAGTTATGATGAAAGAATTCATGCTATCAGAAATAACCCTTCGCTTTCCCAGGAAGAAAAACAAAGAGCCATTGCTCAACTTGAAAGAGAAAGGAAAAACAAAATAAGGTCTGTAAACGACCAGTATTCAGGTAAAAATAAAGGTGATAAAAAAGATAAGGAAGGAAAAAAAGATAAAAAACGTAAAAAAGCAAAAGCCAATAACGGAAAACATTTAGGTTGGGAAAAAGGTGTAGGCAATCCACATAAAAATGGTGGTAAGACAAAAGCAAAGAAAAAAGATTAAAAAAATCAAGATCCAATATCCAATAAAAAAAACCTGGCCAAAAAGCCAGGTTTTTTTTATTTCAATTTAAAGCTTTCAAGAAATTTGGTATTAAAATCACCTTCCCTGAATTTATCATTCTGCATCAATTGCAGATGGAAGGGAATGGTGGTCTTGATGCCTTCAATCACATATTCACTCAAAGCCCTGTACATGGTATCAATGGCTTCCTGCCTGGTTTGTGCAACGGTGATCAGCTTTCCGATCATGGAATCGTAATAAGGAGGGATCACATAACCTGCATACGCATGACTGTCTACTCTTACACCATGTCCGCCCGGTTGATGTAATACCGTTATTTTTCCAGGTGATGGTCTGAAATCATTATAAGGATCTTCCGCATTGATCCTGCATTCAATGGCATGCAATTGAGGTTCATAATCTTTCCCGGTGATCTTCTCTCCCATCGCGATCTTGATCTGCTCTTTTATCAGGTCGTAATTGATCACTTCTTCCGTAACACAATGTTCCACCTGGATGCGGGTGTTCATTTCCATAAAATAAAAATTCCTGTGTTTATCTACAAGGAATTCCACTGTTCCTACACTTTCATAGTTGATGGCGCCTGCAGCTTTTTTTGCAGCCTCGCCCATATCATAACGCAATTGCGGCGTCATAAATGGCGATGGTGATTCTTCCACCAGTTTCTGGTGGCGGCGCTGAATGGAACAATCTCTTTCACTTAGGTGACAAACAGTACCATACCTGTCACCAGCGATCTGTATTTCAATATGCCTTGGCTCTTCCACGAATTTCTCCATGTAAATGCCATCATTTTTAAAAGAAGCACCTGCTTCAGCTCTTGCAGTACTGTAAGCACGCTCGAGTTCTGATTCTTCCCAAACAATGCGCATGCCCTTACCACCGCCGCCTGCTGTTGCCTTCAGAATCACTGGATAGCCCATATCCCTTGCAAGGCCGCGCGCTTCATCAACAGATTCCAGCAAACCTTCACTTCCGGGTATGACCTGAACACCAGCTTTGATCATGGTTTCTTTTGCCGTGATCTTATCACCCATTTTATTGATCATTTCGGGAGTAGGGCCAATGAACTTGATGCCATGATCAGCACAGATCTGTGAGAATTTTGCATTTTCTGCAAGAAATCCATATCCCGGATGAATTGCGTCGGCATTCGTGATCTCCACTGCTGCCATGATATGTGGTATGTTCAGGTAAGATTCGCTGCTTTGAGGTTTTCCTATGCAAACTGCTTCATCTGCAAATTTTACATGCAGGCTGTCGCGATCGGCAGTTGAATAAACCGCCACAGTTTTAATACCCATTTCCCTGCAGGTTCTTATAACACGCAGGGCTATCTCTCCACGGTTGGCGATCAGAATTTTTTTAAACACACTAAATAATTTTGAGATGTATAATGGCCAGCAATTTAGTTGTTGCAGCTATTTATGCAGGTTCAACCAGATATAATGGCTGATCATATTCAACCGGTGAAGCATCTTCGACAAGGATCTTTACAATTTTTCCTTTCACTTCACTTTCGATTTCATTAAAAAGTTTCATTGCCTCAATAATACAAACCACCTTACCTGGTGCCACATCATCACCCACTTCAACAAAATTGGGTTTGTCGGGGGAAGAACGGCGGTAAAAAGTACCGATCATCGGACTTTTAATGGTGATGGTATTCGTGGCCGGTGTGAGGCTGCCGTCTTCTGATGATCCGCCTGTAAGCTGCGGGGCAGACTGTTGCAACTGCTGGGGCTGCGGATGATATTGTACCGAAGGAATGGAATTCATCACCTGGGTGATCTGTTCTTCCTTTTGTTTTATAGTGATCTTAAATTCCTTTTGTTCTATCGTTACTTCACCAATATTAGATTCGTTGACCAGGTAGATCAACTCCTGAATCTGCTTGAAATCCATTTGCTTCAATTTATGAGTTTTTGGTTAAATCGTGGCTAAGATAAGAATTATATAACATCAGCGATACTTGCCTTTCCATTGTAACAGCCTGATTAATCGATGAGGAAATGCAGGGGTTTATTCTTTCACACGTTCTACATATTCCCCGGACTTTGTATTTACCCTGATCAGTTCTCCTTCGTTTACAAATAAAGGCACCATAACAGTTGCACCAGTTTCCACTGTTGCAGGTTTAAGCGTTCTGGTAGCGGTATCACCTTTCAACCCAGGTTCGCTGTACGTAACCCTTACTACCACTTTTTCTGCAACTTCAACATTCATAGGTAATTCAGTTTCGGTATTGAACATTACAGAAACCATATCGCCATCGCGTAAAAAAGCTGGCGCATCTACCATTGTTTCTGCAACGGCCACCTGCTCAAAGCTTTCATTATCCATAAAATTATAACCCGTTTCATCTTTGTAAAGAAACTGGTATTCTCTTCTTTCTACGCGGATCGGATATATGGTGTCGCCACTGTTCCACGTTTTTTCTATTGACCTGTTGTTATCAACCCCGGTAAGTTTT
>MWYV01000031.1 GCA_002050435.1 Chitinophagales bacterium 33-2 | reverse complement strand
GGTTACAGGCATCCTCTGCTGGACCTTATATACAGTAATCGCGAAAGATATCAATCTGGTGGCGGGTTCACTTACAGAACATCTTGGAGATCTCTCCCAGATCCTGTTTTTCCTGTTGCGGGCCATGACCATTGTAGAACTGATTGATGCGCATGATGGATTCGAAATCATTACCAAAAAGATCACTACCCGGAGTAAGAGGAAGTTGATGATGATTATCTGTATCCTAACGTTTTTCCTTTCGGCAGTGCTCGACAACCTTACAACCACCATTGTAATGGTATCCCTGGTGCGTAAACTGATGGTTGATAAAAAGGACCGGATGATGTTTGTGGGCGCCATTGTAATTGCTGCCAATGCAGGGGGCGCCTGGTCGCCAATTGGTGATGTCACCACCACGATGTTATGGATAGGAGGTCAGATCACTGCCGCCAAGGTGGTAACGGCTTTGTTTATACCCAGTTTGGTTTGCCTGGCTGTACCATTATTTGCTTTAAGTTTTATAATGAAGGGTGAAATAACACCACCCCCGGTAAAAATGGAAGACACTTCTTTTCCTCCCAATTTCCTGCACCGGAATGTTGTTTTTTTTAGTGGCATACTGGTGCTTTTACTGGTGCCTGTATTCAAAACAATTACGCACCTTCCTCCATTTATGGGCATTTTACTAGGACTGGGACTCTTATGGATCCTGGTAGAGATCCTGCACAGCGATAAGGATGAACATGACCGCAATTTTTTTACAGTGTCTCATGCGCTGAGAAAAATCGACACACCCAGCATCTTGTTTTTCCTTGGAATTTTACTTGCAATCGCCGCGCTGGAAACAGCAGGCTATCTGCATTCACTTGCCGAATACCTCGAAGCCCACATGACTAATATGAACGCACTGGTCATTTCGATTGGTCTGCTGTCTTCCATTGTTGATAATGTACCTCTGGTAGCAGCAGCCATGGGTATGTATTCGCTTGACAAATTTCCGCAGGATCATTATTTCTGGGAGTTCCTTGCTTATTGCACGGGAACCGGTGGCAGCGCGCTGATCATTGGTTCAGCAGCAGGTGTTGCGGCAATGGGAATAGAAAAAATTGACTTTATGTGGTACCTGAAAAAAATTAGCTGGCTGGCATTGATCGGTTACTTTGCAGGAGCCGCAGTATATATCCTGATGAACTGGTAAAATAAGTGAAAGGCAATTTCCCGGGAAATGTTATTCATACATTTCATACTTCGTCTTTGGCCTTCTTGGTTCAAGCCACCTGAAGTTTTCCAGATGCATATCAGAAGGATGCTTTTGCGATATGGGCCACATCGTTCCCTTAACTTCCATACGAAGCACTACTTTATACAATTCCCCTTTTTCAAAATATACATCCATTGCATCACTTGAGGTTTGATTTACGGAAGTAAAAGAACTGTCTTCATCCTGTAAAAAATAAACCGATTCTGCCATTCCAATTGCGCGGATGGAATCAATTACCCCATCTAAAAAAAATCCATTCATTCTTGTTGCCTTGATCTGGTTGTAAACACCGGCTTCTACTTCGCTTACAAGAAAACTATTTTCAAAAACTTTTACGCGATCTGCTTTTTTGTTTTTTGTAAATAGAAAAATGGTATCACCTGTGATCTGGCTTTTGTTACTCCAAACGATCGGATTTTGGTACAACTGAAAAATGGAATCTTTAAATGTGTAAAACAAACTATCACTCACAGCCTGTACGGAATCTGAAAAGATCCTTACATTTCTGAAAGCTTCAAAATAACGGTTGGTGCTGTCTTTTGGTTTCAAGTTCAATATTTTTAAAATACTGTCCTGCCCTTTATACAACTCTGTAAGCCTGGCCGAGAACAAGGTATCTGCAGTTATATATAATGAATCCTTATCCTGTCGGATAATCATCAATGGTTTTTGAGTGGCCAGAAATGCATCTGTTTTTTTATTGGCAAAAATCCTGTCGGCAAGAATGTTGATGCCTTGCGCCGTATCAATCAAAATGCCGCGGCCTTCAATTTGAACAATACCTGCAGCATCATCAGTTGCAATCCTATCGCCGGTAATGGAAAGAGATCCATCCTGTATAGAAGTGCGCGCTGTAAATTCTGCACGGTTATTTCCTACATCATAATAGCCTTCACTTGTTCTGATGGTTCTGTTGGTGCTGTCCCTGATAAATGTTTCTGCAATAAAACGCGCGATTTGCGTTTCCGTATTATATAACAGTGAATCTGTTTTAAGATAATAGGAGGGATCTTTTAATTCAACATTCTTCCTGAAATAGATATCCCGCAAGTCTGTATAATAAGTGCCCTCCTGGCTGGTGAGCACTGATTTTTTATTCACTACACGCCCGCCATTTTTATATATGCCCATATTATTGGCCACATCATATTCCAGGTTGCGCGTGGTGAGTGTTGCATGACCGTCGGTTAGCCTGACATTTCCCGTTAAGTAAGCAATGCGACTGTTTGTAAGATACCTGAGATGATCGGCCCAAACCCTTGTGGTGTCACTGTCATTGATGTAAACCCTTCCAAAAGCTTCAAATGTATTGTTGGCTCCATTGATCACACAGCTGTCACAAGTAAAATAGGTGGTTCCCTGTCTCAGCCGCACATCACCCGCCAATATCTGGATGTTGCTTTCCGGGCGTAGATACATGGTGTTGGCAGAAATAATATCTACTCTTTGAGAAGTATCAGATGTTTGTGCTGATGCCTGCACAAAACATAAAAGAAGAAATGAAAAAACTAAGCAAAGCTTGAGTGGCATTTTATTGTCTTACAGGAACTGAATCCTTTATCAAAGGCGAAGTTAAAGGCTCGCCTCCCTTCTTGCCTCCGAACAAAGAAAAATTAACGTAGCGTTTTGGATGGACTTTAATATCATCTATGAGGATCTCAGCACTCAACGCAGTTAAGTTCAGTCTGTCGGCAACACCATTCAGCCTGTCGTACAATTGGCGGTCATTCATCATCAAACCAAGTGTTCCGTTGCTGCTGTTCAATTTTGTAATGGTGGACTGCAATTCTTGAATCGTTGCCTGCAGTGCAGCCACAGTACCTTGTATGTTTGCATTAGCAAGGTTGTTGGTGGTTACCTCCACATTCCTGATGGAACTGGTAATCGCATCATTACTTTTTGCCAGGTTGCCGGTAACAGCATTCATGTTGCCCAGTGTTTGCGCCAGTGCGCCGGTTTGTGCATTCATCAGGCGTTGCAGATGGGCAGATGAAATAGTAAGGTTGGTGATCATGGTACGAAGGTTATTCCTTGTATTCGGATCAAAAACATCATTCAGGCTGCCAATAGTAATTTTTAAAGAATCCAGGGTTTCATTTACCCTGGTGATGGTTGGTGTAACCTGTGCTTTCAGGTCACTGATGATATCCTGGTCAAGTCTTGTAGAAATCGTATCACCAGTTTGCAGGTAAGCGTTTGCTGTTCCTTTGGCAATATTGATAAAAGCGCCGCCAACAAGGGGTCCGTCTATGAATGCAATGGAATTTGTGGGTATGGCTACATCGCGGTTCAAATGGATCTCCACCACAATTTTATTGACTTCCTTGTCTTTTGGACGCATATCGTAAACCGTTCCTACAGGAAGACCATTGATCTTTACTTCATTGGATTTTTCCAGGGAAGCGATATTGGTGAATTCAGCAAAAAGCACAGGCGGTTTTGAAAATACATTGCTTCCCTTTAGAAAATTAAATCCTAATACTAATACCACGATGGAAACGATAGCCAGTAATCCTACCTTGGTCTCATTGCTTATTTTCATATTGTTCACTTGTTTTCCATGGCCCAACAAAAACCCAAACCGGGTTTATTGGCTGAATCCATAACTTAAATTGACGTCCAAAATAAGCAATAAATTTTCAACCCCTTTTGAGAGTATGGGCCACAAGTGAAAAAAAATTAAAAAAATCATACCATTGCTTACCTGGCTGGTGCAACATGCTCTTTATGCTGGCCGTGCCCATGATCATTAAAAGCTTCCAGAAAAGCTTCGGGCAGCACGGGGATAGGAGAAGCCATAGCTTTGTCGCCTGTTCCTTGTTTTTTCTCGAGATGAACGATGTATTTTTTAACGGCTGCCGTAATACAATAGGCGATCTCCTGCTGCCCGGCTTCACTATTCAAATAGGTTTCTTCCTGTGGATTGGTTATAAATCCTGTTTCAACCAGTATGCTGGGCATGGCCGTGGCCTGCAATACCCAGATACCCACCTGCCTTTGTCTTGCGCCGCCACTTACCCTTCCCACTTTGGAAAATTCTGTTTCAACCAAACTGGCCAGCGTTGCGCTTCTTTGAGTAAACTGTTTTGTTTTTACCAGTGACAAGGCAACAAATTCCGGGGAGTTGGGGTCGATGGTACCATATTTTTGCTGGTAATTTTCTTCTGCCAGCATCGGTGCATTTTCCCGGATCGCCACTTCTTTATCTTCTGCCTTGTGCGCACCCCATATATAGGTTTGTGTTCCTCTTACTGAGGTATTGGGCACTTCGTAATGGCGGTATTGCGGCACTTTCCTGGTTTTTCTCTTCCTGTTCTTGCCCTTCCCTGTATAATAAACTTCATTTTTATATCCGGCAAGCGTTCTTTTTTGAATCGGCGGCATTGCATTTACATGAATGGAAACAAAAAGCTCCCCGCGGTTCTGGTTCGCCATATCTGCACGGTCGCGCAGGCTGGTAATGTATTTTGTAGGTCTTGTTTCTACTATTTTCACTTCGGGGAGTTCTGACTGTATGAGTGCGATCAGTTTTTTAGATACAGCAAGACTGATCTCATCTTCATAGGAATAGCTTCCTTTCGCCCCGTTATAACCTCCGTTTGGCATAATACCATGCCCTGCATCAATAACAATGGTCTTTAATACCTGTTGCCTGGGTTTTTCTTTTGTAAAAGAAATCAGCAATGCAGCAAATGCAATGAACCCAACAAGAACTAAAGTCTTTTTTATCATGCTGTGTTTTTTATTGAGATATGATGTTGATATAATAAGGAAAACTAAATCCTCGTTTCGGACAGCTTTCAACAAGAATAACTTAATTATCTTTTTTATATTAACACAACGGGTTTTTTAAAAATTTGTTTCCTGTTGTTTTGTAAAATTGCGCTGGTTCCGTCATTTACCACTTCTGCATCATTCCCTTTTCGGGGCACATCTAGTCCATCCAGGTATTTTTTAACAGCATTTGAAATACTGTTCACAATTTCTTCCTGCCCTTCAGAACTGTTCATGTATTCTTCTTCTTCTTTATTTGTGATGAAACCGGCTTCCACAAGAATGCTGGGCATACCCGTGGCATGAAGCACCCAGATGCCTATATCATTTCTTTGTTTGACACCCCGGTTGATCCGTCCTGTATTTTCAAATTCATGCTGAACCAATTCTGCCAGCTTCAGACTTTTAAGAAAATATTTTTTCGTGTACACCAGTTTCATTGCGTTGATCACGGGATCGTTTTCGGGCATGATGATGGAGCTGTCATCGGCATAAGAAGCAAATTCCGAATGATCACCTACCATTTTTCCTTTGTGTGCGCTTTCCTTTGCTGTCCAGATAAATGTTTCCGTACCCTTTGCATGGTTATGCACCCAGAAAGTTTCATATATCGGAATTTTGGTCACGATCTTCCTTTTCTTTTTGCCGGTTCCCCTGTAACTGATCTTTTCATCATACCCAACAATTCTTCTTTCATTCCAGCCGCCCGGCGCTTTCCCTGCAGCATTGCAATGAATGCTGATAAAAAGATCCGCCCTCGATTTGTTGGCAAAGTCTGCACGGTATCGCAAGCCTTCATTTTTGTCCCTGCTGTTCCCGGGTATGATATCCGTAGCCCTGGTAAATAATGCTTTAACATCAGGCATTTCCTTTGCGATCTTATCGCCCAATTTTAAACTCAGGGCAAGCGAAATTTGCGCTTCAGTAGAAATTAATCCGGGAGCTCCCTGGTCGTAACCACCATGTCCGGGGTCGATGATGATGGTTTTAATGGGTTTTTGATCCCTTTGGGTAAATGACAAAATCGTCAATGCAGTAAAAAAGCAGAACAGTGAAAAAAAGGTTTTTTTTAGCATATAGGATTAGTTGAGCGGTTAGTAATCTTCACAAATTCTTTAATTTTCAAAAGGTTATTTTTGTTTTGAGCTTATGAACCGACTGCACAAATTTAATTTAAAAATTTTTTGTTTTCCTCTTGTAAGTCTGGCTTTTTGCCTTATTATAACAGGAAGTGCATCGGCTAAAGGCTTTCAGACAACCGTTATTACCAGCCCTTTAACAAAAGATACGGTTCCTCTTAAAAATCTTCCACGCCCTATAAGTGCAGACAGTGCCGCATCAGATTCTATAATTATCGATTCCGTTCCGCGTATCCGCACGGATACATTTTCATTAAAAATGTCGAAGGACACACTGGATGCGCCAATAAATTATGAAGCCACCGACAGTGCCGTATTGCTGGTGAAACAAAAGATCTTTATCCTGTATGGTCAAACCAAAACCACTTATAAAGATGTAGTACTAACAGCACCCAGGGTTGAAATGAACCAGGCAACCAATATTGTTACCGCTTTCAATGCAAAGGATTCGCTGGGCAGGGTAGTGGCGCGTGCGCATTTCCAGCAGGGTGAAGAAAATTTTCAGAGCGATACCATTCAGTTCAATTTCAAAACACAAAAAGGATTAACAAAAAATACATTTACAAGGCAGGATGAATTTTTTGTAAATGCTGCTTTATTTAAAAAGGTAAATGCTACTACCACATTTGCGCGCCGCGTGATCATGACCACATGTGATTTTGATGAGCCGCATTTCGGGTTTGTAAGTAGCAAAGGAAAATTCATTGCCAACAAAATTGCTGTAACAGGACCCATACACCCGGAGTTTGAAGGCGTGCCTGTTCCTATTTACCTTCCCTTTGGCATTTTTCCTTTAAACCGTGGCAGGCATTCAGGCATTCTTCCACCTCAGTTTACGGTGAATGAACAATTCGGTCTTGGACTGGAAGGTCTCGGATATTATCATGTAATCAACGATTACCTGGATGTAACGCTCAGAGGTAATTTATATTCCTATGGTGGCTGGAGTGCCAACCTGATTCCCACCTATCGAAAAAGATACCGGTACAGTGGTGGTTTTAATATCAGCCTGCAGCGTACAAAATTTAATTTCAAAGGCGATCCTGATTTTAGCCTGGTCAAAACTTTTTTTATTAACTGGAACCACTATGTTGACCAGAAAGCAAAACCCGGAACCAATTTTTCTGCCAGTGTAAATGCAGGATCAACAAAATACAACCAGTTCGTAGCAAACAATCCTTTGCGCAATGTGCAGAACCAGCTCACATCTTCCATCTCCTATTCCAAAACCTGGGTGGGTAAACCATATAACCTTACGATGAGCGCCAACCATAACCAGAACAATGCTACAGGCCTGGTGAACATCAATTTACCCGATGCAGGATTTACAATAGCTACCATTTATCCTTTGCAAAGAAAGGAAATGATTGGTTCGCCAAAATGGTATGAGAAACTGGGTATTGGTTACCAGGGAAATTTCCGCAACCAGATCTCTTTTTACGATACAGCTAAAAACAGTTTTAAAAGTTTGCTGGATACTTTGCAGTGGGGGGCACAACACCGGATTCCCTTGCTGATTGCTTTACCTCCACTTGGAAAATTTATTGTTTCACCTTTTGTGAGTTATGAAGAAACCTGGCTCACCAACAGGATAAGACGTAACTGGAACAACCTTACCCAGAAAGTGGACACACTTTCCAATTCGAAAGGTTTTTATACCGACAGGCAGGTGAGTTTTGGATTGTCGTTTAACACAACTGTTTATGGAACCTTTAATTTTAAAAGTTCAAGACTCATCGCCTTGCGACATGTGATCAGGCCGCAGTTCAGTTTAAATTACAGGCCCAATCTTTCCAAAAATAATTTTGATGTAATACAAACAAGTCCTTCTGGAAGGATGGATGTATTGAGCCAGTTTGAGAACAACATGATCTACAGGGGTTATTCTTACGGAAAATATGGCGGCATTAGTTTCGGTTTAGATAACAACCTCGAAATGAAGTGGCGCAGCAGGAAAGACACAGGTGATGCGGCTGTGAGAAAGATCCGCATCATTGATGGTTTTGGGTTCAACAGCGAATACAATTTCCTCAGCGATTCATTAAAGCTGCAACCATTTTCACTGTACCTGCGCAGTAACCTGCTTGACAAAATAAATATTTCCGCGCAGGCCCTACTTGACCCTTACCAGGTGGATTCTTTTGGAAGAAACATTGACCGTTTTGTATGGCAGGGTAACCGGTTTTCTCCGGGAAGGATCACCAGTGGCAGCATTTCCATGTCCACCCGCTTTCAAAGCAAACCGCGTGACGGAACTCTGGGAGCAGGTCCCCGCCCGGGCGAGGGCCTGAATCCATTAAATCCACAGGGCAGGGATCCAAATTATATTGGAGATCAGCAAAGGCTCCAGGATTATATGAGAAGAAACCCAGCGGAATTTGTAGATTTTAATATTCCATGGTCACTGGATCTTTCTTATTCGCTCAATTTTTTCCGAAGACTGAAACCCGATTTTTCAGGGTTTACCACTGAGGTGAATTCAAGTGTTTCTTTTAACAACAGTTTCAGCCTAACGCCAAAATGGAATTTCAGCACTACGGGTTATTTTGATTTCAACGCCCTGCAGCTGACACAATTTACCATGACCATTTCCAGAGATATGCATTGCTGGCAAATGTCAATATCAGTGGTGCCTATTAATCAGACGCGTTATTTCAATATAACCATCAATCCCAAATCCTCTGTTTTGCAGAACCTGCGTGTGAACCGCACCCGCTATTTTTATAATTTTTGATGTTGCAGGTAATATTGTTTCATGGTTTCAAATACTTCTTCTTTTAATTGTTGCGTCGTTTTATTTGCCACCGCTATTGGTTCAAGAAAATGCATTTCAACAGGATGGGGCCAGAAATAAAAAGTTTTGTCTGTAGGTAAAACTTTCACTGTATCAAAGATTACAGCAGGTAAAACAGATTTGCCGGTTTCCACTGCTAATTTAAATGCGCCGTCATGAAATCGTTGAAGTGGTTCGCCTGATTTATTTCTCGTTCCTTCAGGGTAAATGCACATGTGTAAACCCATTTGCAACACTTCCTTCATTTTGGTATAACTTCTTCGCCTGCTTTCTTCACTCTTCCTGTTTACAAGTACACTTCCACGTGAGTAGACCATACCAAATATGGGGATCTTTGCCATTTCTTCTTTTGCAATTGTTTTATTGGCACCGGGAATAGCAGGACTTGCCAGCGGAACATCCATAAAAGAATTATGGTTGCACACAACAACGTAGGCTTCGCCTTTTTTGAAATGATGTTTTCCTGTGATCTTTTTTCTTACGCCTGTCATGATTAAAAAAAATGCCATCCACGCATTGAAGATCCTGAACACATAGATCGTTCTTTTGGGTTCGGGCCAGAAACTGGTGATCCATGCTGGAATCCAAACGATCAGCATTGTTGTAATAAAAACAAGTATGGCCCAAACCGCCATGATCCTGGCAATAATATTTTTTACCATTTCTATAGATTATAAAGACCAGTTCACAGGATCCTGGTTGGTTTTCATAAGGTAATGGTTGGTTTTGGAAAAATGCCGGCAACCCAGGAAACCACTATGTGCAGAAAGTGGCGAAGGATGAGGTGCTTTTAATATGCAATGTTTATTTACCTGGATGAGCGAGGCTTTTTCCTGTGCAAATTTTCCCCAGAGAATGAATACAACATGTTGTTTCAAATCTGATATTTTCTGAATCACCTGATCGGTAAACACCTGCCAGCCGATTTTACTGTGGCTCATGGGCTCACCTGATCGCACGGTTAAGGAAGCGTTCAGTAAAAGCACACCTTCGTCCGCCCAGGAACTTAAATCACCATGATTGGGAACAGCCATTCCTGTATCTTCTTTTAATTCTTTAAATATGTTGATAAGAGAGGGAGGAGGAGGAATCCCTTTGGGCACAGAAAAACACAAACCCATTGCCTGTCCTGCTCCGTGGTAGGGGTCCTGTCCCAGGATTACCACTTTCACTTTATCAAATGGCGTTTTATCAAAAGCATTAAAGATCTGACTTCCCGGGGGATACAGGTTTTTTCCCTGCTCTCTTTCTGTTTTAATATGCGCAGTCACCTGTTTAAAATAGGTTTTGTTGAACTCTTCTTTTAAGACTTTCTTCCAAGATGCCTCGATCTTTACATTCATCTGCCCCGGTTTCAAATGAAGGTAATTATAGAATGAATTGCGAATTCTTTCTTGCATTAAATATTTAAAGGGCTTTAAAAAAAACAGTACAGCATTGAATGCAGCAATCACCATTCCCACTGACTTCTATATTCCATTACCTGGTATATTTTTCCGGCAACATCAAATTTCCATACCTGGTGCACTGCATAGCTGTCCAGTGTTTTATCCGGCTTGGTTCCTTCCTGATTTAACCAGATTAAAACCCAGTCTTCATTTTTTTCTTTATTAAACACCGGTTTCCAATAGTCTATGTGCGGCTGAAGTGTGGACAGCCCTGCCCTTTGGGTTTGAAATATTTGTAATATGGAATCTTTTCCTCCAGAAATTCTTTTTCCTGGGAATACCATGGTAAGACTGTCTGCAAAATAGGTTGCAGATGTGCTTAAATCACCTCCTGCAATGCTTCGCCAGATATTCAAAACAATCTTTGCTTTAGTATCATCGCCACCTGAAAAATCTACGTCAAGCCTTGGAGCATAAGGATAGTAAACCTTTTCTTTTTTGGGTTGATCAGCCTCGGTTTTTTTTGATGAACAGGAAGCGGTCAGCACGACTACAAAAAACAAACAACAGGCGGATAAAAACAAGGAACGGCAGAAGATTTGCTGCATCTCAATAAACTTATGTCACAAGATAGCCATCCCGAAAATGAGGTTCAAAATAATTTTCAATCAGCTGCCGCCGCAGTTGAAGTAGATTTAGGATCGTCAATCAATTGGTGAATGGTCAATGGTGAATAGTTAATTGTCAATCACTGCTGTCCGGTAAAGAATCAAACATCACTTTTAAGATAATTGCCTCAGGCTGGCGGGCCTCGTACCTGGCCGACAACCATTTTGAGGTTGCCGGAAGCCTTGTGAACAGGCAACGAAAAGACTTCCCTCAGATTACGCAGATTTTTCGCTGATTGGTCTTCTGCGTTCATCCGCGGGCAAAAAAAAGGAGGGTGCTGGTGTCAAATAGATCCAGGTTTCCTCACAAAATGAAATTCCAGGCACATCATCTTATAACATTTGGGGGGGGTGTGTGCGCATAATTGCTCCTGATTTTTCCTAAGAAATGTTTTTTCCCATGGTGGAGCAATACAGCGATTCAGAAAATCTTTCCCCGGACAACAGTGATTAAAGTTTAGTCATTCAGAAACTGGTCCAGCATTTCTTTTTTTTCTTCAGCTTCCCTGAACTTTTTATATTCAAACAGGAATAATCCTGAAATAACCAAGGAAAGTCCAAACGCAACTTCCTGCACACACTCTGTTAATCCATCTGTCATCTCCAGTAAAATCATACGCCTCTTTATTTATTTTAATCAAAAGCTTTGCCAACCCTTTATCCTGGAAGTCAAGTCATCAGGTTTTCAGCAAAGCAGAAACCATTATCTTCGCACCCGCTATGACTACAGAACAAATTAAAGATATGAGGGACCGCCTGGTCGTCCTGAGGAGGTTTCTTTGACGTTGAGAACAGAAACGATAAAATAAACCAGGATAAACAACGCTCGCTTTCGCAAGGGTTTTGGGATGATAATTCCAGGGCGACTGCTATTCTGAAAGAAATCAAATTAAATGAATACTGGGTGCATCTTTATGAGGAGGTTGATGCTTCCATTGAAGATTTTGCTGTACTGTTTGAATTCTGGAAAGAAGGCGAGGGCACTGAAGAAGAAGTAAAAAAAGCTTACACAAAGGCAATAGATGCTATAGAGGAAGCGGAATTCAAAAGCACACTCAACCAGCCCGAAGATGAGCTGCCTGCCGTGATGCAAATTAATTCAGGAGCCGGTGGAACAGAAAGCCAGGACTGGGCCGAGATCCTTTCGCGCATGTACCGCATGTATGGAGAAAAGCAGGATTGGGCTGTAACGATTCTTGACTGGGTTGAAGGCGATGGCGCAGGAATTAAAACGGCAACCATCCAGTTTGAAGGCCCTTTTGCCTACGGTTTTCTTAAAGCCGAAAGCGGTGTACACCGGCTGGTACGCATTTCTCCTTTTGATTCAAATGCAAGACGTCACACTTCTTTTGCTTCAGTTTTTGTTTATCCTCTTGTTGATGATAGCATCAACATTGAAGTTAAAGACAGCGATGTTAAAATGGAAACATCAAGGAGCGGAGGTGCCGGTGGCCAGAATGTAAATAAGGTGGAAACAAAAGTGATGCTGACGCACCTTTCCTCCGGCATCGTTGTGGTGTGCCAGACAGAAAGGTCACAGCTGGGCAACCGTGAAAAAGCCATGCAAATGCTGAAGAGCAGGTTGTATGAAGAAGAATTGAGGAAAAGGCAGGAGTTAAAGAATGCCACCAATGCGAGCAAGAAAAAAATAGAATGGGGCAGCCAGATAAGAAGTTATGTTTTCCATCCGTACAAAATGATCAAGGACCACAGAACAGATTATGAAGTAGGCAATGTTGGACCGGTAATGGATGGCGAGCTCGATGGTTTTATTAAAGCCTACCTCATGTCTGAAAAAGAAGAAGCAAACCAATAATACATATTTATGGATCTCGGATATTTTGATTATGCACTTCCTGTAAATGAAACCGTACTGAGTTATGCTCCGGGATCAGCAGAAAGAGTTGCATTGAAAAAAGCACTTGAAACATTGAAAAGCCAAAAGGCAGATATTCCAATGTACATAGGTGGGAAAGAAGTTCGCACAGGAAACACTATGCCTTTGCATCCTCCTCATGAAAAAAAGCACCTGCTTGGAAATTTTCATGCTGGAGATGGCTCTCACGTTCAACAGGCAATTGAGTCAGCACTCAAAGCAAAAGAAGCCTGGGCGAATATGAGTTGGGAAAACAGGGCCAATATCTTTTTGCGTGCTGCGGATCTGTTAGCAACAAAGTACCGGTTTTTAATAAACGGCACGACCATGCTTGGACAAAGCAAAAATGCTTTCCAGGCAGAGATCGACAGTGCCTGTGAATTGATTGACTTCCTGAAATTCAATGTGCATTTTCTCAGCCAGATCTACAAACAACAACCCCTCAGTGTTCCCGGTATGCACAACAGGATGGAGTACCGCCCGCTTGAAGGATTTGTACTGGCGGTTACGCCGTTTAATTTCACTGCGATTGCAGGTAATTTACCAACCAGTGCTGCCATGTGCGGCAATGTAGTGGTATGGAAACCGGCGAATACGCAGGTGTATTCCGCCCAGATGATCATGAAAGTTTTAATGGAAGCTGGATTGCCTGATGGTGTCATCAACCTGGTTTATGTTGATGGTCCAACAATAGGCAATATTTGTTTTGCGCATAAGGAATTCGCGGGTGTTCATTTCACGGGGTCAACCGGGGTATTTAACCAGATGTGGAAGACCATTGGAGCCAACATTCCAAATTACAGATCTTATCCCAGGATCGTTGGTGAAACCGGTGGAAAGGATTTTGTGATTGCCCATCATTCCGCTGACCCCAGGGTAGTATCAACAGCCCTGTTGCGCGGAGCTTTTGAATACCAGGGACAGAAATGTTCTGCTGCTTCAAGAGCTTATATTCCTTCTACAATGGCGGAAGAAGTAAAACAATTGCTGGTGGAAGGCGTAAAGTCTTTTAAAATGGGAAGGGTTGACGATTTTGAAAATTTTATCAACGCTGTCATTGATGAAAAAAGTTTTGACCGGATCGCTGCCTACATCACCAATGCCAAAAAAGATGAAGATGCGGAGATCCTGATAGGAGGTGGGTTTGATAAATCAAAAGGTTATTTTATAGATCCAACTGTTATCGTAGCAAAGAATCCAAAATACGTTTCGATGTGCGAAGAGATCTTCGGACCCGTATTGACGTTATATGTGTATGATGCGGAAAAATTTGAAGAAACACTTTCATTGGTAGATGAAACCTCACCTTATGCATTAACAGGAGCGGTGATCGCCCAGGACAGGTATGCAGTGGAACTGGCCAACAGAAAACTGCGGAATGCTGCCGGCAATTTTTATATAAATGACAAACCTTCCGGAGCTGTAGTGGGTCAGCAACCATTTGGTGGGGCAAGGGCAAGTGGAACGAATGACAAAGCGGGTTCCTTATTAAATTTATACAGGTGGCTGAGTGCAAGAACGATCAAAGAAACTTTTGTGCCGCCAACGGATTATCGCTATCCATTCCACCGTGGAGAAAGCGAAAGTGGGGTGGTTGAATAGTGGTTGAAGGGTGGTTGAATAGTTGTTGATAGCTGATATTCTACCCTCTTGTTAACTCTGTGTTGTTTGGGTTACTGTGATTATTGTTTATGCATTTCCTTTTGCCTCCGCACCTACCCGGATGTAAGAGGCGGTCTCGAAAATTGCGAGAGTGGTATTCATTTAAAACATTGTTTGTTTTGAAATTGAGGTTGACTTGGTTGCTATACCAGATAAAACTCCTTAGTAAAAACACGGTATTGACACATATAAATACTGCAATTCATCTGTTAGTTCCTGCAATTCATCCTCTTTTTTTAGGTTTTTATGCTATATGACTTTGATTTTTCATATAGGCGAATATCTTTGCCGCATCAATTATTCTTAAATCAAAACAATGTTTATGAAAAAAGTATTTTTAGCTTTCGCAATCGCAGTGATCTCTTTGGGATCTGCAAGCGCACAGGAAACTTCTGGTGGATTTCATTTTGGTGGTGGCCTTCGTTTAGGCTTACCTATGGGTGATTTTAAGGAATTCCAGGGTATTGGTATCGGTCTTGAACTCCAGGGCGAATATTTATTCTCGCCAATGATTTCTGGAACAATTACAACTGGTTATACATCGTTCATGGGAAAAGATGTTGATTTGGGTGGTGGTACTTCCATCAAAACCAAATCAATGGGTTACATTCCAATCCTTGCAGGATTACGTGTGTATCCATCACCAAACTTTTTCATCGGTGCTAAAGCTGGTTACGGAATGTTTACTGGTAGTGGTGAGTCTGATGGTGGATTTAACTATGAGCCGCAGATTGGTTACAACGGAACCAAAATTCAGATTGCTCTTGGTTATAATGGCTGGAGCAAAGATGGTTCTACTTTGAACCATCTTGGATTGAGCGGGATCTACAAATTCAATTAATTGAATTCCCTTAAATTTTAATGAATGGCTGGTTTAACCAGCCATTCATTATATAAAATATCAGAAATGAAAAAAGCTATATTAATAGTCGCTTTTTTATCAGCTTCCATTTTCTCATTTGCTCAAGGACGGATAGGCATCCATGGTAACATCATCGCCGCCAACATGAATGAAAGTTTTGATGGTGAGGAGGAATTCAATGGTAAAAACCTTATTTCATATAAGTTTGGAATCACCTCAAATTTCCAGTTGAGCGAAAATCTGAGTATCATGCCACAGCTCAATTACCTTGTAAAAGGTACCCGTATCAATGAATCGGGCAGTTATGATTTTTTTGGAATGAATGTTACTTATTCAGCAAAGGGAAAAATCAAACTCAATTATCTAGAACTGCCCATTCACCTGGTGTACAACAAAACCCTAACGAATGGTAACAGGTTTTTTATTGGTGCGGGTCCGTCTTTTAGTTATGGTTTAAGCGGTAAAGGAAATGTGCATGTTGTTGAAGTGGTGAACGGTACAAGAAATGAGGAAACACAAAATGCAACTGTAAAATTTGATGGAAAAGAAAACGGCAATGATGATTACCAGCATTATAAGGCAATGGAAGTGGGTTTGAGCATCCTTACAGGTTATCATTTCACCTCAAAATTTTTTATAGCTGCAAATATCAACCAGGGCATCAGCAACATCAATACCGATGGTGCAGATGGTGGAAAAACCAAAACCTGGTATGTGGGTTTGGGGCTCGGATTTTATTTCGGAAAATAAGTACAACATAAATAAATCAACAGGCGGCAACAAATGCGGCCTTTTTTTTGCTCAATAAGAGAAAAATAATGTACTATGAAAAAGTTTAGTTTGCTGCTTGGATTTATCATTACAGGAATCACCTTGTTTGCACAAGGTCCTAAATTTGGATTAAAGGCCGGGTTAAACATCGCGCAATTCAGCACCAATTCTTCAACAGATTTTAATTCTCGCCTTGGGCTCCATGCAGGTGCTTTAGCGCATCTTCATCTGGGTCCGATGTTCGCTTTGCAACCCGAAGTAGTGTATTCTTCCCAGGGAGCAAAATTTAATGTAGGAAATGATGAACACAGCCTGGGCCTGAGTTATATCAATATTCCGGTGAACCTTCAATACATGTTTAATAATGGATTTCGCATACAAACTGGTCCGCAGGTTGGTTTTCTGATCGACGTGAATGATAAAGTGAACGGACAGGAAACTGGCTTTTTTAATTCTGATGATTTTCATAATGTTGACCTTGCATGGTCATTCGGACTCGGCTATTTAACTACCTCAGGTTTGGGTCTGGATGCACGTTATAACCTTGGTTTAAGAAATATTAATGAAGATGGAGGTGGAAATAGTTTAAAAAATAATGTGTTCCAGCTGGGATTGTTTTACATGTTTGACCACGCGCATAAGGCAAAATCGAGGTAATTGTTCCCCAACAGTCAAAATATTTAAAAGGTCGTTCAGAAACGGCCTTTTTTTTGTATGTACAGAAACAACCTTAAAAGTTATTTATGAAAAAGATCAGTTTAATTGCTTTAGCATTATTTACAAGCCTGGCGGTATTCTCACAAGGTCAGCCTCAACTAAGAACTCAAACGGCACGCGCTACATTCTTTGGAATTAAGGCCGGCGCCAACTGGGCAAAATTTGATGTGGATGAATTCCCCGGAACATCTGTGAATAACAAAACTTCATTACATGCAGGTGTTTTCCTGAATCTTCCGATTGGAGCACGCAATCTGAATTTTCAGCCAGAATTACTTTACAATGCAGTTGGAAGTAAAATGAGAACAACTACTACAGTAGGATCCGTAACAACTGAGCAGCCATATGAGCAAGACCTTAGTTACATATCGCTACCTTTGATGTTCCAAATCAGAACGCCAAATGGTTTGTTTATTGAGTTAGGTCCTCAGCCTTCTTTCCTGATCAGTGCAAAGCAGGAAGGTCCGGGCAATACCGATACCGATAACAAAGCATCATTCGACAAATTTGACCTTGCCATGAACGCTGGTATCGGATTTACAACAAGGGTTGGATTTGGTGTGCATGCCCGTTATAGCTATGGTTTGACCAACGTGCTTGAAGATGGTGGTGGAAACAACAGTCCGAATGATGGTCCTGAATTAAAGAACAGGGTTTTACAGGTTGGATTGCATTATATGTTTGGTGCAAACAAGTAAAAATTTTTAAATCATTCTATAGAGCCGGGCATGTCCCGGCTTTATTTATTGTATCAAGGCATTCAATCAGCTAAAGGTTCATGAAATCGCCGGATCATTTTTAAGCAAGAGAAAGTTGATTCATTTGATGCATTACTGAATCCATTTATGGAAACAAAAGTTCTGCATTTATTTCGTTTTTAAATCTTCTAAAGCCGGTTGGTCATAATAGATTCCTTTAATAAATAAACCTGAGATCTTTCTCGTATTCCGGATGTCTTCAAGTGGATTGGCATTAAGTAACAGGAGGTCGGCTTGTTTACCTGTTTTAATACTTCCCTTGATCCCGTTCTCGCCGAGGTAACGCGCGGGATGCGCAGCACCTCGCAACGACGTAATGAAGCTTCGCAATGATATTAGCGTCTTCGCGACTTTGCGGCCATTCGCTCTGTGCCCCTCCGTGACCTCTGTGCCACCGTGGTTCAAAATTGCTTCGTCATTCGTCTTCGCGACTTTGCGGCAATTTGCTCTGTGCCCCTCCGTGACCTCTGTGTCACCGTGGTTCAAAATTGCTTCGTCATTCGTCTTCGCGACTTTGTGGCCATTCGCCCTGTGTCCCTCCGTGCCTCTGTGCCACCGTGGTTCAAAATTGCTTCGGCTACGCCTCGCAATGACGTGAAGGCCCCTTAAAATGTTGACCCGCAATAACAAGTCCTTGCTTTATTTTTTTCATCAGCAACGAACCTTATTTTTATAAAAATTTCCTTTTGAAGTCGATACTGAATCAGCAACAGATCGGGCTAACTGTAAACAGGCTTGCCCACCAGGTAATGGAAAATCATGTGCACTTAAAGAATACGGTTTTAATTGGGATCCAGCCAAGGGGCGTGGCCTTGTCTGACAGGATCGTTGCAGACATCAGGAAAGGAATGGAGGACCAGGAGATCGAATATGGAAAGCTGGATATTACTTTTTACCGTGATGACTTAGGAAAGGAATTGCATGTACCCAATGCAACCGATATCTTATTTTCTATTGAAGGGAAAAATGTGGTGCTGATCGATGATGTGCTGTACACCGGGAGAACCATCAGGGCAGCACTTGATGCATTGATGGATTTTGGCAGGCCTGCAAAGGTGGAACTGCTGGTGCTGATCGACAGGCGCTACAATCGGGAACTGCCCATCCAACCCGATTATACCGGCAGAACCATTGATTCCATTGTTACACAAAAAGTAAAAGTGTTCTGGAAAGAAAAAGACGGAAAGGATGAAGTCATTCTTCTTGACTGAAAAGCATCTTGTTCATTTTTTCTTTCTATCTATTATCTTTGAGCTTTAATGGCGCTTTCTACACGACATCTTCTTGGTATTAAAGACCTTATTCCTGAAGATATTCAACTCATACTTGATACAGCAAAGCAATTCAAAGAAGTATTACAAAGACCGATCAAAAAGGTTCCTTCACTGCGCGATGTTACCATCGTCAATCTTTTTTACGAAAATTCTACAAGAACACGGATCTCTTTTGAACTGGCAGAAAAAAGACTTTCAGCAGATACCATCAATTTCAGTGCATCGGGATCTTCGGTTTCGAAAGGAGAGACCCTGCTGGATACAGTGAACAATATTTTGTCCATGAAAGTGGACATGGTTGTGATGCGTCACAGCGCAAGCGGCGCACCCCATTTTCTTGCAAAGCATATTCCTGCTGCCATCATCAATGCAGGTGATGGGGTGAATGAACATCCGACACAGGCCCTTCTTGATGCCTTTTCTATCCTTGAAAAAACAGGAAGCCTGAAAGGTGCCCGGATCGCGCTTATTGGCGATATCATGCACAGCAGGGTAGCACAAAGCAATATTTACCTGCTTACAAAAATGGGAGCCGAAGTTACCGTTTGCGGACCTCCAACACTGATTCCAAAATATATAGACCAGGCATTTAATGTGCATGTGGAATATGACCTGAAAAAAGCATTGGAATGGTGCGATGTGGCCAATGTGCTCCGCATTCAACTGGAAAGACAGAACACGGTGCTTTTTTCTTCTTTGCGCGAATACAACCTGGTTTATGGCATCAGTAAAAAGCTGCTGCAATCACTGAAGAAGGAGATCACCATCATGCATCCCGGGCCAATAAACAGGGGAGTGGAACTGGATAGTGATGTGGCAGATGGAAAACAGTCGATCATTCTGCAACAGGTTGAAAATGGAGTGGCCGTTCGTATGGCCGTACTATACCTGCTGGCCGGGGAAAGAAATTCATACTAACTTTCTGAAACAAACAATTTATGAGAACCGCACTATTTCCAGGCACGTTTGATCCGGTAACATTTGGACATGTTGATATCATTGAAAGAGCCCTGCCCTTGTTTGATAAATTGGTGATTGGGATCGGGATCAATTCAAGTAAAGCGCCCATGTTTTCTGCCGAGTTAAGAGTGCAATGGCTAGACGACTTGTTCCGCCATGAAAAGAAAATAGCGTCCGTAATCTACGAAGGATTGACGGTAGATTGCTGTAAAAAAATTGGTGCAGGCTATATTCTTCGCGGCATCCGGTACGTGAATGATTTTGAATATGAAAAGGCCATTGCAGATATGAACCGAAGCCTGGATGAAACCATTGAAACCGTATTTCTTACCTGTCTTCCCAAATACACTTCTGTAGCTTCCACGCTTGTGCGCGATGTATTAAGATATGGAGGCGATGTTTCGCAGTTTGTGCCGCCGGTAGTTCTGGATTCCATTCAGCAACAGGAAAAAAAGGAAAGATTTATTTAAGACCTGTTGTGCCTTTTTCAATTACATCTTTTACAGATGCATGCATCAGGTCGGTATATTCGCTGAGGGCTACAAGCGGAACCCATTTGCATTCAGTAATATCTTCTTCTTCCTGCGGCTGCAATTCCTGCGCTTCCGCTTTCATTTGATACCAGTGCGATTCTTTTAAAATATGCTGACCGTTTTCATGGTAAGTATGGTAAGTAGGACAAAGAAAATGAATGATCTCAACTGATTGCAGCCCGGTTTCCTCCATAACTTCCCTTTTTGCGCAATCTTCCATACTTTCCCCCTGATCGAGTTTGCCTTTAGGAAGGTCCCATTTTCCTTTCCTGAAGATCAATAATATTTGATTGGCGGGCGTAAATACAAGGCCACCACCTGCCTTTACCAGCTTAAGTTTTTTTCTGAAGGCATTCAATAAAGCTGCAAGATCTGTATGCAGGAATACGCCCCTTAAAACCTTTTCCTGCTCCATTTCGTGGATCATGGTTTTGATTCCCTGGGAACTGAAATCATCCATAAACATGGTTTCTTCCTGGTGAAGCAAACTTTCCAGGTCACTGTCAATTGCATCGGCGAGGTAAAGCGGTTTGCCCTGGAAGTAAATTTTTTCAACCATAGCCAAAGGTAAGCTTTGGATGGAGTTAACTTCGCCGCATGACAGATGCTACCATAACAGCAGAAAAGCTCCTCCAGGCCGATGCGGTTCGTTTGAGTCCTAATGCGCCCTTTACCTGGGCAAGCGGCTGGAAGAGCCCAATTTATTGTGATAACCGGAAAATATTATCGCTTCCCAACATCAGGGAATTTGTAAAAAGTGAATTGTGCAATGTCATTTTTGATCGTTTCCCAGAGGCTGAAGTGCTCGCAGGCGTTGCTACTGCAGGAATCGCCTGGGGTGCCATGGCAGCCGATCAGCTGAAACTACCTTTTATTTATGTGCGTCCGAAACCCAAAGAACATGGGCTGGGCAACCAGGTGGAAGGCAGTTTTGAAACAGGACAAAAGGTAGTGGTGGTAGAAGATCTGATTTCCACAGGCAAAAGTAGCCTGCAGGTGGTGGAAGTGCTCCGGAAACAGGGGGCAGCGGTGGTAGGAATGGTGTCTATCTTCAATTATGGCTTTTCGGAAGCGCAGGAGGCTTTGGACCAGGCCGGGGTACCTACCGTTTCCCTTACAGATTATCCTTCACTCATATCCCTGGCAATTGCTAAAGGCATGATTCAGCAGCAGGAGGAGGAAGTTTTGTTAAAATGGCAAACAGATCCCGCCAACTGGAGCGGAGTTTATTAAATTCGTAAAAACATCAACTATGCACCGATTGATTTTACTTGCTTTTGCCGGATTGGTAATCAATATTTCTGCTTCTGGTCAAACCAAACCAGTGCAGACAGTCAAGATCAGCACACCTACCGTACAATGTGTCATGTGTAAGGATAAGATTGAAGGTATTTTGAAGCGTTATAATGGAATTATGACGGTGAATGTGAACTACAAGAGGAAAGAAACCACGGTAAAATTCCTTACCGACCGAATTAACGAGGAATTTATTAAAACAGCGATCGCCAATATTGGTTATGATGCCAATGGGATTGAAGCCACGCCTGATTCCTATAAAATGCTCCCCAAGTGTTGTAAAAAACCGGAAGACAGGGGTGTAAAACCCAAAGAATAAATCTTTTTTTGCCCCGATTACGGGGCTTTTTCTTACCTGATATTGATCTCATCCAGCTTATGTTTTCCCTGGTATTGGATGGGCCGCGTAATGTACACTCCTCCTTTTCCTACCCTGGCGGAACCATCTGCCCTGAGCAACACTTCCTTATTCAACAGGTTCGGTAAATTCAGTTGAAGCAGTTTTTGAAAACCAATGGTTCCCGAAAAAGGGATGGAGAATTCTGCATTTTTATTCACCTCCACTGTCCGTTCCTGGATAAATTTCCCCAGGTAAACCGAATCTATATAAACATCCGCAGCTGCCTCTTTGACATTCACCCCAAAATTATTTGGGTTGAAATAGGTGACTTCAAAGCCAATAGTGGCTTCCTGGATTCTCAGTTTCCTGATTCCAAAATTATCTACGCGCCTGAACTCCGGGTCCTTGACATCTTTACAACTGCTTAAGAGCCCCATTAGGAGCAGCAAGGAAGGGAAGATGAAATTCATTCGCATACCATGTTTCATGCAAATATCATGCATAATCTATTTATAGAAAAGGCTAATAACAGAACCAATTCATTTAGCAATTTATAGCAGGCATGACTGCCAATAGTTTACCAATTTTTTTAGTTTAATAATTCCTTAATTTTAAATGACCTTAAGTTGATTATATGGTTTAATTAATAATTTTTATCTAATGATTGAAACACCAAAAAAGCATTTTACACGAGATTGACAGATTATTCAACAATGGGAATAATTAATAATTAAAAGAATGAAAATGAATTTATTATGTATCATGTTTACTATTAAAAGTTAATTTTAAAAAAATGTATTGTTTAATTTGAATACATTAATATTTAAAAAAGGGAATTTTTGGGGGTGGTAATAATCAGCACCTACCCTAACTCCTGACAGAAAAGTTTTGGCTCTACGGATGGCACCGGGTTCTTTGGCAGCCCGTCTAAAGTTTTATTGAGAAGCCCGGAGGGTGGTTGCTATCGGAATGCACAGATTGAGTCATCCGTTAGTAAGTGCCAGTTTGTCATTTTTTAATTTTTTGATCAATTGAGTTTAAACTAAATGGTATTGCCAAGGTCAGTTGGTCGATTAATACAATAAGGTATTCTGGTATTCAGTAAATTGCCTGAGAAATTAACAGCTTTTGACTAACTGATGAGATTCAAACTATTGCTGGTTTTACTGGCTTTCTCTGCCTATAATTCTTTTGCGCAGGATTTTTCTAATAAAGGGAAGGAATTCTGGCTGGCCTATTCATACCACGTTGGTATGTCGGGGGGTGCTAATAATGCACCTACCATGACACTTTACCTCACGTCTGATGTTAATACAACTTATACAGTGGAGATCTTTGGTGTGACCACGGTGGCCACGGGCAACATATTGGCTAACCAGGTAGTGAATCTCAATATTCCCACAAACTATTTTATAAATAATGAAGGATTGTTCACAGACCGGGCGATCAGGGTCACCAGCGCAGCGCCAATTGTGGTTTATTCATATATAACAAGAAGTGCAGCCAGCGGTGCAACACTATGTTTACCGGTGAATGTGCTGGGAAGGGAATACTTATCAGCCAACTTTACCCAACTTTCCAATGAAAATAATTCCAACTCCTATTTCACCATTGTTGCTGTGGAGGATAATACCACGGTGGAGATCACACCCGCAGGCACCACAAAAAATGGCTGGTTGGCGGGTCAGACCTATACGGTGAGTCTGAATAAGGGCCAGATCTACCAGGTGCTGGGGGCACTGACTCCCGGAAATAATCTGGCAGGGGTTGATTTAACGGGTTCCAGGATCCGGTCAATATCCAGTTCTACCGGAGGTTGCAAAAGGATTGCAGTTTTCAGTGGCAGCGGTAAGATCAGGATACCTGCCACCAACTGCAACAATGGTAGTTCAGATAACCTTTACCAGCAGTTATACCCTACAGGCACCTGGGGAAAGAAATATCTTACCGTCCCCAGTAGAAACAATCCCTTTAATTATTACCGTGTCATAAAAAATGATCCTGCTGCTTCGGTATCTGTCAATGGGATATTAATACCAGCCACTTCCTTTGTAAACGATGTTTTTTACACTTTCTTCAATAACATCCCCAATCTTATAGAGTCGGACCAGCCCATCAGCGTGGTTCAATATTTTACCACGCAGAACTGTGATGGAAACATAGGGCAGCCTAATGATCCCGATATGATCGTTCTCAACCCGGTAGAGCAAAATATTGACAAGGTGACGCTGGTCAATTCAAATCTATTCGCTGTATCAACCGCACAGTGGCCCCATCAGCATCATATTCATGTGATCATGAAGAATGGCGGCACTGGAATTTCATCATTTAAATTTGATGGGGCAGCCGTTCCGGTCACCAACTGGATCCCACATGCTTCCGAGCCCGCATATTCTTATTTATACCTGGCCAATGTAACACAGGGAAACCACCGTATCGAATCTGATTCAGGATTTAATGCACTTGCCTATGGGTATGCCAATGCAGAAAGTTATGGATACTCTGCCGGGGCCAACGTGAAGGACCTGTACCAGTTTGTATCTATTCAAAACCAGTATGCCACGGTTCCCTTTCCGGCCACCTGCAGGAATGCTCCTTTTTACTTTTCCATGGTCTTTCCTTACCAGCCTTCGCAGATCCAATGGGTATTCAATGGGTTATTTCCTAATGTTATCGTCAATAACCCGATTTTTGACTCCACCTGGGTTGTAAGCGGTAAGCAATTATACCGGTATAAAATTCCGGCTCCCTATACTATCCCTACTGTTGGAACTTTTCCAATCAAGGTACTGGCCCAGAACCCAACTTCCGACGGATGCAGCGGTGAACAGGAGATCAATTATGAACTGCAGGTATATGAACCTCCTACGGCGAACTTTAATTTCTCATCTACGGGTTGTGTCACCGATAGTGTTTATTTTACCGATACCTCCAATACTAATGGAAGAAATTCCATAGAATGGAATTATAATTTTGGTGACAATAACTCCATCAATTCGAAGAACCCCGTTCATTTATATTCAGCCCCGGGAACCTATAATGTAAAATATTCTGTAATTACAGATATCGGCTGCCTTTCTGATACGATCAGTAAAACGGTAATCCTTGCTCCCCGGCCTCTGGCTAATTTTGGTATATCTGCACCTTCATGCGTTAATAAAATCATCACCATAACTGATTCTTCCACTGTGGCCAGTTCTGTGATCACTAAATGGTACTGGAACTTTGGCGATGGCTCCCCGCAGGTTGTCGCCACCTCCAATCTCCCTCAAACAAAAACTTATACATCAACGGGTACGTTTACCATTACCTTAAAAGTGGAAGTGGCATCTGGATGCCAGAGTAACTTAGTTTCTAAAAGCATAACCATCAATCCTGTGCCTGTTCCTGATTTTAATTTTGGGAATGCCTGTTTGCCTTCAGGTACACTTTCTTTTACTAACAATTCTACCATTGCAGGCGGAGATGCTTCTCAGCTGAATTACAGCTGGGATTTCGGGAACAATACTTTTTCTCAGGCAAAGGATCCTGTAGCTATTTATACTGCCCTTGGACCCTACCCGGTGAAACTGGTGGTTACTTCACCTGCAGGTTGTACCGATAGTATCACAAAGTCAGTAAATACTATTTATGCTCAGCCGGTGGCACAGTTCACCGCTCCAGGTGAAGTATGCCTGGGTAATGCCGCCAGTTTTACAGACCAAAGCAACGCACCGGCCAGTTCGGTAACTCAGTGGTTATGGGATTTTGGAAATGGACAAACGGCTACAGAAAAAAACCCGGTTCATACTTATTCATTAGCGGGAACTTATACTGTTTCATTGTCAGTTACATCAGCCATTGGCTGTGTGTCGCAGGTCACCACGCGCACCATTATCATAAATCCTCTTCCCACAGCCGCATTTAATTTTTCAGCCCCGCAATGTGCAGGCGGGAACATTATTTTTACGGATAATTCTTCTGCAAATGCAGGCACCATTACAAAATGGACCTGGAATATGGGTGATGGTTCAGCACCTGTAATAAGGAACAGCAGTGCTCCGTTCACTTATGTTTTTCCTTTGTCAGGTACATATCCAGTGAGTCTTTTTGTGGAAACAGACAAAGGATGTATCAGCCAGGTAATGACAGAGAATATCCTCATTCATCCTCTGCCTGTGCCTGGGTTTATCCTGCCGGATAATTGCCTGGACGATCCTTTTTCACAGTTCATTGATACAAGTTCAATAGCAAATGGTACATCCTCCCAGTTTACCTACCTGTGGAATTTCGGCGATCCAAACGCAACTCCGTCTAATCCCAATACTTCTACATTAAAAGACCCAAAGCATAAGTATACTGTAGTGGGTCCTTATACTATTACACTAACTGTTACTTCTGCACAGGGATGCGTTGCTTCAGTGACCAAAGGTTTTTTTGTAAACGGAACCCAACCCATATCCGCATTCAATATTAACGGGGGCGACCAGCAATGCAGTAACAGGGTGGTGAACATTACAAATAATTCAACAGTAGATGTAGGAATAATTTCCAGGCTTACCATTCAATGGGATTTTTTAAATGCACCCGGAAACGTGGTAACGATCCCCCTTCCTGTCCCTGGAGCAGTTTATTCCAACACCTACCCTGAATTTTTTACACCAGCCACTAAAAATTATACGATTCGCATGGTGGCTTATTCAGGTGACAGCTGCTTTAATGAGTCCAGCAGCGTCATCACCATGAAGGCTACACCTGATGTAGTTTTTAATACCTTCCAGCCAGTATGTGCCGACCGTTTACCATTTCAGTTTACCCAGGCCGGTGCCACCAATATTCCAGGTACTGGTCTCTATAGTGGACCGGGTATCTCTTCCGGTGCAACTTTTAATCCTTCTGTTGCAGGTGTAGGTATTCAAACGATCAGGTATACCTTTACAGGTACGAACGGATGCAGCAATTTCAAAGAACAGGACATAACCGTTTTTCCTGTACCATTAGTAAATGCCGGACCAGACAGGTTTGTACTTGAAGGAGGTAATGCGGTACTTGAATCTACCGCTTCAGGAAATAATCTTATTTACCTCTGGAGCCCATCTGCCTATCTCAATGATCCTGCAGAGGCCAGTCCAGTCACCACGCCCATTGATGATATTACGTATACACTTGTTGTAACCTCTCAGGACGGTTGTTCTGCATCCGATGCTGTTTTTGTGAAAGTACTGAAGGCACCTACTATTCCCAATGTATTCACACCAAACAAGGATGGTATCAATGATACCTGGCAGATTCAATACCTGGAATCTTACCCTGGCGCTATCATAGAAGTGTTTAACAGGTATGGCCAGAAAGTTTTCCATTCTGTTGGATACAATACTCCATGGGATGGCAACTTTAAAGGTAGTCCCTTGCCGGCCGGCACCTATTATTATATTATTAATCCCAAGAACGGACGTAAACAAATGTCTGGTTTTGTAGATATAGTTCGCTAATGAAAAATCTTCTGATTATACTTTTCTTTCTGACCATCTATTCCGCTGCAGTTGCCCAGCAAAGGCCCCATTACACACAGTACATTCTCAATAATTATATTTTAAATCCTGCACTTTCAGGAATAGAGAATTATGCTGATCTAAGGATCAGTGGCAGAGACCAGTGGGTAGGGCTCGACGGAGCTCCCAAAACTGCCTATCTTTCTTTTCATATGCCTCTGGGAAAAAAAGATTATAAGACCACGGCCACTTCTTTTGGAATACCAGGAGAAAATCCAAGAGGAACCAGTTACTGGGAAAATTATACTGCTTCGGCACCGCATCATGGTGTGGGATTGGTGGTACTGAATGACCGCACAGGTTTATTCAGCCGCTTCTCAGCAAATCTTTCCTATGCTTATCACCTGGGAATTTCTGCGCGCACAAATGTAGCACTGGGTTTCGCTGGAGGTTTCAGCCGCATAGGGTATGACCGTTCCAAGGCCACCCCGGCAAATCCTGCCGACCCTGCACTGGGAAATGTAAATGCAGCTATTTTTAAAACACGACCCGACCTGTCTGCAGGCATATGGGTGTATGGCTCCCGCTTTTTTGCTGGCTTGAGTGCCCAACAGGTGATACCACAGAAAGTAGCTTTCACTGATGACAGCCTGGGAATAAAGCTGGTTCCGCATCTTTTTGGAACTGCAGGTTACCGGTTCCTGCTGAATGAAGATATTAATGCCATTCCTTCAGTGATGTTGAAATACATTTCTAATTCTCCTTCAAGCCCTCAATTTGACCTGAATTTAAAATTGCAATACCAGGACCTGTTGTGGATAGGTGGTAGTTACCGTTACCAGGATGGATATGCAGGAATGCTGGGCCTTAACATCCACAACAGTTTCAATGTTGGCTATGCTTATGATTTCACCAGGACGGCGCTAAATACGACCAGCCGGGGAACACATGAAATCATAATCGGATTCCTGATAGGGAACCGGTATGGCGATACCTGTCCAAGAAATGTATGGTAAATAAAGTTTAATGATCTTCTTTTTCCCTGAAAGTTTGGATGATTGCGATCCTGGATGCTTTATAATTTGATGCCTGGGCAGCACTCAGCGGAGGACGCGCATCTGAGGCTATTATTAAAAAAGCAAGTTGATGACTGGAGTCACTAAGGATCAAAAAGGGCAGAAAAAAAAGGCCCGAAGGCCTTGCATTAACTTCCGCGGTTAGCACCAGTGGATCTGACTTTTTTCACAGCGCCGGCAGGTTTGGATCCTGATTTTATGAATTTAGAACCTTTGCCCTGGCTTTGCTGGGTTTTGCTGGTTAGTCCTGATGCCTTTTTATTATTTGTAGGTAATGACATATAGTAAAGTTTAGTCACAAATTTAAGGAAATGGTTCTATCTGCTGAAATGGCTCGTTGATTAATAACAGTTTTAATAGTAATGATGCAAAGTGCAGGGTACAAAAAAACCGGCAATGCCGGTTGATATATATTTTAAAGATGTTTAAAGTCTGATGATCTTCCTGTTGCGTGCAGTTTTGATCTTGTCCAGCCTTTCCATTACTTCTTCTTTCATGCGCTTTACTTCAGAAACTGAAGCATCCGGAATAGGCGATGCGTTGTGCCTGGACCTCATCATTTCTTTTTCAGTGGCTTCCAACTGGTTCAGGATATTGACAAAAGAATTTTGAATGCTATCCAGCTGAATGGTAGTCAAAGCCTGGGAAAGTTGATAATTGATCCGCTGCCAGTCAAGGTTTTCATACTGTGCTTTCAGGTTCGCCTCTACATGGTTCCAGTTGATCTTTTCCACTTCCACGTTGTATTCTTTCTTTGCCATTGCTTTTTCCTGTGGGGTCATCACTTCCGCGATCTGGTTTTCAATTTCTTTCCATTGAAGGTCTTTCATCACTTTTTTGGTCGCTTTTACCGTAGTTCTGACCTGCTCTTTTTGTTCAATAGAAAGCGAAGATTCCACTTCATCAGCTCCTGCCTGCATATAATTTTCATCAACTACAGCCGGGGCAAATGAATAGAATTCGGTTTGTTCCGGGAAGAACTGCATGCCGGGCTGCCCTCTGAATGCCGATGCGATATTCGTAGTGGGATGAGAATATACGGGTAATTTTTGTTCTGCAGGAAGGTCTTGATCCTCATCCCCAGGCATAAAAAGAAAAGGATTGGCCATGGATTTCAGGGCAATACTTTGGTCTTCTTTCTGTACTGATTTTACGATCAAAAGGCTGTTAAAGGCAAGGATAAACAGCAATGCGGTTAACAATCCGGCCAGCTGCCTGAAACTGAGGTGATTTTTATTTTCCATACCTGCCATTTTTTCGATTCTTTTTAATAAAGGATTTTTCCCTGTGGCTGCCATCGTCAGTCCCTGCTGGCTGGATGACAACTGCTCGAGGGTCAGTAATGCGGAGGCATAACTGGCTGTATCATAATCAAACTGCAGCACCAGTTCATCGCAGCAATTTTCCCTTTCTTCATCAATCACATTGGTAAACAGTTTTACAAAAGGATTGAAATACAGCATGGTTCCAATCATACTGGTTATAAGGTTTACGAGGTAATCGTACCTTTTTATGTGAGAGAGTTCATGTAAAAGAATGGCTTCCACCTGCTGTACCGACAGGTTATTCAGCACGGCAACGGGCAAAAGGATCACAGGTTTTAAAAAGCCAATCGTAACAGGAGAGGTGATCAGGTCAGAAACATACAGCACCACTTTTTTACCTATGCCCAGGCTGAAGGAAGTTTTCTGGATAAACAGCCTGTATTGCAGTGCTGCTTTATGGATGCCGGTATTCTGGATCTGTTTTACAAACTGCCAGTTTTTAAAAAGGCGGTAACCCGGAATGATCAGCAAACCAAGGTAAGTGAGGGCTGCTGCAAATAGTACATTGGTAATGAAATCTGGTGAACCAGGCAAACCAGCATTTATTAAACCGCTGGAAACCGGATGAGGGTTAATAAAATATAAAAAGAAATACAGCAGTGCCCAGGAAAATCCACTAAATAACATTCCAACGGCTAACTGGTATTTTCTTGAAGAGGACAGTTTAAAAAAATGATTGACACCTATATATAAACACCACAAAATGGCCATCTGCCAAAGGCTGTTGATTGTGGCCCAACCAATAGATTGGAGGAAGTGTGACTGGCTCCAGGCCATATTAAGATTTTTTCAGGTTGTTGATTAAGGTTTGAATCTGCTCAATTTCCTCAGCGGACATATTTTTATCCCCGCTACCCAGTGCCTGCAAAACTAATTGAGTTGAGGAACCTCCGAAAAGAGAATCGATCATTTTATTTAAAAGGTGTTTTTGGGTTTTCTCCCTGTTTACAGCAGGTTGATAAACGTGGGTGCGCATCGATTCATCACGCTTCACCAATCCCTTTTCATTCATGATCTGCATTAACTTAAGGGTGGTGGTATATCCTACATCTTTTGATTTGGCTAGTTCCTCATGAACCTCACGAACGGTGGCAACATCATTTGCCCAGAGGATGTTCAGGATCTCGAGCTCACTTTCTGTTGGTTTAATGTATTTGGCAGCCATAATTAAGCATTTGCACGACGAATATACGACCAATTTCGTACGAAGGTTATATGTTATCTATATTTAATTTTTTTTAACAATATTTAACCATCGCAGCAAGTGCTTTTAAAAACATGTAAAACTATCAGGGTAACTGGACTTCCCTAATTTAGCGTCCTTCAAACGAAACAAAATAGATTTGGATATGGCAAAGATCATCACCCTCACCTTCAATCCGGTAATCGATAAAACTTCCACAGTTGAAAGGATCGCACCTGAAAAAAAACTGCGCTGCGGCCAGCCACATTTTGGTCCGGGTGGCGGCGGCATCAATGTATCAAGGGCACTGAAAAACCTGGGACATTCGGCCCCGGCGCTGTACCCTGCAGGCGGACATTCGGGTCGGTTTTTGAAAGACCTGATGGACATTGAAGGTTTGGAAAGCATGATCATAGAAACAGAAAAGCCTACACGGGAAAATTTTATTGTGTTGGATACTTCTTGTAACCAGCAATACCGTTTTGGATTTCCCGGTGAGGAAATGACATCCGAAGAACAGCAGGCCCTCCTTCAAAAGATTGAAATGATGGAGTATGATTTCCTGGTGGCCAGCGGAAGTTTGATGCCAGGCATGTCGCCGGATTTTGTAGGAGCGGTCGCCCGTATTGCCAGGAGGAAAAATGCGAAACTGATCCTGGACACTTCAGGGAAAACGCTCAAAAAATCCCTTGAAGCCGGGGTGTATTTATTGAAACCCAACCTGGGGGAACTGAGTTCGCTGGTGGGTAAAGAAGAAGTGGGTATAGATGAAGTGGACGAGATCTCGAAAGACATTATCAATAAAGGGCAGTGTGCAATCATTGTTGTTTCCATGGGTGCGCAGGGCGCGCGGTTGATTTCGGCTCACGAGGTTTTTCATGCAAGGGCGCCTATAGTGAAAAAGGTAAGTACCCTGGGAGCCGGTGATAGTATGGTGGCCGGAATGGTTCTGATGCTTTCTGAACAAAGGCCTTTACGTGAAGTTATAAAATACGGAGTTGCCTGTGGTACGGCCGCTACGCTCACCCATGGCTCAGAGCTATGCAGGAAAGAAGATGTAGAGCGTTTATTAAACCGGATCGTGGTGACTGAGGACTGATATAAAATAAAAGCCCCCGCCTAAGCAGTGGCGGGGTACTTTTCTTGTCTCTCACAAAGCAGAACTATCTTATCTGAACACTATTTTCTTGCTGAATTTTTAATGCAGTGTTCTCTATAGACTGCTCAGTGGCAGGTTTCGCTGCACTGTTGTCAATATTTTTTGTTCCCCATACATCTGCAAGGGTAGGCGCTATCACAAGCGATACAATCGACATTAATTTGATTAAGATATTCATAGATGGTCCGGAGGTGTCTTTAAAAGGATCTCCGACCGTATCACCTGTTACAGATGCTTTGTGCGGGTCAGAACCTTTATAATACATCTCACCGTTTATATCTACACCTTTTTCAAAAGATTTTTTTGCATTATCCCATGCCCCGCCGGCATTGTTTTGAAACATACCCATTAAAACACCGCTTACAGTAGCACCGGCCAAGAATCCGCCCAATGCTTCAGGGCCTATAAGAAAACCAACAAGGATAGGGGAAAGAATCGTAATTGCACCCGGCAGCATCATCTTTTTAATGGAAGCCTCAGTGGAAATCGCCACACATTTATCATACTCAGGCTTGCCTGTTCCTTCCATAATGCCTGGAATCGTTCTAAACTGCCGGCGTACTTCTTCCACCATGGCCATGGCTGCTTCACCCACAGCACGAATCGCCAATGAAGAAAATATAAAGGGTATCATACCCCCTATAAAGAGTGAGGCCAATACACGGGCATTATAAATATCAATACCTGTAATTCCAACAACACCAACATAAGCTGCAAAAAGGGCTAAAGCTGTAAGTGCCGCAGATGCAATGGCAAATCCTTTACCTGTAGCAGCGGTGGTATTACCCACAGCATCCAGTGTATCTGTTTTTTCACGCACTTCTTTTGGCAATTCACTCATTTCAGCGATACCACCGGCATTGTCGGCAATAGGACCAAAAGCATCGATAGCCAATTGCATGGCAGTAGTCGCCATCATTCCGGCAGCGGCAATCGCAACTCCATACAATCCCGCAAATTCAAATGATCCCCATATACCACCAGCCAGTACCAGTATGGGTAAAAAAGTAGATTCCATACCTATCGCCAAACCACCTATGATATTGGTGGCATGCCCTGTACCTGATTGACGAACGATGCTATTTACAGGGCGTTTGCCCATTGCAGTATAATATTCTGTAATGATACTCATCAGCGTTCCCACTACCAATCCAAGGATTATGGCACCAAAAACACCGTTTCTTGTGAATGATACACCCCTGAGGGTCATCGATTCCGGTAACAGGCCGTTTACAAGGAAGAAAGAAGCAATGGCTGTTAACACGATAGAGCCCCAGTTACCCATGTTCAGGGCTGCTTGTACGGCTGATGTACTCACCCCAACTTTATCTGAAATTCGAACAAAAAAGGTTCCAATGATGGAAAAAAGAATACCTGAACCAGCTAAGAGCATCGGAAGCAGGATGGGGGCATAGCCATCGAATGCATCTATAGAAATTGTTTCCTGTCCAAGAACGATTGTTGCTAATACTGTTGCCACATAGGATCCGAAGAGATCAGCACCCATTCCCGCAACATCACCAACATTATCTCCAACGTTATCTGCAATGGTGGCAGGGTTACGCGGATCATCTTCAGGAATACCTGCTTCCACTTTTCCTACCAGGTCGGCTCCAACGTCGGCGGCTTTTGTATAAATACCACCACCTACACGGGCGAACAAGGCGATGCTTTCCGCTCCAAGTGAAAATCCTGTCAGCACTTCAATAGCCCGCAGCATTTCGCCGGAGTTTACATTGGCTTCCGGAGCAAAAGAGTGACGGAGAAAAATAAATAATCCACCCAGGCCAAAAACAGCCAGGCCGGCCACACCCATTCCCATAACAGCGCCTCCGGTGAAGGAAACATTCAGCGCCTTGGACAAGGAAGTTCTTGCCGCGTGCGCCGTACGCACATTCGCTTTTGTAGCGGCACGCATACCTATATAACCCGCAAGTGCACTAAAGAAAGCACCTAGAACAAATGAAACAGCAATTGACCAATGGGAGTGTTCATTCATGGAAGCCATAAAGCCAAGGAGCAGGGCTACGATCACACAGAAATAACCAAGAATCTTCCATTCTGCCCTCAGAAAGGCCATGGAGCCATCAGAAATATAGGCTGCGATCTCTTTCATCCTGTCGGTGCCGGCATCCTGTTTACTCACCCATACAAACTTCCAGAACGTATACATCAAACCAATTAAACCCATGGCGGGAACTAAATAGAACACGTAAGAATTCATGCTATTTATTTGTTTTAGTTAGTGAAGGGCCACCGCAGAAACCTGCCGCAGCATCTTCCTTCTCCAGATTTTTTTTGTTAAAGAATTGTTGTCGCGTTTTTCGGGAGGCAAAGATAGGGGTTGAGGTGCAAAACTTTCAACCATGAAAATGAAGGGTTTATTCTGATCAATCGTGGAGCTAAAAAACTGGTTGTTGAAATTAAATTTCACTCATTAAATGTTAACCATCTGGTAGGTGCTGCTCATTTTTGCGATCTGTTCTTCCAGCCTTTTGCAGTTGGTATCTGTAATAAAGATCTGGCTGTCTTCATCAGCCACCACTCTTGTCAGCAGGTTTCCAATTCTTTCATCATCCAGTTTTTCAAAAACATCATCCAGTAAAAGAATGGGCGACAGGTGTTTCTGCTTTTTAATGATGTCCATCTCAGCCAATTTTAAAGCAAACAATAAACTTTTTCTTTGTCCCTGTGAAGCACTATTGCGAAATGGCTGCTGGCCCAGTAAAAATAGGAGGTCATCTTTGTGTAAACCGCCGGATGTGCGTTGCACCAACAGGTCTTTCTGCCGGTTGGTTTTCAACAGATCTTCCAGGGAAATCTGGTGGAGTTCAGATTCATAAATTAAACTCATGTCTTCATACCGCTGGCAGATATCATTATAGGATTGTTTTACCTGCGGCAGCAGCTCAAGGAGGAAAAATCTTCTTTTTTCAAAAATAAAAGCGCCTGCCCTTGACAACTGTTCATCCAGGATATCGAGCACCGACAGGTCGCGCGCATAATTGTCCTGATAGGAGCGCAGAAAAGAATTTCTTTGCTGCAGGATGCGGGTATAAGCAATCAATTCTCTCAGATAATCCTGGTCTAGCTGCGATAAAATGGTATCAATAAACCTGCGTCTTTCCTCACTGCCGCCAATGATCAGTTGAATATCATCTGGAGCTATGATCACTAAAGGATACCTGCCGATATGGGCTGAAAACCGGCTGTAAGGTTCTGCATTTACAGCAAATTCTTTTTTACCTGTTTCCCGGAGAATGCAAACCGCCTTTTCTTCTTTATCGTTCAGCAAAAAATCGCCTTCCACACGAAATCCTGAATGGCCATGCATGCAGTTTTGCGCATCCTGCCTTGTGAAATAACTTTTAGTAAAGCACAGGTAATGAATGGCATCCAGGAGATTGGTCTTACCAATGCCATTCCGGCCACAGATGCCGGTGATGCGTTCAGAAAATTCAACCTCCCTGTGGAGATAATTTTTGAATTGTAACAGTGTTATTTTTTTCAGGGAAAGAGGCAAAGCCAAATATTTAATCCTTTTTGAATGCGGAGCCGGGAAAATTGCCGGAAAAAAGGCAAAATAAAGAATTTCGCCTGACGAACCTTAAAATCTGGTCTTCTGCTTGGGTTCTCTCCATCTTCATTTATGGATATTATAGTGGATTGCTTAATCTGTCCCTTTCTTAAACGTAATCTTTGAACTATTCCCTTATTTTTGCGGCTCAAAATCTGAGTGTTGGCTACAAAATTTTCAAAAGAAACTTACCTGTATTGGTACGAATTGATGCAGCTCATTCGCCAGTTTGAACTGACGGCAGAAGAGAAGTATAAAATGGAAGGCAAGATTCGGGGGTTTTTCCATGCTTATATTGGGCAGGAAGCCATAGCGGCCGGTTGTATGACCGCCACTAAACCTGAAGATCTTTTCATTACCGCTTACCGCGATCATGGACTGGCCATCGCCAAAGGCATTTCGGTGAATTCCTGTATGGCTGAACTTTATGGCAAAGCCACAGGAAATGCCAAAGGAAAGGGTGGGAGCATGCACTTTTTTGGGAAAGAAGCCAATTTTTATGGTGGACACGGAATTGTGGGTGCACAGATCGGAACCGGGGCCGGACTGGCTTTTGCGGAACTTTACAGGGATACGGATAATGTTTGCCTGACTTATTTTGGTGATGGTGCCGCACGTCAGGGTATGTTGCATGAAACTTTTAACCTGGCGATGTTATGGAAGCTGCCAGTGATTTTTATTTGCGAGAATAACAATTACGCAATGGGTACTTCTGTAAGTCGTACTTCAAATATCACAGATATCTATAAGCTGGCGGATGCCTACGAAATGCCTTCTGATGTAATTGATGGAATGAGTGCAGAAGCCGTGCATGAAGGCGTAAGCAGGGCTGTGAAAAGAGCGCGTGAAAAAGGCGGACCCACTTTGCTTGAGATCAAAACTTACCGGTATAAGGGCCATTCTATTTCTGATCCGCAGAAATACAGGACCAAGGATGAAGTGGAAGAATACAAAAGCAAGGATCCCATTTCCGCGCTGTTGAAGAATATTTATGATAATGATCTTGCCTCGGAAGAGGAAATCCGGCAGATCAACGAAAGAGTAGATAAAGCTGTTGAAGAAAGTGTAAAATTTGCTGAAGAATCTCCATGGCCAAACGACGATGAAGTGCTGAAAGACATCTATGTAGATCAAAACTATCCATTCATAACCGATTAAATTCTTAATCAAAAATTGTATTCATGGCCGAAGTAAAACAGGCTCCTCCCAGAGCTGAAAATGAAGTTGTTGTTGACAGAGCAAAAGATTTCTGGTCTACCAATGGCCGCATCATCATGATCGCAGGTGCTGCGCTCCTTATCCTCATAGGTGGTTTTTTTGCCTATAATAGTTTTATCAGCGGACCAAAAGAAAAAAAAGCAACCGAAGCCATATTCAAGGCGGAAGAATATTATCGTATGGATTCATTGCAAAAAGCATTGAATGGCGATGGTCAGTTTCCTGGTTTTGAAAGAGTGATCAGCCAGTATGGTGGAACCGAGGCAGGCAATATGGCGAAATTCTATGCAGGAAGTATTTATGTAAAAACAGGTGATATGGACAAGGCCATTAAGTACCTGAAAGATTTCAGTACAGATGCAGACCAGGTGCAGGCACGTGCTTATAAATTACTTGCCGATGCTTATGCCGATAAAGGTCAGAATAGCGAAGCTTTAAGCAATTATAAAAAGGCAGCCACTGCATTTGAAGATGATGCGGTCAGTTCTCCTGAATATCTTTTCATGGCTGCTTATTTTGCAGATAAGGTAATGAATGATAAAACCCAGGCGATTGAATTGTACAAGCAGGTAAAGACGAAATTTCCCCGTTCGAATTTTGCTATGGAAGCAAGCCGTTACCTTGGAATGGCTGGCGTTTATGATGTGGATTAATTAATGAAATGGCTGATATAAAAAACAGTAATCTCCTTGAAGATATTGAGGGCATCCGGGAAATAAAGGATGCCCTTATTGTTTTGGTGAAAACCGAGTGGAATGCTGCTATCGTTAATGAACTTGAGCAAGGGGTTGTAAAAGTGCTGGGCAAATATGGAGTCCATTTTAAAACACTTGTAGTTCCCGGGGCAGTTGAAATTCCTTTTGTAATAAAGCAATTCTGGGCGCAGTCAAATGCACCTGCTGCATTTATTGCACTGGGTTGTGTGATCAAAGGGGATACGCCTCATTTTGATTACGTTTGCCAGTCTGTTACCCAGGGTGTAACCGCGCTGAATCTTTCGATGGAAGTGCCTGTGATATTTGGTGTGCTTACGGTTGACAATGAAGAACAGGCGCGAGAAAGGATCGGTGGCAAACATGGACATAAGGGTGAAGAAGCTGCAATGACCGCTTTGAAAATGATGGTCCTCAATCAACAATTGAAGGAAGGAAAATGAAGATCCAGTTATTTATTCCCTGCTTCGTAGACCAGTTATATCCACAGACCGCTTTTAATATGATCCGTGTTCTTGAAAAAGCGGGTTGTTCAGTGATATATAATCCTGCACAAACCTGTTGCGGACAACCGGCTTTCAATGCAGGGTACTGGGATGATGCAAGAGATGTTTGTAAAAAATTTTTACGCGATTTCCACCAGGATCTTCCCATTGTTACACCCAGTGCAAGTTGTGCAGGGTTTATCAGGAACTATTATCCAACGCTATTCGAAAATTCATCCGTTCATAATGAAGTAAAAGCAATTGGTTCCAGGTGCTTTGAATTTTCAGAGTTCCTTATAAAAAAACTGGGTATTAAAAAATTTGGTGCTCAACTGAAAGGCAAAGCAACCTATCATGATTCCTGTGCAGGATTGCGTGAATGTAAAATAAAAAATGAGCCTCGTGAACTGCTTATGGAAGTAGAGGGACTTGAATTGGTTGAAATGACCGATGTGGAAACCTGTTGCGGATTTGGCGGTACATTCGCCGTAAAATTTGAAGCTATTTCCATTGCCATGGCAGAACAAAAAGTGGAACACGCACTGGCGACCGGTGCCGAATACCTCATCTCAACAGATCTTTCCTGCCTGATGCATTTACAGGGATATATCGACAATAAATCCTACAATTTAAAAACCCTCCACCTTGCAGATGTTTTGGCAAGTGGCTGGAATGAATAATTTTGTTTATGGCATACTGGCTTGTAAAATCGGAACCTTTTAAATACAGTTGGGAGCAGTTTGAAAAAGAAGGACTTGCTGTTTGGGATGGCGTAAGAAATTATGCGGCAAGAAATCATTTGCGTGCCATGAAAAAAGGCGACCCGGTATTTTTTTATCATTCCAATGAAGGATTGGAAATTGTCGGAATTGCCAAAGTTGTTAAAGAAGCCTACCAGGATCCCACAACGGATGATGCAGCCTGGGTAGTTGTGGAATTAAAACCGTATAAAAAATTTAAAAAGCCTGTAAGCTTGAAGCAGGTGAAACAGGAAACTTCCCTCAGCAAGATGGCGCTACTAAAATTAAGCAGGCTTTCGGTTCAACCCGTTCTGGAAGCAGAATGGAAATCCATCCTTGAATTAAGTAAATAATGTTTAATGCTTTGTCCTGAATTTTGAAGTTAAGGTTGGCGCCAATGCTCACCACACTGCCAAAAAAATAAAACACCTCCCAGTATTTTTTATCTTTTCGAAAATGCAGCAATATCTGAACAAAGAAATTATTCCCGACGCAAATGATCATTGCTAACAATGAAAGAGCTGTAACTCAATACAGATAGCAGCAATTATTCACCACCCAAAACAAGAATATGCTCTTGCTGCAAAAAAATAAGCTGGTCACAACCTGTTATATATCGGAAGATGTTGGTTTGAGGAAAAGCTATTGATTTCCTTTGCCTTTATTGCCTTTTGCTTTGTTCTTTTCAGAACGCTCCATCAGTTTTTGTTCATTATCATTTCCCTGGTTGTCGCGCAGCGGATCCGGCATCGGGAATTGGCCATCCTGCAAGGCCTGGTCAAAAACTTTATTGATGTGCAGCCATTTTCCATTCACCCATTTAAAACCTTCATAGTCGCCGGCAGGAACAAAGGTCCAAGGACTTTCAGGTTCATCGTTCTCGGAAACGAGATAATCTATAAGTATGAGTCCCAGCTCTTCATCGAAATTGAGCATGGTCGAAGCATCTTTTTTATATTCAATACTGTAACGGAACTGGGTAGCTCTTTTTATACTGTCTTTTTCAAAGCTAAAAAAAGAACCACCAAAAACAGGCATGTTTCTTTGATCAAATGTGAGCACTTCAATCCATTTTTTATTACTCCTGGGGGTATTGGCATCGTATCCGAACAGTGTATAATAATTCTTTCCCTGGTGCGTGGTTTTGATCATGTTATAGTACACCGCACCGATCCAGGTGTCTTTATTTCTTACTGAATCCAGAGCGTTTTCTGCAAACTCAGAATAATCACGCAGCGGAACGAGTTTAAGCGATCCATCAGCCGTTTTAAATTGAATCGCACCTCGCTGGCGGATGTAGGAACCATCAAAATCAAGGTGCCAGGTAAAGATCTTAAAAGTACTGTCAGGAGCATAGATCTTCGACAGGCCTCTTACTGAATCAAAAGGATAATAAAATGAATTTTTTATTTGCAGACTGCGCACAAAAGTTTTAATAAATGAGCTATCGGTCCGCATCCTTCCTGCAGTTAAACTGTCGAGAAAAGAATTTTTGATCATGGCTTTTAATGAATCTTCTTTTTTGCTCAGGATCCTGAGGTCAGCGGTGCTGATCTTTGAAACCTGAGCAAATGCCGTGGAAACCATGATCAATAAAAAAAGAAATAAAAGAGGCTTTTTCAAAGTGGATACCTTTAGTCCTTGCTAAGAACGTACAAAAAAATCAAAAATTATCCTAAGATTAAAGGGTTTGAGCAAATGCGGGGAGGGAAGGAAAGTGCGCATCTATGTCAGGATGAGGAAATTCCTGTTCGGGATTTGTTGTGGTAACAAAGACGGTATGGAAACCGGCAGCCCTTCCAAATTTCATATCACCGGGTTTATTTCCCACCATTACGCAACGGGCAGGATCGATGTCCGTAAAATCTTTTAAGGCTAGAAAAGCCATTCCCGGATTGGGTTTTCTGAAAAAACTGGTGTCCTGCGTATCCGTACAATAATAAATTTTTTCAATCCCTGCCCCTACGATCTCCACTTCCCTTTGCATTTCCAGGTGTATAGACTGCAGGGCGGCTTCATCCATTAATCCTTTTCCCACGCCGCGCTGGTTACTCACCACGATGATCTTTCCAAAACGCTCATTTAACTTTTTAAACACATCGAGGACACCCTTACTGAAGATAAATTCGTTCCAGTGCAAAATATAATGGCCAAGTTTTTCTTCATTGATCACGCCATCGCGGTCAAGAAAAAGCGTCCATGACCGGTCTATTGATGAAAGATCCAATGGTTTTTTTTCCAGGTCTTTTCCAGCCCTTGCAAAATCTTCCGGAATGCCAATGTCTATGAAATAACCATCCTGAATCAGTCCGCAAAAAATGCCTTCATTATAATGTGCTTCCAGGAAATCTTTTTCAAATGAAAATTTTCCGGGTCCAGTTCTTTCAAGAAATGAATGCTTGTTTAAAATATACATGCCTCCATTTATGTGTCCTGCAGTGTAATATTTTTTTTCCTGGAAAGACTGAATTTTATTTTCCGGATCCACTTCCACTACTCCATAACGATCGAAATCCTGCATGGGTTTTAACAACAGGGTAGCAGCAGCATTTTTATCCAGGTGCAAATGAAAAGCTTCATCAAGGTTTACTTTGTACAACGTATCACCATTGGTGATCACCACATTTTCTGTGGTTGCTTTTGACAAAGCAAGGTGAATGGCACCGCCGGTACCTAACGGTGTTGTTTCAATTACATAATCATATTGAAGTGTTGGATAGTCCTTATCTATGTATTCGAGAACCGCTTCGGACATGAAGCCAAGAGAAAAAATAAATTTTTGAACGCCCTGCATTCTTAAACTATTAATCACATAAGCAAGAAATGGTTTTCCTGCAACCGGTGCAAGGCATTTTGGAAGACCAGGAACTACATCACGCAATCTTGTTCCCAGGCCACCTGCAAGAATGATACATTCCCTGTACAATAATTTTTCTTTTGACCCCTGATTCATGTTGCTAACTAAAATAATTTTCTTCCACCAGCTGGCAAATGATATGTCCGAGCATAATATGACTTTCCTGTATTCTTGGTGTATCGTCTGAAGGAACATTCAGCAGATGATCGGAAAGCCCTTTCATTTTACCACCACTGCTACCTGTGAAACCAACAGTGTGTATATTTTTTTCCCTGGCTGTTTCAAACGCTTTAATGATGTTTGATGAATTGCCTGATGTAGATAAACCTATCAACACATCACCACTGTTGCCAATACCTTCGATCAGTCTTGCATAAACCAGATCGTAACCGTAATCGTTGGCAACAGCAGTTAAATAGGATGTATTGCAATGCAGTGCTTCTGCCGGAAGGGCTTTGCGATCCACATAAAATCTTCCTGAAAATTCTGCTGCAAGGTGTTGTGCATCCGCAGCGCTGCCACCATTTCCGCAGAAGTAGATCCTGTTTCCTTTTTTTAAAGCTGCCACAATTGTTTCTGTTACACTGGTCACTGTTTCCAGCAATTTCGTATTCTGCAGAATATCCTGCTTTACTTTCACCGAGGCATTAATAATTGACCTGATCTTTTCCATTTGATTTTATTAAATGGTCCATGTTTTCAAACCATGTTCCACAAAAGCATAATTTCTGTGTACGCCACCAAATTTCTGAAGGCTTTTGATCACGTTGTATTTTGTTGTACCAGGGCAATAGAAGATCATGAAGCCACCGCCGCCCGCTCCTGATATTTTTCCACCAGTTGCACCTGAAGATTTCGCGGTTTCATAAATTTCTTCCATCAACGGATTGGAAATCCCTGCGGCCATTTTTCTTTTTTGCTGGTAACCGTAATCCAGAATTTCACCAAATTCATTCAGCTTTCCTTTTAACAAAGCTTCCTTCATCATTTGTGATTGCTGCTTCAGCTGGTGCATGGCTTCAATGGAAGCTTCCTGTTTGGAAACTACGTTGGCTGATTGCTGTTCGATGATCCGCGCCGATTCTCTGCTTGTTGAAGTATAGTACAATACCAGGTTATTTTCAAGTTCAAACAGGTACTGCTGTTTAATTCTTAAAGGATTTACGATCACTTTATCATCCCCATAAAACTCCATGAAATTCACACCTCCAAAAGTTGCTGCATATTGGTCCTGCTTTCCACCTGCGAGGTTGAGGTATTTCCTTTCTACTTCAAATGCATAGTGCGCAATATCATATTCCCCAAGCGGCAGTCGCATCATTTCAGCAAAAGCTCCAATAATGGCAACCACAAGGGTAGAAGATGTGCCAAGTCCGGAACCTGCAGGCGCATCAACAAATGTAGAGAGCTTAAAACCTTTATTTATTTTACCATGGTCACGGGTGATACAATTGTAAACCCCTTTCAACAGGTCCAGTTTGCCGTCAAGTGGTAAGGATTCTAAAAGAGCATACTCCTGTTTTTCATTCCTGTCATTGGTCTCAAGCGTGATTGTATGCCCTTCAGCGGGTTCAATGGTAGCATAGGCGTTAAGTGAAATGGTGGCATTTAATATCGCACCACCATAGAGATCACTGTATGGACTCACATCAGTGCCTCCGCCGGCGAGGCCAATTCTTAAAGGTGCTTTGCTACGATAGATCATTAATGGAAACTGTTTGGTGAGCTAATGTAGAATAATTAATAATTAGTAATTGGTAATTAAATTGAGCGCGCTCAATCGACAGAACGTTCTTTCTGGTTTATCAATTACCATTTTTTACCTGGTCTGCCAGCGATTCAATGGCTTCAACCAGTTTAGACCAGCTGTATTTCTTTTTTTCTTCCTGCAAATAAGGAAGAAAATGAGCTTCACCTAACTGGTAGAACCTCAGGATGGAAGCGGCAATGGCTGGCGGTTCAGGTACACAAACCAATCCTACTTTTTCATGGGGCACCAGTGCGGGCAGGCCTCCGACGTTGGAAACGATCATGGGTTTTTCAAAATGATATGCAAGCGGTGTCACACCACTTTGGGTGGCATTCCGGTAGGGCTGGACCACGCAATCGGCTGCACAGAGATAATATTTTACTTCGTTATCCGGGATAAAATGGGTGTGCAGTAAAACAGACTTTTCCAGCTCATGTTCCCTGATCAGATCCGCATAAGATTTCTGATCTTCATAAAATTCGCCTGCAACCAGCAATTTGATGTTGGTCTTTTTAATGGCAGGATCTGCCATTGCACGAATGAGCAGGTCAAGCCCTTTATATTGACGAATGAAACCAAAGAAAAGAATGATCCTGTCTTCTTTATTCAATGCCAGTTTTTCCCTTGCGTAGTTTTTATTTACAGGCTCGCCAAAATTATCGTACAAGGGGTGCGCTACGATCTGCGATGGCTTGTTATTTTCAAAAGTTTTAAGGTCCAGCATTACTTTTTCGCTCATGGTAATAAAAGCATCGCAGGAGTTTAAAAAATACTTTGTGAAGGCAGCATCACCCGGTCTTTTTTCATGTGGGATCACATTGTCTGCAATACAAATTATCCTGGTATGTTTGTTTTTTTTGACACGTCTTAAAATGGTTCCAAGCGCAGGCCCCATAAAGGGAAGCCAGAAACGAACGATGATAAGGTCAGGTTTCCATTTTGCCAGGCGTTTTCCCACCATCAGCCAGTTCAGTGGATTCACGGAATTGATGATGGAGTGAATGGTGAGGTGTTCTGGTGCAGGATCAGCAGAATATTGTGAAGTACCGGGAAAGAGGAACGAAGGGTATTGCAGCGAAAATGAGATGATGGAACAGCTATCTCCCTGGTGATTGAATGCTTCCGCAAGCCGCTGATTGAAACTGGCAAGTCCGCCGCGCAGGGGATGAGCAGGTCCTATGATCAGCACCTGTTTCATTTACAAGCCAATTTTATCTTCAATGAGATAGGAATTTCTTCCAGAAGCATTTCGCGCAATCAGTTCAGAAATAAATCCTGCAAGAAAAAGCTGCATACCAATGATCAGTGCAGTAAGCGCAAGGAAAAATCCGGGACGGTTGGTCAGTGCAACATCAGTATTTAAAAATTTTGCAATGACCAGGTAAAGTGTAATACTTAAACCTGCAATAAAAAATAAAGTGCCCCACAATCCGAAAAAATGCATGGGCCTTTTTGAAAATTTTCCAACAAAGGTTATAGACATCAGGTCAAGAAATCCATTGACAAATCTTTCCCAACCGAATTTGGTCACGCCATATTTCCTTGCCCGGTGTTCCACTACTTTTTCACCGATCTTTTTAAACCCCGCCCATTTGGCAATCACGGGAATGTAGCGGTGCATTTCGCCATAAACCTCAACGCTTTTTACCACATTTTTCCTGTAGGCTTTCAAACCGCAATTAAAATCATGCAGCCTGATGTCCGACACCTTGCTTGTAACCGCATTAAAAAATTTTGAGGGAATGTTTTTGGTGAGCGTATTGTCGAAGCGCTTTTTTTTCCAGCCGCTCACGAGGTCATATTTATCTTCAATGATCATTTTTCTTAAACCTGGGATTTCATCCGGACTGTCCTGTAAATCGGCATCCATCGTAATTACAACATCACCCTGCGCTGCTTTAAATCCTTCATTTAAAGCAGCTGATTTACCATAATTCCTTTGGAATTTTATTCCTTTTATACTGGGATCGCCAGCATTGAGCGATTCAATCACCTGCCATGAAGCGTCCCTGCTTCCGTCGTCAATCATGATCACTTCATAGGAAAACTGGTTGTCGAGACATACCTGCCTAATCCAGGCGGCCAGTTCAGGAAGCGATTCTTCTTCATCTTTTAAAGGGACAATAATTGATAGATCCATAAATTAAGATTGAAGAAATGTTTCCTGTTCTTTATGAAAAGGATCTTTATTCTTTTTGATGATCAGTGAAAAGATAAGAGCAAAAACGCCACTGATGGCAATGGATACCAGGTAAGATTTCAAGACATTTAATACATTGGTATTGGAGGCTGCATCGGTATCCATTTTTTCCAGTAACTGGTCGATCCTTTCCTGTGATTCATTGCTTTGCAGCATCAGGTTTTCGGTGGCTTCTTTCAGTTTTACAAAAAATTGCGGATCAACATAGGTCAGGTAGATAAAATTAAAAGCAGCATAAAAACCTTCAAAGATCAAAACGGAAATAAAAAGGTATTTGAAAATTTCCCTGAATTCAATAAAGCCTCCATTTTTTTTCCTCAGCTGAAAACCACATATAAGCATCAATACCAGGACGGTGATGTATCCAACAAAGGTCCAGAGGCCAAGCATAATCGGGTTAGATGCACCCATGCTGTATCTTAAAAAAAGCATTACAGAATAAACAAGTCCGATAATGACCCCCCATTTAATGGCATGCGCAGTTTTGGTTTCCTGTTGCATAGTAAAATTTTAATCGTTCAAAAATAGCTGGTCTTTATTAATTATACCTAAAGGTTTTCCGGTAAGTTCCATGCCTGTAAATGGGGTATTGTCAGACTTAGAAACGGATGCGCCAACGGTCCAATTCAGGGTCATATTAAACAGACTTAAAGAAGCAGGTTGGTTGATGTGAATCGTTGCTGCCGGAAGGCCAAAGATCTTTCTCGGATTGAGTGACAGGAAAAGGATCAATCTTGCAGGATCAATTCCCGGAATAGATGAAAGCAGCGCTGCAAATGCGGTTTCCAGTCCGGTCATTCCATAATTGGCATATTCAAATTCAACCACTTTATGATCGGAATCATGCGGAAGGTGGTGCGTGGCAAGGCAGTCTATGGTTCCGTCCATTACACCAGCCCTGAGTGCATCCCTGTCGTGAATCGTTCTTAGCGGCGGATTGACTTTAAGATTGGTATCATATTCTTTCAGGTTTTCATCTGAAAAATACAGGTGGTAAGGTGTTACTGAAGCCGTTACGTTCAACCCCTCTTTTTTTGCCTGGCGCACCATGGCTACTGACTGGGCCGTGGAAATGCCCGTAATATGAATTTTAGAACCGGTATATTTTGCAAGTTCAATATCTCTGCGTACCATTAGTTCCTCCGCAATATCGGGTTTGCCGGGCAACCCTAAACGCGTGGAAAGAATGCCTTCATTCATCAAACCTGTAGCGCTGATGGACAGATCATCCGGCACCTGGATCAGTGGTTTGTCAATGGCCTTCAGATATTGTAAAGCTTTCAATAATAGTCCGGCAGATTGTATGGTGGCCAATCCATCACCAAAAGCCACCGCACCGCTGGCATGCATATCATACATTTCAGCCAGTTCTTTTCCTTCATTGTTCTTTGTAACGGCACCAATGGGATGAATGTGCACCGGAAGCGTTTTACTTCTTTGAACAATGTATTCCACACCTGATTTATTATGGATCACAGGCGCTGTATTGGGAATGACCATTACATCGGTAAAACCGCCTTTTGCTGCGCCGGTGGCACCCGTTTCAAGCGTTTCGCGGAATTCAAATCCCGGGTCGCAGAAATGGGCAAAAACATCGGTCCACCCAGGAGAAACAGAAAGGTCTTCGATTTCGATGATGTGTGCGGAAGGGGATTGGATTGACCCGATCTCTTTAATGGATCCATTGCTAATGAGAATATCTTTTGTCTGAAGATGAAAAGGCGAGGAGGGATCAATTATGCGTGCTTGCCTTAAGAGAATTTCCATTAAGGTGCGAAGATAAAGTATAGAACGGCATTATCATCATTCCTGTGTTTATGACCATGTTGATGTTGGGGGAACCCGTGTATCTTAAGTTTAGAATTATTGGGATCAGTAATTTTTGATTCTTTAGTTCTTCTTGTTTGAACCCAAATATTCCTAAATTTGCTTCCATTCAATTGGAACGGGTGGTGGCGCAGCCCGGTAGCGCACTAGGCTGGGGGTCTAGGGGTCGCAAGTTCGAATCTTGTCCACCCGACTTCGCCCACCATGGCTTACCGCAATGGTGGGCTTTTTATTGTGGGCTTCGCCTGGTTGGTCCGATTCATGACTTCGAAAATTTTATGTGATCCTAATGATCGCCCACTGTAGTTTCTTGCGATGATGGGTGTTTATTTGTGAGCTTTCGGGCTTCCCGATTGTCCAATATGTTTTTTTGCTTTTGTAATTATTTATTAAGTGAGCACTTGCACTGGCCACAAAGCGGTTAATCTCTTTAGAATTAATGCTAGTGATTGACCATTCCCCATTGCCATTCACTGTTGTCTGGTAAAAAACCAAACATCACTTTTAAGATTTTGCCTCAGGCCGGCGGGCCTCGTACCTGCCCCGCTGCTGAATTCCAACAAAAAGGCCTCCCGCAGATTACGCAGATTTTCGGGATTAGTTGATAATCTTGCAGAAATCAATTTCGGTGATTATTCAATTCGGAAAATCTTTCCCCGGACAACAGTGATTTCGCAATAGCTGTTAACTATTGGCTTACTTCTTCACGTTCAAATAAAAATTCGCATCCACTTCTATATCCCTGAACTTTTTTTCATCCGATTTTATTTTCTGTTCTGCAGTGGTCGGGTAGATCCATTCGCCATTGGAAAGTTTTACTGGCATATTAAAACCTTCTACGCAGTTCGTCCACCTGAATTTGATCTTGTCATCTTCTGCTTTCAGTTCCAGTACCGGAACCTGGGCGGTTCTTAAATACTGGTCAAATAGCTTACTCAGGTCTTTACCGGTTTTATTATTGAAATAGTCTTCCACCATTTTGGAGGTCACATTCTGGTGATAGAACCTGCTGTTCAATTCCCTGAGCATGTCCCTGAATGCTGCATCATTATTAACAATCTGGCGGATGGTATGCACCAGGGCCGCTCCTTTAAAATACATGTCACCACTTCCTTCGCTGTTCACACCATAACTGCCTATTACCGGCCGGTCATTTGCAATGTTTTTTCTTAGACCCTGCAGGTAGGCATTGCCGGCAACTGTGCCATAATGGTAATCAACAAACAAAGCTTCAGAGTAATTGGTAAATCCTTCGTGCACCCACATGTCGGCAATATCTTTTGTAGTGATGTTATTGCCAAACCATTCATGTCCTGTTTCATGAACAATGATAAAATCAAACTTGTCACCCCACCCTGAACCCGAAAGATCTTTACCCAGATATCCATTTTGAAACCCATTTCCATAAGCCACGGCGCTTTGGTGTTCCATTCCCAGGTATGGCGCCTGTATCAACTGGTAGCCATCCACATAAAAAGGGTATGGACCAAACCAGTGTTCAAGTGCGCGGAGCGTGGGCTTTACCTGCACAAATTGTTTTTTTGCTTTTGCAAGATCCTGTTCAAGTGCCCAGAAGCCAAGATCCAGAACGCCTTTTTCACCCTTCAGCGTATCCTTCCAGTTCACATAAGATCCTATATATGGAATGATATTGTAATTGTTGATTGGTGATTGCACTTCCCAGGTAAAGGAAGCAAGACCATTGTTAACTGATTGTTTCACCATTCTGCCATTGCCTACTCCTGTAAGACCCGCAGGCACATGCATGGTAAGCCTTGCGCCGTTATCCGGTTCATCTCCCTGGTAATCTTTGCATGGATACCAAACTGAAGCGCCTAACCCCTGGCAGGCAACGCTCATCCAGGGTTGTCCCTTATCATCTGTTTTCCAAACCCAGCCACCATCCCATGGTGCATTTTTCGCTTCTTTTGGCTGCCCATGGTAAACAATGGTAATGCTCTGAATACTGTTCACTTCTGCCCTTGGCATCGGAATGATCCATACATTTCCTTCTCTTCGGTAAGGGTTGCCCGGATCGGATATATACATTTTGTTGTTGTAAAAAATTGAATCAATCATCAGCGGATACTGCAGGTCGATCTGCATGGCGCCGGAGTGTTTTACAGGTAAAACTTTGTACCGGATGGTTGTTTTTCCTTTGATGGTTTTTGTTGCAGGATCAGGCGTAACGCTAATGTCATAGTGCTGCACGTCCCACCAGGTGCGGTGTTCCAGAACAGACCCGCGCAGACTGTCCTGTCTTGTAAATTTATTTTGTGCCTGTACAGCATTCAGAAAAGCAAAAGTTGTGATCAGCGTTAAGTAAAAGAAAGGTTTCATCTTGATTATTTGCATAAGGAAAACAAATTCTTGTCTAATTTAGACTGCTTTTGATTACCTCATGTCCCCATTGTATAAATATTTAACAATCGTCCTGTTATTCTGCGGCTGTTACAGCAGTGAAAAGTCTGCTGAGCAGGTTTTTCATTATAACGAATCCTCGGGTATTGCTTCAATGGATCCTGCATTTGCAAAGAGCCAGTCGGTGATGTGGGCCGTGCACCAGGTTTTTAACACGCTGGTGGAGGTTGACAGTCAGCTCAAAATTGTTCCTTCTCTTGCCAGCCGCTGGGAAATTTCAGAGGACAAAACAACCTACAGGTTCATCCTGCGTAATGATGTTTTTTTTCATGATGATGCCTGCTTCCCGGGTGGGAAGGGCAGGAGGATGGTGGCGGCAGATGCAGCCTATTCATTGCAAAGGATCATGAGCAGTGAAACTGTAAGTCCGGGCGCATGGATCTTTAACAATAAAGTGGACAGCGCCACACCTTTCCGTGTGATCAACGATTCAACTTTTGAATTGAAACTGTTACGGCCTTATAATCCCATCCTTGGTATTCTCTCCATGCAGTATTGTTCTATTGTGCCGCGTGAAGCGGTGGAATTTTACAAAAATGATTTCAGGCGCCACCCAATCGGAACAGGACCGTTCCGTTTTATGGCCTGGGAAGAAGGGCAGGCCATGATCCTGAAAAAAAATCCACGCTATTTTGAAAGAGATGCTGCAGGCAGGCAGTTGCCTTATCTTGATGGAGTGAAGATCAGTTTTAACGACAGTAAGGCCACGGAGTTTTTATTGTTTCGCCAGAAGAAACTTGATTTCATCAATGATATTGATGCATCTTTTAAAGATGAAGTGCTGACAAAAAAAGGTGAACTGAGAAATGACTGGGTGAATGAAATCAGGCTGCAAACCCACCCTTACCTGAATATTGAATATTTCGGAATTTTGTTCGATACAAATAATGTGGTGCTGCGCAATTCTCCGCTGCGTCAAAAAAAGGTGCGACAGGCGATCAACTATGGTTTTGACAGGGAAAAAATGGTGTTGTACCTGAGAAATTCACTGGGCACGCCTGCGCAGGCTGGTTTTGTACCCGGCGGACTGCCCTCCTTTGATTCAACCAAAGTGAAAGGATATAAATTCAATCCCCAACTGGCCAGGCAACTGGTAAAGGAAGCTGATATTGATCCGAGGACACCGGCTATAAAATTATTAACCATCCCGATTTATTCAGATATCGCCAGTTATATCGCCCGGCAGATGGTGGAGATTGGGCTCAATGTGGAAGTGGAGGTCATTCAAAAATCCTTGTTGCTGGAGCTTACCTCCAACTCACGGGCCCTGTTTTTCCGTGGCAGCTGGATCGCGGATTATCCCGATGCCGAAAATTATCTTTCTGTTTTTTATTCAAAAAACCCTGCACCTCCAAATTATACAAGATTTAAAAGTGCAGCCTTTGATGCATTGTTTGAAAGGGCGATCAGGGAAACCAATGATTCCATCCGTTACAGTCTCTACCAGCAGGCAGATCAGGTAATGATCAATGAAGCACCCGTTGTTCCTTTATGGTATGATTTGGTGGTGCGACTGGTGCAGCCTAAAGTTAAGGGTTTTCAACCCAACGGCCTGAACCTGCTGGAGCTGAGACATGTAAGGTTTGAGGGAAATTAATCTTCATCACCCTCATAATAGGATTCCTCATTATTGTTATAATGCTTCTCCCAGCTTTCCACCATTTCATCATTCAGGCACTCAAGAATGTCGTGAAGTTTATCAGTTTTCCGTTTCCAGGATGTGGCGAGTTCATCCTTATAATTAAATATGTACATACAGTGGTCTGTCTCCACTGTTACTTTAATGAGTTCAATAGGTGCGTCAATTTGCTCCTGTACCAGGTAATAACAACCTGGTTCTAACAATCCATACGAATACATAGTCATTCCTCCGTTTAGGTATTAAACAATTACTATGGGTTAGTAATATTCAGCGTAGAATCAAATGGGTTGGTAGAGCAGTAATCTGGTAAAGAAAATACGCTTTCTTGTATGGGTCAAAATTAGGTGTTTTAGCAGGAGAAATACCGGAATTAGGATAAAAAAAGATTAAGGTTTCAAATAATTAATATTCAACTACTTAAATAAGAATACACGATGTGGAAAAATGATGAAAAGCTAAACATATTAGTAAAATAACCTCTTCCTTTACTTATATTTGCTCCTTTTAGGGCCGGGCAGAAATAAGTTCAGAACGCTTCCCGGCAAATTTCAAAATGGTCTTTATCAACCTAAGTGTATAAATCAATCCTGTTGATAGGCCTGTTCTGTTAATTTTACCGAAACTGGCTAATTGAATCCTATGGCAGAAACTAAAAAAGACCTTTTTGAATATACGGAAGATAGTATCAGGAGTCTTGACTGGAAAGAGCACATCAGGTTGCGCCCGGGCATGTACATCGGAAAGCTCGGCGACGGTTCGAGTCCTGATGATGGCATTTATGTATTGGTGAAAGAAGTGATCGATAACTGTATTGATGAATACACCATGGGATATGGTAAAGCCATTGAAATAACCATTAAGGATAAAATGGTTTCTATCAGGGATTATGGTCGTGGTATTCCACTTGGGAAAGTGGTGGATGTAGTGAGCAAGATCAATACTGGCGCAAAATATGACAGCAAAGTTTTTCAGAAAAGTGTAGGATTGAATGGGGTAGGAACAAAAGCAGTGAATGCACTGAGTGAAAAATTTAAAGTGGTTTCATTTCGTGAAGGGAAAATGAAAGAAGCGGATTTTGAAAGAGGTGTACTGGTCAATGATCTGAAAGAAGCCAAATCAACGGAAGCTAATGGAACACTCGTTACATTTTACCCCGACAGCACCCTATTTAAAAACTTCCATTTTATTTCAGAATACCTCGAAAAGCAAATTTGGAATTATTGCTTTTTGAACGCAGGGATGAAGATCATCTTCAATGGTAAAAGTTACATAAGCCGCAATGGACTGCTTGATCTGCTGACAAGAGAAACAAATGCCGATACCAATCCTGAAGGCATCAGGTACCCCATCATTCATTTAAAAGGAGAAGATATAGAAGTGGCCCTCACGCATAATAATGATTATGGTGAAGACTACCATTCATTTGTAAATGGTCAGCACACAACGCAGGGCGGCACCCACCAGCAGTCTTTCCGCGAGGGCTATGTAAAAGTGATCCGCGAATACTTTAAGAAAGATTACGAAGCTTCTGATATCAGGCAAAGTATTGTTGCCGCGGTTTCAGTTCGCGTGGTGGAACCGGTTTTTGAATCACAGACCAAAACCAAACTGGGTTCCATGAATATTGAAGAAGGCGGCCCAAGTATGCGCCAGTTCATTTATGATTTTCTCTCAAAGCAGTTGGATAATTTTTTGCATAAAAATCCTTCCACTGCAGAAGCTTTAAAACGCAGGATCGAACAAAGTGAAAGAGAAAGGAAAGACCTGGCAGGAATTAAAAAGCTGGCCAACGAAAGAGCCAAAAAGGCCAATCTTCATAATAAAAAACTGCGCGACTGCCGCATTCATTTTAATGAAGAGCCGCCGGTAAAAGGAAAGGAAGTATTTTTTTCAAAGCAAAAGGAAACCACCATTTTCATTACAGAAGGCGATTCGGCCAGTGGGTCTATTACAAAATCCCGAAACGTGGAAACCCAGGCAGTTTTTTCTTTGAGAGGGAAACCACTGAACTGCTTTGGAATGAGTAAAAAAGTGGTTTATGAAAATGAAGAACTCAACCTGTTGCAGCACGCGCTGAATATTGAAGAAGGCATGGACGGATTAAGATTCAACCGGATCATTATTGCCACCGATGCCGATGTGGATGGAATGCATATCAGGTTGCTCATTATGACCTTTTTTCTGCAATTCTTTCCTGATCTTGTGAAGAACAACCATGTATATATTCTTGAAACACCTTTGTTCAGGGTACGTAATAAGCAGGAAACGATCTATTGTTATTCTGAACAGGAAAAGCAGGCGGCAGTGAAAAAGCTGGGCAACAAACCAGAGATCACGCGGTTTAAAGGATTGGGCGAGATTTCGCCTGATGAATTTGGAAGATTTATTGGAGATGAGATGCGCCTGCAGCCGGTGATCCTGGAACATGGTGATCATATTCAGCACCTGCTGGAATATTACATGGGCAAAAACACCCAGGAGCGACAGGAGTTCATCATTAATAATTTAAAAGTTGAAGTGGATATTGAGGAGAATTGATAATTAATTGTGAAGGAGGGAAATGTCATACTTGAAAAGCGTTTTCAGTTTGAGCTGAGGATAATTAAGCTTTACCTATTCTTAAAAGAAAAAAAAGTGGACAGCGTTTTATATATGCAGTTTTTGCGGTCAGGCACTTCCATTGGCGCCAATGTTGAAGAGGCAATGGGCGGTACGTCGAAGAAAGATTGCGCGCAAAAGCTTACAATTCCTTATGAAGAATTGCGGAGCATTCTGACTTCTATTTTGAATTTGATGAAGACGAAGGGGAAAAGGGAAACCAGCAATTATTCATTATTCATTATTAATTAATAATTCTTTTGAACAAACTCGATTACATACGCAAATCCAAGTCGCTCTTCATGAAATGGAACCTCCATGCTCTTACCCAACCCTTCAGCGGTTTGCTGGGTAATGGAATGAACATGGGGCATTTATCAAAATGGAGGAAGGAGCACCCTGTAAAGGGCTATAATGATTTTTATCAATCGACCTGGGATTATACGCGCCGGTTTAAACTGTATGAAGCCATTGCGCAGCAGGAAAATTTATTGGAACAGCCATTGGATTATATGGAATTTGGTGTGGCCGGTGGGTTTTCATTCAAATGGTGGATGGAAAAAAATCAATTGGCGGATTCGCGGTTTTATGGTTTTGATACTTTTGAAGGACTACCGGAAAAATGGGGGGCTTTTGAAAAAGGTTCAATGGCCTATGCCATGGATTCGCTGCAGATCAATGATCCAAGAGCGTCATTGATCAAAGGATTGTTCCAGCAAACACTAAATCCTTTCCTTGAACAGTATGAGAACCGCAATAGAAAATTGATCCATATTGATTCTGATCTTTTCAGTGCCGCGCTCTTTACACTTACTCAACTGTACCGGTTTTTGAAACCAGGTGATATCATCCTGTTTGATGAATTTGCTGTACCGCAACATGAGTTTCTTGCATTTAAAATATTTACTGAAAGCTTTTATATAAACTATGATGTTATTGGTGCCGCAAATAATTATTTATTTGTAGCTGTAAAAATGAAGGAAGCAAGCTATTAGCTTATAGTAAGCCCTTTAACCTCTAACCTCTAACCCAAACAAAATGATCCACATCGTATTCCAGCAGGCCGATATTGAAGTATTAGAAAAAGCAATTGACCTGGACAAAAGTCTCGAGGGAAGAATTGAGATCATCCGTGATGATTATGCAGTTGGCCCTATAGATAATATTTATGAAACGGAAGGCTACCAGCAGCGGCGCCAATGGATAAAAAATTTACTTGATCAATCACCGTACAATTCAGATCAATTGATGGATATGGTTGACGACAGGATGGCTGTCCATGAATTAAAAAAGGATTTAAATGAAAATCCAACCGAAGAAGTGTGGATCTGGATGGGACAGAACCAGCACGATGTATGTGGCTATTACTGGCTGGTATCCCAACTGCAGGAATTTCAGGGCAGGGTAGTGGTGCTTTACTTAAATAACCTGCCATTCATAAACGAAAAAGGACAGATATTTTATCCAACATCCCTCCATGAAATTCAGCCTAAAGAATTCCTGAAAGCAAAAAAACTCAATCGCAAAGTAACTTTAAGCGAATTTGAAGTGGATCCGGACGAATGGAGAAAATTGTGCGAAGAGAATGCGATGATCCGGATACTGGAAGGCGGTAAAAAGATCGATGGAAGGAAAGATGATTTTTATGACCAGGAAATCCTGAAAAATCTCCCGGGAGATTTTCAGAAAGGCAGTAAAGTAATGGGAGCCATTCTTTCAAAAATGAAAATAAAAACCGGAGATGTTTTTCTGCTTTGGAGAATGCGGCAACTTGCTGCAGAAGGAAAGATAGAGATCAGCGGGGATATGTCGAAAGGATGGAAAGATTTCGAATTAAAATCAGCATTACCAAATACAGAAAATAAAACTATGGAGGAAAATACAATATGAAACAGCTGATCACCACCTTGACCTGCTTATTTCTTTTCCTGTTTTCTTTTGCCCAGACTACAGAACAGAAGATCGATGAACTCCTCAATGCCTATGTGCAACTGGGCAAACTGAATGGCACTGTGCTGGTTGCGCAGGGCGGAGAAGTTGTTTACCAAAAAGGTTTTGGTTACCGCGATGCGGCAGGTAAAATTCTGCATACACCGGAAAGTATTTTCCAGATCGGTTCCATCACCAAGCAGTTTACAGCTGCAGTGATCATGCAACTGCACCAGGAAAAAAAATTATCTGTGAAAGATCCTTTGAGTAAATATTTCAAAGGTTTTGTAAATGGCGATAAGATCACCGTCGAACACCTGCTTACACATACCTCCGGACTGTATAATTATACAAATGATTCTGTGATCATGAATAATGATGTGACACAATATTACAGCCAGGCAAAAATGGTGGCTATATTTCAGAATTATCCAGCTGATTTTGAGCCAGGCGCCAAATTCAATTACAGCAATTCCGGTTATTCCATGCTTGGCTATATTATAGAAAAAGTTACCAGAAAACCTTATGAGAAAGTGATGCGTGAAAGGATTTTCCAACCTTTGGGAATGACGCACACAGGGTTTGATTTTACACATCTTCAGCACAGCAATAAATCAAAGGGTTATTTTTCTATAACCAAAGACACGGCCATTGCTGCACCTATTGTTGATTCAACCATTGCACATGCAGCAGGCGCCATGTATTCTACCGTTGCTGATCTTTTGAAATGGGATCGTGCGGTGGCCGCCGGTAAAATTTTGTCTGAAGCTTCCTGGAAACAGGTATTCACCCCGCACAAAAGCAAATATGCTTATGGATGGGTGATTGACAGTCTGCATGGCAGGCCTGTTCAGGGTCATAGCGGTGGCATACACGGATTTTCATCTTATATCCTGCGCTTTCCCAAAGACGATCTGGCGATCATTGTAATCGATAACAGTTCCGCTCCCGGTGGTTCCATTGCCCGTAATATAGGTGCCATCCTGGTGGGAGCACCTTATAAGATCCCTCAAGCACCCAAAGCTGTTGCCATGGATGCAGCAAGTTTGAAAAAATATGAAGGGGTTTACAAGCTGTCTCCCAATTTCAACATCACGATTTTTTTAGCCGGAGATCAATTGAAAGCACAGGCCACCGGGCAGGATGCATTTGATCTTTTTGCTGAAAAGGAGCACCATTTTTTTGCGAAGGTGGCAGATATTAAAATCGTGTTCAATAAAAATGCGGAAGGCAATATACCATCCTTCATGCTGCACCAGAGTGGCGTACAAACCATGGGAACAAGGATAGAGGACAATGCTGTTCAGAAAACATTGGAACTTTCAACTGCCCTACTTAAGCAATATGTAGGCACTTATGAACTGGCTCCCGGATTTTATATAGACATTACCCTGGATGGAAAAGTTTTGAAAGGGCAGGCCACCGGGCAGGATGCATTTGAATTATTTGCAGAAAAGGATAACCTGTTTTATCTCAAAGTAGTTGAAGCGAAAGTGGAATTTATTAAAGATGAAAAGGGTGTGGTGAATGAATTGATTCTATACCAGGGAGGCAGGGAGATGAAAGGTTTCAAGACAAAATAGAAGCAACATCCAATGAAAAATAAAAATTTCGAACATGTTCAAACCGATCATGGGATCAATGGACAATACAAGAACTGGTTTCTTGATTATGCATCTTATGTGATACTTGAAAGAGCAGTTCCTGCCATTGAAGATGGATTAAAACCAGTACAACGCCGGATCCTGCACGCAATGAAGGAAATGGATGACGGGCGTTTCAATAAGGTAGCCAATGTGATCGGGCAAACCATGCAATACCATCCTCACGGAGATGCTTCGATCGGTGATGCATTGGTGAACATGGGTCAGAAAGAATTGCTGATTGATACGCAGGGCAACTGGGGTGATATCCGAACCGGCGACGATGCAGCAGCTTCGAGGTATATAGAAAGCCGGCTGAGTAAATTTGCACTTGAAGTGGTTTTCAATCCAAAAACTACGGTCTGGCAACTTAGTTACGATGGCAGAAAAAATGAACCTGTTACCCTTCCTGTAAAATTCCCATTGTTGCTGGCGCAGGGTGCAGAAGGCATTGCTGTTGGACTGGCCACAAAGATCCTCCCGCATAATTTTATTGAGCTCTGTGATGCTTCCATTAAATACCTGAAAGGAAGAAAATACGATCTCTACCCTGATTTTCTAACCGGTGCGATGATCGATGTAACTGATTACAACCAGGGCATGCGTGGTGGCAGGGTAAAAGTGCGTGCACATATTGAAGAACTGGATAAAAAAACACTGCTGATCAAAAGTGTGCCTTATGGTGTTACAACTTCTGGATTGATGGAAAGCATTGTCAAGGCAAACGACAATGGAAAGATCAAGATCAAAAAGGTTACCGACAATACAGCTGCAGAAGTGGAGATACAGGTTGACCTGGCCCCGGGTATTTCGCCGGATATCACCATTGATGCTTTGTATAAATTTACTGATTGCGAAGTGTCCATTTCACCGAATACCTGCGTGATCATTGACCACAAGCCGCATTTTGTTTCTGTAAATGAATTGCTGCGCTATTCTACTGAGCATACCAAAACCTTGCTTGGAAAAGAACTGGAGATCAAACTGGGTGAACTGCAGGAGAAATGGCATTATACTTCTCTTGAAAAAATATTCTTTGAAGAAAAAATTTACAAGGAGCTGGAAAAAAAACACGAGACCTGGGAAAAAGTGATCGTGGCCATTGACAAAGCGTTTGTTCCGTTTACAAAACAATTAAAACGCGCGGTTACCAGGGAAGATATTTTAAAGCTTACTGAAAAGCCGGTAAGGAGAATCTACAAACTGGATATTGATGAATTAAACACGCAGATCCGCGACCTGGAAGCCGAGATCAATCAGGTAAAACACCACCTGGCCAACCTGAATGATTATTCCATAAATTATTTTGAAAGCCTGATAAAAAAATATGGCAAGGGAAGGGAAAGGAAAACAGAGATCAAGGTTTTTGAAGTGATCGAGGCCAAACATGTGGCCATTGCAAATACGAGGATCTACATGAACAGGGAAGAAGGATTTGTAGGTACATCGTTGAAGAAGGATGAATTTTTATTTGAGTGTTCTGACCTTGATGATATCATTGCTTTTACGCGGCGTGGCATGATGAAAGTGGTGAAAGTGCAGGACAAAGTATTTATAGGAAAGGATATTCTATACGCTGCCGTATTCAGGAAAGGCGACGAACGCACTACCTACAATATGATTTATACGGACGGTGCCAGCGGAATTACATTTGCAAAAAGATTCAATGTCACCGGCGTTACGCGGGATAAGGAATACGACCTGACCAAAGGTTCAGATAAATCCAAAGTGCAATACCTTACTGTAAATCCTAACGGGGAAGCCGAAGTGGTACGGGTGATTTTAAGTCCAAACTGTTCCGCACGAAATAAGGAGTTTGAATATTATTTTGAAGAACTGGAGATCAAAAGCAGGAGCAGCATTGGCAACCAGGTTACCAAATACCCGGTGCGTTCCGTAAAATTCAAGGAGGCAGGCGTGGCTACATTGGGTAGCATTAAATTATGGTTTGATGATAAGTTTGGAAGACTGAACCATGATGGTAAGGGAATGGAACTCGGTGATTTTGATGCCGACGACAGGGTGCTGGTGATTTATACGGATGGAACCTACGAAATTACGGACCAGGAACTCACCCAACGTTTTAATCCCGAAGAAGTGATGCAGGTAGAAAAATTTGAGCCTGAAAGAGTCATCACAGCGGTTTACCTGGATCACGACAAACAACAGTATAATGTAAAACGCTTCCGCATTGAAACAAATACACTGCGCTCAAAATTTTTATTTATTAAGGAAGGCAAAAACAATTTGCTGGAAGCTGTTTCAACAGAAGAGGAACCCATCCTGATCGTTCAATCCGGTAAAGGAACGCAGATCAGAAGTGCCAAATTCAAGATCGCCAAAATGGTGGATGTGATGGGATGGAAAGCAGTGGGGGCAAGATTGGTGGACTACAATAAAAACATCATGATGGAGTGGGAGGTGAAGGACGGAGCGAAGCAACGGGAATTATTTTGAGAGAAATGGTGGAGGGGGGTAGGGGTTAGGGTTTAGCAATTGACCATTCCCCATTCCCCTTCACCATTCGAAACGTCATTTATTCTTGAAAAAGCACTAGCCAATAGCTATAACAAGGTTTGCCTTTTCTTGGGGATATAAAATAAAGCCACAGCGAATATAAGCGAGGTAATGATATTCATGATCTTAACCAGGTTGTACATATTTATACTTAGAGCGATTGTATTGTGATACCCATAAAAATAGAATACATCAACTATTGCCAGGGTTGTAAAAAAAAGGATGAGCCCAATACAAATCAGGAACACGGGGTTTTTAATGATCATCTTATTTCCCGTCAGCAATACTTTATTGATTTGAAGAATGCCCATGATTACAATTAGAAAAGAGGAAATGATATTAAAATAAAAGGTATAAATATTTTCCACGGCGGGAATCATTAAATCAATCATGTAAAGAATGGCAAATGCCATTGCTATCAACCTGGGGGTACGTAAATTTTCAAACAGCTTCCACCTGCTAAACTGCCAGATGATGAGGAGGACCTCCAGAATGGAGTAAATATTAACTATTACGATATTGTTCCTGAAGGATTTAATCCAGTAATTACCCAAAAGGTCTGCAATCGGACTGACAAAGATCAACAAAACTATTGGCAGAAATTTTTTGTCGGCTTTATAGAAAATAAATAGGCAGATGATCGCCGGGATTGTCGTTGCATAAGTAGAAATGTACTTTATAAATTCCATGTCAGCTGTTCAATACGGACGGCGGTGGACATGTTGATGGGCATCTTTCTGATCTTTCAATTATATAATTTCCTGGTTGCTCTTCTCCTGGTAATATGTCGGCATCATTAAGATCTACGCCTACTAATACAGCATGTATCTTATTGTCGGCATCCACACCATAGTACACCCTTAAACCAACGCAACCTTCATTATCCAGCATTGATCTTACCTGTTCGGCATCAAAGGTTTCGCAAAGAGGAAGAATTTCCTGGTTCTGGTAGGGAAGCGAAAGCATTAGTTCATTTACGGATCTGTACAACCTTGTCATGGTGGCGGCTTCTTCCAGGCTAATAAAAGCACTCATATTTTTATATTTTGGTATGGGATGTAATATGGGTAAAAAAATTTATAGTTGCAATTGGATTTGGAGGTGAGGTATGTTTAGGGTGTAGCGTAATTGTGAATTCAAAATGAGGAAGCTTTCATCTTAAAATTTTTTCCTTTTTCCTTGTCCCTAGCCCCTTGTCCCTTTTCGCTAAACAGCTATCCCTCCACCGGTATCTCAAATAAAAAAGCACTTCCCACACCAGGTTTCGATTCAACGATCATTTCTCCATTTAATAATTCTGCTCGGTTTTTAATACTTCTCAAACCAAATCCAGAACTATCCTTCAGTCTTTTTTCATAATCAAACCCCTTTCCATCATCTTTCACCAGCAACGAAAGCATGCCCTTTTCTTCTTTGATCCGGATGGAAATATTTTTGGCTTCTGCATGCTTCAACGCATTATGAACCACCTCCTGGCAGATTCGGAAAAGGTTGATACTGGTATCCTGGGGATGGTTTCCAATCATTTCTGAATGAAAATGTGTACGCACAATTCCGCTTTTCTGGAGGTTTTCCATATATTCTTCAATCGCGGTTCCCAGTCCTTTTCTTAAAAGAGATGCGGGCATGAGGTTCACAGAAATTTCCCTGAGCCTGGAAATGATGTCATCAATATGTTCATTTACCTTGTTCAAGCCCTGCATATCTTCTTCACTGGCAGTGTCTACGCTAAAAATCTGGAACTTGATCATAGAGAGCATTGGCCCTACATCATCATGCAGGTCGGCTGCAATGCGCGACCGCTCTCTTTCCATAGCGGATATTTCCGCTAGCGCATGGCCTTTCTGAAGTTGCAGGCTTCTCTTCTGTTGTTTGACAATGGAAATGGTGAAAAAAACGATGATCGTTATTACAATGATAAAAGCAATTACTATAGCTGTAAAAAGCGGAACGTCCATAAAAAATCAGCATCTTGGCAAAGGGAAAATTAAACCAAAAATCTTGAAGCAGCTATTTACCGCCTCATGAAGCTGCTTTATGACGATACATGTAAACTTATTGTGCCTGGGGTTTTTTTCGCCGGATCCTGATGGCACCTGACTTATCCAGGTTACTGCTTATCCGCACTTCATGCCTTTTCTTTCCATCGGAGATCAGCATCAGCGCTGTGTTGGGTGGGATGGTTCCAAGGTTGTTGGCAAACATCGCAAGCGTATTCACTTCAAGCGAAGTATCGAGCATAAGATTCATGTGAATGGCGCGGGTGCTCAGTCTCATGTTGGCGCCATACAATTTCCCATTCAGGAATACGGAGATGGAATCGCCATCCACCTCACCATTATCGTAAAAATCTACGAGAATGGAATCTGTGGTCACTTCAATTTCCTGTTGAATCTCTATTTCACGTTCAGTAAATTGCCTGTTCACAACAAAATTCTGAATGGTTCTTTGCTGCACGGTTGCTTCCACAAGCGTATCCGTTGCCGTGGGTGTCCACACCTGGTACGTTTCTTTAAAATTCTGCAGGGCAAGCAGAATGGAATCCTGGTTGCCCGCTTCCTTATTCAGGCGGAGATCAAAAACAATTTCAGGACAGGTATATTTATACCCTTCTCTTCCAATGAACCTACCGGTTAAGCTGGATCCCGCAACAGCTACCATATGCTTTCCCTTAAAATCCATCATGCAGTCGATCTCCGGGTTATTGGATGCGCCCGAATAAGGAATGGGAAGATTCACCAGCAACAGTTCCCTGGTCATGGAATTATAGCTTCCGTTGATCTTATAGCTTCTGAAAGTGTTTTTAAAATAACAGTTCATTATGCCCTGCACGGAGGTCTGGTTTTGTTTCAGGATCAATTCAACCAGGTAATTATTGCTGGTTCCAAATTCAGCATTGGCAGTTCCATACCAGTAACCAATAACATTTTGTGCGCCTGCAGACAATGAAATGCAGATCAAAAAGGTGGCAAAGATTTTTTTCATTAAAGAACCGGTGGCTTTTATTTTAAATATCGTTTTATTTCCCTGTCAGTATCACGCTGTTTAATGCTTTCTCTTTTATCATGCATTTTCTTTCCTCTTGCAAGCCCAATATCTATTTTCACCAGATTTTTTTCATTAAAGAACATGCGCAACGGAATGATGGTGTACCCTTTTTCCCTGATCCTGGATTCCAGTTTTTTTAATTCCCGCTTGCTCAATAGCAATTTCCGTTCCCGAATTGGATCGTGGTTATTGACCGTGCCGTGTGAATATTCTGCAATATGTAGTGACCGGATAAACAATTCACCTTTTTGAATAATACAATAAGCATCATTGAAACTTGATTTTCCTGCGCGCAGTGATTTTACCTCAGTTCCCAGCAATACCATTCCGGCAGTGAAAGTATCATCAATAAAATATTCAAAATAAGCTGACCTGTTCTTAATCTCCATCATACGTCATTTTCGTGCAACTGACTGCTTACAAATTTATGGATTAAGGTGTGTAATGAACAAGATCTTCCTTTTGGGAAGATCCTGCACAAGTAAATCTATTAAAATCAAGACTAGTTTTTAAAAATCGTAAGCAGTGTAGAAAGTTTTTGTTTTAGTTCTTTCCGGTTCACAATAAAATCGAGGAAGCCATGATCCATTATAAATTCACTTCTCTGGAAACCGGGTGGCAGATCCTTTTTAATGGTTTCTTTAATTACGCGTGGGCCTGCAAATCCGATCAAAGCGCCTGGTTCAGCAATATTCAGGTCACCAAGCATTCCAAACGAAGCCGAAATGCCACCAAAGGTGGGGTCGGTCAGTAAAGAAATATAAGGGAGCCGGGCGTCTGAAAGCTGCGAGAGTTTGCCGCTGGTTTTAGCAAGCTGCATCAGCGAAAATGCGCTTTCCATCATGCGCGCACCACCGCTCTTGCTAATCACCATATAAGGCAGTTTGTGTTCGATGCAATAATCCACGGCGCGCGAAAACTTTTCTCCCATGACACTTCCCAGCGATCCGCCAATAAATTCAAAATCCATACAGGCAATTACAACCGGGTTGCCGTTCACCTGTCCTGTTGCTACCCGCATGGAATCTTTCAGGTCAGATTTTGCCCAGGTTTCTTCCAGTCGTTGTTTATACGGTTTGAGGTCGGTGAATTCCAGAAAATCTTTTGATATGATATTATCAAAAAGTTCGGTGTATACTTTATTATCGAACAGGATCTCATAGTACTCATTGCTGCCAATCCGGTGATGGTAGCTGCACTTGGTACATACATACAGCGCCTCCCGCAGGTCCTGCATGGTAGAAATATAATTGCATTCCGGGCATTTTGTCCACAATCCTTCAGGCGTTTCTTTTTTCTCGGAAGAAGGAGTCGTGATCCCTTTCTTCAGCCTTTTAAACCAGCTGTTTTTATTCTCCTGCTGTTTGTCTTCTTCTCCGGCAAGATTGGCATCGAAATCTTCAAATGGTTGCACAGTTCAAACTTTGGTACAGCACAAATATAGGGTGTAACGAAAGAAACACTCAGGTGGATCAGCCGATGCTTAAATAAAAAAAACAGGTATAAATAATTGATGAAGCGGGCGTATTAATAAAAACATCAATTCTGGTATGATTTTAAGAACTGTAGTAAGAACAAAAATTATTTTTATGAAAGGAAGTAGAAACCAGACCAATCTGCAGAGTAAGCAGATGATCGGACATAAGCCAAGGCCTGAAATACGTGATGACCTGGATAGCAGAAAAAACGAAGAGCAGGACACTAAAGGCAATGATGTGACGCATAATAAGAAGGAAACCAAGCGTGCCCATCTTAAAAACAAAAAAGAAGACGAATCCCGTAAATAACGGGATTTTTTTATTGTAAGAATTAGGCGCTTCGGCTTATAAACGAATCACTAAGAAGCCCAAAAAAGGCATGCCTGAGCATGCCTGTAAAGGTTGGTGGAAGCGCAATTATTTATTTTCCCTGACCCGGTGACAAAGGTTTTCGACGGAAAAGCTAAAAGCAAGGGCAAAAGCCACCGCTTCCCATAGCGACCCTTTAAAAACGGATACAAAGATCATTATCAGGCAAAACAGGCTTACCATTACAGTCAGGGCATGTTTTTCAGCAAAATATTTTTTCATCTTATCCAGATTTTTCGCGTTGTAACTTCAAATTTACTCATCCCAGGGTGCCCGCCTCAATTCCTTCGGCAAAACCCTCCATTTTCTCGGCAAAGAATTGCTAATGCCTGGAATCTATACGTGGATAATTATTTTAATAAAATAATGGAAAAGATAAAGATGTAATTAAATTAATGTTAATTTAATAGAAATATTTTAACACATGAAAAAAACCCTTTTTACTCTTTCCGCAGCCGTTCTCTTATTTTCCTGTAAAAAGAATGATGCGAACCCAGTAACAGATGAAGATGTTGCTTCACTTTCAGCAGAAGGCCGCCAGTGTGCAGCTGATGATGTATTAAAAAAGCAAATTGCAGAGGATCCCAAGCGTGCACAGATACTGGAAGATATTGAAACCAAAACAGCACTTTACCTAGAACAACCTCAATCGCTGAAGCGTACAACCAAAGTATTTGTTCCTGTAGTAGTTCATGTGGTGCTGCAAAATACTTCCCAGGTGACTGATGCGCAAATTCAGTCACAGATCGATGTGCTGAATGCAGACTTCAACAAAACCAACGTTGAGCTTACCAATTCAAGTGTTTACCTGGCCGGCTATCCGCTTTCAAATGTTGCGAATTGCCTGATCGAGTATTATGTTTCCAGCATAGTAAGAAAAACCACTACAGTTTCATCTTTCGGAACAAATGACGCGGTGAAAAAAAGTGGTTCCGGCGGAAGCGATCCTGTAGATCCTACCACAAAATTAAATATGTGGGTATGTGATCTGAGCAGCGGTTATTTAGGTTATGCGCAGTTCCCCGGTGGAAGTGCTTCTACTGATGGAGTAGTAATCGATTACCAGGCATTTGGAACTTTTGCTTCCTACCCGATGTATGCACAATTCAATAAAGGCAGAACTGCGACGCATGAAGTAGGGCATTGGTTCAATTTGCGTCATATCTGGGGCGACAGGAGATGTGGTAATGACTATGTTTCTGATACACCTGGTCATGATGCTTCTAATGGTGGATGTCCTGCAGTGAATTTAAAAAGCAACTGCTCTGGCAAACCCCTGGAACAATGGATGAACTACATGGATTATACAGATGATAAGTGCATGTACATGTTCTCTTCCGGGCAGAAAGACCGAATGAATGCAGCAATTGCTTCTTCTACCAGAGCAAACTATGTCCATTATTAAATTTTTTTCTGTCCTTTATAAAAAAATCCCGGTTCAACAACCGGGATTTTTATTAATTCCTATTTGTGTTTGGGTTCATATATCAGTCTTAAAAAACTGCTGAATCTTTCATTTTCCCGGCTGATGGGGATACCGGTTACAATTCCGATCATAACTGTTTCTGAAATACTCACACGCATTTGAGGTCGAATGGTCATATCAAAATCTTTTCCTCCTGCTTCTTTATTGAATTCAATACCGATAAAGTTTCTGGTACCCGGAACCATATAATGGAAATTTGAATTTACCTGCCAGCGGGTTTTTACCTGCTCATCAAAATGTTTTATAAATGCAGGACCAGTGTATAGCAGGGTATGGAAATTCTGTCCCCACCTTTTTGCTGCTACAAAAAAAGGGTTAAACACATTGCCTTCCATTATTTTTCCTGAACCATAATTCTTGAAATTGGTCAGTTCAAATTCATGAATATACCCAATGGCCAGGGAAGTTTTTGCCTTTTCAGATACAAGAAAACTATATTGAGCTGCCAGTTTTAAACTATTTAATTTGCTGGAAGGGATCTCTGATCTTTCAGTTCCACTGACAGGATAATACAATGAAAACGGAAGTTCTACTTCAAGTCCCAGTCTGTCAACCGGTGCAAATTCATATTCCACCAATGCAGTATAGCTGTCATGCTTGTTGTTATCTGTTAGTCCTAATCCGATATTCCATTCTTTTTCTCCTTTTCTTGCGCCGAGATCGCGAATGAGGTCAATATACAGGGGTTCAGCATGCAGCAGTTTCACAGAACCTTTTTTATCCTGAACACCTGATATATAAATACTGTCAAGGGAAGAACGCGTATTATTTTCTTCCTGCGCCAAAATATGCACAGGAAAAAGAAACAGAAAAATCGGAATAAAAAATTTCATGCGGCAAATGTATTGTTCACCGACTTAGTTGTTGTTAAAAAAACGTTAGCATGAACTGCAGATGAAGAAGCTACTTCTTTGCGCGTGATTTGTAAAATTTATCAAGTACATAAAGACTGCACATTACCCATGCAAATCCGATACAGAAACCTGCCAGAACATCACTTGCATAATGGTAGCGCAGGATCACTCTGCTCATTCCCACCGCTAAAGCATATACAACTAACAGCATACTGAAAATCCACCGCCAATGGGTTTTGTAATGCCCGTGCCACAAAAGATAAATTACGCAAGCCGCAAAGATGAATGAGCTCAGGGCATGTCCGCTCGGGAAACTAAAACTCTGAAGTGTTTCATAAACGGGAAGTTCTGGTCGGGGGCGGGCAAAACTGTGTTTGAGTACCTGCTTCATTAATTCGCCGGTAAGACCAATTATGCTGATGTCAATGGCCCACCTGATTTTTTTTCTGAACAATAGCCAGGCAACAAGAATACAATAAGCAGGGAGTAAAAATTTTGTGTCGCCAAAAAAGGTAATCAGTTTCATCGTGCGGTGTAAACCGTCAGAAGCCAAAGACTCAAAAAAATTAAAAACCCGCTGGTCGAAAAGGTCTTTTTGGTCGAGCACTACAATTTTCATCAATGTAAAAAACAGCAGAAGTGCAATAATAAAAAGCGCTGAAGCGATCAATAGCTTCAGCGGAATTTGCCTGACTGATTTTTCATTATGATCCATAATTACACCCCGTCCAAAGTTCAGGGTTATTTTTGATCAGTTGAAACGATTTTTCATAAGCTGCCATTTTTTGCCATTGCTGCTCAGGATAATTTTTTCGTTTCCTTTTATCGCAACTGCAGAGTACTTAATTCCTTCCTTGTCATTTAACTGGTAAACATCCGTTACAACAAATGCACTGTATTTCTTTGCCAGTTCCTGCTGAAGTGATTCATTCAATTGCCCAACTGTCATGGGCTTTGCAAGTACCAGCAGTTCAGCCTCCTGGTTGTAATAGGCATACCTGGTCTTTTCTTCTTCTTTAAATTCAATTACAAGCAATTCATCCGTATTTGTCCACCTGATATCTTTTGCCTGTTTAAATTCTCTTCCAAACTTTTGTAGTATGGTGTTGATGGTTTTGATGTCGACGGCATAGCTGTTGGTTGCAACTAAACTTAAGGCTAATCCTAATACCAAGAATAAAGATTTCATATTTTGTTATTTAAGTTGTTTGATGATTTGACGCAGTTATTCAATCCAGGTTACAAAGATTTTGCCTCCTGCAGTTTTTTCCTAAGTCCACCTGTATGAATTGATGAAAATGCGGATGAGATGTGTTCTGATTCGCTCATATTTGAAATGCAATGCCCTTATAAAGGATTTGAAACCCTTTTACATTTTCTTAGTTTTTAAATACCGAAATTGCAGCAACGGCGATGAATCTTAAACACCTTATTTTTTTCCTGGTTCTTACTTCTGTTTTTTCTTTGGTGGGAAAGGCACAGGACAATTATGCTTTTATTGACCGCGCAGTGCGTTTGGTAGATGCGCCATCTCCTGATTCCCTTTCAAAGGCGCTTTCGAAAAATTTTAATTCAGAACTGGATAAGGTAAGAGCCATATATAGCTGGATTGGCCAGAACATCAGTTATAATACGGCCATCTTCACCAAAGGAAGGGGTTACGACAGGCGCCCGGTTTTGCAGGAGCCTGAAGACAGCACTACCTGGGGTTCAGGACATGAAATGACAGCGAAACGGGTGCTGAAAAGAAGAATGGCCATTTGCGATGGATATGCCAAATTGTTTAAAACACTTTGTGAATACAGTGGGATCGCTTCAGAAGTGATCACAGGGTATTCAAGATCGGATTTTGATTCGGAAATGAAGTTTAGAACCAATCATTCCTGGAATGCGGTAAGGATCGATAGCCAGTGGCATTTGCTGGATGTTACCTGGGGAGCAGGTTATGTAGGTCATACAAATGAATTTATACAAAAACTCGATGATCGATATTTCCTCCCGGATCCCGCCGACTTTGTTACTGACCATTATCCGGAGGATCTTTCCTGGACCTTGCTTGATCATCCTCCCACACTCAAAGAGTATAGGAAAACCCCTTTTAAATTTAAAACTTTTGTCAAATACAATATTGCTGCACATTTCCCCGCCTCCGGAATAATTGTAGCTTCGCTAGGCGATACCATCCTGGTGGAAATGAATCTTGCTGACATTAAAAGAGCAAGATCCATTTCGCCCGACCCGTTTCTTGATACGGCCATTGCTGAAAGAAATCTCAATGCGATTTTCCTGTCTCCATCTGAACAAAAAGGAAATAAAGTGTATTACCGTTACGTGGTTGTTGATCCCGCAAAACCATGGCTGCACATTCTTTACAATGATGACCTCATACTTCGATACAGGATCAATCTTAAAAAAAATCCCGGTGTTTTTCCGCTGGCAGCATTGACGGACTGATTTGAATACCCCTCCCTTATCTTTGCTGCTCATAGAAATGAAAGTATGAGCGAAGAAAAACATCTGAATTTTATAGAAGAAATTATCGAATCCGACCTGGCTTCGGGGAAATACAAAACCATTGTTACTCGTTTCCCTCCTGAACCTAATGGTTATTTGCATATTGGTCATTCCAAGGCTATTTGCCTCAGTTTCGGATTAGCAGAAAAATATGGTGGTTATACCAATCTTCGCTTTGATGATACCAACCCGGTAACAGAAGAAACAGAATACGTGAAAAGTATCCGTCAGGATGTAGAGTGGCTCGGATTTAAATGGAAGAATGAACTGTATGCTTCCGACTATTTTGAGCAGTTATATGGATTTGCAATCGATCTTATAAAAAAAGGGTTCGCTTATGTAGATGACCTGAGTGCAGAGGAGATCGCGGCTTTTAAAGGTTCGCCGACAGAACCGGGTAAAGACAGTCCGCACCGCAACCGTTCCGTTGAAGAGAACCTGCAGTTATTTGAAGCCATGCGTGCAGGTCAATATTCCGATGGAGCAAAAGTATTGCGCGCCAGGATCAACATGCAACATGTAAATATGCACTTGCGCGACCCGCTGATGTATCGCATCAAACACGCACATCATCACCGTACGGGGGATGCGTGGTGCATTTATCCTATGTATGATTTTGCTCATGGGCAAAGCGATAGCATCGAAAAAATTACGCATTCTCTGTGCACGCTGGAATTTATTCCTCACAGGGAATTGTATGATTGGTTTATTGAAAAGTTGGAGATCTTTCCGTCCAGGCAATATGAATTTGCGCGACTTAACCTCAATTACACGGTGATGAGTAAGCGTAAATTGCTGGAGCTGGTGAAAGAAAAGCATGTTGAAAGCTGGGATGATCCCCGGATGCCTACGCTGAGTGGTATGCGCCGCCGTGGTTATACACCTGAAGCGATTCGTGAATTTTGCGACAGGATTGGTGTGGCCAAAAGAGAAAATTTAATTGACATTGGATTGCTTGAATTTTGCGTGAGAGAACACCTGAACAGGATCGCTTTGAGAAGAATGGTAGTGTTTGATCCTTTAAAGATCGTGATCACCAATTATGATAAAGATGTGGAATTGCTGAAAGGGGAAGATAACCCGGAAGATAAGGGAAGCGACACCCGCGAAATTCCTTTTGGAAGAGAAATTTATATAGAGAAAGATGATTTTATGGAAAATCCGCCCAAGAAATTTTTCAGGTTGTTTCCGGGAGGGATGGTCAGGTTAAAATTTGCCTACATCATTAAATGCGACGAAGTAATCAAAGATGAAGCTGGTAATATCACCGAACTCCATTGCAGTTACATTCCTGAAAGCAAAAGCGGTGAAGACACATCGGGTATAAATGTGAAAGGTACGTTACACTGGGTGGAAGTGCACAACGCCATCTCTGCAGAAGTCAGGTTGTACGACCGTTTGTTTAGGGTGGAAGACCCGGCGAATGAAGCAGGCGACTTTAAGGATTTTATCAATCCCGATTCTTTGCAGACCGTTACCACTGTATATGCAGAACCTGCATTAAAACTGGCAAAAATGAATGAACGCTACCAGTTTCTTCGCAAAGGATATTTTACGCTGGATAGCAAAGATACTTACCACAGGCTGGTATTTAACCGTACGGTAACCCTTAAAGATGCATGGGCTAAGGAAGTGAAAAAAGGCGTGTAGCTGTTTGATCAACTTGTAAAATAAAAAAAGCCCTTCCGTTGGTCCGGAAGGGCTTTTCAGTAGATCAATTTATTTCGGATTCAATGTTTCATTGATCCTGTCTAAAACATCCTGCAAATGCGCACGGCTGCTTGCATCTTTATAAAGAGGAAGGGCAGTACGTATTTCCGTTGACAGTGTTCTTAATTGTGCTTTGGCAAGCGAAACCGCATCACCTGTTCTTGCGGAAGAAGTGGCAGCCGTCATTCCTACAGGTGTTAGTGAAATGGTATTGGATGGCTCAGGAGTGATCACCTTTTTCATGCTTTCAACAAAAGATTTCTGAAGGTTTCTTCTGTACACATCAATGGGCTGCCTTGCAGTTAATTCGCTCCAGATTCCTCTTCTCAGGTCTGTAAGCATTTCAATAGCTGTATAAGCATTGTTGCTTTCGTTTTCAAAACGCGTCAGTTTATTTATTGTGTTATAACTGATAAGGCGGTTGAGCGTATTATTCTGCACCGCGGCCACCGTATTTATTGTATTGGTTCCTGTATAATTTGGAATGTCTGAATTGATCAGCCATGTGGGCGTTTTAAATATTTGGTCCTGTAAAAACTGCATGGCTTCTTTCTGATGTGCCCTTGGTGTAAATTCTATAACAACGCCTGGTTGTTCAACTGTTTTTGGTGTGGTATAGATACCGCCTATGTTTTTGGCAACATGACCCATATACCTGTTAAACTGTGATACCACCTGGCCGTACATCGTGTTCAAACTTGAATAATCTTTATTTTCTTCCCTGGTCCATTCTGGAAGTTTGGCAAGTATGCGCTGAAGATTTTTTATTCCGTAAACACTTGCTCTCATGGCATTGTCTCCAAGGTCTTCGTTTTGTCCTCTTGGATCATCAGGATCGATCTCTGTACCAAACCAGTAACGTTTGTCTTTCAATTTTTCCATGGTCATCCTGTTGAGGATGGGAATTTCTTCTTCTGCTGTTCTGGCTTCAGGGATCCATCTGTAGCCCCATTCTATCGCCCACAAATCGTAATCGCCGATCCTTGGGAAAAGTCCGGATTCAGAAATATTGTCTTCCGGTTGTGCTACGTAATTGAAACGGGCATAATCCATAATAGACGGTGTGTGGCCATTTTTTTCCACCCACGCTTTATTCCTTAAATTTTCAACAGGTACAGCCGACGAAGACCCAAAGTTGTGTCTTAATCCAAGTGTATGTCCTACTTCATGGGCAGATACAAATTGAATGAGTTTGCCCATTAATGAATCAGGGAAACGAAGCGTTCTGGCCCTGGGATCAACGGCTGCGGTTTGTACAAAATACCAGTCCCTCACCAAATTCATCACATTGTGATACCAGTTGATGTGAGATTCAAGAATTTCTCCAGTGCGCGGATCGTGTACATGTGGTCCGCTGGCATTTGGAATATCAGAAGGTTTGTAAACAATTGCTGAATGACCCGCACCTTCAAGACTCCAGGAAGGGTCGTTGGTAGGTGCAAGTTTGGCTGTGATGGCATTTTTCCATCCCGCTTTTTCAAAAGCAACATTCCAGTCAGTAACACCTGCCATTAAATAGGGGATCCATTTTCTGGGTGTAGCAGGATCGATATAATAAACGATCTGTTTTTTTGGTTCCACCAGTTCGCCTCTCATGTATTTTGCTTCATCACCAGGTTTTGGTTCCAGTTTCCAACGTGTGATCATCCTGATGCGTTCAACGCCTTGTGGGTTCAAATCGAAATCTGTATAGGAAGTAGCAAAATATCCAACACGCGGATCAAAATATCTTGGCTTCATAGCAACCGTAGGAAGCAATACCATCGAGCTGTTTAATTCAAATGTGGTAGGAGAACCAGTTTGTCCAGATATGGAAGGCTGACCGGGTTGTGGCGGCGGCGTTCTCATAAAGGTCTTAACTGTTCTAACCTCTATATTACCTGGAAAAGAACGGATTTCCATAATATAGGAATTGTCTCTCTGGTAACTGGTAAGTCCTAAAGATCTTTTGACACGCTGCCCGAAAAAGAAAATTTCATTATCACCCATCAGGTAGTCGGTAACTTCAATTACTGTACTTCTTGCTCTTGAAATTGAATCACTGGCATAGGCTTTAATATCAAAAGAAGCATTGATGGGTTGAAGGTTTGAATTTCTGACTGACTGATACATACCAGCCGAATCGCTGCCTCTTTCTGAATACGAAATGGTACGCAGGAAAACCCTGTTGTTGGGTCCTCTTTCAAAAGAGATGACATTATCGGAGATCTGGTCGCCGGCAAATCCAAGGAAACCGGCACGCGCACCCGCTGGGGCTTTAGAGATCCTGTTTACAACAAGGATCTCGCGATTCATCATGGAATCAGGGATCTCAAAATAATATTTATCATCAACCCTGTGCGTGGTAAACAAACCACGGTCGGTTACTGCTTTTGCTGTGATGATCTCGTGATAGGGTTTTGGTCCGGTGGAGGAAGCCGCTCTTGGCGCAGCAGGAGAGGCAGGCGCCTGTTGAGCAGTGGCAACACAGGATGAAAATAAAAGGGTGGTTGCAAAGGCCATTACAACTCTTTGAATCATGTGCAAAATTATTAAGGGTGAAAAATATGGCTGAAATTTACAAAACATCTTCCTATTAAAATCATAATGCAGAAAGGAAGCGCTTATTACATTCTTTTGTTATAAGTTAACCTCTTACATTAAATCGCAAAATCCCCATAATTAAATAAAAAAATCATTACGGGCATCCACTAGATTTGCAGCCCTGAATTTTCCTTATGGATCAAAAGTATTTCGACCAGATCGCTCGCCAGTTTAACATCTCCCGATCGCAGGTAGATCGTATCAGCCAGATGCATTCAGAAGGTGCAACCATTCCGTTTATGTCGAGGTATCGCAAAGAAGTTACCGGTAACCTGGATGAAGTGGTGATTGGTGGAGTTGTAGAAGCCCTTGGGTATTACAAAGAACTGCAGAAAAGAAAAGAAACCGTGATCCAGACGATTGAAGAATCGGGAAAATTAACGCCGGAATTAAAGGCAAGGATCGAAACCTGTTTTGATGCAACAGCACTGGAAGATATCTATCTGCCCTTCAAACCAAAACGAAAAACACGCGCTTCACAGGCGGTTGAAAAAGGACTGGAACCACTTGCGCAGGAAATCTGGAAACAAACAGATATGGACCCCGATCAATTTGCCGAAAATTTCATTAATGACCAGGTAAAAGACAGTAAGGAAGCTTTGCAGGGCGCCCGTGATATTATGGCAGAGTGGATCAGTGAACATGAACTGGCGAGAGCAAAAGTTCGGCAATTGTTTGCGGCGTCTGCAACAGTGCGTTCAAAATTACTAAGTACAAAAAAGGATGAACCTGAAGCCCAGAAATTCCGGGATTATTTTGATTTCAGCGAATTGCTGTCCAAATGTCCTTCACACCGTTTACTGGCGATCAGGCGTGGCGAAAAGGAAGGGTTCCTATCTATGGATATCAGCATAGAAAAAACCATTGCAGTGGAATCTTTGGAAGCCTTAATTATAAAATCTCATAACCACTCCGCTGCCGAAATAACAAAATCAATTGAAGACAGTTACAATCGTTTACTGAAATCATCCATTGAAAACGAATTCAGGCTATTGAGCAAGCAAAAGGCCGATGAAGATGCGATTCATGTTTTCTCTGAAAATCTTAGACAGCTTTTACTCGCTTCCCCACTGGGAAATAAAAATGTGCTGGCGCTTGATCCTGGATTCAGATCGGGTTGTAAGCTGGTATGTTTGGATGCGCAGGGAAATCTTGTTCACAATACCACCATCTTTCCACATCCACCGCAAAATCAATGGCAGGAAAGCACAGCGTTAATGAAACAACTCGTATCAAAGTTTAATATTGAAGCTGTGGGAGTAGGCAATGGTACTGCTGGAAGGGAAACGGAACAAATGGTGCGGAGTATAGATTTTGGAAAACCATTGCGTATTTTCCAGGTCAATGAAAGTGGTGCATCTATTTATTCTGCATCTGATGTGGCGAGAGAAGAATTTCCGGACCATGATGTTACCGTAAGAGGCGCCATAAGTATTGGAAGAAGGTTGTTGGACCCGCTGAGTGAACTGGTAAAGATCGACCCAAAATCCATTGGTGTTGGACAGTACCAGCATGATGTGAACCAATTGAAATTAAAACAGGCTTTAGACAGGGTAGTGGAAAGTGCTGTAAATTTTGTTGGGGTAGACCTCAATACGGCATCAAGGCATTTATTGCAGTATGTTTCAGGTATCAGCGCAACACTGGCACAGAATATTGTTAGTCATCGTTTGCAACAGGGACCATTTAAAAGCAGGGAAGATTTGAAAAAAGTTCCCATGATGGGACCTAAATCATTTGAACAGTGTGCAGGTTTTCTTCGCATACCCAATGCCTTTCATCCCCTGGATAATTCATCTGTTCACCCGGAAAGTTATCCGATAGTGGAATCAATGGCGAAAGACCTGCAGGCTTCTCTTGAAGAGCTGATCCTGAAAGCCGACCTGCGCAAACAGGTGGATAAAAGTAAATACCTCAACGAAAAAGCCGGGACTTTTACAATTGAAGACATTTTAAAAGAGCTTGAAAAGCCAGGCAGGGATCCGCGTGCGCAAATAGAAGAATTCCGTTTCGATGATACTGTAAAATCCATTGAAGATCTGCGGCAGGGAATGGTGTTGCCGGGTATTGTGACCAACATTACCAATTTCGGCGCTTTTGTGGATATCGGTGTAAAGCAGGACGGGCTGGTACATGTTTCTCAAATGGCCAACAGGTATATTGCAGATCCCAACGAAGTTGTTAAGCTAAACCAGAAAGTAAAAGTGATGGTTTCGGAAGTGGATGTTGCCCGTAAAAGAATTCAATTGTCGATGAAAGATGAAGCAGCCCAGGTGCAAAAAGAAATCAAACCCGAAGCAGCAAAAAAGCCAGTTGTAAAAGCGGAAAAAGAAACGGATGCATTTCATTTAAAACTGCAGGAACTAAAGAAAAAGTTGGGAAAGAATTAAAGAGCTGCTTTTGTTATTCGGGAACTTAAAATTTCGTCCTGATCTTTCCGCTTCTTTCCGGAATGTGCAGCCTGGCCACTTTTCCATCTGCGCCTGCAAGAAAAACAGCATTGCCATTCCTGGCGATGCGCACAGCATGGAATCCCTGTTTAGAAATCGACCGCCATGTTTGCCCGCCATCAAATGACAGATCAACACCATTGGGCCCGCAGGTGATCAAATGTTTTTCACTCATAAATTCAACTGCACTCCTGTAACCACCGGGAGGCGTTTTTGAAAGCTTCCAGGTCTTGCCCCTGTCAATACTGTAGGCTGCAGTTTTCGAACGCGCACTATCATTTGTATAATCGCCACCCACTACAACCAGTTTTTTACCCCCATTGAGTTTATAACGATCCCAAACGGCAATGGAATAGGCACCCGTGGATGCACTCCCATTTACCAGTGGCAGTTTAATTTTCTGATCACGTATATATGCGTAGGAATTGTTTCCACCTGAAATAAAAATGGCTTCATCATTATCAAGTGCACGGATATTGGTGCCGCTCGCAGCAAAACAGGCTTCACCCGTATCTGCAACAGGCTTATAAGCATCTGGAATTTCTCTCCATGTTAAACCGTTATCAAATGTGCGCGCAATAAAAAATTTACCATCAATCGGATCGCCGATCACAATACCGGCCTGGCGGTTCCAGAATTCCATGGCATCCATAAAAATGCCGGCAGATTTATTTTCATACACCAGGGTCCAGGTTTCACCACCATCAGTAGTTCTTAAAATATAGCCAGGTGAACCGATGCCCATGATAATGGCTGTGGAAGCATCAAACGCCTCTATATCCCTGAAATCGGTTTTCTCAAAACCTTTTACCACCATCCATTTAAAATCTTTACCACCATTGCTGGATCTGCCTACAGTTCCATTGCTTCCACTTACCCAGATTACCTGGTTATTGACTACGCTGAGCCCACGTAAAGAAGTGTTGGTGCCCTGAGCAAGGATCTCAATAGTGAGGCTGTCTTTTTGTGCAGCACTGAATAAAGACAGGCAAATGAAGACAGGTATTGCCAGAAGATTTTTCATGGTATTTGATGAGGCAAAACTCAACAATATACGTTAATTGTTGCTTTTTAATTTCTTTGCAAAAACTTTTTCAAATTTTTCAAGCTTGGGACGAATAACAACAGAGCAATAGGGATTGGTGCTTTTATTGTTTTCGTAATACTCCTGGTGATAGTCTTCAGCTGGATAGAATTTAGTCAGCGAAGCAATTTCTGTAACAATGGGTTTGTTGTAAGCACCACTTTTATTCAATTCAGCAATATAATATTCCGACTTTTCTTTTTGATGTACATCAGCATAAAATATGGCGCTCCGGTACTGTGTACCTATATCAGCCCCCTGGCGATTCAAACTGGTTGGATCGTGTACCTGGAAAAAAACTTCCAGCAAATCATCAAAACTAATTTTTCCGGGTTCATATACCACTTGCACACATTCAGCGTGACCTGTTTGCCCGCTAACAACTTCTTTGTAGGTAGGATTGGGAGCCTGGCCACCGGTATACCCTGAAGTAGCACTTAATACGCCATTGAGTTGTTCAAAAATGGCTTCGGTACACCAGAAACAACCTGTTCCAAAAGTGGCTGTATCGGTTTTTTCAAACGAATGGATCAACGAAGTGCTCATACCTTTATATCTTTTTTCGGTGTTGCAGGCAAAAAAAATAAAAATTCCAAAAATGGAAAAAAATAGGGCTTTTGTCATAGCTTGATGAAGGTGAACAAAATTCACTCTGAAAATAGACAATGAAAAGCCAAGAAAGAATTTTTAACAATAGGTTGGTTCTATTTAGAGATTAAAAAAAGCGTGTCCTTACCTTTACTAAAACCTTCTTTTAGAGGATCTGATGAAACTATACCCCGGTTCGGCCAGCGTACAGCTGGAGTTTGATAAAATTAAAAGTTTGCTTCATGAAAAATGCCGTTCTGAATTTGCACGTTCGAGGGCTGCTGAATTAAGAATCCATACGAGAAAAGATTTTATTGAAAGAGAGCTGAAGCAATCACATGAGTACCGCCAGTTGATTCAACACGCCAATTATTTTCCTAATGACTTCGTTTTGAATCTGGCAAAAGAACTCAAACTGATTACGATTGAAGGCGCGATGCTTTCCGGCGAACAACTGGTAGGTTTTAGAAAGCTCCTCATGAGCATGGAAAGCATATTCCGGTGGTTTGATGCGGAAAGAAAACAATCTTATCAAGGACTTGCTGATGTGATCGCGCATACACATTATGAAAAGGAAATATTGCGACTCATCAATGAAGTAATAGACGAAACCGGAAATGTAAAAGACAGTGCAAGCGATGAACTTGCGTCGATCAGAATGAGTCTTTACAAAAAGCGAAATGAGATCAGGAAAGCTTTTGACCGCATTGTAAGCAAACTGAATAAACTGGGTTACCTCGCCGATATCGAAGAAAGCTTTATGGGCGGCAGAAGGGTAGTGGCGGTATTTGCAGAACAAAAAAGAATGGTGAAAGGGATTTTGCATGGAGAAAGTGACAGCAGGCGCACCACTTTTATTGAGCCGGAGGAAACCATTGAAATGAATAATCAGATCCATGAACTTGAGATCTCCGAAAGAAAAGAAGTTTACCGGATCCTGAAGCATCTTACAAAAAAATTGGCAGCGCATGCTTCCCTGCTTTCAGTTTACCATGCCATTGTGGGAGAATATGATTTTATCAGGGCCAAAGCTGCATTTGCAATTGAAATGGGTGGCGAATATCCTGTGATCTCTGATAAAGCAATGGTACACCTGGAAAAAGCATATCATCCGCTTTTATTTTTATATAATAAAAAAACAGGGAAACCCACCATTCCAGTTGATATTTCACTGAACGAAAAGAATCGCATTCTTGTGATTTCCGGCCCCAATGCGGGTGGTAAAACCGTAACCATGAAAACGGTGGGGCTTTTACAAATGATGGTGCAAAGCGGGCTACTGGTTCCCGTGCATCCCTCCTCCAGTTTTGGAATATTCAAACAACTGATGATTCATATAGGCGATACGCAAAGCATCGAATTTGAACTCAGTACGTACAGCAGTCATTTGCTAAGCATGAAGCATTTTATGGACAATGCCAATGGCCGCACTTTGTTTTTTATTGATGAACTGGGAAGTGGAAGTGATCCGAATTTGGGCGGTGCGTTTGCAGAAGTGATCATGGAAGAACTTGCGCGCAAACATGCCATGGGAATTGTGACCACCCATTACCTCAACCTGAAAGTAATGGCCAATAAAACACCCGGCATTATTAATGGGGCCATGGCTTTTGATGAAAAAAACTTGCTGCCTTTATACAAACTGGTTTTGGGAAAGCCTGGTAGTTCTTATACATTTTCCATCGCGGAAAGAATTGGCCTTGATAAAAAATTGATTCAGCGTGCAAGAGGAATGGTTGATGAGGAACATTTTCAACTGGATAAGTTGTTAAACAGAACGGAACAGGATCTGCAGAAAGTGCAGGAAAAGGAAAAAGAGCTCCAAAAACTGGTAAAGGAAAACGAAAGGCTAAAGAATGAAATGCAGAAGGTGTTGGAAAAAGAATCTCATAGTCAGCAGGTGGAGTTGCTGAAACACCAAAACCAGGTAACTGAAGAGCGGCTGGCTTACCTTAAAGACATGGAGCGCAAACTGCGACAGATGGTGATAGAATGGAAAAAATCGGAAGACAAGAGTAAGGTGATTAAAGAAATGGCTGCATTGCTTTTTAAAAAGAACGAACAGAAAGTAGCCAGTAAAAAGCAAAAGCAACTGGATCAGAAATATGAGGAAGTGAAGGGCGAAATTAAAATTGGAGATAAAGTAAAGATGAAAAAGAATTTACAGGTAGGCGAAGTGCTGGAGATCAGGGGGAAGAAGGCTGTTGTTAAAATTGGAATGCTGCCCATGCAAATCGATCTGAATGATCTTTCCCTTGTAAAAGATAAAGAAGTTTAATTTACCGACCGGGAGAATCATAGAAGACACATGAGGGATTTCGAACCGAAGTCGTAACCATTTTTTCGAGCTCATCGCCCAGGCAGCGAGCCTTTCAACGGACATAAAAAAGGGACAAACTAGTTTTTACCTTATTTGTCCCATCAGCGGAAAGGGTTGTTTACAGGTTTCGAAACAAATTGATTTAGATTTAAGAGAAGTGATTGAATGTATAGCAAAAGTCTGATCACAAATTCTATTAAATAGTCAATTTAATTAATTACACTAGATGCTTTCATTATTTTTTTGAGAAAGATTTTTTATATATATATTGGTTTTGCTCAATTCCGAAAATGCATATCCCGCCACGATCAAATAACTGATTGCTGTCAACAACAGATTTTCTTTAACCGGTGTTGAATGATAAGCGTAATAACTAAGTGTTGCAAGATAAGTCCAAATAACTGCATATCTGTACTGTGTAAAAATAGAAATGGCCAATGGTAGGCAAAGGTACCAGGGATGAACAGTAGTGGAAAAAAAATACCAGGTAGTGATAACAAATAATCCTTTAGTAAAAAGCATTTGTGATGCATTGTTCCTTTTAAAAGAAATAAAAAAAATGATCAATGTAGAAAGCATGATCAATGAGGGTCCGGCCAGTGCGATGATATTATAACCTTTTATAAGTGTGCCAAAATACCTTACCACATAGTAAATGCTCGCATTGAATTCAAACTTGCGGATAAATAAGTCAATACTGTTGAGCATGTGTTGTATGGTGTCAATATCAAATACAACAGCAAATAATATCACTGATGCTACTGTGGTGGTAACGGCATACAGTAGGCCTTTTTTCCAACCCAGTTTATTAACTAATAAAGGAAGAAAAAGAACAGGTAGCAGTTTAGTTGCAATTCCCAAAGCAAGCCCGATGCCTGAGGCTTGCCAGTTGTTTTTTAAAAGAAGTAAAAAAGCAAATAACACAAAAAAGATCATTACACCGTCAAAGTGCGCATTGCCACTAAGCTCAATGATCACCAGCGGATTTAAAATATAGAGTAATGACAGGGTTTTCGGCAAGGATAACTTTTTCAATACTTGCAGCATTATGAAAAATGTACCAATTTCAAAAAATAGAATGAAGCATTTATAAAAAATAATCGCAGCATATACATTTTCTGGAAATAATTTTGCTTCTAACCAAAAAACGCCCTGTAATACCGGCGGATAAATAGAATAATGATCTACAGAATTTAGTTGCAGGTAGAGTTCTTTTGAAATACCCCTGATGGCTGGCATTTGCATAATCTCTGATGGTAAGTAGCTGAACGGGTTTATGCCATTTGCCGCAAGCCTTCCATCCCAGATAAAGCGAAACACATCTTCAGAAAGATTAGGAATTGAGAATAGCAACAGAAAGCGAAAAACAATTCCGGAAATAAATAAATTTTTAAAATGGGTAGCAGAATATAAATTGTATCCAATAAAAAAACTAGCAAACAAAAATGTAAATAATCCAAAAACCTGAAGGAAATTTTGCCTTGCTGTATGATATCCTAATAAATAATAAGCAACACCACTTAACAATAATAAAAAATAAAGTAAGAAAGAATTTTTATTTAATACTTCATCTTTCATAATGCATCAGTTGCAAGCTATCAAGATAAGTGCTGTCGGCAATAGTGTTGTGTTTCCAGTAATCTAACCAAATTGATTTTTTTAGAATAGCTTTTGTAGTCAACATCTTTTTGTTGCCAATGCCATCAGGATAAGTTTCCTGCCACGCTAAAATCTGGTGTGGGAAATCAATTTGAAAATAAATTTGCAGTGTTCGCTGTGCTGCCGGATAATGAATTGTGTAGAGCTGTGCAGCATTATCTTGTATAAAAAATGTATCAGCTTTTGATAAGTTGAGAACGGCTTCTTCAATCCTCATTTCCGAATGCGATAAACGTTGCCAAAACAATCCGGGTACCATAGCTACTTTACCCTGAGGCAAATTAGTTGGATTGATGCGAATTCTGTTCCAGAGCTCATCTTCTAATAACATTGCATCAACTTTTTTATCCTGATCTCCTTCTTTCTCAAAATAAGAATGGAGTTGCCAGCGATAATTATTTCCGGATAATTTTAATTGTGAAAAAGTATGACCGCACCACTCCTGCGATGAGCAATCTGCTTTAACTGTTTTTTCTTTACCGTTTTTTGAAACAGGTGTAAAAACGGAAAGCATCATTGAATATGGATAAATACCTGTTGCAAATTTCTTAGTCATGTTCATCTTCATCACACGTATTTTATCGACTGTTTTATCAGGATCATCAAGTTTTATCAATTTCTCTTTTGAAAAATCTTCAGTTACAAAAATGAGCACAGCTTCTCCGTTTCTGATTTCCCCATATCGTGCCTGTTGGAGATCATAACTCGTTAATTCAGCTTTACCTGCATACCATTGTTGTTTAAACTGTTCATCAGGTGGCTGGATAGATGATTTGCAGTCAATCAAAATAAATGATAATGACAACACCCGTAAAATAATAATTCTCATTTACCTGTATTTTAAAATAGTAGTGATAATCTTATAACCCGCCAGCACTGTGCCTTTTAATGTTCCGCTAATTTTTGAGAAGCCAATGCGTTTTCGATATTTTACGGGAACCTCAACGATATTCATTTTTAATTTGGCTGCTTTTAACTGCATCTCCACTGTCCATCCATAAGTTGTATCCTGCATATTTATGTCCATCAGTTTATCATAGCGGATTGCTCTAAAGGGGCCAAGATCAGTATATTGAACATCATAAAATATTTTTAATAAACTTGTGGCAAGCCGGTTGCCGAAAATTTGTTGTACCGTCATAGAGCCTTTTTCTTTTTCTCCTAACGCTCTTGATCCGATTACCAGATCCATTCCATCATTTAAAATAGGATGCAAAAGCAAAGGCATTTCTTCAGGATGATCAGAATAATCAGCATCAATAAACACTACAATATCGGGCAAGGGATGCATTTGCTTTGCATATTCAATTCCTCTCAGGCATGCATATCCATAACCCGGTTTATCTTCGTGAAGTACGGTTGCGCCTGCATTTTGAGCATTTTTATCGGTATCATCATTTGAATTATTATTTACAACAATTACTTCGTCAACCAACCCCGCCGGAATATCATTCACCACTTTTGCAATAGAATTTTCCTCATTGTAGGCAGGAATGATGACAATAATTTTTTGCTTTTTACTCATGAAGAGGTTCGAATGCATTTTGTCTCCATTCTTTAATACCAAAGATAAATATCATTGAAAAGCCTGTAAGTGCCATAAGCAATAAAGGTAGGCTTGCATAGTTTTTAAAATATAAAGATTGTATCACGCCAAATAAAAAATAAAAGATCAATAATCCTTCAAAAATATTTAACCGGGTAATTTTATTTTGAATATACCTACGCCTTATCTTTTTATCATCTTTATTTACTGCGTTAAATTTTGGCGTACGCACAAAACCGGACCTGATACCCAAATATCCCTGCATAATTCCAATGCTGTTACTTAATGAAAGTCCTATGAACAGTGAAACAAATAAAGGGAACCGGAAAATGAAACCCGTAATTTTTTGCAGCACACTTCCTTCGGTATTGTTGAAATATGAAATAAAATAATGAAGTATGTAAATACAAATACTTATGCCGATAAGGCTTGAAAATTTAAACAGTAGGTTATAAGCCGGGTAAAATTCTTTTACAAAAAGCAAAGGCACAGAAAGCAAAGCATAAGTAATTATGCTGATAAACCCAAAACTGTAAATAAGGTGAAAAGCTCCATGTAATTTAACTGAAAGAGGAAGTTTTGACGCAAATAAAGTCCGCATATTTTTTCTTGCAGTTTCAGCCCCGCCTTTCGTCCATCGAAATTGCTGCGATTTTAATGCGCTTACAAAAGGTGGTAATTCTGCAGGGGTAATAAAATCTTCCAGGTATTTAAAATGCCAGCCTTTCATTTGTGCCCGGTAACTTAAATCCAAATCTTCTGTTAGTGTATCAGATTGCCAGTTGCCGGCATCCAGTATGGTTTGCTTGCGCCAAACTCCGGCGGTACCATTAAAGTTGATGAAAAAACCTGCTGCGTTTCGGCCTTGTTGCTCTATGCTGAAATGTCCGTCAAGTGCAATCGCCTGTAGGTTGGCTAACAAAGATGTTTCTTTATTTATGTGTCCCCACTTTGTTTGAATCATGCCAATTTTAGGATCTGAAAAAAAAGGGAGCGTGCGTTTTAAAAAATCTTTTGAGGGTAGAAAGTCAGCATCAAAAACAGCAAAAAATTCACCCTTTGCAAGGGCAAGACCATGTTTTAATGCACCGCCTTTAAAGCCATCACGGTTGCGGCGTTGAATATGCTGAACTGAAATCCTTTGCTGTTGAAGCAAGGCGACTTTTCTTGCAATGATTGCAGATGTTTCATCGGTGCTGTCATCCAATATTTGAATCTCCAATTTATCGCCGGGATAATCTATTGCGGCTACCGCATCTATTAACCTTTCCACTACATACAGTTCGTTATAAACCGGAAGTTGAATGGTAACAAATGGTATAAAATCATTTGAATAAGAAGTTAGCTTTTTCTTTTTAAAAGATTGCAGGTAGTGGTATATTAGATGTGCATCAAAAAGAGAATGTATCAGCACAAAAAGTAGGGCTACAGAATATAATACCACTATAATATCTACAAAAAAAGCAGGCATCTATCAAATTTACACATAATGCATTTATAAATTAACTGTAATGTGGTTATTGCCTATTGTGATCGGTTTATCGTTGATCCTGCCTTCTTCTTTCCCGTTCTCTAATTTTAAAACACCACGCGGACAAACAGATGCACATATGCCGCAGCCCACGCAGGAAGCCCTTACAATGTTTTGGCCTTTTTGTGCGTAAGAACGAACATCAATTCCCATCTCGCAAAAGGTAGAGCAATTGCCGCAGGAAATACATTGTCCGCCATTGGTTGTAATTCTAAACCTTGATTTGAAGCGTTGAAATATTCCTAGAATTGCAGCCATAGGGCAACCAAATCTGCACCAGACCCTTGAACCCATTATGGGATAAAATCCTACACCAATTACTCCTGAAAAAACGCCCCCAATAAAGAAACCATACCATTGGGCAAATGGACCTGAAACAGAACCAAGAATGCCGCCTTTGTAATAAGAATTTAACCATAGTAAAATAGTGATAACGGTAATGAGAACAAGTACGCTGTGTACCATCCATCTTTCAATTTTCCAGGCTTTTAAACTTTTATCAGACAAATGGCGATAAGGATCACCGGCAGTTTCGGCTAAGCCACCACAACCACAAACCCACGAACAATACCAGCGCTTACCATATTTATATGTAAGGATTGGTGTGGCAATAAAAGTCATCACCGCTCCCCAAAAAACCATGAACACGCCAAGACTTCCTGAATTAATTAAAGAAGAAACATCGGAAGGGAAAAGGTAACTGAATTTAAGGGGCCAGAAGTAAGAAAAATAAAATTCAGGTTCGTTTAATTTTTTGAGGAACATTGGAAGGAGAAATGCAAAACCCAATTGAAAAAACATTACAGAAAAGGTGCGGATAACATGATAGCGACTATTCCGGTTTTTTCCAATAAATCTTATACCCATTGTCAATACTGCCAGTGTGTAAAATGCACCATACATAAACCATTGGTTGGCGGGTTGGTTAGTCAATAGTCTGCTCAGCGGATCAAATATTCGTATCAAACCTTCAAACATCCAGGGAAACCAATAAATTATGATATAAAATCCGGTAAGCACAATAGCAAAAATCCATGCAATCGTTCCCCGGTTGGTCATGGTTTTAAACATAATGCCGTTGTTGCGGATACCTGCCGGCCCTTTATAATAAGGCAATGCATAAGAGACAACGCCCAGCGTGAACATGCCTATAATAATTGTTAGCAGGAGGAATGAATATGCGCCGCCAACTCCTGATATAGCAGCAACTAATGACAGTACAGCGATAGCGATGCAGATGCCCCCTATTTTCTGATATAGGGTTTGCTCATTACCTTCTTCTGTTAGTGAAAGTGAAGGGTTAGTAGTAGTGGGTGGAACCATAATATTTTTGATAAAGCGTTACCAATTGAAAAGAGAAAGTTTCCTTCTTTTTTTGCCTTTAATATTTTTCATTGTTTGCTTATTATAGGCAGAAAGAATTTCTTTTTCATAATGATCACAAAACTCAGGATCAAAATTTAATTGATCAAGATTTGACATCACATCATCAATCTTCCTTTTCTCTTGTAACCATTTATCGCAAACCGCATGACGAAGCCTTGTACCTAAAGCATTAAACCCAATGATCGCTTCATTATCTTTTCTATAGACAGCACGGAAACAAATCCTGCCATTTTTATGTTCCCAATAAAAAGAAGTTTCATTTTCACCCTGCTGCGGATTTACCTTTCCATAAGTTTGATATTCTATATCAAAGAATTTCGCTGAGTTGAAAAAAGGACCGGGATTGTAGGCCGTTTTTTTGCTGCAAAGTGTTGCAGCCAATGTTTCACCCTGGATTCTGCCCGTGTACCAAATTTGTTCAATTGCTTTTCTTCCCGGTGGTGGATTTCTGTGCTGCACGCAATCACCTATGGCATATATATCCGGTATATTGGTTTCAAAAAATTCATTCACCAACACACCTTTGTCGGCTTCTATCTCTGTGTTTTTTATTATGGAAATATTGGGACTAACACCAACTGTAATTCCAACAAATTCACAGGCAATTTCTTCCCCTTCATTGGTGATAATTGATTTTACTTTTCGGGCACCTTTTATCTCTTTCAACTCTGTGGCGGTTCTCAGATCAACATGATGTTCTTTTATATGATTCGAAACCAGGGTGGCTTCTTCTTTTGGCAATATATTGTCCCAGTAGAAATTTTCTCTGACCAAAAAAGTTACATGTATATTTCTTGACAATAACATTTCTGCCATTTCAATACCTATTAATCCACCACCAACAATTACACCTTTTTCAATGCCTCGTGTATTTTCATTCATCAATTCAATATCAGGCATACCATATAAACTTTGTACACCGATTAAATTTATTCCGGTAAAATTCGGTTTGTTAGAAACAGAACCTGTAGCAATCACCAGCTTATCATAATTGATGGAAGCGCCGTTTTGCAATAAAACATTTTTACCATTTACATTGATTGAAGTCACATAATCTTTCACCAATTGTATGCGGTTCTTCTGCCAAAACCAATCTTCGTAAGGTTTGGTGTGTTCATACTTCATGTGCCCCATGTAGATATACATGAGCGCAGTACGTGAGTAAAAATGTTCTGTTTCTGAAGAGATCACGGTAATGTCATCATTGCTTTGCTTACGGACATTTCTTGCACAGGTGATGCCCGAAATTCCGTTCCCAATAATGACGATGTGTTGCGGCATTGTTTAATTTTGAAGTTTAAATTTTAGCCCGCTCTGCAAGGTAATTATTTCTGTTCGTTCAGGCTCCAGTTATAATCAAGATAGTTGATCTTGGTATTGTTGTCTATTTTTATTTGAGAATATTTATTAATAAATTCTACAAGACTACCCTTCTTTGTAAAATCTCCCTGGTACCACGTAAAATATTTTGATAGGTCAGCCTGGTCTGCCCTGATGTTATTTTTGGCTGTATCATTTAAAAAGTCCTTACCTGCAGCTTCTAATTGGGCATCCAGCTTAGCTGCGGTGTATGCTTCATTACGTAACCTGGGGCAGGATATGGCTGCGCAAACTAATGCAAAATGTATCCGCGGGTCATCGTACTTTTTACGTAAGATCCCGTGTTCAATATTATTCAGGTCGTATTTTTTGCCCCCAATAGTAATAAACTTAATATCCCAGGGAGTATTGACTTTATAGATTTTGCCACCAATATCCTTAATGCTTTTCACAGGGTATTTGCTTACAATTAAAGAAACTGTAAAAGCATTATAAGCATTTATCCAATAAGCTTTTTGTTCATTTGCACTCCAGTTTTTTTGTGGGGCATTATCACTGAGTGTTTTTAAATAAGCATTTAGCTCAGCATTATCATTTTTAAATCCTTTATAATTTACGAGGCCGGATCCATTCACATATTTTTTCAAGAGTTTATCCCACTTTTGGTGCGATGGAGCATTTTGGGCAAATGAAAAACTTACAAAAAAGTAGGAAACAATAATGATCAATATTTTTTTCATATTGTATATTTTATTTTGAAACGCTTCTATATGTAAGGATGTATTTTATAGTTTTCGATCTGGCTTTATTAATTCAGGATGTTGTTTTTGAAAGCGCTTTATACGTGGAATGCTTTCCATTTTAACATACGGCACATTAGGATTGTGCAAAATATAATCCTGGTGATAGTCCTCACCCATCCAAAATTTTTCTAAAGGAACAACTTCGGCCGCAATTGGGTTATTATAATTTTTCTGTATTTCTGCAATGTATTTTTCCGCCTGCATTTTTTCATCGGCATTGCGATAAAATATAATAGATCGGTAAGAGGCTCCGTGATCGGGACCCTGCCCGTTTACCTGGGTTGGATCCTGGGAAGCAAAATAAACTTTCAGCAATGTGGCATACGAAACAATGGATGGGTCATAATATACCTGTACTGTCTCTGCATGGGCTGTTGTATGTGCGGTTACCGATTCGTAAGTAGGGTTGGGTTCTTTACCGCCGGCATAACCCGAGACGGCTTCTTCTACACCCTTCACACTTTCAAAAACTCCTTCTACACACCAAAAGCAGCCAGAAGCAAAATTAGCCTGGCTATAGTTTGACAGGTCTTTCTGCTCTTTTATAGTAGTTGCCATTTGAGGCTTCTGTCCGCAGGATACAAGGCCTGCCATCATTAATAAACACAGGAATAAAACTGATAAATTTTTCATGACCCCTTTCTTTTTTTATTAATTACTCTTCGAATTAGTTGGAGGCACACCACCTTCCGGCACAAAAATCAACGCTGCAGAATTTAAACAATACCGTTTGCCAGTTGGTTTAGGTCCATCATCAAATACATGCCCTAGGTGCGATCCACTTTTGCTGTCTACAACTTCCCAACGAACCATTCCATCTCCATCGTCTTTAACCAGACGAATAGCATCTTTGTTAATGGGGGCATAAAAACTTGGCCAACCCGTTCCTGAATCAAATTTTGTTTCGGAACTGAAAATGGGTTGTAATGAAGCGGCAGAGTAATAAGTTCCTTTTTTGTAGAAATTGTTCAGTTTGCCTGTACCTGGGCGTTCAGTCCCCTGCTGCCTGAGTATATAATATTGCTCTGATGTTAACCTTTCTTTCCACTGTGCATCCGTTAATTGCATGGGGTAGGTATTTTGTTCATTATTTTTCTGAATGACTATTTTTTTGGATTGGGCATTGCCGCAAGCGGTAGTTAAAAAAGCAACAGCGAAGACGATGATTGGTAAGCGTAACATATATTTTATTTAAAAGATAAACGAATATAAAGGCGATGAAGATTGTTTGAAGTGATAAGAGTTTGCAAAAATGGTTGATTCATAGGGTGTTATTGCATTCGTTCGGCACTTCAAATGATTTATACGATTAGTCGGAGAATTTTATAAAACTTTACAGGTAAGACGCTGATTACCCGTTAAGAATTTGTTATTAAAACTTTGATTTTAAACAGTAGTTTATACATAAGCAGCATTGAAATATACAGATGGTGCTTGCGACCAAACCGGGACGCTACGAAATACAATTGCCGGTATCAATATAGTTAGACGAAGCGATCTGCAAAACCTTACAAATAAATGCGGTTTCATTGTCATTTAACACTTCATTGAAAAACTTGATTGTTGTAATGTGTTGAGTTTGGTTTTACAATGCTCCGGCAAGGCGCAAAATTCATTTTGTTTAAGGCGGCCTCAGCATCGTGCCATTGCCTGGTGCAGGCATTATGGGTCCAATGATCGGCATCGTCAGAAAAATAACTGCTGTCGATCGCAGTAGTTAAAGATCGGGCTTTAGTTCTGTAATGATCAACCAGCTTATTTTTTAATATGGCGAAAAGCCAAGTTTACTACGGCCTTCTTTTTTAGAACATCTGAAGTGCTTCCTTGCAGCAATAAATGTTTTTCTGCAAAATATCATTAGCTGCCGTGTTATCGGGCAATTTTTTATAAATCCAATTAGAAGCTATCGCTGTACTTTTTTATCCATTCTTTTGGGATGTGGTGTACATCTGCAGCAATCCTATTGATTGATAAAATGAGTAAATACTTTGAAAGCAATTTGTTTTTCAGATAATTATTTAGGAACAAAAGCTGAATCATTGAGTTGTGATTACTATATAATCTTACTTTTAATCTGGCGCAGACAGGAATAACTTTGAATATGAAATTTGGCTTACTTTTTTCTTGCCTTATAGTTTTACAATTTTGTAATCAGCAAACTTCGGAAGAAAAGATTACAGATCAAGTTTCAGTTGCTAATGGTATCAATAACTTCAGCAAAGTGCAAATGCTGGAATTTATATTTAATGTACAACGGGATACGGCTCCGGCATCCAGCCGCCACTGGCAATGGTATCCAAAAAGCAATGAAGTAGTTTTTATAACGGATAGTAGCCATACAAAATTTAAAAGAACGGATACTTCAACACAAGAATTAAAGAAGTTGAATGCGCGGTTTACGAACGATGAATATTGGCTGTTGTTTCCTTTTCACCTGGGTTGGGACGATGGCTTTGAATTTACAGACAGCAGCATGAAGCCAGCGCCTATCAGTGGCAAAAGCCTGCATAAGATCACAATAAAATATAATGACAAAGATGGTTTTACGCCGGGTGATATATACGATGTATATATAGATGAAAAAAAACGTATACAAGAGTGGGCGTATCATAGCGCGGGTGCTGCAAAACCCTCATTAATAACAACCTGGGAAAACTATAGAGATTTTAATGGGCTACAGATTGCGCAGGATCACAAAACAAAAGATGGAAAGTTTCATCTTTGGTTTACAGGCATCCAAATAAAATATAATTAACTTTAGCTATCATCATAAAATTTAAATAATGAAAATAGCTGTATGTGGAAAAGGAGGGGTGGGTAAAACAACTATCAGTGGATTATTATGCAGAAGTTTAGGTAGTAAAGGTATTTCTGTACTTGCTATTGATGGTGATCCAAATCCAAACCTGGCACTAACGCTGGGCATAGATCCCAAGGCTACAATGCCTAAAGCACTTACTTCAAAGTTACTGGAGGTTTATGAAAAGGATGATGGTAAAAAATATGCTAAACTTAATGCACCACTATCTGAAGTGATGGATAATTATGGTGTAAAAACTAACGATAATGTTACTTTGTTAGCCGTAGGGCAGCCGGAACATGCAGGTACAGGATGTATGTGCGGTATTCATACTACTGTGAGAGAAATAATTCATACTGCTTTGGAAGAAAGTGAACAAGTAACTTTGCTTGATCTTGAAGCTTCGCTTGAACAAATGAAACGGGGCACTTCAAAATATGTTGATGTTTTGCTTTGTGTGGTGGAACCCTATTATCGTTCCATGGAGGCAGTTGCCCGTTTTCAGCGCCTGGGTAAAGAGCTTGAAATCAAAAATATAGTTGCTGTTGCAAATAAAGTAAAGAATGCAGAAGATGAAGAAGCCATTCGTCAATTTTGTTTACAGACAAATTTACCGGTTATTGCAGTTATTCCATATGATGCTACTATTGCCGAAGCCGATAAAACTGGTTCATTAGATATCAATGCTATTGATGGTTCACCCGCTTTACTGGCTATAAATCAGTTAGCAAACGATTTGCTGGAAACTGTAAAAGCATAACATCCAAACGGCTATTCACTCCGTCTCAGTTTCCATCCATTGAAAGGTTTTACCGTTCCGCAATTTGGTCCGCCTCCTTTTTCTGAACCGGGGACGAATGCTTCACATAACATGTTAGAGTCAGATACTGATTGCTTTATAATTTCCGGTGTTATCCCTGTCAATGGAATTTTTAAACGGCGGCTCCAACATGAATCTTTTTGCCCTGCAAAAGTTCCAATATCAATATAAATAAACCGGTCACCGCGCGGGCCTTGCGCAAACGGTCCAAGAAAAACAGGAGGGTTGCCGGCAGAAGATTTTACTCTAACCCTGCATTCAAATTGCAAACTGCCACCATGACCTCTCTTCGTCTCAACGGTTTTGAAATCTACACCCTTACCTTCCTGTAATCCATAGTCAACTCCAGGAGTTGAATCTTCTAAAATAATTCTTAGGATGATTTCAAGCTCCATGGTTTAGATAAAAGCTCATGCGGATTAGTTGTACAATCGCTACCATTCCACTGCAAGTTTAAAATAGGAGATAATGAGCTAAAGTGAAATCTTTCGACCATTTCTTTAAAATTGTTTAATCACTTTACCTATTCAGGCTACTCAACTGTTGAGGTCTGTTGAAAACATCCGCAGATAATGAGGAATTGAATTTCACGTCTGAAATTAAATATTCTTCTAAAATTTTTCCATTACTCCGGTAATATTTATTAGAATGGCTTAAAACAATATTGCCTTCCCTTTTAAAATCGTCAAGGTAAATTTCTTCCGGCTGTACATTGCTTTTCAGCGATGGATAATGTTCAATTTTCCTTATTAATTTATCGTTGGGGTCAACATAAAAAACCCAGCGGTCCCGTCCAACCTTCGGGTCAAAAGTCACATCTAACAATATTGCCTTTTCCCCATTTAACATCGCTGTTCCTGCATTACGGGGCTTCACTCCATCGTCAGTTAACTTAAAAGGGAACGACATACGGTATAACGCCATTTCACTTGCACAAAGAGGTGAGCATCCATCATCACTACACATAAACTCCATCTCTTTTGAAAGCGATACAGGGTTTACTTCTTTATTATTTTGAATAGCCCAAAATCCACCCTTATCCCGTCCCACTACAACCTCACCTTCTTTACCCATTGATTTTATTAAAAGCTGGTGACCTTCGTCGTTGTTTTTAAATAAAAACGTTTCTTCAGACTCCTTGATGACTTTCCCGTTCTCATCATATAGCCGGTGCGTACGAACAAAGCTTCCATCCTTTATACCTTTCCAATTCTCCATTCCGCCAACTGCTTTCACCATGTCACTTACGATTTGTTCCCCTGATGGTGGTTTTACAAACAGCCACCAAGTAAAAAATCCTATCGCAAATAATAACAGGAAAATACCCAATGTTTGTAAAATTTTTATCCGCCTGATAGTAATAGGCTTGATAAGGTCTTTTACCTCAAGTTCTGTTTTCCACGGCAGTTTTACCTCTTCAGTATCTTCTGACTGATGTTGGTTTTCAGAATCTTTCATTGTATAAAATTTGGTTGTGTAATTTAATATTTTTAACGCAGTACTACAAATTTTTAATAATTCAAAATCACGTACAGGAAGCACCTAAGGACCTAGCGTAAACATTGTTGTTTAACCAATCTTTTACTTTAATGTAAGCTATCGGCAGTGCTGCTTCCACGGCTGCACTTATACCAATTCCAATCTCTTCATGCTCTTCCGATTCGCATCCTAAGAACAAAACTTGTTTTGGTAAAACTTTTAATGCTTTTGCCATCATTAAAGCCTTTAATGGATTGATGTAATGCATATCGGCTAAAAACGCATTCTTTTCGTCAGTTGGCAATTCGGCGATATCTTTTACCTCTACTTCTTTAAAATGAATCGTTCCCGCTGCCTCCCCCCATTTTACAATGTCTAACAATAGCAGCACATCATATTTATCAAATAACTGCTGCACCAAATGAATACCGGCCGACCCAATTTCCATCACTTTTACCGAAGGCGGAAGTGATGCTTCTACCTGTAGCTTCTGCGCTAACATTACCCCAAATGCATCGTCCTGCCTTAGCTCATTGCCAACACCTGCAATTAATATTTTACGTATATCATTTTCCATCAGGCATTTTAAAATAATCTTCAGGTAATCCTTTATCAAAGGTAATATTATACTGTGTACTGACTGATACCAGCCTTGTAGGTTTATTTAAAGTATCTGCTACATAACCTTTACGAACTGAAGGCATTATCAATCCGCCTGTTTTTTCAAAAGTTTCATACCTGGTAAAATCCCAGTAGTTTTTGGTGTAAAGCGAGTTGGCAAGCAGTTTACCGGTACCTGGCTCAAAATAGTAATACCATACGTGGTTGGGGTTACTGCCGGCACCTTCTGTGTACGCGGTTTTTACCACCTGAGCAGGTGTACCATCAGACAATGTTACCTGCCCTGCATATTCAGCTTTAATGCCCGGGTCTTTCAGTTTAAAAGGCATGCACATTACAAATTGAGAGCCAAACGATGAATTCCAGGCAGCATCAATATCTTTCTGTTCATCCGACATTTGACCATTATAAAACTTACGTGCTTTTTGTCCATCATGAATTAGCGTGATAGTGGTGTCATTCAGCTTATAAGTAAGCTTCGCTCTAAACTCTGGCTTCATCATATAATCCAGGTGCATGTTCGTTTCTCTTATTACTTTACCTGTGCTATCATAACTGATGCTTTTCTTATCAAATGAGATGGTCTTCTTCTGGTTCCAGGCTTCATATCCACCTGCATAAGCAATAGCACGGTCAATAATAGCACGTGAAGAGTCGTCCATATTTACAGGCAACTCACTGTTAGTTGATGTATTGATTTTTGTATCACCAGAACTGTTTTCTTTACATGAAAACATAACAGTGATAGAAAGAACAATCGCAGAAATGGGAAGAAATCTTTTAGTCATAGAAAAAAAGGTTTGAAAACTATTTTAAAAATCAACAAATTAGCTGATACAAACTACGATAAAATATTTATGGCAAGGTTACAGACCAGGATTTAATATCCTCAAATTCCAAATTCAACTCTGCTCAAGGGATCTATTTTCTTAACCTATCCAAAGCTGATTGAATTTTTTTCATTTCATTTTGCTCATCCAACGTTTTCCATATTTCAAGGGCGTGCTGATAATACTGAGTCGCTTTTTCCTTATTATTTTTTTCTGCAAAATATGCGGCAAGCATTACAGCAGTTTTGGCTTCTTCCAGTTTATTGACTGTGATTTGCCATTGATTTATTGATTGACCATACAGCAGAATTGCTTTTTCAAATGCCCCAACGGATAACATGGCTGTCGCATAATCCCGCAGTATTACGGCTTTTATAGAGGCGCGTTTTGATTGTTCATTTATTTTCAGAGCCTGCTCAAAAAAATCAATTGATTTTTGTTTATCGTTTAAGTCAGCATAAAGATTACCAATGTTCATTAAAACAAATGATTCCTGGTCGGTATCCTTTGCTGTTTTCCAGTATGGAAGAGAACTTAGATTGTATTCAAGCGACTTTGTGAAATTCTTTTGCAGGTCATATATGCGTCCGATAATTAAATGCGTAAATCCTTCGGCGCGAACATCTCCAATTTGTTTCCATTGGGATAGCAATTGATGAAAAATCTCAAGCGATTTTTCATAATTGTTTTCTCGGATATATACAAAGCCAAGCGATCGCATTGCACTTGCGTACTGAACATCATCTTTTAATTCCTTCCATAATGAAAGTGCGGTTTTATACTGCTCTATACTTTGCTTCCGTGTTTCATTCTTTGAGCGCAACTTAGCAGCATTTTGGGTTGCTGTCAAAGCAGTCATCCATTTTTTATCGGCAATAGAAGCTTTTCTTTTTTGGAAAATTTCAATTTTGTATGTACCGGGGTCGGCGAATTTTTGAGCCGGATAAATTTCTATTTCATATTTAGTTTTGGCATGACTAAGCAAGTAAATATCTTCAGATCCTAATTCTCCTGTTGGCGAATCAAACACCCCTTCCCAGTTATTAGTTATATCCGAAACTTTTGCAATAACATCTATGCCATTCTGCAGCGCTTTGATATGAACGAATTCACCGGCGTCCACAGCGATGATATAACGATGAGCCTCGCCGGCTTTTAGAATTGTTTGCAGCATTAGTTCATTATCACTTTGGCTACCTGAGAGGTTTTCTGCCTTTTTCAAACTATAACACCCAGCGGAGTGAATTATGCAAAAGAAAAGGAAGACGTGTACAATATGAATTTTATGTTGCTTGATGAGGAATGAATTTAAAAATAACAAAATGGTAAAAATTATAAAAATACTATAATTGAAATCAAGGGCAGAGAATCCGGTTAGGAATAAGGTATTTACATATTTAATCCTAATCTTATCACCCCTTCATCACCTATAGTAAGAGGATATTTTTTGAGCTTGTTCATTGGATTGGTTTCCATAACACCATCACTTAAACGGTAAGCGCATCCATGCCATGGACAAATTAAATAACCTTTTTCTATAGCCGCACCATCAAGGGGCAAAGCAGTGTTGCCACAACAGTTTTTAACCGCATACACAGTACCTTCTGTTTTACAAATTAAAACAACTTCACCTTCCTCGGCATATTTGTATGCCGTATTTTCTTTCAGTTCGTTTGCATTGCCAACAGGTATCCATCGCGGGTATTGATCACCATTGCCACCAAAATCCTCACTCAATAAAATCTCATTATGTATATCGCTATGAAAAAGGTCGTACAGGCTGAACAATAAATATACGGCTTTATCATTTTCCATTTTTGAGTGCAGCGCGGGATAGTTGATAATAATTTCTTTGAATAAGCGGGTAAGCGCTTCACGGTGAAGCATGTCAAAATTTTGCAGTAATGCCTGCACATCATCTTTCACTTTAGGGTAGGGGAGGTCATCCACTTTGGCAATCAGGTCTTCTGTTTGCGAAGCAAGTTGCTCATAGTCAGTATCTGATAAGAAAATGCTTTCCATTGTTCAGCTTTTGGCTTTATACCTTTTCTTTTTGTTGGAGCCATCAGTTGTATTTCAATGGAGCTCCGTTTGTAACTCCCCCGTCTTTTATGCGGGGTCACTCATTTGTACTGTTTATTTTCATGGCATCATTTCAGCATCACTTTTCTATTCTTCTGCTTTGTGGTAAAAAACATTCAATTGATATAAAGGAACCGCAAAAGACACAAATAAAGTTAGGCCATTTATCAATGATGATGGCGGCTATCGGCACAATTATGAACGCAGTCTTCCAGCTTTTCACCTTCGCTGTAGCAGAATTCGCAATCAGGCCCGCACTCACCGTGACCCGCTTTTTGCATGCCTTCAAATGCATTTCGAAAAATTGCACCGGCTTCTTTTTTGCCGAATTGTGTCATCTTTACAGAACTGTTTTCAGTCATACCATCATCACTTGATTGCAGATAACCAGCTGCTACATTCTTTTGAAGATGAAATAAAAGATTGTCTGAATTGGTATTTAATAAAACCATCAACCGGCTGAAAGGAACCGCTGTTTCTAAACCTTCTCCTTCCATCCAATAAAGCACCTGCAGGATTTCTTCACGCCAAAAAAGGGCATCCACTGCATTTTTATTTGTATGATTATTATTTTCAGGCATCTGTTTTTTCTTCAATTAATGTATCGCCATAGAGTGGTTTAAAATTAATCAATTCTTCGCTGTTCAGGTTAGAAAGATGTTGAAGTGTTAATATCACATGAGGAATTGCATTTTGCATTTCTTCAGTAAAGTCTTCACCGGCTTGTTCAGCCCCGGGTTCAACGTCAACTACAAAGGTTTCTCC
>MWYV01000059.1 GCA_002050435.1 Chitinophagales bacterium 33-2 | reverse complement strand
CAGCAGTGATTACCATTGACCATTGACCATTCACCATTGACCATTCCCTTTCCCCTACATTTGCAAAAAGTGTTTTATGAATACATTCGACTTCTCAAAACCCGTAGCCATCGGAGCGGATCACGCAGGTTTTGAATTCAAAACAATCATCAGGGACCTTCTGGAAAATAAAGGACTCAAAGTAAAAGATTTTGGAACCCATAGTGCCGATTCTGTTGATTATCCTGATTTCGCGCACCCGGTTTCCGCTGCCGTTGAAAACGGCGAAGCAAGTTTTGGGATTCTGATCTGCGGCAGCGCCAATGGAGTCGCCATTACTGCAAACAAACACCAGGAAATCAGGGCAGCGCTTTGCTGGCAAACAGACATTGCCCGTCTTGCACGGCAGCACAACAATGCAAATGTGCTTTGCATACCAGCACGTTTTATTTCAACCCCCGAAGCTGAAGAAATTGTAAATGTTTTTTTGGATACGGCTTTTGAAGGTGGAAGGCATCAGAACAGGGTAAACAAAATTGCCTGCATCTAACAATTGAATATTAAACAGCGTTTATGAAATATATTTTTCTTCTTTTAATCGTTTCTTACCAGGCAACAAGTTTTGCACAGAAAATTCCAAATCCGGAAAAATATGGCAAGACCATTACGGCTGCTGACCTGAAAAAACATCTTTACATTATTGCCTCAAAAGAAATGGAAGGCAGGGAAACTGGTATGCCCGGTGAAAGAAAAGCTGCGGCATATATTGAAAATGAATTCCGGCGCATAGGACTTCAACCTGCAAACAAAGGAAATTTCCACATGTTTTATAATATCTACCAGGATAGTCTGATCAATGCTGGTTTCGAAGTGAATGGTGAAGCGTTTCAGCTGGATAAAGATTTTAATGTAAACATTGGCAATAACATTGATGGCATCCTGCGTTTTAATGAATTGATTTATGCCGGAAACCAGTCGCTGGATTCTCTAAGAAAAATGAACCTGGCGGGCAAACTTGTTATGGTGCACCGCAGTGCAGGAAATGCTTTTTCCAGTGTGCTTACAAATAAAGGCGTTGCAGGAATTATTTATATTGCCCCGGATTTTCCAAAAGCCAAACCTGCAATAAGAAAAGGCAACCATGTCAATAATATTTATAAAAGAGTGGTTGCTCCCCAGCAATATATAGTTTCGGAATCTGTAGCAAGAAAAATACTGAAAGATCAATTTACTTCCCTCACAGAAAACACATCAACTGTTGCAACCATCAGTACAAAGGTGGCAGTTGAAACAAGGAAAATTCAAAGAGCCATACCAACTTCTAATGTGCTGGGCATGATTGAAGGAACAGACCTGAAGGATCAGTATCTTTTTATTACAGCCCACCATGACCACATTGGTATGCGTGACACCATTATTAATTATGGAGCAGATGATGACGGCTCGGGAACGGTAAGTGTGATTGAGCTGGCTGAAGCTTTTGCCCGCGCGAAGGCAGAAGGAAAAGGTCCGCGCCGCACCGTAGTTTTCATGACGGTAAGTGGGGAAGAAAAAGGTTTGTGGGGTTCTGAATATTATGGCAACAACCCGGTTTTTCCATTAGCGCAAACAACAGCCAACCTGAATATTGATATGATCGGCCGCATTGATCCTAAAAGAGCACTGTCCGATTCGCTGAATTATGTGTATGTAGTGGGAGATGATAAACTGAGTTCAGAACTAAGACCCATCAGCGAATCTGTAAATAAAAAATATACAAAACTTGGATTGGATTATAAGTTTAATGATCCCAATGACCCCATGCGCATTTACTTCCGCAGTGACCACTATAATTTTGCCAAACATGGGGTGCCTATCATTTTCTATTTCAATGGTACCCATGCCGATTACCATCGGCCAACAGATACGCCTGACAAGATCAACTATACGCTGATGGCAAAACGCGCCCAATTTGTTTTTTATACAGCCTGGGAAATGGCCAACAGAAATAACATGATCAGCAGAGATATTCCGATGGATGCCAGCCTGGTGAGGTAATCGTTGCGTGATCTGAAAATGAATACGATAGTGAAATGAATAACACCCATTCCTTTAATAAACAACGGAAGAAGTATTTCATTTCACTATCGAATGTTACCCGTCATTTAATTGCTACCATCCAAGCACCCAGGCAAATACCAGGGGAGCAACTATAGTTGCATCACTTTCAATGATATATTTTGGAGTTTTAATATCGAGCTTGCCCCAGGTGATCTTTTCATTTGGGTGAGCCCCCGAATAAGAACCATAAGAAGTAGTGGAATCACTGATCTGGCAAAAATAACTCCAGAAAGGAATTTCATGCATTTCAAGATCCTGGTACATCATCGGCACTACACAAATGGGAAAATCGCCGGCAATACCACCACCGATCTGGAAAAAACCAATACCCTTACCACCGGAATTTTCTTTGTAGTAATCGGCAAGCCATACCATGTATTCAATGCCGCTTTTCATGGTGGTGGCATTGATCTCACCTTTGTAAACGTAAGAAGCAAATATATTACCCATGGTACTGTCTTCCCAGCCACCAACAATAATGGGAAGGTTCTTTTCCGCTGCTGCAATCATCCAGCTGTCCCTGGTATCGATCTCATAATGTTCTTTCATTACATCGCTTAATAAAAGTTTGTACATGTATTCATGCGGAAAATACCTTTCGCCTTTATCATTTGCATCCTTCCAAATCTTATGAATGTGCTTTTGAATTCTTCGGAATGCTTCCTCTTCAGGAATACAGGTGTCAGTAACACGGTTCAATCCTCTTTCAAGAAGGTCCCACTCCATCTCCGGAGTAAGATCTCTCCAGTTTGGTAATCTTTCGTAATGATTATGTGCTACCAGATTCATGATATCTTCTTCAAGATTGGCACCGGTACAGGAAATGATCTGCACTTTGTCCTGGCGTATCATTTCCGCCAGAGAGATGCCCAATTCCGCTGTACTCATCGCACCTGCCAGCGTAATCATCATTTTTCCACCTTCCAGTAAATGTTGTTCATAACCTTTGGCTGCATCTTTTAACGCCGCAGCATTGAAATGTCGATACTGGTGTTCAATAAATTGCGAAACAGGGCCTTTATTCATTTCCAAAAATTTAATCGGCAAATTTAGCTATAAAAACAAATCCCGCTCCGCAATAAAGCAGCAGCGGGATCATGCGCTAAAAAACTGATTAAGATTTAGCCAGCCTCTGGTAAAGATTCCAGGATGAATGAGATGATGTATACACGAGTTTCACATCTGCATCTTCAAGCGTTATATAATATGTTGTGCCCGTTTCGCTTGCTACTTCAAATAAACTGGTGATCCAAAGACCTTCCTGTTGTTTTTTCAATGAAGTTTGCAGGTTCACCGGAAGTTGCAGCGGGCTGATATTTCTCGTAACCGCAAGAAACTCACCGTCCCCGCTAAAGAAAGCAGTCAGGTGCTGGCTGTTCAAAACAAAATTGGCTTTGTAAAAATGATCACCAACAGACCATTCCACTTCTGTGGCCTGTTTAAATGAATGATTGAAATACGCTAAAGCTGCAGGGGATACTTTTTTCTCATTGGCAAAGCTGGTTAAAGAGGCTACCAATGCAAAAATTAATAATAAGCGTGTCATGATGGTTGGTTTATTTAGTTTTTTAAAAATTGTTTGTTTGAATGATCTGACGATACAAAACTAGATTTGGTTACACTGCTTTACAAGCCAATTGTGACAACTGGATGACCATGTTAAGCATCTTAACAAGGTCTGAAAAATTGTTAATAAGGATGAATTGTACTTTTACAGGGATGAATTTTCTTGCGCACGCTTATCTTTCCTTTGGTCATCCTCAAATCCTTGTTGGAAATGTGATCAGTGATTTTGTAAAAGGAGCGCTGAAAAACAGGTTTGAAAAGGATATACGGCAAGGGATCCTGCTTCACAGGGATATTGACAACTTTACCGACAACCATATTTCAACCAAAGAAGCAAAATCCATATTTCGTCCGGTGTACAGGTTGTACAGCGGTGCTATTGTTGACATTCTTTACGACCATTACCTCGCGGTAGAGCTAGAAAACCATGCTGACGGCCATTTGGATGCATTTGCCGGAAAAGTATACCAGACACTTGAAGAGCATATTCCCGACCTTCCTCCTGATTTTGTCATGATACTGAAATATATGAAGATGCAGAACTGGCTGGGAAATTACAGGCATTTTTCAGGAATGGAAAAAAGCCTGGAAGGACTAGGCCGAAGAGCATTGTATATAAATGACATGGCCCCAGCCATGAAACTTTTCCTTACACACTACAATGAACTGAGTTCGTGTTATGCTTCATTCTTCCCTGATGTTAAACAATTCGCAAAACAACGCCTTGATCAACTTCTTTGTTAAACAAGTGCGTTATATTTTACTCAGACAATACTTTTGCAAAAATTAATATCCATGATCAGATTTTTATTCACCCTTGCGGCTTTTATTAGTTTTTATACAGCATCTGCACAGATTCCGGTTTCAGAAAAAGAAAAAGCTTCACCCCTGGATCAGTCGCCACTGGATATGGCTTATTACCCAAATGACTATACCATATTAAAAAGCCAGGATAAGATCAGGGAAGCACCGCTTGCAAGGGTCATCTTCAGCAGGCCCCAGAAAAATAACCGGAAGGTTTTTGGTGAGCTGATCGAATTTAATGAGGTCTGGCGCCTGGGAGCCAACGAAGCAACAGAGATTGAATTTTTTAAAGACGTAAAGATTGGCGGAAAAAAAGTGCTGAAAGGAAGGTACACCCTCTATGCCATCCCTGATTCTACTGCCTGGACCATCATCATCAATAAAGACACCGATGTTTGGGGTGCTTTTAAATATGACGAGAAAAAAGATGTGGCCCGGGTAAAAGTTCCTGCTTCAAAAACACAAATCCCTGTTGAAGTGTTTACCATGGATTTTTCCAAAACTGGAAATAATTTATCACTCAATATCGCCTGGGATGATGTGATGGTGAAGGTTCCTATTGGGTTGTAGGGGGGGAGGAAAGGAGTAAGGGGTTAGGGACAAGGGACAAGCAGTTTGTAGTTTGCTGAAAAATAAATTTGAAGGAACTTTTATTAAATAAAACAACTAAGCTAAAGTCGGATCTTCTAAAATTTTCTCAATGAATCGCGGCCTAAGGTATCCCTTAAAATAGTGCCATCGGCGCGGTTAATATGATCAACAGTAGGGTTATTGATATTGGTATCAATGGGCATTTGGGTAGTATCAGTAGCAGCATCACCATCCAAAGCACCACCACAACTGCTCACTACAATTCCCACTACAAAAACAATAAATAATTTTTTCATTTTGTTTTTTTAAAATTGGGTACAATTATTTTGCTATGCCTCATAGAACAGACAAATTTGTAAGAATATGAGCATAAAGCAGTCCATCATGAAAATGTTGTATCCCTTTGTGATGCGGCTTTCAGGCATAATGGGGCGAAAAAAACATAAAAAAAATCCTGGCCAGATTATACCTCCTGTTTCTCTTTATCAATTGGAAGCACAGCTCTTAAATGGTAACCGTTTCAGTTTTAATGCGTTCAAAGGGAAAAAGATCCTTATAGTGAATACGGCCAGCAATTGCGGTTATACAGATCAGCTCAATGCACTCAATCAGCTTTTTGAAAAAAAGAAAGACCAACTGATGATCATTGCTTTTCCTTCAAATGATTTTAAAGAGCAGGAAAAAGGAAGTAATGAAGAGGTCGCGCAATTCTGCACAACATTTTACCAATTAAAATTTCCGGTTGCAAAAAAAACAGTGGTCAGCACTTCACCACAGCAACATCCTTTGTATGCATGGCTGACAAATAAAGAGCTGAATGGGTGGAATGAGCAGGCGCCCAGTTGGAATTTTTCAAAATACCTGATTAATGAAGCAGGCATGCTTACCGATTATTTTGATCCAGGCTTTGACCCGGCCGGAAGTGAAATTGCTTTAGCAATCAATACATGATCAAACTGCACTTTTACAATCGTAAGCCATGGCATCCATATCGATCTTGCGCGGTTCAAACTCAAAGCCTTTGTAGAAATCTGTAATTTCTTCCAGTACTTCTTCAATCATCTCAGGCTCCGAAAGCGTAACCAGCTTTAACCTGAATTCTTTAATATTGGGCAAACCCCTGAGGTAATTGGTATAATGCCTGCGCATTTCATTGATGCCTGTTTTAGTTCCTTTCCATTCCACTGACCTGGTAAGATGTTGCCTGATCACCTCTACTCTCTGTTCAATTCCTGGTGGCGGTAGATGAGTTCCTGTGGCCACAAAATGTTTGATCTCGTTAAAGATCCATGGATACCCGATAGCAGCACGGCCAATCATGATCCCATCAACACCAAATTTATTTTTATAATGAAGGGCCTTTTCAGGAGAATCAATATCACCATTCCCAAAAACAGGGATCTGGATTCTTGGATTATTTTTTACACGCGCGATGGGCTCCCAGTCTGCAACACCTTTATATAACTGGCATCTTGTTCTGCCATGAATTGCCAGCGCTTTGATGCCTACATCCTGGAGTCGTTCCGCAACTTCTTCAATATTGATGTGCGCATCGTCCCAGCCCAATCTTGTTTTTACAGTTACCGGCAGGTTTGTAGATCGTACAACTGCTTTTGTGAGCCGCACCATAAGTTCAATGTCTTTTAAAACAGCAGCCCCAGCACCTTTACTGACTACTTTTTTTACAGGGCATCCAAAATTAATATCCAGCAGATCAGGATTCACCGTTTCAACAATGCCTGCACTCATGGCCATGGCTTCTTCATCGCCTCCAAAGATCTGGATCCCCACAGGTCGTTCATTCTCAAAAATATCCAGCTTACGACGGCTCTTGATTGCATCCCTGATCAATCCTTCGCTGCTGATAAATTCCGTGTACATCAGGTCTGCACCATTTAATTTACAAACAGCACGAAAAGGCGGATCGCTTACATCCTCCATGGGCGCAAGTAATAAAGGGAAATCAGGAAGCGCTATTTTATCGATTTTTACCAAGATCAAAGTATTCCTTAAGGCTTATATTGCAGCAAATTTGCCTAAGGGAAGCAAATTTACATTTAAGAACCGGAGGATCATGCAAACATATCTTAAATCAAAGCCGGCAGGTATTCAATTATTTTTATTTATCGGACTTGCTTTCGGCATCTTCAGCATTTTTGGGTATGCAGGCGCAAAATTGCTTCCTCTGATCACGGGAATTGATTTCAATACCTTCCAGGATGTAAACAAGTGGAGCCCGAATGATCCGCGCATCATGCTGTATATAAGAGGGATGCTGCTGTTACAGTTCCTTGGACTGTTCCTGATCCCCGTTTTGTTGTTTGGTTATTTTTCTGACCCAAAGCCCACACAATATTTAGGTTTGAGGCCGCCGCATCATTTTGTTTATTTTATTGCGGGCACCGCTGCTTTGCTGGTTGCCATCCCACTTGTGGAATACGTAGGCATGCTGAATAAAAAAATGGTGACTGGCAGCGATGCTACACAGTGGATGAAGACCCTTGAAGAAAATGCGAGCAAACAAATACAATTCATGCTGGGCAAAAAATCCTTATCGGAATATTTGCTCAATCTGTTTTTTATTGCCGTATTTGCAGCTGTTGGAGAAGAACTGTTCTTCCGTGGCGTACTTCAAAAATTATTTATAAAACTCACCAGGAACCCCTGGACAGGGATCATCATTACCGCAATATTATTTTCCGGGTTTCATCTGCAGTTTTATGGATTTTTACCCCGGTTGCTGCTCGGTATCGTGCTGGGTGTGCTTTACTGGTACAGCGGCAGTTTATGGACGGCCATTGTAGCCCATTTTTTTTATGATGCATTTCTGATTACACTGATCTACGCCAATCCCCATCTCATACAGGACCAGGATTCAACGCTGATCGCGCCTGCGCAGATCACATTGATGGCTTTTATAAGCTTAGCACTTACTTTGCTGCTGGTTTATTTTATGGTAAAAAAATCAAAAACCAATTATTCTTCGGAATACCGAAATGATGATCCGCCGGATGCATTAAGTTTTTAACTATGGCTTTTAATTTCCAGACCTTCAGAACCAGAACACTCACTGCCATCATATTTGTTGCAGTAATGATGTTTGGTCTTCTTTACAATACCTGGAGTTTCTTTATTTTATTTTCCATTGTTCATTTCGGTGCATGGCTGGAATACCAGAAACTTGTGGAACAATTCAATCCCGACTATAAAAAAACCATTGCTTTTCACCGGTATGGAATGATGATCGCAGGATTTTGTCTTATGCTTTTTTTTACAAATGATGCACTTGCCATTGGAAAGATCATATTCACTCAGGTTGGATTTTTTATGGGTGCCGCTGCGCTGATCCTGATTCCCCTGGTTATTTTTTTTGAATCAAAAAATATCCTTGTAAAGAACATCCTGTTTTCATTCCTGGGGCTTTTATATATTTCTTTACCCCTTGCTTTGATGATCGATCTGCGCACCCGGTGGACAGAAGAAGCCTACCAGTTGTCCATGACCATCCCACTTTTGATCATATTTTCCATCTGGATCAACGATACAATGGCTTACCTGGTTGGTTCTTTGATTGGGAAAACGCAGTTGTCCGAAATATCACCCAAAAAAACCTGGGAGGGAACAATTGGTGGAATCATTCTTACCATTGTTGCCATTTCTCTCCTGGCCTATTATACAGAAAGAATTAGTGTAAGTGACGCGGCAGTAATGTCGGCGTTTGCAGCCATCGCAGGCACTTATGGCGATCTCTTTGAAAGTAAACTGAAACGCATGGCAGGTGTAAAAGACAGTGGACATATTATGCCGGGGCATGGCGGATTTCTTGACCGATTTGATTCACTGTTGTTTGCAGCCGTTGCAGTATGGTTCTACGCTTCACTCTTTATTTCCTAGGCAAGAAATACTTAATTATTTTAGTAATTATACCAGTATTGTTTTAGTGGTAGTACTCCATTTTTCGCGGAGGCTATGTTCTTAAAATAATGCACTTTACTTTCGTTTTAATAAGCAATGCTTATATCCTAATCCAATCCAATACTATGAACACGAATACCTTTTTTGGTTTTGTGGCCAGTCTTGCTTTTTTTGTTCCGGTCACCATCATACTGTATTACAGGCTGTACAAGCACAGAAGTCTGCTTGCCTTAATGACATCTTACCTTTTAACAGCTTTCTACAACATCTTATCACAGGATTATCTCCAGGTGCCCCCTGGATTTATACGGGGCTTTGGTGTGATCAATAATTATCTTGACATTCCATTGATGCTTACCGCACTCCTGTTCTTTTGTCCTATCAAAAAGAAACAAAATTCAGTACACATTGTAACTGCCGCATTTATCATTTATGAAATGATACTGGCTTTTACATTCGGACTGGATCCAAAAGTGATCATTTACATTATGGGCCCGGGCCTTGCTATAATTGTTGGGTATACTTTTTATCTTTTTGTAAGGCATATCAAGATCACCATTGTATATGGCAAGAACGCAGGACGCACGCTGATGCTGGTTTCCATTCTCTTTGCTTATGGTTGTTACAGCCTGGTGTACTATTTCTTCTACATACAAAAAACATCAGACGTTGCTGATGCTTTTTTACTGTACTTTATTTCATCCCTTGCAGCTTCTATTCTTATGAGCATTGGGTTACACCTGATCAAAAAAAGAATGAAGCAACTGCAGGAAATACAAAATACCCGGAAGGAACTTCAATTATTTTTTAATCATTAAAAAGGATAACGCTTTTCATTTATCAGGTGATCTGCAATTCTTCTCCTTGCATTTTTTGTATTGTAAGCAGTTGCTTTTGTAAACCTTTTTAAACCCATCAAAATCATTCTTTGTTCATCGCCTTCTGCAAATGCATTGATCGCATCCCTTCCGTTTTTATGTACCCTGTCGGCCGCATCATTGAGGTAAACCTGCAGCATATCCACAAGGAGAGGATTGCCCTGCTGTTCTGATAATTTCATTACCCTAAGCAATAAACTTTCGGCAACATAGGTATCAATTGCCATATCAGCAATGGACATCAAAATTTCCTGTTCATGTTCCAGCTGCATCATGAGTTTCTGCGCAGCAGCACCCGAGGTCAGTAACACTGTTTTTTTAAAGCCATTCACCAGCTTGATTTCATTTGCGAATGGCGCTTCATCGCCCTCACCAAAATCCGGAATGCTCATAAGTTCCTGGGAAACTTTCATGGCAGCACCCATGATGTTCAACCTTCCCTGCATGGCACGCTTCAAAGTCATATCCACGGTTAACAACCGGTTGATCTCATTGGTTCCTTCGTAAATGCGGTTAATGCGGCTGTCGCGATAAGCCCTTGAAATATTGTATTCATCACTAAATCCATTTCCGCCGTGGATCTGTACACCTTCATCCACAACAAAATCGAGGACCTCACTTCCATGCACTTTTAATATGGCACATTCAATTGCATATTCTTCCGCAGCACCCAGCAGTGCTTCATTAAATGGTTTTCCTTCATTAAGCAATTCATGCTCTTTATCATCAATCATTTTTGCCGTGCGGTACAATGCACTTTCGCTGGCAAATGTTTGAATGGCCATTTCTGCGATCTTATATTTTATCGCTCCAAAGTTGGCAATGGCCGTTTTAAACTGTTCTCTTGTAATCGCATATTCAACAGAAGTGGTGATGGCTCTCTTAGCGCCTCCCAATGCAGCTGCACAAAGTTTCAACCTTCCAATGTTCAGAATGTTGAATGCGATCTTATGGCCCTTTCCCACTTCACCCAAAACATTTTCTTTGGGCACTTTACATTCCTGGAAATAAAGTTGAACGGTGGATGATCCTTTGATACCCATTTTATGTTCTTCCGGACCCTGGGTAAATCCTTCAAAACCCCGCTCCACTATAAAAGCAGTAAAACCTGATTTTCCATCAGGCAAATGATCGCCCACCACTTTTGCAAATACGGTAAATACATCTGCAAACCCACCATTGGTGATCCAGCACTTCTGTCCATTTAATATATAATGACTCCCGTCATCGCTCAATTTTGCAGTAGATTTTGCGCCCAGTGCATCGCTGCCGCTGTTGGGTTCTGTTAAACCGTAGGCACCTGTCCATGTTCCGTTGATCAGGTTGGGAATGTATTGCTGTTTTTGTTCTTCCGTTCCAAAATACAAAATGGGCAAAGTACCAATTCCGGTATGTGCTGAAATGGCCACCGAAAATGAATGTCCCGCGCCGAGGTATTCATTGATAATAGTAGATGTAACGAAATCTTTGCCCAGCCCTCCATATTCTTCAGGAAAAGAAGTAGCCAGCAAACCCTGTTCACCTGCTTTTTGCACAAGTGATTTCATAAGACCTGCTTCCATTGAATCGATCTGGTTCAGAATGGGCATAACTTCAGTATCGAGGTACTGATTGCACATTTCCCTGATCATGATCTGCTCCTCATTAAAATCTTCTGGGATAAAAATTGATTGGGGTGAAGTGGCTTTTACCAGCCATTCGCCACCTTTCAGAGATTGCTGTACGGAGGTTTCCATGTTAAAATGTTTATATGTTATGAATTATTGTCCATTAAGATTATCATATACCTGTTGCAACACCGCTTTGCATAATTCCACCTGGTCTTCAGGAACACCTTCAAGGGCTTCATTTAATGTTTCTTCTGCGAGTCGCATGCTTTCTTCCTGGAGCTTTTGCGCATGCCGCGTAAGAAATATTTTATTGATCCGCCTGTCCTTTTCATCCGATACACGCTTCACCAGGTTCAGTTTTTCCAAATTATCCACCAACCTTGTTATACTTGGCTTGTCGCGAAAGCTGGCATTACATAGTTCTTGCTGACTGGCACCATCCTGCTTCCATAAATGATAGAGCACACTCCATTGCTCGATGGTCAGGTTGACTCCAGATGCATTGAACTTTTTCTGCAGCCTTCTTGCAATAGCTGTTGAAGCTTTACCTGTAATAAAACTGTAGAGTTCGCCTTTCTTAAATTGGTTGTTTGGCATATAGTTGTTTATGCAACTATCTAAAGTTAGGGATGATATCATTCTTTTCCAAAAAATTGCTCATGAATTTTTTACGATGTAGCCAAATTGCTTTAGCTTTATTGTCCCCACCTGCATTTAGACAATACAAACTTTTGAAATTTTTATTATGAGATCCTGTGTGATTGCCCTGTGCCTGTGTATGAGCCTTTCTGCTTTTTCCCAGGTTAAAATTGTTGTGTTGGGAAGTTCTACTGCCGAAGGTTTTGGCGCTACTCCATGGCCAACCCAGGATTCGGCCTGGGTAAATCTCCTGCGGCTGTCGTTTAATAAAAATCCTGCAGACGGACTTGATACAAACGTCATCAACCTCGCCAAAGGTGGCTATACTACCTATCATATTATGCCCGATGGGAACAGTGTGGCAAACAGGCCAGCTCCCGATCCGGATCGAAATGTAACTAAGGCCTTAAGCCTGAATCCTGATGTGGTCATTATCAGCATGCCTTCGAATGACATATCCAACGGCTTTAATAAAACGGAGATCATGAATAATTTCCGGAGTCTGAATCAACTCATAACCGGGCAAGGAATCAATACATTCATAACAACAAAGCAGCCACGTGATTTTATGCCCAATACGACCATGATGCAATATCAGAAAGACCTT
>MWYV01000060.1 GCA_002050435.1 Chitinophagales bacterium 33-2 | reverse complement strand
ACATTTGGGTGGTTGTGTGCGCCTTATTGCTCCTGATTTTTCCTAAGAAATCTTTAACCCTAAGGTGGAGCAATACAGCGCGAAGAACGCTTGCACAATCAGATCGCATGGAGTTGCACCTGTTTTCATTTTTTGGTGCGCTCCCTTGCGCAATCACCCGAAGGTATCTGGTAAAAACATGCTCCGCATTGATTGCGCTTGAATTTTTGCCTGCCCACCGAAGCGAAGCGCAGGAGGGGCCACCTTTTTTTTCAAGAAAAAAGGTGGAAGAGGCATTTATCATAGCGCTGCTCTCCGGCAAAGAAACTCCATTAGGTTATTGCAACTGCAAAATCTAAGGCCAGGTAGAAGTAATCATCAACAACGCCAGAACCATTGCGCGTTCCCGAACAGCAGTGATTGACTGTTGACCTTTGACCACTACCTTAACACTAATCACTTCAACAACCTATTTTCGTTTACCTGATTTCTCCTAATATGACTAAAGTTTTCACCTTACTCATTACCGTTTTACCTGTTTTTTGCCAGGCCCAGAAAGACTTTACAAAACTTGTAAATCCTTTTATTGGAACCGGTGGACACGGACATACCTACCCCGGCGCTTCCATGCCTTTTGGAATGATGCAATTGAGTCCGGATACTAGAATGGCAGATTGGGATGGCAGCAGTGGGTATCACTTCAGTGATTCGGTGATCTATGGATTTTCCCATACACATTTAAGCGGTACTGGCATACCGGATTATTGTGATATTTTATTGATGCCGTTCACTGGAAAAGTAGAATGGGACAACCAAAAATACCGGTCTCCATTTTCACATAAAAATGAAAAAGCAGCACCTGGATATTATGAAGTGCTGCTCGACAAACACAAAATTAAAGCGCAACTGACTACTTCTTACAGGAGCGGCATGCATCAATATGAATTCCCCACCGGGGAAAAAACAGGGAATGTTCTGATCGATTTAACGCACCGTGATGCAGTGCTGGATGCCTGGATTGAAAAACTATCAGATCACGAGATCAGGGGTATGAGAAGAAGCAAATCATGGGCACAGGATCAGTATGTTTTTTTTTATGCAAAATTTGAACAACCCATTAAAGATTTTGTGATTTTGGATGATGGCAAAGAATCACGATCAGCTAAAGCAAATGGCAAAAACTTAAAAGCCTTTGTATCCTTTGGTTTGCCGTCACAGCATCAAAAAATTAAAATTGGAATTTCTGCCGTCAGTGCCGAAGGTGCAAAAGCCAACCTTGAAGATGAGATCAGGGATTGGGATTTTCAGGCGCTAAAATTAAAAGCCCAAAAAGCCTGGAACAAAGAACTTTCAGCAATTGAAGTAAAAGGTGGCACACATAACCAGCAGGTAGCTTTCTATACTGCGCTTTATCATTGTATGCTTGCGCCGAATATTTTCCAGGATGTTGACAGGCAATACCGTGGCACTGATCGCAACATTCATAAAGCAGAAGGGTTTACCAATTATTCTGTTTTTTCGCTTTGGGATACTTACCGGGCTTTTCATCCGCTGATGAATATCATTAACATGAAAAGAACCACTGACTGGCTGCATACTTTTCTTGCGCAACATAAAAATGGAGGCATGTTGCCGGTTTGGGAACTTGCCGGAAATGAAACCTTTTGCATGATCGGTTATCATTCTGTTCCGGTAATACTGGATGCCTATAAAAAAGGTTTGATGCGGGGAAAGGAAAAAGAATTGCTGGAAGCCATGGTTGCTTATGCTGATTCCGACAGGTTTGGGTTAGACCATTACAGGAAGTATGGTTTCATCAGTAATGAGAAGGAACATGAATCAGTTTCAAAAACATTGGAATATGCTTACGACGACTGGTGTATTGCAGAATTTGCGCGCATTACAGGCAACCATGAAATTTACAAAAGATTCAATGAAAGAGCCCAGTATTATCAGAATCTATTTGATGCGTCCTCTAAAAATATGCGGGGAAAAATTCAGGCGCACTGGTACCATCCTTTCGACCCGGCAGAAATCAATAATTTTTTTACGGAAGCTAATTCATGGCAATACAGCTTTGCAGTTCCTCATGATGTTGATCATCTGATCAAATTGCATGGAGGCAAAACGGCTTTTGCCAAAAAACTGGATGAACTTTTTACTACAACAGCTCAAACCACCGGTCGTGAACAGGCCGATGTTACAGGCCTGATCGGTCAGTATGCTCATGGAAATGAACCCAGTCACCATAAAGCCTATCTGTTCAATTATGCCGGCATACCCTGGCGTACACAGGAAATTATAAACCAGATCAACAAATCGTTTTATTTAAATAATCCTGGAGGCCTTATCGGAAATGAAGACTGTGGACAAATGAGCGCCTGGTTTGTTTTCAGCGCCATGGGATTTTATCCTGTTTGTCCTGGAGATGGACAGTATATTTTAGGAACACCCATGTTTGATGAGGTCAAGCTCCATCTTGAAAACGGAAAGACCTTTTTAATCAGTTCTAAAAGAAATAAGCCAGGTGATTTTTATGTTGCTTCAACCCGCTTGAATGGAAAAAATCATACAAAATCATTTATCAGTTATGAAGATGTGTCCAACGGCGGTGTCCTGAATTTTACATTGAACAACAAAAGATCAAATAACTGGGGAACGAAAGAAAATGATCATCCCACATCGCCACTGCAGGGTGAGCGGATCACAGCAGTTCCGCATTTTTTAAATCAATCAGTAAAATTTCGTGACAGCACCCAGGTAGCACTGTCTGCGCTGGATGAAACTGCTGATATTTTTTACAGGATCAGGAATGCAGACTTTAAAAAATACACACATCCTTTTTCTGTTTCTGGTTCGGTTACGGTTGAAGCCTATGCACAAAAAAATGATAAGAAGAGCAAAACAGTAGATCAGTATTTTCATTTGATCCCTAACAACTATCAAATAGATGTATTGAGTGATGTACATCCCATGTACACGGCTGGTGGGCCAGATGCCCTGGTTGATGGTTTGCAGGGAACGATCAATTGGCGTACTGGTGAATGGCAGAGCTATTTTGATGATGATTTTTTAGCCTTTATCGACCTGCGGTCAGTTAAAGACCTGAATTTTCTTGGCATTCATGTTTTGCAGGATGTGAGTCCCTGGATCATTTATCCCAGAGAAGTAATTTTTTATATAAGCTCAGATGGAGAAAATTTTGAATTGGGCGGTCGTGCGGGGCATTCAGAAGCCACCACAATTGAAAATAAAAATACCATGATCCTGGGCCTGGAGTTGAAAAAGAAAGCAAGATTTATTCTTGTGCATGCAAAAAATGGAGGAAAGCTACCCGAATGGCATGAAAGCCGGGGCAATGGAAGCCATTTGTTTATAGATGAGATCATTATAAAATGAATCGGCTTGTTAAAAAAATTTTATGGAGGAAAAATGAGGCAATAATCTTCGGAAATCCTTCGTAATATTACATTCATCAGAAAATCACGAATAATTTTATCTAACTATAAAATCCAGAAGATGTTAAAAAAGCTGTTATCATTATTGTTGGGAACGAACAGACCTAAGCCAGCTTATGCCTATGTGCCCAAACAACAAAACACCAGAGTACCTCAAAAAGGAAGAAACTGATTTTATTTCTTATAAAAAAACCCCGCTTTTAGCGGGGTTTTTTGTTTTATGCGATCGTAATAGATTTATCGAGGTAAACATCCTGCAGGGCGTTCAGCATCTTCACTCCATCAGCGAATGGCCGCTGGAAAGCTTTTCTGCCAAGGATCAATCCCATACCACCTGCACGTTTGTTAATTACCGCAGTGGAAAGGGCATCAATAAGGTCACTTTCCCCTTTACTTTCCCCTCCACTGTTGATCAATCCCACACGGCCATTATAGCAATTCAGCACCTGGTAACGCGTAAGGTCGATCGGGTGATCAGAAGTAAGCTTATCATAAACCAATTTATGGGTTTTTCCATGTTTGGTGGCGTTGTAGCCTCCATTATTCGTTGGCAGTTTCTGCTTAATAATATCAGCCTGTAAAGTCACGCCAAGATGATTTGCCTGGCCCGTCATATCAGCCGAAGTATGGTAATCAACGCCATCCACTTTAAAGGAATTATTTCTGAGATAGCACCATAAAATGGTTGTCATACCCAGCTCATGTGCATACTGGAAAGCTTCTGCTACTTCTTTTAACTGGCGTGCACTTTCTGCACTGCCCCAGTAAATGGTGGCGCCAACAGCTACCGCACCCATATCCCATGCGTTTTTCACAGTGCCAAACATGGTCTGGTCAAACTTGTTAGGCATGCTGAGAAATTCATTATGGTTGATTTTTACAATAAAAGGGATCTTGTGGGCATATTTCCTGCTCATGATCCCTAGTACGCCAAAAGTAGAAGCCACACCATTACAACCACCTTCAATAGCAAGTTTAATGATGCTTTCCGGGTCGAAATAAATCGGATTGGGTGCAAATGAAGCACCGGCACTGTGTTCAATTCCCTGGTCAACCGGAAAAATGCTGCAATAGCCGGTTCCTGCAAGACGCCCACTATTTAATAGGGTTTGTAAGCTGCGCAGGACCTGGTTGCTCCGGTTGCTGTTGATCCAGCTTTCATCCACGTGGTTGGGAGAAGGAAGGTGCAAGCTGGACTTATCAACTGTTTTACAGGTATGGTTTAAAAGGTAATCGGCTTTGTCGCCTAGAAGCTCTGCAATTTTATTTGCCATAAACTTTATTTTGAAGTGCGGCAAAGATAATATCCAATGTGAAACGGTGGCAACTTGTTCTAATGATAATAGCAATCAGTCAATTATCTTTCCCAGGTTGCGCTGGATCCTTGATAAATGGGGCTTCAGGGCATGCCTCAGCGTTTGTTTCACCAAAGATCCCATTGATTTACAACGTTTGAATGCAGTAGTTTGATAGTATTCCGATATTTCATGCCGAAGCTGATTGCGTTTATCATCAGTGGATATTATATCTTCAGACATGATGTTCAGCAAATCCATGACCCGGTAGCGCGATGCAGCCATGCGATAAGCGATGAGTGTGCGCTCTTCTGCCTGGTATTGTTCTATAGATTCCTGGTTGAGGTATTTGAGACTGAGTTCAACGAGTGGACGATTTTCTTTAAAGAATTGCGGCAGGTATAGGTTACGTCGGCCTTCATAGGATTGCTGGTCAAAATCAATCGCCCTGATGCGGTACTGGTAGTCTTCAACGTCAGGGGTTACATTCACTACAAAATTATAGCTGCGCATATCGCCTAATAACCTGATGAAACATCTTTCATTGAACTTCACGAATTCCTTTGCCAGCCGGATCTTGTTTGTTTCCGGCTTTTCAAGATAATCGCGAATAAAAACATCACCTGGCAGCCCTGGTATATGTTCTTCAACAAGGGAATCTTTACCTGTATAAAAAATGATCCTGTTGGGCGAAAGAATATGTTCCAGTTCAAGTCCATACACTCTTGACGCATCTTCCTTTTTTATATAATAATGATCGTAGTTGTCGTTGAACCTGTTGACGATCCTGATACGGAAAGGATTTGAATTTCCAAAAGCGCAATAGTCAATTCTAGCTACATCCAGGTGTTTGGTAAAGCTGTTGTCGCCTTCCGTTTTTAAAAGTGCATACACCTGTATCAATCCTTCCTTGATAAATTCCCAGTCACGCATATCATAAAGGGCTTTTTCCCAATAAGTATCATTCCCTTCTTTATCCTTAAGTGGAACGGAATAAGTAATGTTGAGCAGGTCGTTGTAAGTTACAGGCAACTGAACTTCCCTTCCATGAATTTTTAAATAATTCCTGAGTTTTTTATTGACGGGGAAAAATGGTTTTTTGCGTGATGGCTTAACGGGTTCCTGCATATTTAAAATTAAGATATAGCTCCAATTCGGTTCTTCAATTCAGTGAAATAAGAAGGAGCATGCATCAGGCGGCTCCCATACCAGCTGAATAGCTCGCCATCTACCAATTCAATACGTGTATGTGGTAATTTAATTTTTAATTCATGGATATGCTTATCGCCGAAAGGGTAGGGCTCTGAAGAAAGAAATATCAAAGGGCAATGAACCAGTTCTTCAACCTGAATTTCCGGATAACGTTGAAGATGTTTGAACACATTATTAAATCCTGCTCTTTCCAGCATGTCGTTAATAAAGCAGTCGCCTCCTACAGTCATATAAGGATCTTTCCAGATCAGGTAACAGCAATCCTGGCGATCTGTTTTATGATTAGGTTTTTCCAGAGGTTCAAAACCATCTAGTATTTTTCTGATCAATTCTGATGCTTTGGTTTCTTTATCACAGATCTTCCCAATCATCCCGATCATCTCCAGGGCCTGTGTAAGATTTTGAATATCACTGACCCAGACCGGAAATGTTTTTGCAATATTTTCAACCTGTGCTTTTTCGTTTTCTTCTTTGTTTGCAATCACCAGGTTCGGTTCAAGGGATTTGATCTTTTCAATATCTATTTGTTTGGTTCCTCCGATTCTTATTTTGTTGCGAAACCATTGCCTGGGATGAATGCAAAATTTCGTTATGCCAATCACTTCCTTTTCAAGCCCGAGCTCAAAAAGCAATTCAGTTTGTGATGGAACAAGTGAAATGATTCTTTGCGGTGGAAGGTCCAGATGTATGGTGTTGCCTGTCTGGTCGGTAAATTGAGGCATACACGAAGTTAGAAGGGAAGCAGAATATAAAGAGAAATAAAAAAGAATTTCTGTTCATCCATCATCGGCCCCCTGCCTTTTACAGGCAGGAGGTTAATGGAATTCCTTCCAGTTTTCATTGGATTGGAATGGTGAAGGTTAAAAGGTTTCGACGGACGGCTTTAATAGTTATTGGACTTCTGGCTTTCTAAGATCTGGATTGGACGGCTTTCAATGGATCTGGATCACTGGCTTTTTCAAAGTTCTTCAAAAAGAAGAAGTTGATTGATATTGGATGTGATCACTTGGTTTTTCTAAAGGATTGGATCAATGTTGTTCTGGACGATTAGGTACAGATAGTTTTGGCTTTTCGATCAGGTATTGGAATCAATCAACTTCTGACACAAAACTAAGACCGGCAGGGGGTTTAAGCAATTGGATAAATGCCCTATTTTTCAATTATGGTATTTACTGGAGCACCCGTATATCTGCTGCTTTTGCGCGGGTAAATCCACGTTGGAAGACATGGGACTATTACGAGTAACGACCTTATTATGCGCCTCGCAATTTTACAGGAAGCTTTACTGTAATAGATTCTATGCATAAAAAATTACCCGGAATGCATCCGGGTAATTGTAAAAATTCAATCATATATATACACTAATGATAAATACTTAGTGCTTAAAACAGGCTATGCCAGCGCCTGGATCACGTCATATTTTGTGACTATATGGAAATTGCCGCTTTCGTCTTTTGACAGCACTGCGCCATTTTCCTTATTGATCAGGGTTCCCAGTTTTTCAACAGGCGTATCATAAGCAACTACAGGATAAGATTTTTCCATCACGCTTTCAATTTTTTCCACCTTAATATCCGGGTTGCTGAATACTTTCTGAAACAGTCCGTTTTCACTAATGGCACCAAGCATTTCACCTTCATGATTCACTACAGGTATGTGTTCAATATCATATTTCTTCATCAGTTCCACTGCATCTGAAACAGATTGAGCTGGTTCTATGGTGATCAGTTTTTGTTTGCCTCTGGCATTCACTACATCACGGAATGATTTTACATCAAAAAAACCACGCTCTGCCATCCATTGGTCGTTATAAACTTTGTTTACATAACGGCTACCATGATCATGAAGAATCGCAACCACCACATCACCTTTTTTCAACTTATCTTTTAATTGTAATAAACCCGTAATACAACTGCCTGCACTGTACCCGCAAAAAATGGCTTCTTCTTTTGCAAGCCTGCGTGTCATCACCGCACCATCTTTATCTGTTACCTGTTCAAAATGGTCGATCACGCTCATGTCATAATTTTTGGGAATGAAATCTTCTCCAAAACCCTCAGAAATATAAGGATGCACTTCGCCCATATCTATTTCCCCAGTGCGAAAATATTTTGTAAGCAAAGAACCATAAACATCAATGGCCCAGATCTGTATATCAGGATTTTTTTCTTTAAGATATTGCGCAGTTCCGGTAACAGTACCACCGGTGCCTGCAGTCACCACCAGGTGGGTGATCCTGCCTTCTGTTTGTTCCCAAATTTCAGGACCGGTCGTTTCATAATGTGCCTGCCTGTTTGCCAGGTTATCATACTGGTTCATTAAAAACGCATTGGGTATTTCTTTTTCCAGCCGGGCTGCAACAGAATAATAACTACGCGGATCTTCTGGTTCTACATTGGTAGGACAAACGATCACTTCTGCACCCAGTGCACGCAGGATGTCAACTTTGGAAGCGGATTGTTTGTCTGTAGTGCTGAAAATACATTTGTATCCTTTTACTACTGCAGCCATCGCCAGTCCCATACCCGTATTTCCGGAAGTGCATTCTATAATGGTTCCACCGGGTTTTAATTTTCCTTCTGCTTCCGCAACTTCCACCATTTTTACAGCCATTCGGTCTTTGATGGAATTCCCGGGATTGAAATATTCTACCTTGGCAAATACTTCACAGGGCAGTTCCCTGGTAAGGCGGTTCAGGCGTACCAGTGGTGTGTTTCCAATGGTTTCAAGTATATTATTTTTTACATTCATGCAATCGCTGTTAGGCCGCAAAAATAATGGAAACCAGAGCACATCGCTCAGTGGTCGGAGCTAATTCATTGATTGACCTTAGATTTGTGTGAAAAGATTGCTATGGCTACGGGTATAGTTCAGAAATACGATGCAGTAAAATATAAAACGCCCACCGGAACCGTTCTGAATTGTAAGGGATGGGTGCAGGAAGCAGCTTTACGCATGCTCCTCAACAATCTTGATCCCGAAGTAGCCGAAAGACCAGATGACCTGATTGTATATGGTGGACGAGGAAAAGCTGCAAGAAATTTTGAAGCGCTTGATAAGATCATCGCAGGTTTAAAAATCCTGGAGAATGATGAATCCCTTTTAATACAAAGCGGTAAGCCTGTTGGCATTTTAAAAACACATAAAGATGCACCCCGTGTGCTGATTTCCAATTCACAACTGGTACCCAACTGGGCCAACTGGAAACATTTTGAGGAGTTGGAAAAGAAAGGATTGATGATGTATGGCCAGATGACTGCAGGCAGCTGGATCTATATCGGTTCACAGGGAATTGTGCAGGGTACCTATGAAACTTATGCCGCTGCTGCTGCAAAACATTTTGGCGGTTCATTGAAAGGAACTTTAAATGTAACCGCAGGTTTGGGAGGAATGGGAGGCGCTCAGCCTCTTGCCATTACCATGAACGATGGCGTTGCACTGGTGGCGGAAGTGGAAGAATGGCGTATGGATAAAAGGCTGGAAACAAAATACCTCGATGAAAAATTTAAAGATATTGATGATGCAATCGATCGTGCAATAGAAGCAAAGAAAAACGGAAGCGCTGTTTCCATCGGCGTTTTGTGCAATGCCGTTCATTTGCTGGAAAGACTGATTGATAGAAATATAATTCCTGATACACTTACCGACCAGACGTCTGCACACGATCCGCTGATCGGTTACTGGCCTCATGAGATCTCGTATGAACAAGCAAAGATCCTTAGAGAACAGAACCCCAATCAATATACCGCCTATGCTTATGCGAGTATGAAAAAACATGTGGAGCTGATGCTGGAACTGCAAAAAAAAGGTGCCATAACTTTTGATTATGGCAACAACATCCGGGCAAGAGCGAAAGAACATGGACTCAAAAATGCTTTTGATTTCCCTGGATTTGTTCCTGCTTATATCCGTCCGCTTTTCTGTGAAGGAAAAGGCCCGTTCAGGTGGGCCGCCCTGAGTGGAGACCCTGCCGATATTTCCGTAACCGATGATTTGATCGCTTCGATGTTCCCTGAAAACCAGTCGCTTCAACGCTGGCTTAAACTCGCAAAAGAAAGGATCGCTTTCCAGGGATTGCCAGCGCGTATCTGCTGGCTTGGACAGGGAGAGCGGGAAAAAGCAGGGCTTGCATTTAATGAACTGGTGCGTACTGGAAAAGTAAAAGCCCCTATTGTGATTGGCCGCGATCACCTGGATACAGGGTCTGTTGCTTCGCCAAACAGGGAAACTGAAGCCATGCTTGATGGGAGTGATGCAGTTGCCGACTGGCCAATATTAAATGCACTTGTAAATACAGCTGGAGGCGCAAGCTGGGTGAGTTTGCACCATGGCGGCGGAGTAGGTATGGGGTATTCCATCCATGCGGGGATGGTGATCGTTGCTGATGGTACAGCCGATGCCGAACTACGGTTAAAAAGAGTTTTAAGAAATGATCCCGGGATAGGTGTGATCCGGCATGCGGATGCAGGTTATGAGATCGCAGAACAAACTGCAAATGCACATGGATTAAATAGGATCAATGATCTATAAATAGCTAATTCATTTAAAACCAGTGTTTTCAATATAAGTCTCTTGTATCAGAACCTTTTTTCTGGTATTTTGCTGCTCAATATCTTAAACTTTCAGGAATTGCTTTGGTCTAGAGCATCTGAATTCGAAAAACTAAAAACTTTATTATGAAAAAATTTATGCTTCGCGCCCCCTTCTATTTTATTGCACTCTTCATTTCAATTAGTTCCTGTAAAAAAGACAATACGGACCCGGTAATTAATCCGGATCAGGATGAACAGGTGGTTCATACCCAGGACCAGGCCACTGTCTCCAACGACCTTGATGCGCTCTCCAATGACCTCAATGTTGCTATTGAATCCAATTTTTCTTTTAGCGGGAGGTTTCAGCAAACCAACAGCATTTGTGGTGCAACAGCCGTTTCTGATACTACGGGAAATACAAAAACAATTACCATTACTTACAATGGTAATAATTGTGCAAACACACATCACAGATCGGGCACTATCGTATTGTCCATGCCTTCAGGAGTAAGGTGGAAAAATCCAGGCGCTGTGCTTACCGTTAATTACAATAATTTAAAGATCACAAGGCTGGTTGATAATAAATGGATCAAGATCAATGGTACGCACACCCATACAAATGTTACAGGCGGGTTGATTGTAAACCTGGCCACGCTTAATGAGATCATTCATACGATCAGCAGTAATAATATGACCATTGCATTTGCAGACAGTACCCAACGCAGCTGGAATGTCGCGCGCAAAAGAATTTATAATTATAACAACGGGATTGTGATCAGAACCACTGGCACGCATACGATCAATAATCATACAGGTGTTGCAGAATGGGGTACTGACCGTTTCGGACATCCCTTTCTTACAAAAATTTCACATCCGCTTACCATCAGGCAGGATTGTAACTTCAGGCTTACCAGCGGACAGGTGAAACACTATAGGCCTGTAGGTGAAGCTGTAGTAACTTTCGGACTGAATAGTTCGGGCCAACCAACCAGTTGTCCGGGTGCTGCTCCGTTTTATTACAAGGTTGAGTGGACGGGACCAAATGGCATAACGCATTCTGTAATTCATCCTTATTAAAAAAAGATCCGCGTTTACCGCGGATTTTTTTTGCTTTTTAAAATCTTGTTTACCCGGTGGCTTTTGATGAATTAAATTTTCTGCGTTTTAGTTTTTTTCATGTTGGCTTGTTAATGTAAAAATAATTCTAACTAAGCCCGCGGTCTGAATTTTTTAGGGTGTAAAATCAGGTCCGGAATTTGCGCATTAATTCAAACTTTCGTAATACTGCTTTTCAATAAGAGAGAAAGTAAAAAGGTTCGGCTTACGGTATTTAAAAAAACGTAAGCCGAACCTGTAAGGGTAAATCTATTTACTGGCTAATTGAAATATTTTAGTTTCTTCTCCAGCATATACCAGGTTAAAAGGAAGACTGCAGCCAAGCTAAGAAGTTGCATAACTACTGAAACTACTAAAGCCGGAGTTTCGGTAGCGTTATCTTTCTGCGTGACAATCTGATTGTTGTCACTATTATATCCTATTTCCTTTTTAGCTTCCTTACCTGAAATGAAATTAAAGGTTTCTAAGAAAGTAAAAAGCAAAGCAAAGTATGCAGTAAATACAAGAGGCAGGTAATCCGAAAAAATAATAACTACTGCCAGCAATCCTTTAATAACGGTCTGAATGGTATTTCTAGGTGTTTTCATAATTTAAAATAATGCGGCGCCCGCTAAACAAAATCCAAAGGTAATAGCTGCGCCAGCGGCATTAGCATGCATCAATGTCGCCATAGCAGATTTTGTAACATTCAATATGCCTCCCCAACCTAGGTTGTGCCCAGTTATAACACCAAATAGTGACCTAATTGTAGACCATCCATTTCCTAACGCTCCACCAAGAGAACCAACGGCACATTCTACAACTTCGCCCCATGATAATCCATTTTCTATAATCACAGGGTCTGTACTTACTCTAACCAATATATTTTCAAATGTTTGAACTAGAGGATTAGTTGGATTAGCTAGTCTAAATGTTTCGGTTTTAATGGTATCTTTTATATCGTTGATAACCCATAATTGATCTTGTAAATCAAGCCTTGCAAAAATAGGATTTTCGTCAAGTAATTGAAGCCAAGCGGCAAAAACTTCTGCCTGCTTAGTTAATACTACAGAAGTGTCAACTCCCAGGTTGTCATAGAACTCAATAACATCTTTAAAACTAGGAGATGAATCCATTAATTCATGATGTTCTGCAATCGCACCAGAACCACCTTCTACACCAAGGATCTGGTGAATGTCTACGGAATTGTTAACTGCTTTTTCCATAACAAGGGCAAAGGTGGAATCCCATAAAAATGTTGAAGCAATTGCAGAGAGATCAACACTGGATTCAACACTAAGCGATGATTCTAAAGAACTTTCTAAATGGTTATCAGTCCCTTTCTTACAAGCTGCTAACAAACAAACTGCGAGAAAAAATACTACTAACTTTTTCACTGAGAATGGTTTTAAATGTTTAAAAAAAATGAGGCGGCAAGATTCTTTAATAAATTAATATTTACAAAACAGAAGTGAAATTCATATATAATTAAATTATAAATACTTAATATAACATATATAAAATCTATTATTTTCTTTGTTTTTTGTAAAAAAATGACATGTCCTTGCTTTGGGAGGAAAACATTCACCAAGTATTACGGAAACTATCGTAGACTGCCTTCCTAAAACATTATATATTATGGAAGTATGGATGCAAAAGTATCCCTACGTCTAACTACTCTTGATTTGACCGCACCTTGCTAATATATTTACTCATCATCAAGACTTTTCATGGAGCCCTTAAATCACCCATTTCGCAGAGATTATGAGGTGGATGCTTTTATCTTTATTAATGGTCCGCGCACGCCTGTAAAGCTGCTTGTGTGGGAACATGATGGATTTACCATTGTCTACCAC
>MWYV01000011.1 GCA_002050435.1 Chitinophagales bacterium 33-2 | reverse complement strand
CACGTAATGACTCTTAGGCAGCTTCAGATTTGTATAAGCGACAGGTGTATGCCATTATAGGATATGAACTTTCCAAAACCCTGTCTGAGCATGGTTCCGTAAGCCGTGGCGTATGTGAGGTGGATGTTGATAACAACCTGGTGGCCATAAACGAGCGACTGAAAATTTACAGGGAAAACGGTAAAATGGTTTATGAAGATCCCCAGGGTGGAAAAGAAATTTTGCCTGAGGAGGCAAAGGCTTCGATGAATTTCTGGTGTTTCCATCCCTCTCTTTTTGATTTTCTTGAAAAAGGTTTCCAGGTTTTTCTGGCCGAAAATATAGCAGACCCGAAATCTGAATACCTGATCCCTTTTTCAGCTGACCAGTTTATTAAAAAAGGACTGGGCATCATAAAAGTGATTCCAACTTCTTCCCAATGGTTTGGGGTGACGTATAAAGAAGATGCACCTGTGGTACAAAAAAGTTTAGAGAACCAGGTGGCATCCGGTGCCTACCCCGGACATCTATGGGATCATTGAGATCTTTAATAGAAAAAACCCTTCAATGAGGGTTTTTATATTTTTATAAGGTAAGCTTAATCCACTTTGACCATGTAAACGAAAGATTCGATCTTTTTAACCTGTTGTTGTCGCTCTGCGTTTTTTAACTGTGAAGCGGAAGGAAGTTTTATCAACTGGTGTGCGGAATCTTTTTGCAATTCATTGATGGCATTCACTATATATTTTGAATGGATCGCGAAAACAGCACCTTCGGCATTACTTTGCTTCCCGCTTAATATACCGATCACTTCCCCGTTGAAGTTAAGGATGGGACTTCCGCTGTTGCCCCTGTTGGCAGGTACGGTGATTTGACAGGTGAGCGTATCGCCGCGATAACCTGTTTTCGCAGATAAATAGCCTTCACCATAGACAATATCATTGCGTGGAAATCCAAGCGTGAAAATGGGTTCAGCAATATCAGCACCGGAGCGCCTGATGTGATAAGGGATGGTACCGGGAGATTTAAAATTTTTATCCGTGATCTTCAATATGGCAATATCTCTTGCAGCATCCCTGAACACTACGGTAGCTGGGAGATCAGGCCCATTAAACGCCTGCACGGCTATATTGCGGGCATTTTGAATAACGTGTTCGCTGGTGACGATATAGCCTTTTGCATCCACCAGGAATCCGGTGCCTCCGCTTTTGTATTGAATGGGAAGATCAGTTGCCGGAGTTGTAACCTGGGTGATCTTCTCATCCATCTCCTGGCTCTTTTTTTCAATTTCACCAACTTTCTGGCTGATGCTCTGAATATCCCTGCTCAGGTTTACAATATCAGATTTGTTGGCAGTTTTTTCAGGTGAAACCGACCATACCAGAGCGCTGAAGGTAAGGGCCGTTATGCCCGCGATGGAGGCCGCAATGGCAGAAACTTTTTTATAGCGATTATAGAGGTAAATGACTTTTGCTTTTCCTTTGAGGCGTGGAGATCTGATCAATCCTTTTTCCGAGAGATGGATATGGGTTTCAGCCAGGTTATTTTTCAATTTCCGGGTTTCATCAAACCGGTTCATCTGCTGCAGAAAGAAGGTATGTTCCACCACCATTTGATCAATATCAGGGTTGGTTTTCCTTAATTGTTCAAAATAAACCCTTTCATCAGGCGACATTTGCCCTGAAATGTAGCGCTCAACAGCTTCCAGTATTTTAATGTCTTCTATCACGGCGACTCATTTTTATATTGAGAAAAAAACAGTTTTTTAAGGCGCATCAGGCATTTATATTTCTGGTTCTTGGCATTTTCAGGATTAGTATACCCAAAACCAGAGGCGATGTCCTGCATGCTTTTTTTCTGAAGGTAAAAGGCTTCAAGAAGGCTTTTACAAGGTTCACCAAGGCCTCCCATTGCTTTTTCCATGATCAGGAAATCATTATTTCTCTTTTCATGTTCTTCCATTTCCTCGTCCACACTAACCATTTCCTCGTGACCTTCAGCAACCTGGAACCGGTTCATCGTCATCAGTCTTTTAAGCCATAAACGCCTGCTCACGGAATAAATGAAGGTGCGCACCTGGCAATTCAGGGTTACATCTCCGGATCTCACCTTTTCAAATAACACGATCATGGCCTCCTGGAAAATATCCTTGGCATCCTCACTGTTGCCATTATTATTGATTACCAAGGCCTGAATAAGATTATAATTATCCTTATATATAGATTCGATCGCCCTTTTGTCGTTCCTGGCCAAACCCTGCAATAATGCATTTTCGTTATTGTCCAATTTCAATCGCTCGAAGTTTAATACCAAAATCTAAAAATAGTAACCCCATCACCTGTTAAAAAAAATATTTTAAAATTCAGGGTTACCTTTTTTGTGCTTTTGTATTAATGGAGTATCAAAGCGGAAATCAATGAATTTCAAATTGTTGACGGGCCTGGTGATGTTGTTGTTGATTTCATGCAATAATACAAATTCCGAAACCGAACAAAAAACAGATTCAATAGCTAAAAAATTTGATTCTTTCGCCACCAAAACCTGGGATTCAACCAAGGCAAAGGCAAGGGATCTTAAAGATAAGGTGGAAGGCGCTTTAGATAAGGATTCTGCCAATTAAAACAAATAAAAAAACAATTATGAAGAAGGTATTCATGTTAATCGCTGTTGCTGGAATTTTTACTGCATGTAACAACACTGCCGACACTGCAAGAACTGAAAAAGATTCTCTGGATTCAGTAGCCAATGCAAGAAAAGATATTATTGATTCAACTGCAGAACAAAGAAAAGAAAACATCGATTCTATGACTGGTGTTAAAAAGGATTTACTTGATTCTACTATCAAGGATACAACGCGTAACTATTAATATGAGAACTCTAAGTATATGCTTCATAATGGTGCTTTCGCTTGTGGCCTGTAATAATCAGGACCAGGCTTCATCAACTGTAGATTCGATTGATCAACGCAAAGACACTTTGCTCGATAATATTGATTCTACCGCGCAGGCACAAATCGATTCATTGAAAAAATGGAGCGAAAAGCAGGCTGCAAAAGTTGATTCAGCTACGGAAGCAAGAAAGGACTCAGTAAAATCTAATTAATTCTAATAATACGAACACAATGAAAAAGTTCCTAGGACTCATTTTGATTGCAGGTTCTTTAATAGCCTGTAACGACACTTCTGAAACAACAACGGATACAGATTCAACCACCAATTCAATTCCACCTCCACCGCCTTTAACAGTGGACACCCTGAATATGAACACTGGTGATACAATCAATGCCTTTCCTGATTCAGCACGTACCCAGTAATAAATAAAGCGCAGCCTGCGCTTTGGGTATAAATATTTTTTATATGGCAAGCAATCGTTAGAGCCGTCCTGTTCGCGGGATGGCTTTTCGATTTTTCCGGCACCAACCAATTCGCGGTGCCTGATTTATCTTCGCCTCCTTCAATTACCTTTGCACAAATTTTTTATGATGACCTTTGAAGCGCTAGGCTTACAGGAAAAGCTTTTAAAATCTATAGAAGAACTTGGTTATAAAACGCCTACACCGATCCAGGAAAAGGCGATTCCCGTGCTGCTATCCGGAACAAAAGACCTGATCGGTCTCGCCCAGACAGGCACTGGAAAAACGGCCGCGTTTGGTTTGCCCTTACTGCAGCTCATAGATCCCCAGCAAAAATATCCACAGGCCCTGATTATTTGTCCTACCCGGGAACTCTGTATGCAGATCGTAAATGAAGTGGAGCTTTTTAAAAAGCACATGAGCGGCATTCACGTAGTTGCCGTTTATGGAGGCACTTCCATAAGCATGCAGATCCGGGATATCCGCAGAGGTGTACATGTGATCGTAGCCACACCCGGGCGATTGATCGACCTAATAGAAAGAAAGGCCATCAATCTGGAACAGATCAAATATGTGGTGCTTGATGAAGCAGATGAAATGCTGAACATGGGGTTCCAGGAAGATATTGAGTTTATCCTTCAAAACACACCGCAGCGTGACAGTACCTGGTTGTTCAGTGCCACCATGCCTGCAGAGATCAGGAAGGTCAGCAAGAAATATATGGATGCCCCGGTGGAAATCACGGTGGGAAAAATGAATACCGCCAATATTATGGTGGATCACCAGTATTTTGTTACCAGCGCCCAACACAGGTACGAAGCGCTTAAGCGCCTGATTGATTTTAATCCAGGCATGTATGGGATCGTTTTCACCCGTACAAAAGCCGATGCCCAGGAAATAGCTGAGAAACTTACAAGGGAAGGATACGATATCGATGCTTTGCATGGTGACCTTACCCAGGCCCAACGCAACAAGGTAATGGATGAATTCCGTGAAAAAACGCTTCAGCTTCTTATTGCTACCGATGTAGCTGCCAGGGGTATTGATGTGCAGGGAATCACCCACGTGATCAATTTTGAATTGCCAGATGACGTTGAAGTGTACACACACCGCAGTGGAAGAACGGGTCGTGCCGGTAAAACCGGTGTATGTATGTCTATCGTTCATACAAGGGAAACAGGAAGAATCAGGCAGATAGAAAGAATGGTGCAGGTGCCTTTCCATAAACTGGAAATTCCGACTGGAAAAGATGTTTGCCGTAAGCAGTTCTATTATTTCATGGATAAGCTTCTGCAGGCCGACATCAGCCATGGAGATTATGAGACTTATATGCCTATGCTTGAGGAAAAATTTAAGGATGTTTCCAAAGAAGAAGTGCTAAAGCGAGTGGCTGCTATGGAATTTGACCGTTTTCTCAGGTACTACGAAAATGCAGAAGATCTTAATGCCAGGGAAAGAGATCGTGGTGACAGGGCCCGTGTGAGTGAAGGCAGGAACGACAGAGGGTCAGATCGTAGACGCGATACAAAGGGCAGGGATTTTGGCGGAAGCGGAAGTTTTACCAGGTTATTTGTTAATCTTGGAACCAAAGATGGGTTTTACAAAGCCAGCTTTTTGCAATTTATTCTTGACATGAGTGAGTTGAACAAAGATGTTCTGGGCAGGATCGATATGAAAGAAATGAACAGCTGGGTGGAAATAGATAAGCAGTCAGCCACTAAAATGATGACGGCTATTGATGGGAAAAAATATAAAGGAAGACGCATCAGGATGAATGAAGCGGATTCTGTAAGAAGATAATTATTTGATTTTATATTATAAAGGATTTTATATTTGTAAGGAATGAGCCTATTTAAAGCATATCGTTGGTATTATTCTTACTTCTATTGTACAATAGTGCCAGGATAGCTTTTGTTTATATATAAAACATTTTAGGATCCCGGCCGTAACAGCCGGGATTTTTTATTTGGATGAAAGAAGCAATAACAGTGAATAAAATGGAAACAGCAGGAAGAATGCACCTGGTAAATGAATATTATTTCTCCGGAAAACTGGCAGAAATTGAACGCATGAACCAGGAAGGAGCCCAGGTGATCAACCTGGGAATCGGAAGCCCGGATCTTGCCCCGCATGCAGCTGTAATAAAAGTATTGCAGGAAACGGCGGCCGATCCTGCAAATCATGGTTACCAGTCTTACAAAGGCATCCCGGTATTAAGAAACGCTATTGCTGAATGGTACAGGAAATGGTATAAAGTAGCGCTTGATCCTGCAAAGGAAATATTACCCCTGATCGGATCAAAAGAAGGCATCATGCATATCTGCATGACCTTTTTACAGGAAGGTGACATTGCGCTCATTCCTGATCCGGGCTATCCAACTTATCAAAGTGCCGTTTTACTTTCCGGTGCAAACTTCAGAGCGTATGAATTAAATGAATCAAATGGTTATGAACCTGACCTGGAAACACTGGAAAAACAGGGACTGCAAAATGTAAAAATGATGTGGGTTAATTATCCGCACATGCCTTCCGGGCAATTGCCTTCAAATGACCTGTTTGAAAAGCTGGTGCGGTTTGGAAAGAAGCACAACATCATGATCTGTCACGACAATCCCTACAGTTTTATTCTCAACAATGATCCGCGCAGTATGCTTGAAGCAAAGGGCGCAATGGATATTGCACTTGAATTGAATTCTTTAAGCAAATCACATAATATGGCTGGATGGCGGATGGGATTTTTATGTGGCAACAGTGACATGATCGGCCAGGTGTTGAAATTTAAATCCAACATGGATAGTGGTATGTTCAAACCATTGCAGCTGGCATCAATTGAAGCATTGAAGTTAGATAAAGACTGGTTCGATGGTCTCAATACGATTTATAAGGGGAGAAGAGATCTGATGTTTATTTTATTAAATAAACTTGGCTGCAGGTTTACTAATTCACAGGGAGGATTATTTATTTGGGCAAAAATTCCTGGTCATTATAAAGACGCTTTTGATTTTAGTGATGAAGTGCTTCAGCGCTATAAGATCTTTATTACACCGGGAACTATTTTTGGTTCCGCTGGTGCGCAGTTTACCAGGGCCAGTTTGTGTAGTCCGGAGGAAATTATTTTAGAAGCCATTCGAAGAATCAAATAAAATTCATGAAGGTTACAATCATAGGTACAGGATTAATAGGGGGTTCAATGGCAATTGCCTTAAAAGAGATGAACCTGGCGCAGCATATTACAGGTGTTGATTGCAATAAAGTGTACGCCGAAAAAGCAATTGCGCTAGGTTTGGTAGATGTGATCCGTCCATTGGAAGAAGCACTTGATGCAGATCTTATTATTTTGGCTGTGCCGGTGGATGTTGCTGAAAACATGCTTCCTCTTATCATGAACCTTATCAGCAACCAGGTGGTAATGGATGTAGGTTCTCTAAAAAAATCTTTGCTCGACGTGGTGGCGCATGAAGCAAACAGGGGTCGTTTTGTTGCTACGCATCCGATGTGGGGAACAGAATACAGTGGCCCCGATGCGGCGGTAAGCGGTGCGTTTATAGGCAAAGCTGTTGTTATCTGCGAAAAAGAACAATCAGATGATGATGCATTGCTGCTGGTGGAAAATATTTACCGCGCATTCGGAATGAAAATCCAATACATGAATGCTATAGAGCATGATCTGCATGTAGCTTATGTTAGTCACATTTCACACATAACCTCTTTTGCTTTGGCGAATACGGTTCTGGAAAAAGAAAAAGAAGAGGATAAGATTTTCTCTTTGGCAAGCGGAGGTTTTGAAAGTACGGTGCGGCTGGCAAAAAGCAACCCTGACATGTGGGTGCCCATCTTTATGCAGAACAGGGAAAACGTATTGGATGTTTTGAATGAACATATCAGCCAGCTTAAAAAATTTAAATCCTGCCTGGAAAAGGAAAATAATGTTTACCTGGAAGCGCTCATTAAAAATGCCAACTCGATCAGCAAAATCATTAAATAACTTTAAATAATTCGTAAATGGAAACAACAGCACCCGACAGTAAAACAAACATCATGGAAAAATGGTCAAAGCGTCCTTTGCTCATTGCAGGTCCGTGCAGTGCAGAAACAGAGGAACAGATGGTAACGACTGCAAAACAGATTGCTGCCATTAACCAGGTCGATATATTAAGGGCAGGCATCTGGAAACCCCGAACACGGCCGGGAAGTTTTGAAGGCGTAGGTGCAAAGGGTTTGCCCTGGTTGCAGCAGGCAAAAAAAGAAACAGGTTTGTTAACAGCGGTTGAAGTAGCAACAGGGAAACAAGTGTATGATGCTTTGCATTTTGATGTTGATGTTTTATGGATTGGCGCAAGAACGACTGTAAATCCATTTAGTGTACAGGAAGTGGCTGATGCACTGCGTGGTGTGGATGTGCCGGTGCTGATCAAAAATCCCATCAACCCGGATATCGATCTGTGGACGGGAGCAGTAGAAAGAGTTTCAAAAGCAGGCATTAAAAACATAGGCCTGATTCATCGGGGATTTTCTTCTTACGGCAACACAGAATTCAGGAATGCACCCATGTGGCACCTTGCCATTGAAATGAAAAGAAGAAATCCTGAAATGCTCATGATCAATGATCCTTCCCATATTTGCGGAAGAAGAGATATTTTACAGGAAGTGGCACAAAAGGCCATTGACCTGGATTTTGATGGGTTGATGATTGAAAGCCATATGATGCCCGACAGTGCCTGGAGCGATGCCGCACAGCAAATTACGCCCGCAGAACTGGATGTTTTACTGGAAGGTATTATCTGGAGAAAAGAAGACATCAGTTCAGAAGAATTTCACCAGGTGCTCGAAAGATTGCGCCAGCAGATCAACAATCTTGATGATGAATTGTTGTTGCTGCTTGCCAACCGCATGGTGATCGCTGAAAGGATCGGAGCGTATAAAAAAGAAAACAATATCACCATATTGCAAACCAGGCGTTGGAATGAGATTCTTGAGAAAGCCGTTGCCAAGGGTGTGAAATATGGTTTGAGCCAGGATTTTATAGTTAAATACCTTGATGCCGTGCACATGGAAAGTATTAACCATCAGAACAAAATTTTTAATAGCTGATGAACAAAAAATATTTCAGGTTCAGCCAGGCTACTGTAGCATATTATCCTGCAGAAAGTTTTCAATCTTTAAAGCATATTGCTGATCAGAGAACGACCGTGCTGCTGACGGATGAAAATGTTTTTTCAGCACACACTAAAAAATTCCGAAACTGGAACACTATTATTTTAAAACCAGGCGAAGCATACAAGAACCAGGCTGCCGTTGATTCAATTATTGAAGAATTGATCGGGTTGAAATGCGACAGGAACTTCACCCTTGTAGGGGTAGGGGGCGGTGTTGTTACAGACATTACAGGTTATGTCGCTGGAATTTACATGCGTGGGATCCGGTTTGGTTTTGTTCCTACAAGTTTGCTGGCCATGGTAGATGCTTCCATTGGTGGAAAGAACGGTGTGGATGTGGGCGTGTACAAAAATATGGCAGGGCTCATCCGCCAGCCCTCCTTTATTTTACATGATCTGAATTTTCTTGCATCCCTTCCGGATGCAGAATGGTACAATGGTTTCGCAGAGATTATTAAACATGCAAGTGTGAAAGATGCGGCCATGTTTAAAGAGCTCGAACAATCATCGCCTGCATTGTTCATGAAAAATAAAAAACTGGCTGGTGAACTGATCCAAAAAAACGTGAGGCTAAAACACAAAGTTGTGATGAAGGACGAGTTTGAAACGGGGGAACGCAAGCTGCTCAATTTTGGACATACACTGGGACATGCTATTGAAAACCTGTATGCACTTTCACATGGAAGGTCCATTGCAATCGGGATGTCTTTCGCAGCAAAATTATCAGAAAACCTGCTTGGGTTTAAACAAAGAGAAAGGGTAGAAGCGTTGCTTGAAAAGTATCAGCTTCCGGTACAACTGGATTATGAAAAAGGAAAAGTGCTAGAGGTGCTTACTATGGATAAAAAACGATCCGGCACAACCATCAATTTTATCTTAATAAAAAAAACCGGCCAGGGAATCATTCATCCGATCAGCCTGAATCAATTGGCAGAAGAATTATAATATGCAGGTAACCATTCAACCATCATTTATCAACGGAACGATTGCTGCTCCACCTTCTAAAAGTCACATGCAAAGAGCACTTGCGGCAGCACTGGTGAAAACAGGCAAAACGATCATTCACAATCCCGGTTTTTCATCTGATGAAAAAGCCGCTGCTTCCATCATTCAACAACTTGGTGCAACCATTGTATTTGAAGATGGTAGTTTAACTATTCAGAGTTCAGGCATTGTTCCCAAAAGCAATGGCATTGATGCCGGCGAAAGTGGATTGTCGACGCGTTTATTCACACCCATTGCAGCACTTGCAGAACAGCCTATCACTGTAACCGGAAAAGGAAGTTTGTTAATGCGTCCGGTTGATTTATTTGAAAAAGTATTTTTAGACCTGGGCGTAGCAGTCCATTCCACCAATGGTTTCCTGCCGCTGCAAATTAAAGGGCCTTTACGTCCCGCCAATATCCGTATCGATGGTTCTGTTTCATCACAATATCTTACAGGCCTCCTCATGGCATTTGCTGCTTCAGGTGCACGCGAGGTTAGTATTGAAGTAGAAAATTTAAAAAGCCGTCCTTATATAGATCTCACTCTGGAAGTGATGAAAGATTTTGGTTTGAAACTTCCTGAGAACAAAAACTACAAAACATTTTATTTTGATGATGCGCAAAAACCACAACCACGCGAGGTAGAATGTACGATTGAAGGTGACTGGAGTGGTGCTGCTTTTTTATTGGTGGCGGGTGCAATTTCGGGTGATGTAGTGGTGACAGGATTGAATAGTTTTTCTTCACAGGCCGACAAAGCAATTTTACAAGCCCTGATGCAGGCCGGGGGGATTATGAGCATTGAAGAAAAACAGGTGCGTATACAACGATCTGTTCTCAAAGCATTTCATTTTAACGCAATTGATTGTCCGGATCTTTTTCCCCCACTTGCTGCCCTTGCTGTTTATTGTGATGGAACTACCGTAATCGAAGGGTTGCACCGGCTGGAACAAAAAGAAAGCAACCGGGCAGTAAGTATTGTAACGGAAATGAAAAAATTTGGCGCAGATATCAGTATTCAGGACGATTACCTGGTCATCAGGGGTAGAAAAGAGTTAAAAGGTGCTGCGGCTGATGCACATAATGACCACCGGATTGCCATGGCATGTGCTGTAACGGCTTTGGGTGCTTCCGGGCCTACCACCATCAGCAATGCCCAGGCGATCAATAAATCTTATCCCGAATTTTATAACCACCTGCGCCAATCAGGTGCAACTGTATCTTTACAACAATGAATTCTTTTGGACGTATTTTCAGGACCACCATTTTTGGCGAATCGCACGGACCGTCGGTTGGAATTACCATTGATGGTTGTCCGCCTGGAATTCCTCTTCATGCAGATGATTTTGGAGAAGACCTTGAAAGAAGAAAAGGAGGAATTCAAAAAGGTACCACACCACGCAAGGAGGACGACCAACCGATATTCTTAAGTGGTGTTTTCAATGGGTTTACAACGGGCGCTCCTTTAACGATATTGTTTGAAAACAACAATACCAGGTCTTCCGATTATGAAAAGCAGCGCGCTGTGCCGAGGCCCGGACATGCAGATTTTGTTGCCCATAAGAAATTCGGAGGTTTTGAAGATTACAGGGGTGGAGGACATTTCAGTGGGCGGCTCACCGTATGTTTGGTGGCTGCGGGTGTAATTGCAAAAAAGATCCTTGGAGATCTTAACATCCATGCGCGTATTCTTGAAATTGGAGGGGAAACAGATCTTGAGAAGGGAATGCAAAAAGCCATTGATGCAAAAGATTCGGTGGGGGGCATTGTGGAATGCAGGGTGGAAGGTTGTCCTGTGGGTTGGGGTGCGCCTTTTTTTGATTCCATTGAATCCGATCTGGCTCATGCTGCATTTTCCATTCCGGCTGTAAAAGGTATTGAGTTTGGGGCAGGTTTTTCGGCCGCCAGGATGTTTGGCAGCGATCATAACGATCAGATCATTGACGGTTCGGGAAAAACTGCAACCAATCATGCCGGTGGAATCATTGGGGGATTAACAAACGGAAATGCAATTGTTTTCCGCATCGTGGTAAAGCCTACTTCATCCACACCCCAGGTACAGCATTCATGGAACACAGAAACCGGGCAAACCGAAGACTTTTCCATTAAAGGGCGTCACGACCTTTGCATCGCGCTGCGTGTACCGCCTGTTCTAGAGGCCATTACGGCAATGGCACTTGTAGATTATGCCTTGATTTCCAGGTGATAATGCCTTGCTTTCCCGAAAACTGGCCTTTTAAAACATTTAGCCTTATTTTACAGATAGAAATGGTTGAGCTAAGAAGCACGATTCAATGACTCAAAACCCATCCTATGCGCTACCTGTTCTTACTGATTCTTGCTCCCTTGCTGGTTTCCTTCACCGAAATTGGCGAAAGCAAAAAGAAGTTTATTCCCATAGAAACCAATAAAAAGGTTTATTACGGAATTGCCAGCTATTATGCCGACAAGTTCAATGGACGCCCTACAGCTAGTGGAGAAGTGTACACCCATCAAAAGCTTACTGCCGCCTGCAACATCCTACCGCTCGGCACCTGGCTTAAAGTGACCAACCTCCGCAACAACAAATTTGTAATTGTAAAAACCAATGACAGGCTCCACGCCCGCATGAAAAGGATCGTAGACCTGAGCAAGTCAGCAGCTGAAGTTCTGGGCTATACTAAGAGGGGTCTTACCCAGGTTAAAGTGGAAGTAATAGAAAAGAATTAATTGTCAACAACTAGGGATAAATATTTTGATATTTTAAATCTCCAGGGATTATTTTTGTCCAGCTTAAACCAAACTAGCTTTTATGAAGAAAATTCTTGCTTCAGTTATTTGTGTAGTTGTTTTTACATTAACTGGCTGGGCGCAAAATACCAACGATGACCTGCGTGCACCTGCAATTGGCGTGAGTTTCTTTTTTAATGATTACACCACACCGCAGAGAATTCGTGCCGCTTCCCTGAACAATGTTTTGAGAAACAACCAGTGGGCTGATTTTAAAGAAATGAGTCCTGGTATTGCACTTACTTATTTTACAGGTTTACACAAGTATATTGATTTCGCAGGTACTTTGGGCGCTTCATTTGTAAGAATGCCAGTTAAAAACCAGGCCTCCATGAGTGATGAATCACTATTGCTGGAGGCTGATGCTTCTTTCAATTTTAAAATGTTTCCGGAGCGCTATGTATTTACGCCCTATCTTATTGCAGGAGTTGGTGCCAGCCGTTATAAAAGTTCTTACGGAGGATTTCTCCCATTAGGCGGAGGTTTCAAGATCAATATTTTTGATGAGGCTTCTCTCTACATTCAAACCCAGTACAGGATACCACTAACGAATGAAACAAATAATTATCATTTTGTAACCAGCCTCGGAATTTCAGGGGTGGTAGGCAAAAAGAAAGTAAGATCATAAGATCTTCATCCAAAAAAAAGCGCTTCAACCGAAGCGCTTTTTTTATGCTTTCCGGAATCCCTGGCTTACAATAAGTTCTTTGCTGCCGGCTGTGTAGGTATAAAATCCTTCGCCAGATTTGATGCCCAGCTTTTTTGCCATCACCATATTTACAAGCAAAGGGCAAGGTGCATATTTAGGGTTTCCGAATCCATCATGCAACACATTCAAAATGCTCAGGCACACATCCAGGCCAATGAAATCGGCGAGTTGTAAAGGACCCATGGGATGCGCCATGCCCAGTTTCATTACGGTATCTATTTCTTCAACACCGGCAACACCTTCGTATAAGCTATAAATTGCCTCGTTGATCATCGGCATCAAAATCCGGTTGGCTATAAAACCAGGATAATCATTTACAACGCAGGGTATTTTACCCAGATCCTTACTGAGGGAAGTTATTTTTTCGGACACTTCTTTTTCAGTTGCATACCCGTTGATGATCTCAACGAGTTTCATAACAGGAACAGGATTCATAAAATGCATTCCGATCACTTTTCCCGGCCTGGAAGTAACCGCTGCGATCCTGGTAATGGAAATAGAAGAAGTATTACTCGCAAGGATGGCTTCTTTAGGCGCATGCGCATCAAGCTGTTTAAAAATATTCAGCTTCAGATCAATATTTTCAGTGGCCGCTTCCACTACCAGTTCTACATCAGCAACGCCCCTGGCCATATCTGTAAAAGTGGAAATGTTTTTTATCGCTGCATCTTTAGCCGCTTCATCAATACTTCCTTTGGTTACCTGCCTGTCCAGGTTTTTGCGAATGGTTTGAACAGCTTTGTCTAGCTGCTCCTGCGATACATCGATCAGCGCTACCTGAAATCCATTTTGTGCGAAAACATGCGCAATTCCATTACCCATGGTGCCAGCACCAATTACAGCAACTTTCTTCATAATGTTCTATTTGGACAGCAAACCTAAGAAATTGAAGGAATAGAAAAACCGGAATGCTAAATTCGGCTAGTGTTAAGTTTAGGGTGAATGGGGGCAAGTCAATGGTCAATAGGCAATGGTTAATGGTTGTACTTGCCTAAATAGCGTTGACATTTTTAAATTACTATTACTATTATTACTATCCTTTTCTTTTTTGCTACTTTTTTCTTTTAGTATTCACAATTACTTTGTGGATACCGTATTTAATTTCTTGTAAATTAATTCATTGGGTCGCTTATCAATAGGAAGGTTTTGCACATAATTTTCAAATTCTACTGGGCTCATTCTATTTAAACTCGAATGACCTCTTTTGTTATTGTAATGATGTACAGCTTTCCTTACCATTTTCTTTAGGGATGCATAGTCGTTGATCTTCCAATGATTCAAATATTCTTCTTTAATGGTCCTATTAATTCTTTCTGTGTATGCATTCTCCCAAGC
>MWYV01000066.1 GCA_002050435.1 Chitinophagales bacterium 33-2 | reverse complement strand
GTTCTGAAAACTGTCCGTCATACACATAGGCATCTGTGTATGCTTTGGCAAGATCCCTGATGCCGGAGAAGTCCTCATAATAACCAGACCTTTCGCCACCTGCAGTAACGCGCAGTGCATGGTGAAATTCATCAACCCATTGCGCATGCATTCCATAACCACCTTTATCTTTTTGCCTGATAAATCTTGTATCATTCAGGTCAACTTCTGCGATCAGGTAATGTTTTCTTCCTGTTATTTTCTGAAGTGCTTCTACCTGTGAACTGATTTCTTCAAGGATGTGCTGCGGACTGAAATCTTTTATCGCATGAACTGCATCGAGCCTTAAGCCGTCGATGCGGAAATCCCTGAACCACATCATCACATTTTCAATAAAATAATGGCGCACGCCATGACAATAGGCATCATCAAAATTAATGGCTCCACCCCAGGGCGTTTTGTATTTTTCCGTGAAGTAAGGACCATAAGCCCCAAGATAATTTCCCTCCGGGCCAAGGTGGTTATAAACCACATCCAGGATTACTGCAATACCCTTGTTATGGCAATCATCCACCAATTTCTGAAGTGCATGTGCGCCCCCATAAGCATGTTGAACTGCAAAAGGGTAAACACCATCATAACCCCAATTCCTGTCACCCGGAAATTGCGCCACCGGCATAATTTCAATAGCATTGATGCCTAACTCCACCAGGTGATCCAACCGCTCTGCAATTTCTTCAAAATTACCTTTGGCTGAAAAGCAACCAGCATGTAATTCATAGATCACCCATTCCTCTTGTGGTGGTGCCAACCATTCAATGGAAGTCCATCTGAATTGATCCAGGTCCACAATTGCGGAGTGTTCATGAACGCCGTTGGGTTGTGCAAGTGATGCCGGATCGGGCAATGCTTTTTGATGATCGATCAGAAATTTATAGAGCTGTCCTTCGCGCAAATCAGCTAAAGTGGTATTCCAGTATCCATATTTTTCCTTCTGCAGTTCATATTGTTTCTCATCAATCACAACATGCATATTTTCGGCAGTTGGTGCCCATACCCGAACATGGGCCACACCATCAATAAAGTATATGCCGATTGATCTTTTTTCAGGATCAGTTTTTATCATTTTATGACAAAGGGTGTTTAAATAATAACACGGAACGATCAGGCACCCGGATGGTTTCTTCTGCTGTATGAATTTCAGTAGGTTCATCTACCTGATCGAGGCTGGTATCGATCAACTTGATCCAGGTACTCCCGAATTTTTTTGCAGGTAATTTAAAATTAAGGTCGTGGTGGGCGCCATTAAAAATGATGTAAAAACTATCATCCACAATTGCCTCACCTTTGGGGCCGCTGGACCTGATACCATTTCCGTTCAGATAAACACCCAGGGATTTTGCAAAATCGAGCTGCCAGTTTTCTTCATCCATTTCTTCACCACCAGGCTGGAACCAGGCAATGTCTTCCACTCCAGTGCCTTTTATAGGGAGGCCCTTAAACCATTTCCTTCTTGAAAAAACCGGGTGTGATTTATAAAAATGGATGAGCCTTGTTGTATAGTTGAGAAGTTTTGTGTCTGCAGCTTTCCAGTTGATCCAGGAAAGTTCATTATCCTGGCAATAAGCATTATTGTTTCCCTGTTGGGTACGACTGATCTCATCACCCGCAACAATCATGGGAACACCCTGGGAAAGAAAAAGTGTTGTCAGGAAATTGCGTTTTTGCTTATCGCGTAAGGCATTCACCTGTGGGTCATCACTGGGCCCTTCCACCCCGCAGTTCCATGAGCTGTTATGTTTTTCGCCATCATTATTATTTTCCTTATTGGCTTCGTTGTGTTTTTCATTATACGAAACAAGATCGTGCAGCGTAAATCCATCGTGTGCCGTAATAAAATTGATGCTGGCTGTGGGTCTGCGGTAATCATTTTTATAGAGATCAGAGCTCCCGGTAAATCTTTCTGCAAATTCCGAAAGCATACTGTCTGCGCCGCGCCAGTAATCTCTCATGCAGTCGCGGTATTTACCATTCCATTCGCCCCAGCCCGGAGGAAACTTGCCAACCTGGTAACCACCTTCACCCACATCCCAGGGTTCTGCAATCAGCTTTACCTGGGAAATAACCGGATCCTGGTGAATGATATCAAAAAATGCACTGAGCCTGTCCACATCATGCAGTTCTCTTGCAAGTGCGGAGGCAAGGTCAAAACGGAATCCGTCCACATGCATTTCAAGCACCCAGTAACGTAAACTATCCATGATGAGCCGGAGTACGCTGGGAAGGCGGGCATTCAAAGTATTTCCGGTTCCCGTATAATCCATATAAAACCTGCGATTATGGGTAAGCCTGTAATAAGAATGATTATCGATTCCGCGGAAACTAACCGTTGGACCCAGGCGATTGCCCTCGCCCGTGTGATTGTAAACCACGTCCAGGATCACCTCGATCCCTGCTTGATGCAGGGTCTTCACCATTTCCTTAAATTCATTCACCTGGCCACCTGAAATGCCGTTGCCGGAATAAAATCTTACATCAGGTGCAAAAAAACCAATGGTATTATAGCCCCAGTAATTGGTAAGGTTGTTATCCCTGAGGTGACGATCAGTAATAAAATGATGCACGGGCATCAACTCAATAGCATTAATGCCAAGCGCTTTCAGATAGTTTATCGTGACCGGGTGGGCAAGGCCAGCATAAGTGCCCCGGATGGCGGCTGGAATCTCCGGGTGCGTCATGGTGAATCCCTTTACATGGGTTTCGTATATAATGGTCTGGTGGTAGGGCACGTGCGGCTTCTGATCATTTTCCCAGTCAAACCGCTGATCAATCACTATCGACTTGGGAACAAAAGGCGCACTATCCATGGTGCTGAAAGCAAGGTCCTCATCAGGATGGCCCACTTCATAACCAAACATCGCATCGCTCCATTGCACGGTACCTGAAATGGCTTTGGCATAAGGATCGATCAATAATTTATTGGCGTTGAACCGGTGTCCGTTTATTGGATCGAAAGGACCATGAACCCTGTAGCCATAAAGCAGTCCTGGATTTAATTCAGGAAGATAAACATGCCATACATGGTTGTGTCTTTCTCTTATCCGGATCCTGTGCGTTTCCACTTCAGGTTGTGTAGAATTAAATAAGCATAATTCCACGCCGCTTGCATTCTCAGCATAAATCGCAAAATTGACTCCCTCACCATCCCAAGTTGCGCCCAATGGAAATGGTTCTCCAGGATAAGTTCTTAAGTCCATGTCTATAGCTTTTCCTTGCAGTTGATACTTATCACGACAATTGTCTTGCCACCTCAGTCCGTCATTCTACCCGATATTCAAAGCTCCGAAAAGTACGGTAATTTGGTTTGTAATAGTTTTATACAAATGAATTCATGGTCTGCTCAACTGATCAGTTATTACAGCGAGTTGCATCCTCCTGAACTTCCACAGCCAACCGAATGGCTGCACCCACAGAAACAGGAAGCAGTAATGGAAGTTGTTCAGGCATTTTATTCCAAATATTACAATGACCAAAAACCAAGAATCCTTTTTTTAGGGATCAATCCCGGAAGATACGGGGCAGGCATCACTGGAATTAATTTTACTGCGCCGCGACAACTTGAAACCTGCTGCGGGATCGATCATCCTTTTAAGGATCAGTCGGAATTATCTGCAGAATTTATTTATGAAATGATTCATGCTTTTGGAGGACCTGCCGATTTTTTCAAAAAATGTTTTTTAGGTTCTGTTTGTCCGCTTGGATTGATTCGCAACGGAAAAAACATAAATTACTATGACGACCGTGAGGTACAAAAAATCTGCGAACCTTTTATTATTAACAGCATGAACCGGCTATTAATGATGCCCGTTAAGCCAGTTGCGATTTCACTTGGAGAAGGTAAAAACTATAAATATTTAAATGCACTGAATAAAAAACATAAGTGGTTCAAAGAAGTAAGAGCTTTGCCCCATCCACGTTACATTATGCAATATAAAAGGAAAGAAAAGCAGGCATTCATTGGAACCTATTTAGAGGTAATTGAAGAATATATTTGATCTGAAAACTAGCAGCAGTAGCTGATCATAATTCAGTTGATTTTGGTTTTTGTTGAGGGCAGCATCGGTAAAAGGTCTTTTTTATTAATTAATTTCATGTCGCGGCAAAGTTTACAGGCATCAGGGTTTTTTTCTTATTTACAATTAATAAGGCAGGCACTTAGAGGTGAAGAAAGAGATCACACCGCCGGGAGTTTAAAGCTGGCCATTTTCATGCTTGCGGTCCCAATGATTCTTGAGATGTTCATGGAATCCATATTCGCGGTAGTGGATATTTATTTTGTGAGCAGGCTGGGAAAAGAAGCTGTGTCTACGGTGATCCTCACTGAATCCTTTCTTACCATTCTTTATTCTGCCGCTGTTGCATTTAGTGTAGGCGCCACGGCCATTTTTCCAGGAGGGTTGGTGAAAAAAATCCTGAAGAAGCAGCTCGGGCAGGAGCACAGGCCATTGATCTTGGATTGATCGTATCTGTGATCGTTGGCATTGCAGGAATTGTGTTTGCAAAGGAAGTATTGCAGTTGATGGGTGCTTCTGAAACGGTATTGGCGATGGGTGTGAATTATACCAGGATTGTTTTTGGCAGCAGTGTGGTGATCCTTTTACTTTTCCTGATTAACGGCGTTTTCCGTGGTGCGGGGAATGCATCGGATTGTAACTATTTTATTCATGACCTGCGGGCAATATATCGTCGGGTTTATCAATAAAGATCCGCAGGTAGTGGCCTATGCAGTTCAGGCACTGACGATCATTAGTGCCGGCTATGTTTTTTATGGACTTGGGATGGTTTTCATTAATGCATTTAACGGAGCAGGCGATACGAAAACACCTATGCTTATCAATTTTATTGGATTCTGGATGTTCCAGATCCCACTGGCCTATTTCCTTGCAAAAATTGTTGGTTTGGGACCTAAAGGGGTTTTTATAGCGATCCCGGTTGCTGAAACAGCCATTGCCTTAACTGCATATTTGCTTTTCAAAAAAGGGCGGTGGAAAAAAGTGCAGGTATAATTTTAAAAGCAGTTTAATTTAATTGCATGTTATTGAGGGCATTGATTAATTTCATCCTGCATTCACTTTTATGAATAATACTACGATAGACAGCAATCTTCTAAGACAGATATTTATTATTGTAATTATTCTCTTCCTGGGAATAGTGTTGATGTTGGAGCTTTGGTTCTTCCTTTCCGCCTTTCTTGGTGCCATCACTTTTTATGTTGTGATGCGGGAAAGAATGTTTTATTTAACGGAAAAAAGAAAATGGCGGCACAGTTCCGCAGCATGGATCCTCATGCTTTTATCTTTTTTTGTGATCCTCATGCCTATAGGTCTCCTTGGAAACATTGTGTATACCAAAGTAAGTTATGTGGTTACCCATTCAGATGAATTGATCAACTCACTAAAAAAGGCAGCTGAACAGATCGGCAACATGATTGGTTACAAGATCATCGACCCGAATACCATCAACAGGCTCGGTACCTATTTAGCGCAATTCCTTCCAAAAATTCTTGGGGTTACTTTCAATACGATAACGCTCATTGCCAGTATGTATTTTATCCTTTATTTCATGCTGGTGAATGGGCGAAATATGGAAGAAGCGCTTTATGAATACATTCCTTTAAAAGATGGGAATGTGGAGTTGCTTGGTTCGGAAACAAGGACCATCATTATGTCAAATGCCATCGCCATACCTTTAATTGCGCTGATACAGGGGGTGGTTGCGTTGATCGGCTACCTGATCATTGGAGTGAGTGAACCCTGGCTTTGGTTTGTTGCCACCAGCATTGCCGCCATGATGCCCGTAGTGGGCGCCGCACTCATCTATGGTCCAATGACCGTCTGGTTATTTGCACAGGGTGAAACTGGCAAAGGGATAGCTATGGGATTGTGGGGTTTTGGAATTGTTGGGGTGGTTGACAACCTTTTCCGATTTATGGTCAATAAAAAATTAGGTAATATTCACCCTTTGGTAACGATTTTTGGCGTGTTGGTAGGTATCCAGCTATTTGGATTTATAGGCCTCATCTTTGGTCCCCTTCTGATCAGTCTGTTTATTTTGTCATTAAAGATCTATTCTTCAGAATTCATTGTTAAGAAGCGCGTTATAAATAGGGTAAAGTAGGTTTATCGGGCAATTTTTTTTAAATTCGCGTATCAGTTTTTTCCTCAATACCATATCAAGAAAAAATAATTTCATTAACGCTTGCAAGTGCAGAGTTGAGACAATATTTTCACACTTTGTGGCGTTAGATTCATCCAGAAAAACCTTAAACGTGCGTAAAATTTATTTCCCCCTGTCCATTTTTTGCCTGCTCGCCACCTTTTTATTGTTACCAGTTGTTAAAGCTGGAAATAACAGTGCAATAGCAGCATCACCAGCAGAAATCATTACAGAAATAAGCGAGGAAAAAGAATTCAGTGCAGCCGTTGCAGCTACTGTTTTGTATGATAGCATGAAGCTCGATAAATTAGGCATGAGCAAAGAGGCTATGGTTTATGCTTTTACCGGTTACCAGAAACTGGTTGCTTCCGGACAATTAAAAAAATCTTCTGTTTTAACCGTAATTGATTTCAGCCAGCGTTCCGACAAAAAAAGAATGTACATCATTGATGTTGATAATTTTAAAGTGCTGATCAACACATTTGTTGCGCATGGTAAAAACACCGGTCTTCAATACGCTGAAAAATTTTCAAATACGCATGAATCTTTACAAAGCAGCCTTGGTTTTTATATTACCAAAGGAATCTATTTTGGAAAGCATGGCCGTTCATTAAAACTGGGTGGTGTTGAAAAAGAATTTAATGATAATGCAGAAGCAAGAGCTGTGGTTGTACATGGAGCTACTTATATCGGCGCCCATCGCTTAGGCGCTCCTTATATGGGTAGAAGTTTTGGTTGTCCTGCAGTTCCCCAGGAACTTGCCAACACGGTAATTGACATTATTAAAGATGGCACTTGCATGTTTATTTATCACCCTTCTCCTAAATATATTAAAGGTTCAAAATTATTGAACGCCTGATCTGACGCAAGCAAGGATGGAAGAACAAGGCCCGCCGTACCCTATGGCTGGGCTTTTGTTTTTTTAGCACCTAAATAAAACCCTTATCTCTTACCGCACAAAAAAGAAAGCGATCACCTGGGTAACAATTCCTAAAAAAATGCCTGTATACAGTTCCACCGGTATGTGATCCTTATTGATTAACCTTGCCGTTGAAACGATGCCGCAAACCAGGAAAGCAATGGAAATATAAAATCCAAGTTGATCTGTTGAAGACAATCCCATTGCCAGGAACAAAGCCATGATCACGCCAACAGCAATTCCGTGCATGCTTACTTTCATGTAGCTGTTTACGAGCAATCCAAGACTGGAAGAAAGGAAAATGGCAAGGCTGAACATCACCACGATCTTAGGAAAATCCTGGTTCTTAAAAACGTACCATACCCAGAAATAAAAAATACCGGTAACGATATATGGAATGATCCTGTCTTTCTGCGTTTTCAAATGCAGCGATTCAATAAAGCCCAGTTTTTTTGCAATGAGCATGGTAGCAAGTGGCAGAAAAGTATAGTTTACAAAAAAGCTGATCATGAGCTTTTTTTGATTCCATGCATCCAGCTGGGGAAATAACCTCAATACAAAGATGAAGAACCATCCCATATAGAGGGGAATAAAAAGCGGGTGAAATAATACAGAGATCATTTTAGCGCCTTGATGTACTACAGGATGGAAAGCCGTTTTTTCTTCCGGATGGATCTCTTCGGTCATGGTGCAAACTTAGGAAATATCTTCCTGCACCCTGAGCCGCTCACATTGCAACCGTTCCTGGTTACAGTTCCTTCCTCAATCTTGCCACCGGAATATTTAATTGTTCCCGGTATTTGGCTACTGTCCGGCGTGCAATATTGTAACCTTTTTCCTGTAGCAATTCAGTTAGCCTTTCATCACTTAATGGCTTTTTCTTGTGTTCATTTTCTATGAGGTCGCTGAGGATTTTTTTTACCTCTCTTGTTGAAACTTCTTCGCCGCTGTCGGTGGTAAGTGATTCGCTGAAAAAGAATTTTAGGCGATAGGTTCCGTATTCTGTTTGTACAAACTTACTGTTGGCTACACGACTGACCGTTGAAATGTCAAGACCGGTTTTTTCTGCAATGTCTTTCAGGATCATGGGCCTGAGTGAGGTTTCATCACCGGTAATAAAAAAATCATACTGGTGATTCATGATGGCTGTCATGGTGCTGAGCAGGGTGTGCTGGCGTTGTTTAATGGCATCAATAAACCATTTTGCAGCGTCAATTTTCTGTTTAATAAAAAGCACGGCTTCTTTCTGTCGGCGGTCCTTTTTTGCACCGCGGTCATATTCCTTCAGCATGTCGCGGTAACCTTCACTGATCCTGAGTTCGGGAGCATTTTTTGAATTCAGTGTAAGCTCAAGTTTTCCTGCATTGTTCATTATAAAAAAGTCAGGAACCACATAACTCTCTGCCTTGTTGATCTCTCCCACATTACCCCCCGGCTTTGGATTTAGTTTTGTGATCTGGATCATCACTTCTTTTAGCTGATCATCATCCAGGTTCAATCCACGCTGGATCTTTTCATAATGTTTCTTTGTGAATTCATCAAAATAACGGGTTAAGGCAGCAACGGCAAGATCTACTTCTTTTCCTTCTTCTTTCTGGCGACTTAACTGAAGCAACAGGCATTCCTGCAAATTCCTGGCTGCAACGCCAGGCGGATCGAATTGCTGTATTCTCTTTATCAGGCTTTCCACTTCCTCTTCTGTAGTGATCACATTCTGCCTGAAGGCCAGGTCATCAACTATCGCTGAAGTTTCTCTTCGTAAATATCCATCTTCATCTATACTTCCAATGATCTGCTCTGCCATGCTTGACTGGTTCTCATCCAGCTTCAACATCCCTAGTTGCAATTCCAGCACTTCATAAAAGCTGGTTTCAACTTTATAGGGCATGCTTGTTTTTTCCTCCTGCTCGCCATAATTATCATCACGCATTTTATAGTCCGCAATATCATCATCTCCTTCTGAAACATAATCTGATATATCTATATTCTCGTATTGTTCTTCTGAACTCGTTTCCTCAAAATTCTCATCTGATGTATCCTGGAATTCATCTTTACTTTCTTCATAAGAATCGTCATGAGAATCGTCGGAGAGCTCAAGAGCTGGATTTTCTTCCAGTTCTTCCTTTATTCTTTCATCCAGAATGGCGGTGGGCACCTGTAACAACTTCATCAGCTGTATCTGCTGTGGAGATAATTTCTGAAGTAGTTTCTGTTGTAAACTTTGGCTTAAACTCATTAAAATATTTCTATGGCAAAAATCGCCGGGTTCTCAAAAATCGAGCCGTAAAATTAGTGCAATTTGTAATCCACGGCCAGGGAATACATTTTCGATTTGTTCAGGTGGGTTTAATTTTGCCTGAAACCCTTACTGGAATTGATTTTAACGCAGCTATAATTGTAGCTTGTGGGTGAAGCAAAAATTCTACAAAAAGAGGAATTGATCTGTTTTGGGAGAAAGTCATCCCAATTGTTTTGAATTTTCTAATATACCAACGACAACCCCGACCATTCTTTCTGCTTTTTCCTTTAGCTGTTCTTCTGTCCATGCTAGGCTGACTGCTGTGGAGATACACCTGCTCATAATGGCGTCACTCTGAGCAAAATCTTTTTCTTTTAAATCAAGCAGCGCCTTTTTCTGGGCCTCATGCAATGGATACAAAACTGAAAGGTTTTTCAGATGATCCCATTTCTTTATATAATGCCAGTTATTATCAAACCAGTAAAAGTTTCCTGCAAGTATCCCCTGTTCTTTAAAAGCAGCGATTACTTTTTGGGTGATGGCCTCAGAAGGAAGGAACCAACTGATAAATGAACAGCTGTCGCCCTGCGGATCCGGTATTTTTCTGAAAGTCATGCCTGGGATTGTGGACAGCGCTTCTTTCAATATTGCATGATTTTTTTTCTGGATCGCTAAAAATTCATCCACCCTTCGTACCTGTGCCAGTCCAACCGCTGAATGTAACTCGGAGATGCGAAAATTATATCCTGGAAAAGGATGAAGGTCTGCGCCCCTGTCTACTCCCAGGTGATCATGTCCATGATCAGAAAAAGCATCACATTTTTTATACACCTCTTCATCAGCGGTCATAATCACTCCGCCTTCTCCGCAGGTCATGGTTTTTACAAAGTCAAATGAAAAAGTTCCGGCATCTCCAATTGTACCCAGGCTTTTTCCTTTATAGGTAGCGCCAATGCTCTGGCAGGCATCTTCCAGTAAAATAAGGTTATGCGCTTTTGCAATGCGCTTTAATTCATCCAGATCGGCCATGCTCCCACACATGTGCACCGGCATGATGCATTTTGTTTTGGGGCCGATGGCTTTTTCAACAGCAAGCGGATCCATTGTAAGCGTTTCATCAATATCAACAAGCACGGGCACAGCACCCACGCCCAATACAGCTTCAAAAGAAGCCACAAATGTAAAAGCAGGCATGATCACTTCATGCCCGGAACCAATGCCCAGTGCTGCCATAGCAGTGGTCAATGCAGCAGTGCCACTAGATACGAGTTGCGCATGCGGCGTTCCGAATCTTTCACAAATGGCGGCCTCCAGTTCTTTCGATTTCCATATCCCTTTTCTGGGGCCGTCAAAGCCATATCGCATCAAAATCCCCGTTTCAAGCACATCATTTACTTCTTTTCTCTCCGCATCGCCCCATAACTCAAATCCTGGCATATATTCTTATTAAGGCTGTAAAGATAAACCGGATAATGGAGTACAAAAAGAGGATGTACAAAAGTAAAATAAAGGCGTTGAGCATGGCATAAATGAAAATTGATTCCATCACCTACCCGATTAAAAAGGGTTCTTCAATGTTGCTGGTTGATAAACTAAAACGGCAAGACTCCTGATAACAGCACCCAATCGCAAGCATCATGGATGCGCTGTTTGTTGTTGCATGTTGCAGCAGGGCCTTTCGTGAGCGATCACACATAGCGCACATCCATTCAATGCAATCACTACGAGGCTGACCAGTTCAAAGAATTCTTTCCCAGGTAATGGACTGACCATCATATGCATTCTCATTCGGGCAGGTCATTTCCAGTGCCCAAAAGTCGGTGCTAACATCCATAAATAAAATCAGAATTATTATCTGGATAAAGATTTTTCTATAAGTCAAAGCGCAATTATATCCCTCTAAAAAAACATACTTAAATAAAAAAAGCAGGACAGGCCTGCTTAGATTTTATTTCTTTTTAATTGCTGTTTTAGGCGGCGGCGGCATTACCGGTTTCCTGATCGTTGACCATGATTTTCGTTCCGGATTATCTGGCAGCCAGTCCATTTTCGGAACTTCTGCAGGCAAGCGGTAATAATTATTTCTTAGGGAATCGTTCCATCCGTTTGGATTTGTATTAAAGGTTTTGCTGCTGAAGTAAACACTTCCCTGCACATTCGGATATGTTCTTAAAAGTTTGATCTGGTTAGGCAACTCTTTAGGATTTTTCCAGGCGATGCTGTTTTTTTCAAGTGCTCGGTAAACGCCTTTGCCAATATAAATATGTCTTCCGTAAGTATGTTTGCTCCACCATTCGATCAGGGTTTCATAAGCCACCAGTTTATGTCCCATTTCCCAATATAATTGTGGTGCCACATAATCGATCCATCCATTTCTTAACCACAATAATACATCCGCATAAAGATCATCGTAATTAGTTACACCCGCACGCGTTGGGCTACCCATGGGATCTTTATCCTGGTTACGCCAAACGCCAAATGGCGAGATCCCAAACTTCACCCATGGCTTTGTTCCTCTGATTGTTTGATTGATGGCTAGAATGATAGAATCCACATTGCTTCTTCTCCATTCATCTTTTGCCATTCCATTACCATGAATCGCATAGGACTTTGCATCAGGAAATTCTTTGCCTGCAATACGGTAAGGATAAAAATAGTCGTCCATGTGAATGGCATCAATACTGTACCTGCTGACAATATCCTGAATCACTTTCACCACCCATTTTTGTCCATCTTTATTTCCGGGGTCAAAATATTTTTTGCCACCATAATCCACGAACCATCCAGGGTTCAGCCTGGTAACATGATTGGGTGCAATGGATGCTTTTCCAATTGAAAAGTTGGCGCGGTAAGGATTCAGCCATGCGTGAAACTCCATGCCCCGTTTGTGCGCTTCCTCGATCATAAATTGCAATGGGTCGTAATAAGGAAATGGCGCTTTGCCCTGTGTTCCAGTCAGCCACTGGCTCCATGGTTCATAGGGTGAGGGATAAAATGCATCCGTTGCCGGGCGCACCTGTACTACCACGGCATTCATACCATTTGCCAAATGCATATCAAGTTGCCTGATGAAATCTGCTTTCTGACTTTCTACATTGAACTGATTTTTTTGTGGCCAGTCGATATTATCAACAGTTGCTATCCAGACACCACGAAATTCCTGGGGCGCCTGCATCTGTGCGCTTGAGATCAATGCAGCACAAAATGAGAAAGTAAGTAATAAAAGATTTTTCATGCTAATGGCTTAGGGTGAAAAGTAGAAATTTCCCAATGAAATACTACCAACGAAAAGGTAAAATGAAGAAAAATTCCGTTAAACAACCGGAGCACCACCCTGTAGGCAGTCATAATCTCCTCCGGGAAAACGCAACTTGTCCAGTAATGAGCTCAGGTGTTCTGCATCTTCTTCTGAAATGTTGTTCATTATTTCATTTACATGATCGGATTCGGCATCGATCTTTTTCAAAATTTTCATGCCTTTATCTGCAATGATCACATCTACTAGGCGTTTGTCTTTAGAACAGGTTGATTTTTTCACCAGTCCTTTCACCACCAAACGGTCTACAATTCTGCTGGTATCGCTCATTTTATCAAGCATTCTTTCCCTGATCTGCAGTGTGGACAAAGGCTTGGGAAAACTGCCTCTCAGGATCCGGAGAATGTTAAATTGCTGGTGGGTGATATCTTCCTTTGCAAGCGCTTCTTTGATTTTTTCCATTACCCAGCCATAACTGTATAATATATTGATCATGGCTTTTTGCCGGGCGCTTGTAAACCTTGACTGGTGTATATCTTTTTCTATCCCCATGGAATGATTCAAAGATAGCCACCAAATCAGATATGAAAAATCTAAAAGCAAGGATGGCTTACATCAGTTTTGTGCAGGTATTTGTTATTTACCGCAGGACCGCTGAAAATTTGTTTTGATGTGGCTTTCAAGACACTCCGCTCTTAGTGAAGAAAAAGGGTGACTGCGGAAAAAATCTTCCAGTTGGCTGTACCTGTTTTCCAGTGCCGCCATTTCTTTCCAGAACACCACTGCTGCGCAGATATCCTGGTTCAGGGCATAGCTAAGGTCGGTGCCATAATAATCCGCTTCCAATTCGTTTTTCTGGTTAAAAGATCCGGTGAGTAATTTTTTGATCTGGAAGACTGCCGTACCATTTTCTTCACCAAAGATCTTGTTGTGCAGCATCAGCTCCTGGATGGTTTTTTTAATATGGCCTTTTTCCGAATGCCCGATTTCATGACCGATGATGGCATACAAAAGTGCCGGCCTGTTTTTGCACCTGTCGTACATCGCTTTGGTAATGTAGATTCTTCCACCGAAAGTGAATGCATTTACAGTTGTATCGTTCAATGCATAGATCTTATAATCTATGGCACTGGGTGCCGTTCTTACATCCAGCAATTCTTTAAGGGCTTTATCAAGATATGACTGAATGGCTGCGTCATCCAGCAGTTTAAAAGTGCCTGTTTCGATGGCATCTTTATGAAAGGCTTCACCATACTCATTCTGAACCTTATCAGTAACATTTTTTTCATCAACCGCAATGTCTCTTAAAAAGTCGCCAGCCTTTCCAATGGTGCGGTTTACTTTACTTCCTGCTACTGAGCTGTCCACACAGGCGTAGGAATAGGTCATTTCCTTTGTTTTAGGTTCCGGTTTTCCATTGATGGAAATATCACAGGAAATGAGGAGGCAGGCAGCCATACTAAAAAACAAGATCGTTTTCATGTAGAAAATAAATGCAAAGTACCGGCCAAAGGATGATATACTGCAGGTAAACCACGATTTTAAAAAGCTATTGAGAAAAATAATGAAATTTGAGCCATGATCATCGACCTTAAGGAACTGAAGCCCGCAGACAAACAATACTTCCTGCAGCATGTAATAGCTCCGCGGCCGATCTGTTTTGCCTCCACCATTGATAAAGAGGGAAATGTCAATTTAAGTCCCTTCAGTTTTTTCAACCTTTTTTCTTCCCATCCGCCTATCGTGATCTTTTCTCCTGCAAGGAGGGTAAGGGATAATACCACAAAACACAGCCTGCAGAATGTGCTGGAAGTACCCGAAGTGGTGATCAATATTGTAAGTTTTCCCATGATCCAGCAGGCATCACTGGCAAGCTGCGAATACCCCAAAGGTGTTGACGAATTTCTTAAAGCTGGATTTACAAAAGAAAAGGCCACAATAGTTCGTCCGCCCATGGTGAAAGAAAGCAAGGTCAAACTTGAGTGCAGGGTGAATGAGGTGAAATCGCTGGGTGAGGAAGGTGGAGCTGGCCAACTGGTGATTTGCGAAGTGCTGATAATGCACCTCGATGATGACATCTTTAACACTGAAAAAAAAATCGTGCAATCAAAACTTGACCTCGTCGCGCGGCTTGGGGCAGACTGGTATTGCAGGGTGAATGAAGCCAACCTGTTTATTGTTCCAAAACCAAATACACAATTGGGCATTGGCATCGATGCATTACCGGAAACCATTCGCAACAGTTCTTTTCTATCAGGAAATCACCTGGGCAAACTGGCCAATGTAAATGCGCTTCCGGAAACGGCACCATCATTTGATGATGATCATATGAAAAACATCGTCCAGTATTTTTCGCTTAATCCTGCCGACATGGAAAAGGAATTGCATCAGTATGCAGCAAAGCTCCTGGATCAGAATAAAATTGAAGAAGCATGGCAGGTGCTCTTATTCAATTTATGATCACTGTTGTCCGGGAAAATTTATTTGATTTCGATGAAACGCGCACTGGTTCTGGCGTTGTTGATGATTACTTAAACCGGGCCTTAGGTTTTGCAGTTGCAATAACCTAATGGAGTTTCTTGCCGGACAGCAACGCTATGATAAATGCCTCTTCCACCTTTTTTCTTGAAAAAAAAGGTGGCCCCTCCTGCGCTTCGCTTCGGTGGGCAGGCAAAAATTCAAGCGCAATCAATGCGGAGCAGTCTGTTTTTACCAGATACCTTCGGATGATTGCGCA
>MWYV01000067.1 GCA_002050435.1 Chitinophagales bacterium 33-2 | reverse complement strand
TCTTTGGCCAGTCGAATGGCAGACATGATATCAGTTGCCGTATTAGCAGAAATAAGCGCTTTCACTTCCCCTCGTATTTGGGCAGTCTACGCCTGTTGCATTTAAAGGTGCCCTGATCTATACCGCTAATGGTGAGGCCATTCAGAATGGTGTACTCATTGTGCAAAATGGAAAAGTGTTGCGCGTTGGTAACTCCGCTACCTCCATTCCTTCAAATGCACAGATCATTGATGTTACCGGCAAGGTGATCATCCCCGGAATCGTGGATACCCATTCACATCTTGGCGGACCTGCAGGTGGCGATAATTCTGCTGCATTGAATCCGGAAACGCGCGCTCTTGATGCTGTAAATCCAACAAGCGACGGATTTAAAAAAGCGCTTGCAGGTGGCATCACCACCATTAACCTCATGCCGGGTTCTGGTCACCTCATGAGCGGCCAAACCATCTATGTAAAAATGCGACCTGCAGTGACCATTGAAGATCTGCTCATCACCAATGAACGAGGTGTTTATGGTGGGTTGAAAATGGCCAATGGAACAAATCCGATGCGCAGTACGCCGGGCTTTCCTGGTACAAGATCAAAATCTGCCGCCATGGACCGCGAACTATTTTTAAAAGCGGTTGATTATAAAAAAAGAATGGATCGTGCAGGAAAAGACAGCTCAAAACTACCAGACAGGGATTTGAAAATGGAGCCCCTGGTAGAAGTGCTGCAGGGAAAACGCATCGTGCATTTTCATACGCATAAAGCCAACGATATATTAACAGCTATCAGGATATCCAAAGAGTTTGGATTTCGTATGGTGCTGCATCATGTTACGGAAGGATATATTGTAGCAAAACAGATCGCAGAGGCAAACATTCCCTGCTCCATCATCAATATTGATGCTCCTGGTGGAAAGGCCGAAGCCATTAACCTCTGGCACGGAAACGCTAACGTGCTTGAAAAAGCCGGTGTGCTGACCGCCATTCATACCGATGATGGGATTACAGATTCACGGTTTATTTTAAGATCCGCTGCCATGAGCGTGAAAGAAGGTATGAGCCACGCCGAAGCAATAAAGGCGCTCACCATCAATGGTGCAAAAATGCTGGATCTCGAAAAAAGTGTCGGCAGCCTGGAACCCGGAAAAGATGCAGATTTTGTAATTCTTTCCGGTGATCCATTCAGTGTGTACACCAGGGTGTTACAAACCTGGGTGGAAGGCATGAAAAGATTTGACCTGCAAAATCCGGCTGATAAAGCATTTGCAGTTGGCGGTTTTGGTGTGTACAGTCCCGATCGTGGCGAACTGCACCAGCATGGCGATGAAGATCATAACAATTAAAAAATCCAGGATGTTAAAATATATTATCACCATCATTTTTATTGCTGTTTTTCAATTGAATGTTTACGGACAGATTGCAGTAAAAGCAGATACAATTTATACCATGGCAGGGAATCCCATTGCCAATGGCGTTATTCTGATCAGGAATGGAAAAATTGAAAATGTAGGTGCCAATCTTTCCATCCCGCAGGGATATACAACTTATACCGCCAGGGTGGTTACACCAGGGCTAATTGATGTAAGGAGTTCCGTAGGATTGTCTGGTGCCTACAACGTTCCCTCCGACCAGGACCAGATCGAAAAATCATCACCACTCCAACCGGAACTGCGTGCTATTGATGCATATAACCCTGAAGACAAACTTCTCGAACACCTCAAACGCAATGGCATAACTACCATTCATACAGGCCATGGTGTGGGAGCTTTATCCAGCGGACAAACCATGATCGTAAAAACAAAAGCAGGATTGATTGATGATGTTATGGTGCAACCCATTGCCATGGTGGCGATGACGCTGGGCCCTGCAGTTTCTTCTAATTTTACTTCTCCGGGAACCAGGAGCAAGCAGGTTGCCATGTTGAGAGCGGAATTACTAAAGGCTCAGGGTGCCATGAAGCCAAAGGATACATCCAAGGCCCCGGACCTCAGGCAGCTCATCATGCAGCAATTACTAAGAGGGGAAGTGAAAGCGCTTATTTCTGCTAATACGGCAACTGATATCATGTCTGCCATTCGACTGGCCAAAGAATTTAACCTGAAACTGGTGATTGAAGGCGGTGCGGAAGCTTACCGTTTGATCGACCAAATCAAAGCATCAAAAGCAGAGATCATCGTTCATCCAACCATGGCGCGTCCGGGTGGAGAAATGGTAAATATGACCATGGAAAATGCAGCCATTCTTTCAGGAGCCGGGATCCCTGTATCCATCGAAAGCGGGTTTGAATCCTACGTGCCCAAATCCAGAGTGGTTTTGTATGAAGCTGCAGCTGCAATGATTCATGGACTCTCATTTGAAAATGCTTTGCGTTCCATCACCATTCATCCTGCAAAATTGCTTGGACTTGAAAAACGTGTCGGCTCCATTGAAAAAGGGAAAGATGCAGACCTGGTATTATTTAACGGCGATCCGTTTGAATACACCACCAAAGCCTGTATTGTAATTATTGATGGTAAAGTGGAAGTGAATCAATGTCAATAAAGTGGATGATTTACTATCTTATTTTGAAGCAAATAAAAAACTGTGGAACCAAAAAACCCCTGTTCATAAAGATTCAGATTTTTATGATGTCCCTTCCTTTCTTGATGGCAAATCATCTTTGAACGCTGTTGAACTCAATGAACTTGGTGATATTAAAGGCAAAAAAATCCTGCATCTTCAGTGTCATTTTGGAATGGACAGTTTGTCACTGGCAAGAATGGGTGCATCGGTCACCGGTGTTGATTTCTCTGATGCGGCCATTAACGAGGCGCGCGCTCTGAATGAAAAATTGGGTCTTGATGTACAGTTCATTTGCGCAAATATTTATGACCTTCCTTCAGAACTGAATGATCAATTTGATATTGTATTTACATCTTACGGTGTGATAGGATGGTTGCCTGATCTGGATAAATGGGCTTCCGTGATCAATGCGTTTTTGAAGCCGGGCGGATTTTTTTACATGGTAGAATTTCACCCGGTGGTTTGGATGTTTGATGATGAATTTATAGAGATCAAATATTATTATGACAACAGGGAGTTGATTGTAATTGACGCGGAAGGAACTTATGCAGATAACGGGGCGCCCATAAAAGCAAAGGAATATTCATGGAACCATAGCATCAGTGAAGTACTCAATGCCCTGATCCATGCCGGATTAAAGCTGGAGCACTTTAATGAATATTCCTATTCGCCTTATGCCTGCTTTAAAAACCTGGTAAAAGGAGATGATGGAAATTACCGCGTAAAAGGCATGGAAGGCAAAATTCCTATGATCTATTCCCTCAGGGCATCTAAATAGTTTAAAAATCCAGCTGGTATTTTACCTGAATACAACACCAGGCAAGCAGCGGCAGTACAAAAGGGATTGCAAGGCTCCATACTCCCGCTAACGACCATGCACAAACGCAAAAGAGGAATATATAAAATGGGTATCCAAAAAATAACAGCGAAGTCAATACCGAATCGTAATGCCCGCTGTTTCGGAACTTCCAGCCGGTGATCCCTTTCATGAGAAAATAAAAAGGCGCATGTAAAAGGCCGCCAATAATTCCAGGCAATAGCAGGAAAAAAAATGATGGCCTGATCTTTATTGAAAAAAGCTTTTTTCTTTTTTGCTGTTCTTCCGGTCTGATTTCATAAACAAGTTGCGACAATTGCGCATGCAGGCGCTCATTAAAATCCAGGTGTTTTTTCCCTTCCGCCGACTCCTCGTTGATCATGTCTTTTGTTAGGATATCGCCAAATAAAAGGTGTACTTCTTTTCCAACAGAGTTAAAATCACTGTAATTGAAGCCAAGCGGAATGACTTTCAACGGAATTCCCTTTTTCCATGCCGAAAGTGCAAGTCTGGCTGTTCCTTTTTTTAATGGCCTTAGGTGCCATTCGTTTTCGCACCTTCCTTCACTGAATATCAACACCGATTTATTTTTTTCAAATGCACTGATACAGGAGGCAAAAGTGGTGTAGTTCTGTTCCAGGTTTTCAACGCCTTCACTTGTCCGGTACACAGGGAGCAACTTCATTTTCCTGAGAAAGCGGTTCACCTTTGGGTTTTTGAATGCATCGCCGCGTGCCAGTGAATAAACATCTTCTTGATGCAGTGTAGTAAGGATCACGCCATCCAGGAAAGAATTGGGATGGTTGGCTGCATATAAAACAGGCCCAGGTGTTTTTAAATACGCAGGATGACTTACTACTACCTTTTTACAGTATAACCGGATAGCCAGCCTTGCATAGATCTTCAGCAGTTTGTAAAACACGCCGGAAATTAATCATTGCTTTCTATACAAATGGATTTTCCCTGATACCACAACTTAATGTTCAATTATTAGTATCCTGTGAACCCATTATCTTTGCTGCGCCTTTAAATCTTTTATATGCTACCTAAGTACAAAAGAATCCTTCTTAAGCTTTCCGGTGAATCTTTAATGGGCGATAAAAGCTTTGGCTTTGATACCTCCGTTTTGCGTCAATATGCAGAGGACATTAAGTCTATCGTTGACCTTGGTGTACAAGTAGCCATTGTGATTGGTGGAGGAAATATTTACCGGGGAATGAATGAGGCAGAAACAGGTATTGAGCGGGCACATGGCGATTACATGGGCATGCTGGCAACTGTGATCAACGGAATGGCACTGCAGGCAGCACTAGAGAAAATGGGAGTTTATACCAGGCTGCAAAGCGCCATAAAAATGGAACAGATCGCTGAGCCATATATAAGACGCAGGGCCATAAGACACGTAGAAAAAGGCAGGGTAGTGATCTTTGGTGCCGGTACCGGTAATCCTTATTTTACAACCGATACCGCAGGTTCTTTACGCGCCATTGAAATTAAAGCGGATGTGATTATGAAAGGTACCCGTGTGGATGGCATTTACACCGCTGACCCTGAAAAGGACCCCACGGCAACAAAATACAGTACCATTACTTTCCAGGAATGCATTACTAATAAACTGAACGTCATGGACATGACGGCATTTACCCTTTGCATGGAAAACAGCCTGCCGATTGTGGTATTTGATATGAACAAGCCGGGTAACCTCAAAAAAGTGGTAACCGGAAACAAAGTAGGTACGCTGGTAACTGTTTAATTAATTGGAATCCTTTATGCGATTTCATGAAAAATCATTAGCTTGTCATTGAAAACTTACTGAACTAGCTGCATGCTCCAAATTAATCTCAGCATTGCTGAATTTGCTGTATTATTTACCGGTGCCCTCGTATTAGGACTTACCATTCATTTTTTTATCGTAAGCCGGAGGTCATTAAAACAAGCATTGGAAGAAACCAACTCCGATGTAAAAAGGCGTTCTACGCTTACATTTACGCCCGTCACAAAAAAAATTTTTACCGAAAGCCCTGCGCCCGTCATCAGATCAAAGAATTACCAGGCTCAGGAATCAGTACCTGCAATGAAAAAGGCAGTTCGGCAGGAATCGGTTGAAGATATCAAGGATGCCGTGCTGCAACAACAAAGGCTGTTATCCGGCTTTTTAAAAAAGGTGGAAGAAATAGAGGAAGAGGGGAAAAAAGAATTATTGTCTGCCAATAAACAACTTCAAGCCGAGATCGAAGACCTTGAAGAAAGACTTGAAAAAAAGCAGGCAGCACTGGAGGAGGCTTTGCAGCAGGCCGTTATTGCTGACAGGATGAAAGAAAGAATTGAAGAAGTGTACCAGGAATTTGAGGTGTTGCAGGATAAAATGCAGGTATTGGAAGTGCAGGCCAGCAGGGCAAACAATATTGCATTGGAACTGGAGGATACCAGGGAAGCTTACGAACAGGTGCATAAGGATCTTCAGAGAAAGAATGAAAAGCTGGAAGAAATGTTTTTGGAAAACCAGCGCCTGCAGCATCAGTTCAATGAACTGGAAGATAAACTTGCCGAATCCAATTTGCAAAGGCAGCAACTTCAAAAAAAGGCGGTCTTTCTCCAGGACCTGAACAGTGATCTACAAACTGTTTCAGACACCAATAAAAAACTGCAGACCGAAGTACGCAGGGTGAGTGAACTCGAAAGCATGCTGGATATGATTGCCGAAGAACGGGATTATCTCCTGCGCAAACAGCAAAAGAAGTAGGTTAACTTCGCTGCGTATGAAACCATCTTCCATCGCAGATCTCAGAAACGAATATGCATCCCAGGTTTTGCTGGAGGCAGATCTTGCTCCCGATCCCATCAACCAGTTTTCAAAGTGGTGGCAACAGGCCATTGAAACTCAAATTTCCGAAGCCAATGCAATGACACTGGCCACTGCTTCCAGCGACGGACTTCCCTCTGCACGCATTGTACTTTTAAAAGGTTTTGATGAAAAAGGTTTTGTTTTCTTTACCAATTACAAAAGTTATAAGGCCCTTCAACTGGAAGAAAATCCTAAAGCATGTCTTGTGTTTTTCTGGAAGGAACTGGAAAGGCAGGTAAGGATCGTGGGGCTGGTGAAAAAAGTCAGTGAAAAGGAAAGTGACGATTATTTTTTATCAAGGCCCGTAGGCAGCCGTATTGGAGCATGGACCTCGCCACAAAGCCAGGTAATTGCCGACAGGAACTGGCTGGATAACGCCTATCTGAAAGTTGCTGAACAGTTTAATGAAAAAGATATTCAACGGCCTGAATCCTGGGGTGGTTATGTGGTACAGCCAGTTATCGTTGAATTCTGGCAGGGAAGGCCCAGCAGGTTGCATGACAGGATTCAATATAGTCTTAATGAAAATGCGGAATGGAAGATGGAAAGACTAGCGCCCTGAAAATTGAAGAGAATCCTGGTGTTAAGTCAATGGTCAATGGTCAATGGTCAATGGTCAAAAGTCAATGGTCAATGGTCAATCACTGCTGTCCGGGGAAAGTTTTATATCCTCAAATCAGTCGCTGAAATCAATGTGGGCTTGAAGGATGTTGTTTTTTAAAACTTAAGCCCCCTTATTTGGTTTGGAGGGTGATTCAATCACTATAGCTCAATTGAATACTTTTGATTTTTAAGAATGCTCAGAGATTTTCTCTTACAACTTTTGGGTGGCTGCCGCGCCTCATTGCTCCTGTTTGTAACTTGAAGAATCATCATACCTAAGATGGAGCAATTCAGCGCCTCAGGACTTTTAAATAACCAGAGCGCGGGGTGTTGCTCCCGAAGCGCAGGGAGGCTCCACCTTTTTTTTCAAGAAAAAAGGTGGAAGAGGCATTTATCATAGCGCTGCTCTCCGGCAAAGAAACTCCATTAGGTTATTGAAATTGCAAAATCTAAGGCCAGGTAGAAGTAGTCATCAACAACGCCAGAACCATTGCGCGTTTCATCGAAATCAAATAATTTTCCCCGGACAACAGTGATTCACCATTCACCATTCACAAATCGATCCGTCATTTTATTCTTAACGTAGCACTAGTAGAATAGAACAATCCGGCTGCTTAGTGGCGCCGGATCGAATTATATTATTGTTGATAAGGCTGATCTTCAATTTAAGGTCACCACGAACCTATTATTCAGGCTTTTTAACAGCCGGCTGGTTGTTGGTGGTTTTCTTTTCAGTTGCCGGCCTTGATTTGCCAAACGAACCTTTAAAAATTTTTCCTTTCTTGGTTTTTTTATCTCCTCTACCCATGATTGTTTTTTTATAATGCAAATATCGGATAAAATTAGTTGCTGTTATAATGAAAAAGCCCTGTGTATGGGCTTGTAGCAAACACAGGGCTTAATGTTTTTTGTAAATCATTACAATTTACCGGAAAGTTCTTTACCTGCTTTAAAGCGGGCAACTTTCCTTGCTTTGATCTTGATTACTTCACCTGTTTGTGGATTACGGCCGTTGCGCGCAGCACGTTTAGATACAGAAAAAGTTCCGAAACCTACAAGTGTAACTTTACCACCACCTTTTAAGGTTTTGGTAACTGCTTCTACAAAAGAATCTAATGCAGCATTTGCCTGGGTTTTTGTTACGCCTGCATCATCGGCGATTTTGTTGATCAGTTCAGCTTTGTTCATAGTTGATTTTTTAAATAGAAAAAGTATTGAACAAATTTAGATGGTTTTTGTTTCCGGCAAAATAATTTTCATCAATTCACAGTGTTGCAACATCGGCTGAAACGCTGATTTGGCAAGGGTTTGAGCGGAATAACATCAAGGAAAAATCTTAAGTAAAATTACGTGAATGGCCTGAAACCCTTGCTGGTAAAGGTTTTCAGGGTATCCTTTACAACCCTTTATGGATAAAGGTTTCAGCCTATTTTGATTTTTTTGCACATGAAATTTCTGCTGCTGCACCTTAATTTTTTCTGCACACTTATTTCACAACCTGCATAAGTGTGCGGAAAGCAACAAAACCTGCTCCCCATTTATCCGTGGTTTTTTTTCTAAGTGCTGCAGCATGTTGTTCAATGTATTGATGGTAATGTGCTTCTGATTCCGCAAAATACTGGACGGCGAACGTTGGCCCTTCCTGATCATCAAGTTCCAGTATGCGCATGGCCTTAAAGTCTTTAAAGCATTTTGTTGCCATCACCTCTGGAATATGTTCATTCAGCAGCCATTCCAGCCAGGGTTCAGCAATGTGGTTATCAACTTTTACGGTTACATTATAGATCAATTGCATAAGCTTATTTTTTAGGAAGATCCAATTCAAGAAATATAGGACAATGATCACTGTGTTTTACTTCGGGAAAAATCCGGGCATCGCGCAGGAAAGGGTTTAAGTTTTCAGTTACACTGATGTAATCGATTCTCCATCCTTTGTTGTTGATTCTTACCGAAGGGAAACGCTGGCTCCACCAGGTATAATTATGTGGCTCCGGATGAAAAACCCTGAAGGTGTCGGTCCATCGGTTGCTGAAGAATTTGTCCATCCATGCTCTTTCTTCAGGAAGAAAACCCGTTGTATTTTTATTTCCTGCAGGGTTATGAATATCAATTGCTTTGTGTGCAATATTGTAATCGCCGCAGATAATGATATAAGGATGTTTTTTGCGGAGTTCCTGCACGTAATCAAAAAATGCATCCAGCCACTGGTATTTAAAAACCTGGCGTTCATCACCCGAAGTGCCGGACGGAAAATAAGCATTAATCAGCCGTACCTTTCCGAAATCCATTTGTATCACCCTGCCTTCATCATCACTCACCTGGTGGCCTGTGCCGCATATTACTTTGTCCGGGGCTATTTTCGTAAACACAGTAACACCGCTATAGCCTTTTTTCTGTGCGCAAAACCAGTGATCTTCATAGCCAAGGTCTTTAAATATTTGCGGATCAACATCAGACTGCTGCGCTTTGTTTTCCTGGATACAGATCACATCTGCGGGGTGCCACTGAAGCCAGTCAGCAAAACCTTTTTTTAATGCGGCTCTTAAACCATTTACATTATAGCTAATGATCTTCATCCGGTAAATTTAGGTGCAAAACCCACATGTTTAAAGCATGTCTGGCGCTTTATGATCATCCTTCACCTTCTTTGGTCATTCCTGACTATCTTCCAATGCATTGTTTTAATTTTATTATATCCATATGCAGAAAGAAAACAAACCTTTACAGCATCCTGACCCCATCATACCACCAAAGGAACATGTTTACCTGGAAGGTCCGAAAAGCAGGACCTATGAATTGAAGTTTGCCTGGCGTGTTTTCAAGGAACTCATCTCAGCTATTCGCACACTGCATTTCGTTGGTCCATGTATTACGGTCTTTGGTTCTGCGCGTTACAAGGAAGACCATAAGTATTATGAATGTGCGCGGGAGTTTGGTAAAAGGATTTCACAGCTTGGATTCACTACCATGACCGGAGGCGGTCCTGGCATTATGGAAGCTGCAAACAGGGGTGCATTTGAAAACAATGGCAAATCCGTTGGTTGTAACATCCGTTTGCCTTTTGAGCAATCACACAATCAATACATGCACAAATGGATGACGTTTGAATATTTTTTTACACGTAAAACCATCCTGATAAAATATTCCTATGCATTCATCATTATGCCCGGGGGTTTTGGAACCATGGATGAATTGTTTGAAACCCTCACACTGATACAAACCAAAACCATTCATGGATTTCCCATCGTGATGTTTGGAACAGCATATTATTCCGGTCTGATGGATGTAGTACATATGATGGCGAGGGAAGGCACCATTTCGGAAGAAGACCTGAGCCTGGTATTACTAACGGATGATGTGGGTGAAGCCATGAACCACATCACAAAATATATCAAAGCAAATTACAAGATCAAGCCACGCAAAAATTTCTGGTGGCTTTTTGAAAAAAGATAATCATGCGTATATTATTCCTGGTGCTTATGAGTATTTCATCAACGCTTATTCATGCACAGCGGCTGCAATTTTTTTCTCCTGGTAAAAATATTTTATTGCAACTGGATCTTGGTAATCAAGGTTTATTGCAGTATGCCGTGCATTATAAAAATAAACCAGTAATTGAAGCTTCTTCTTTAGGGATGCAATTTAAAGAGCCGGCTGTCAGGCTGGATAGGTTCAAACTTTTAAGAGTAGATACCTCGTCGTATGATAACACGTGGACGCCAGTTTGGGGTGAGTATGCTACCATCCGTGACCTGCATAATGAAGTTAAACTCCACCTGGAAGAATTCAATGGTTCCGGGATCCTGGTAAATATCGTGTTCAGGATCTTTAATGAAGGTGTTGGATTCAGGTATGAATTTCCAAAACAGCCCCGCCTCGATCATTTCATAGTTGCCAATGAACTTACAGAATTTGCCATGACTGGCGATCATACCGCTTTCTGGATCCCGGGAGATTATGATTCCAATGAGTTTACCTATAACACCACAAAGTTGTCTGCTGTGGATGCATCGGTCAGTAAAACATTTTCGGAGATTGCTGCTAAAACATTTTTTGATAAAAATGCTGTTCAAACACCACTGATGATGAAAACATCCGGTGGATTATACCTGAATCTTCATGAAGCTGCCTTGCTCAATTACCCGGTAATGAATCTTGTGCTGGATAAAAAAAACCTGAAATTCAGTTCCCATCTTGTTCCGGATGCGGTTGGAAACAAAGCCTACCTGCAAACGCCTGCGCAAACACCCTGGCGCACCATTATTGTAAGCGATAAGGCAACCGAAATCCTTGCAGCAAACCGGATGATCCTGAATCTTAATGAACCTTCAGCGATAGGAGAAACATCATTCATCAAACCACAAAAATTTGTAGGTGTCTGGTGGGAAATGCATATTGGTACAGGGAGCTGGGACTATGCAGGGTCGCAATCGGGTGCTGCACTGCTTCCACATGGCCGGCACAGTGCTCACACGGAAAATGTAAAACGTTATATAGATTTTGCTTCAGCAAATGGTATTGATGGTGTTTTGGTGGAAGGCTGGAATGTTGGATGGGAAGACTGGTTTGGAAAATGGAAAGAAGAAGTTTTTGATTTTATCACGCCTTATCCGGATTATGATATAAAAGAACTGACGCGCTATGCCCGTGAAAAAGGTGTAAAAATCATCATGCACCACGAAACGTCTGCATCGGTCACCAATTATGAAAGACAAATGGATACTGCCTTCAGGTTCATGAAGGAGCACAACATGAATGTGGTAAAAACCGGTTATGTTGGTTATATAATTCCAAGAGGAGAACACCATGACGGGCAGTGGATGGTGAATCATTTTGAAAGAGTTGCGAAAAAAGCCGGTGGTTATGGTATCATGCTGGATGTACATGAGCCCATGCGCCCAACCGGAATTCAACGCACTTATCCTAACTGGATGACGTCTGAAGCAGCCCGTGGAAATGAATTCAATGCCTGGAGCAGTGGTAATCCGCCCGAACATGAAACCATCCTGCCTTTCACCAGATTAATGGGAGGTCCGATGGATTACACACCTGGCATATTTCAAACCAGGATGAGCACATACGATAGTTCCAAAACTTTCAGGGTGCATACAACGCTCACCAAGCAGCTGGCTTTGTATGTTACCATGTACAGCCCTATTCAAATGGCTGCTGATCTTCCTGAAAACTACCTGGAGCATATGGATGCTTTTGGATTTATCAGGGATGTGGCCGTGGACTGGGATGAAACGCGTTACCTGGCAGCAGAACCTGGTGATTATATTGTAACAGCCCGAAAAGCAAAAGGAAATCCTAACTGGTTCATTGGTGCGATAACAGATGAAAATTCCAGAAAAATCAATGCACCACTCAGCTTTCTTGAAAAAGGGAAAAAATACCTGGCTACAGTTTACAGGGATGGTAAAAATGGGCATTGGGATCATGCACCGGCAGATTTTGTCATCGAAAAATTCCTGGTGGATCAGAAAACCATCATGCGGCTAGAGCTGGCACCTGGCGGCGGTACAGCCATATCCATTGTTCCTGCCTCTGCAGGTGATCTTAAAGTTTTCAAGAATTATAAATGAGTAGCTATACTTTTCGAATCAATTACTGCATCCAGGTTGATTGGTCCGTATACGTGTGGGAATAATTCGTTTACTGAAGGGGCATGTTCATATTTTATTTCAGCTTGCAACAGGTTGGGATCTATAGTTAATAACAACAGGTCTGTTTTACCCAGGTAATATCTTTCCAATACTCCTTTTACCTGTTCCGAATTACTGCAGTGTATAAATCCTTCTGCAAAAAGCGATGGCGCTGTATAGGCGCCTTTATCAATTGCTTCTGCCCATTCATGAGCGGTTGTTATATGGTAGATGGTATGCATTCTTTCATTTGATCTCAAGATGAAATTCTTTTCCCTGCCAGGCTCCAAAACGTTCTTCTATTTTCTGATATCGGTATAAAAAAATTTCTTTCAGTTTCGATTTGACGAGGAAAGGGTGTGCGATATTTCCCAAAAATCCCAGTGGCAGCCTGTAATGTACCAGGTCGGTCATTTCCACTCCTCCATCAATTTGCTTAAAATGGTGCTGATGGTGCCAGAGTTTATACGGGCCTTTTCTTTGTTCATCCACAAACCTGTAGGGCGCTTCAATGTGCGTGATCTCCGTCATCCATTCAAAGGAAATAGCTGGAAAGGGTTTTACCTTATAGGTCATTACCTGGCCGGGGTAAACAGAATGACCAAAGATTTGACTTGTAAGCACCAGATTCAGGGAAGGCGGAGTGATGCTCAGCAGATTCCGGGGATCAGAAAAATATTCCCAGCAGGTCTCTATAGAAGCTGGTAAATGTTGAATGCTTTTTAGGTAATGCAGTTTTCCCATGCTCTGTTAACACACAAAGATGCAGGTTGTTGAAACAATGGCGGCAAAAGTCATCTTCAGGCACATATTTGGTAATAATAATTGAGTGTCAGGGTTTTTTGCATACATCTACCGTATGAAATTGCATAGCCTGCCTTTAGGGATAAATAAAATTACCGTTATGCAATCAAGATATTATTTATTAAGAAATAACAAGGAAACCGGACCTTATGCGATTGATGAATTATTGCTACAACAATTAACATCAACTGACCTTGTGTGGGTAGAAGGAGAAGGAAATATTTGGTGTCATCCCTATGAATTAGAGGAATTAACAACAACTTACAGCATCAACAGGTCGAAGCTGAAAAAGGAACAGCAACCAGTGAAACCAGCGCCACCTCCTGCCGTGCGCAACAGTTCCAATAATGGGTATGCGCTGCCAAAAAAAGATTTGGAGCAAAGAGCTGAAGAGATCAGGAGGAGCGTTTTGGAACAGGCCGCTGAAAAAAAGCAATCACATTCCGTTTCATGGCAAACTGAGGCCGCCGCAACTCCCTATTATTTAAAGGATGAACGCTTTAATGTAGTTTACCATAAAAAGCAATTTAAATTTCCGGTAGCGACTTTATCTGCTGCCGCTGTAATGATATTGTTCATCCTGGGAGCATGGTTCGGAAAGGACATTTGGATGCAGAACCAGGCTTCAATGAATGCCATCGAAAGGCCTCTGGTTTCAGGAGAATCCTTGGATGTTTCCCTTCAGCAACATCAGTCTGAAGATCAATCAAGCGCCATGGCACCCATTATAGCGGACTCCATAAAGGTATCAGATACCGTTATTTCTCAAAAGGCTCCAGCTTCAATAAAGGCAGCTTCTTTGAGCCGCCAAAATAAAGTTCAGCCTGCGGTTGCACAGGAGTTGGTACAAAATAGTGAGCTGCCACCTGTGAAAAATGATGTGGAATTAAAACATAATCCGGTTGAACAAAAAGAGCAAAAGGAAGTGATTGAAAAGCCCGAAATTAAGGTAGCCGCCCGGGAGAAAAAGGATACAGTAGTCAATCAACTCAAAATAGAATCTGAAGATGGTGAAGAAAAGAAAAATGGTTTGGGCCAGGTATTGAAAGGAATATTCAAAAAGAAAAAGAAGCCAGCAGAGGATGAAAAGGAAACTGATAATAAATGATCAAACTGCCTAAGGGCAGTTTTTTATTGGTGTGATTGCAATCACTAAAGCCTGGTTCAATCGGTATTCCGTTACAAGTTTGCTTTTTCAGGAAAAAAAATGGATGATCAGAAGAAACCCATACCTACACTTCCAAGGTAAGCTCCAACTGCCATTATAATACAGGAAATGATCGTACCAATACTGATGGCAAGGAAAGCTTTCTTTCTTTCTATCCGGAAGATCACCGCAGCGATCGTGCCCATATACGCACCAGTTCCCGGCAACGGGATCATAACAAAGATCATGAGCCCCCAGAAACCGTATTTATCAACCTTGCCTCCAACGCTTTTTTTAGCGATCCTTGACAACCGGATCACACCTTTTTTATAAAGGCTATTGGGCCAGAGTTTGCTGTTAAAGGTATCAATGACCCACATGAAGAGGGGATACACCAGGAGGTTTGCTACCAGGCCAATGGTAAAGGCAAGCCATATATGAACATCATTAAAAAATGCATATAGTATACCTGCCCGTGCTTCTCCAAAAGGAGAAATGCTCAAAAGGAAAGTATAGATCAATACGCTGTTCATGTCTGGTGAGGAGTAAATTTAAATTTTTTAAAGTTAAGCAGCGGCATCTTCATCCTCTTTAACAAAATCATTAAAAAACTAAGCCATGTAAGGGCAAAAAAAATGGGATGCATTACATCCCATTTCAGAAATTTAATTTGTTTACTTAATAGCGACCATCTTTTTTATCTTTTGCCCGGCCGATACCATAACCAACACCGGCTCCAATCACACCACCTACTACTCCACCAACGGCACGGTTTTTCTTATTGATAACGGCTCCGGCTGCACCACCTGCAACACCTCCGATTACAGCGCCTTTAGCAGCCTTGCTCCAGCCTTTTTTCTGAGCTGCCTGGGATGTACCCGCAGTTGAGGAACCGGTTGAACGTGCTGCGCTGGAAGAAGTTCTTCTTACAGGAGCTGCCTGCCTAACGGGTGCTGTAGCTACCTGGTTATTATTATTTTGTTGCTGGTCATACTGTTGCTGCATCAAGGCCATTTCATTCTGGGCCTTCCATGCCTGGAACTGTGCGAGACCAGCAGTGTCTAATACAACGGTCTGCTGCTCTGATTCAATCTTGGCAGCATCCGGGCGGGGGTTATTACATGCTGTAAGAACGCCTGCAAAAGCGATTAGGGAAAGGATCTTTTTCATAAATAAAGTTTTAGATAGTATAAGTTTATTCATACCCCGTATTTGCCAACTCTGTGCCAGTTCATTAGGATTATTGTATAAAGGGAGTGATTAACAAATTTTCAACAGCGGGTGGAGCAAACTGTTACGTAGAAACCCCCATTTTTTGGGTTTTTACAGGTTATTCCAGTCCCTGGAAAACACTTTTTGAAGTAAAGGTGTCGTCCTTGCTGAAGCTTCTGAACGGATCAAACGCTCTCTTTCTTCTATTTTCCTGAACATGGCCTCACTTACCATTCCTGCCATTAAAGTAGGAAGGTCAAGATTGACCAGGTTCCCTGTTAATGATTGGATGGGTTTTGCAATATCATTCCACTGGTCATTGAGTTTGTATTCATTCAATGATTGCTGCATAACGGGCACCAATGCCCTTCTCAGGCTGTCGCCAATGGTCAGGCGCAGGTAATCGGTTCCGGCCGTTCCGCCGTTTTTGACAATAGAAATGGCATTGGTCAGGCTCATGCCTTGTATGCCGCCAACAAAAATCGGAATAGATTTTTGTGCTGATTGCTCCGCGGCCGTGCCTAAAGTTGTTGTAAAACGATTGATCTGGTTTGTTAACCCGATCTGGTTCAAAGTATTCAGCGTTTTTCTAACGGATTCAGGAAAAATGGAAGCCATAATGGTTTCTCTGCTGAATGATCCACTTTGTAAACTTTCCCTGGCACCATTTTCTAGGAGTTGCCGGATTGCACTTGCTGCATCTCCTTCATTTAATATATAATTTCCAAACCTGGAACTGCTGCAGGAAAATGACATCGGCAGCACAAGTGCGAGAAGAATGGGTAAAAATAATTTTTTCATATAGGTTTTTTACAGCCTTCATACAAAATCGTGCAGCATTATGGTTCTGCTTGTTAAAAAATTTCTTTTAACAAAATCGCGTTGATGTGCAGCCTTGGGATTTTAAGATGATAAAAAGTTTTTTACGCACCAGTTGCGTCAAAATCATAGTACCAGGCAAGCATGAACATGTATAAACCATAACAAATCGTGCCCAGGGCAACAACCACAAAAGCCGGATGTCCAAGAATACTTTCTCCCAAAAAATTAAATGCTTTATCTGTGTTTAATACATTTCCAGGATTGGAAGTGAAGGCAGAAGAAAGTAAAGAATAGGCGATGATACAAAGTATGACTGCGCGCGCAAGATGTCCTGCCCATGCCAACACCCTGATAAATTTCCGCTGCTTTTCTGAAAGTGTTTCCACTTTCAGTCTTACTTTATACTCCTTGCTGGCCATATATTTAAATTCTACAATTCCTGCAATGGCCACAATTATTCCCGCAAACGCTATGATCCATTCACCTGCCACCCACTGAAATATCCTGGACACCAGGAGTTGCTGTTCTTCGGGCTTTCCCTGCAGATCCGGATCAATCCCGAGCAAGGCTTCTATGGCCGAGTATCCTATAATGGCATAGGCCAGTGCACCCATGCCAATGCCTGCTCTCTTTGCAAGTGCCTTTATATCATTTCCAAAATCATACGGATCCTGAATGGCTTCATAAATGCGCCATAAAATATAAGACAGCAGGCCTGTTAGCAGCAGCACGATAAAAATTTTGCCTGCTCCAAAAGTTCCCAGAAGATCCAGGATACTGTCTTCATCTGCGCCTCCTTTTTTAAGTTTTAGAAGAGAAAGCATGGCAATGGTGCCGATCATAGCATAAATGATCCCTATGGAAAATGCACCATAGCGGGCAAGAAAGAAAATGAATTTTTGCCGCGTAATTAAAGACATTTCCTGCAAGCTAAAAAGATTGTACCGTTCACTGGAAATTCATCCAAATTAAATGATCGCCCCATTTCATAATTTTGACAGAGACGATCTATTTTTAAGCATGATGCATATTGAAAAGAATATTTTCATAACCGGTGCTGATCAAAAAACGATTGCACTTGACATCGCGTATAATC
>MWYV01000001.1 GCA_002050435.1 Chitinophagales bacterium 33-2 | reverse complement strand
ATTCACGCTGTGCCCCTCCGTGCCTCGGTGCCTCCGTGGTTCAAGATTGCTTCCTCGTTCCTCCTCTCAATATCGTCCTTCGAGCCTTTGCGCCTTCGCGGCAATTCACTCCGTACCTATCGGCAATTCACGCTGTGCCCCTCCGTGCCTCGGTGCCTCCGTGGTTCAAGATTGCTTCCTCGTTCCTCCTCTCAATATCGTCCTTCGAGCCTTTGCGCCTTCGCGGCAATTCACTCCGTACCTATCGGCAATGACTTAAGCTACGGTAGTTTAAAAAACATCCCAATAATCAAACCACCACATTTACCATCTTTCCCTTTACAAAAATAAATTTCTTTACAGGCTTGCCTTCGAGCCATTTCTGAACAACAGGATGTGCCAGCACCAGTTCCTGTACAACATCCTGCGAAGCATCAAGCGACAACATGATCTGCGTTCTTAATTTTCCATTGATAGATACCGGGTATTCTTTTGAAGTTTCCACCAGGAGCGCCGGATCGTATTTTGGAAAAGAAGCATCAATGATCGATTCACTGTTTCCCAAAGCCTGCCATAATTCTTCGCTGATGTGGGGTGCATAGGGCGCCAGTAACACAAGCAATTGTTCAAGTATTTCTTTTTTATGTGACTTCAGATCGGTGAGTTCATTCACGCAAACCATGAAAGCACTTACCGCCGTATTATAGGAAAACCTTTCCGTATCCTCTTCAATTTTCTTTATGGTTTTGTGCAGTACTTTTAATTCACCGGCATTTGGCTTTTCATCTTTTACAATCAGTCCCTGGTCATTATAAAACAGCCTCCATAATTTCTTCAGAAACCTGTGTACACCCTCTATGCCTTTTGTATCCCAGGGTTTACTCATTTCCACCGGGCCAAGGAACATTTCATACATACGGAAAGTATCAGCGCCATAGCGTTCCACAATGTGATCGGGATTGACCGTATTCACTTTGCTTTTACTCATTTTTTCCACCTCAACACCACAGATATATTTTCCATCTTCAAGGATGAATTCAGCCTGTGCATAGTCTGGCTTTGATCGTTTAAAAGCTTCAGTATCCAGCTCCACTCCGTCAACAATGTTAACGTCCGCATTCAATGCATCCACTTCATACTGGTCTTTGATTCCGGCAGATACATAAGTTTGACTGCCTCTTATCCTGTAAACAAACCTGGAAGAACCCTGGATCATACCCTGGTTCAACAACTTCCTGAAAGGTTCATCAAATGAAATGAATCCAAGGTCATAAAAAGTTTTAGTCCACATGCGGCTGTACAGCAGGTGCCCAACTGCATGTTCCGTTCCTCCAACATAGAGATCTACCTGGTTCCAGTAATCGCTCCATTTCCTGTCGCAAAAACTGTCGGTATTTTTTGGATCCATGTATCGAAGAAAATACCAGGAAGAACCTGCATATCCAGGCATGGTGTTGGTTTCCAGTTGCTGTTCAACCCATGAAGGAATGTTGGCCAGCGGGCCTTCACCTTCCGGACCCGGTTTATAGCTTTCCACGAATGGAAGTTCGAGTGGAAGTACCGATGCGTCAAGTGGATGCGCGATTCCATCGATCCATTTAATAGGAAAGGGCTCGCCCCAGTAACGCTGCCTGCTGAATGCAGCATCGCGTATTTTATAATTTATTTTTCTTCTTCCGATGCCCATTGTTTCCAGCCTGCTGATCACAACGTCAACTGCATCCTTCATCACCATACCATTCAAAAATCCACTGTTCGACAATACAGCTTCTTTGGTGGCATTGGCTTCTTCCCCATTATAATGCTCACCAATGATATTGGTGATCGAAAGATCAAAATGCTTTGCAAATTTGTGATCTCTTTCATCACCACTTGGTACGGCCATGATCGCACCGGTACCATAACCAGCCAACACATATTCTGATATCCAGACCGGTATTTCCCTCTGATCAAATGGATTGATGGCATAAGCACCTGTAAATACGCCAGAGATCTTTTTTTCCGCTATGCGCTCCCGCTCACTCCTGTTGTTTACATATTCAATATAATCCGCTACTGCTTTTTTTTGTGCGCCTGCAGTGATCTTTTCAACCAGTTCATGTTCTGGTGCAATCACCATGAAGTCTACACCAAAAATGGTATCAGGCCGCGTGGTGTACACTTTTAACTTTAATGAATCATCAGATGTGTGCCTGATTTGAAAACTGATCTCTGCACCTGAGCTTTTTCCAATCCAGTTGCTTTGCATTTCCTTCATCGCCTCACTGAAATCCACGGAATGCAATCCATCCAGCAATCTTTCCGCGTATTCTGTAATGCGCAGATACCACTGGCGCAGCTTTTTCTTTACTACAGGAAAGCCACCACGCTCACTCACACCATTGATTACTTCATCATTGGCCAGTACGGTGCCCAGCGCTTCACACCAGTTCACTTCACCAATTCCGCAATAAGCCACGCGGTATTCCATCAATATGGATGCCCTGGTAAAAGCATCAAAATTTTTCCATTCTGCGGCAGAAAAATTGTTCTTCCCGCTGCCAGGTACGAGGTATTGTGTGTTTGGAAAAGGATGTCCTGTATTTCCGTCTTCTTCAAAAATTTTGAATAGGATTTCGATTTTTTCTGTTTTCTGAAGCTTCCTGTTGTACCAGCTGTGAAACAACTGGAGAAACAGCCATTGGGTCCATTTATAATAAGCAGGATCGGATGTATTCACCTGTCGTGACCAGTCGTAACAAAATCCAATTTTATCCAGCTGCGCCCTGAATGTGGCCATGTTCTTTGCTGTACTAACAGCAGGATGCACACCATGCTCAATGGCATATTGCTCTGCGGGTAATCCGAAAGCATCATACCCCATAGGATGCAGCACGTTAAAACCTTTTAGCCTTTTATACCGTGAAAAAATATCAGAAGCAATATAACCGAGCGGATGACCGACATGTAAGCCCGCGCCACTGGGATAAGGGAACATATCCAGCACATAGAATTTTGGTTTGGTAGATGCATTGGGCACTTCATAAATACGGGAGGTTTCCCACTGCTGCTGCCATTTCTTTTCTATTTCCCGAAAATTATACTCCATTTCAAATTGCTGGTTTTGATGTTGACTGACGAATGAACATAAATCTGTTAGCTCCTGGTGAAACAGGCAATATTCAGATACTGCAATCGTTAGAGAATCGCAAAAATAGCAGTTTCAGCTTTTAAATTTTTGCAAAAGCAACTGCCAGCCTGAATGCTAAGCACCAATCCTTTACTTTTGTTCACATCTAAAATCTGATTCATGGCTCAATCAAGCAAAGCTTCAGCTAGACGGGGAAAACCATCCTATGTTATGTCCATTATCGGTGTTACCCTGGTTCTTTTTCTTTTGGGTATTGTGGGTTGGTTGGTAATCAATGCCAATAAACTTGGAGATTATTTTAAGGAGAACGTTGAAGTGAGAACGTTTTTACGTGGCGAACTTTCGGCAAAAGACAGTGCCAGCCTGATTGAATACATCGCCTCGAGGCCCTACGTGAATAGTTATGAATTTTTGACAAAGGAAACGGCAAAACAGAAATACATTGATGAAGGCAACGAGGACTGGAACAAAGTGCTGGATTACAATCCCCTGCCCAACAGCATCAACTTCAGGTTAAAAAAAGAATATGTGAATGTAGATACGCTTGAAGCCATTAAGGCTGATCTCGAGCAAAACATGCATGTTACCGATGTACAATACCAGCGTGCCCTGGTTACCACGCTTGACCGGAACATACGGCAGGTAAGCATCGGCCTGTTGATTATCGCCATACTGATCGCTGTTTCGGTGATCTTTCTTATAGACAATACCATCCGTCTTGCGATGTTCAGCAACCGGTTCCTCATTAAAACCATGCAAATGGTAGGCGCCACACGCTGGTTTATTGCAAAGCCGCTCAATATCAAGGCCGTTATCAATGGAGCCATCAGCGCTGTAATCGCCATAGCACTGGTGTATGCGGTGATCCTGGCCACCAGGAATTTTCTGCCGGAACTTGCTGCCCTGCATGATACCAACCTGATGCTGGTATTGTTTGTGGCCCTGCTGATCATTGGTATTTCCATTTCGGTTTTCAGCACATACAGGAGTGTGTTGAAATACCTTAAAATGAAACTTGACGACCTGTATTGATCTCTTTTCGGGTTCAAAACTTCAAAACGGCAGCTTTGAACCCGAAAACTTTTATTATTTTGCCGCCTTATAAGCTCAATTCATGAAAGACAAAAAAGCCATTCCGGTTAGGAAAAAAGATCCTGCAGGCGTATTACCACTTTTTGAAAAAAGAAATTATACCTGGATGCTGATCGGGGCAGGACTGATGATCCTTGGCTTTTTACTCATGGCCGGTGGAAGAAGTGAAGACCCTAATGTTTTTAACCCAGATGAGATCTATGGCACCCAACGGATCACGATCGCTCCCCTGCTGATTCTTGCAGGACTTGTTATAGAGATCATTGCTATTTTCCGCGAACCTAAAAGGGGATAATAAAATTCCGGATGACAATTATTGAGGCTATCATCATTGCCATTGTTGAAGGCATTACTGAGTTTCTTCCTGTATCCTCCACCGGTCATATGATCATCGCCAGTACGCTGCTCGGGATCAGTGAAGATAATTTTACCAAGCTTTTTGAAGTAGCGATCCAATTAGGTGCTATCATGGCGGTAGTAGTACTTTACTGGAAAAAATTCTTTGATTTCAGCAGGTGGCAGTTCTATGCAAAACTTGTTATTGGAGTAATACCAGCTTTGATCCTGGGATTTTTATTTAACGACCAGATCGATGAAATGTTGGAAAGCCCCCTGGTTGTTGCCATCAGTTTACTGCTCGGAGGAATCATTTTATTATTCATTGATAACTATTTCCAGAAACCTGTTGTTGAAAAAGATGAACAGATCAGTTTTCTAAAAGCATTTATTATTGGATGCTGGCAGGTGCTGGCGATGATCCCCGGAGTTAGCAGAAGCGCCTCTTCTATTATTGGTGGTATGCAGCAAAAATTAACCAGGAATCTTGCGGCTGAATTTTCTTTTTTTCTGGCAGTGCCCACCATGTTTGCCGCTGCCGCTTATTCCATCTTCCTAAAAAACTGGAAGAATGGGGGCGAAGAAATCAAAGGTTATGAAATGATCATGCAAAGCCAGCAGAATATGGTGGCATTTATCATTGGCAATGTAGTCGCTTTTATTGTAGCACTGCTGGCCATAAAGTTTTTCATCAGCTTCTTAAAAAAATACGGCTTCCGGGTTTTTGGGATCTACAGGATCATTGTGGGTATCCTTCTGTTGATACTCATTTTTTCTGGCTATTTAGGCAAATAACCATCTGCACGCTCATCATCAGTTATTCCTACATTTGATCCCATGCAAACAGCATCAAAGCGCGTGATCAATGGCTGGGCCATGTACGACTGGTCGAACAGTGTATATAACCTGGTGATCACCACCACTTTCTTCCCTGTTTATTATACGGAAATGACCAGCGCGGCACCGTTCAATGGTTATGTCACCTTTCTCGGCAGAACCTTTGTCAATACTGCTTTGTACAGTTATGCCCTTGCATTTACCTACCTGGTAGTTGCATTTCTTTTGCCCATTCTTTCTTCAGTGGCGGATTACCGGGGCAATAAAAAAAGATTCATGCAATTCTTCTGTACACTTGGAGCACTTTCCTGCAGCGGATTGTATTTTTTTACTCCCGAATATTTTTCTTTAGGGGTGATCCTGATGATGCTGGCTGCATTTGGATTTTATTGCAGCCTGGTGTTTTATAATTCCTACCTCCCGGAAATTGCAGCCGAAAAAGACAGGGACCGCATCAGCGCCAAAGGTTTCACTTTTGGTTATATAGGTAGCGTGATCATGCAGATGATCGGTTTCCTGCTCGTGGTTTTCTGGGAAGAGATCCCCTTTCTGAATAGTGCCGGCCATGCGGTAAGAGCCACTTTCTTACTGGTGGGTATCTGGTGGGTGGGTTTTGCACAGATCCCATTTGCAAGGCTGCCAGTTGGAAATGCCATCCAGACCAAAATAAAAGACAACCGTGCTTTATTAAGAGGCGGTTTTATAGAATTAAAAAAAGTTTTCAGGCAACTGTTGCGCATGCCTGTATTAAAAAGATTTTTATTTGCCTTCTTTTTTTACAATATGGGCGTGCAAACGGTGATGCTGGCCTCAGCCAATTTCGGTGCAAAAGTGCTCAACCTTCCTTCAGAAAATCTTATCATCACCATTGTACTGATACAACTCGTTGCCATTGCTGGTGCATTCCTGATGGCAAAACTTTCATCCATTTATGGAAATTTGAAAGTACTGATCGGCATTGTTGCCTTCTGGATCCTGATCTGTATTGCAGGCTACCTGATGCAAACAGAATATCATTTTTATGCACTTGCTATTGCAGTTGGACTGGTCATGGGTGGCATACAGGCCTTGAGCAGATCAACTTATTCCAAACTGATGCCTGTTACAGAAGACACCACTTCATTTTTTAGTTTTTACGATGTTACCGAAAAGATCGCGATCGTTATTGGCTTATCTTCTTTTGGTTTGATCGAAGAAATAACTAATGATATGCGCAACTCTGTTTTGTCGCTGATCATATTCTTTAGCACAGGGCTGATACTTTTGCTTTCCGCGTTAAAACGTCAAAATAAAATCAAATCAGAAAATGAAACTGTACTCCGTTAACGCAGGACATTTTAAACTGGATGGAGGTGCCATGTTTGGTGTAGTGCCTAAATCCATGTGGAATAAGATCAACCCTGCAGATGAAAACAATATGTGTTCCTGGGCTTTGCGTTGCTTATTGATTGAAGATGGTAACAGGCTCATTTTGGTTGACAATGGAATGGGTGATAAACAAGATGCAAAGTTCTTTGGCCATTACTACCTCCACGGAGCAGATTCACTTGATACATCACTTGCACGTCATGGATTTCACCGGGATGATATCACAGATGTATTTTTAACCCACCTGCATTTTGATCATTGCGGCGGAGCCATAAAAAAAGAAGGCGATAAACTCATCCCTGCATTTAAAAATGCAACGTACTGGAGCAATGAAAAACACTTGAACTGGGCGCTTCATCCCAACGACAGGGAAAAGGCATCTTTCCTGAAAGAAAACATCCTCCCAATCAGTGAAAGCGGGCAACTGAAGTTCATTGATCTTCCTTCGGGAGAACAGGAAGAAAAGCTGCAGCAATCCGATTTTATTGATGGGTTTTCTGTGAGGTTTGTAAATGGGCATACTGAAAAAATGATGTTGCCCCAGCTCAGTTATAAAGGGCGCACGATCGTTTATATGGCCGACCTTTTACCATCAGCCGGTCATATACCTATTCCTTATGTAATGGCATACGACATGTTTCCTTTAACTACATTAAAAGAAAAGAAATCTTTTTTGCAGGAAGCATTTGACAACAATTATATCCTGTTCTTTGAACATGATCCTGCACTGGAATGTTGTACACTTGCCATGACAGAAAAAGGAATCAGGGTAAAAGAAAATTTCCTTTTAAGCAGTATTTAATCCTGCGTGTTTTCGCGTCTTTTAAATATCCTGTGATTCAAGAGCAGCAGGCTTCCGATAATGGCTGGAAAAACCAGGTTGATGATCCAAATCATAATAGAAGTAATCCCTATGCCCAAACTGTTTGATGAAAACAGTCCAATGAGCTTTAGGCTTACTTCACCACGTAAGCCTGGTTCGATCAGCGAAATGGATGGAATAATGGCAAGTGCGAGAAAGACCACCGTCATCAGCCATGCAATGGTAAGTGCAGGAATATCAACACCAAAAAAATAAAACAGCGTTATGTATTGCAGCAGGAAGACGAAGTACCGGGCAATGGAGATTACTAAAATTTTCAATAATAGATTTTTTTTAAACTCGGAAAGCGCTTCAACCAGGTAGAGGTATTTTTTATTTTTAAACCAACGGTTGAATAAAGGAACGGTTCCTTTAACGTTAAAATACAGGAACATCATGATCACGATCACTAACATCAGTCCATATAAGAGGAACTGGTACCAGACCAGCATACTTGTATAATGTAAAAGCAATTGTTTTTTCAATACGATCAATCCCGCAAGTCCGGCCAAAAGTGTCGTAAGCAGTTGCGCGAAACTGCCTACCAGTGTAACAGAAATGGTTTTCAGCCTGGATCCTTCCGGTAGATAAACCACTCTTCCAAGGTATTCCCCTACCCTGTTTGGCATGGTAACAGAAAACGTTACACCGGAGAGTACCGCTTTAAAAGACTGAAAAAAACTGATCTTATGTACCGGTGCTACTGATAGTTGCCATTTCCATGCCTCCAGTCCCCAGTTAAAAAAAATAAGTACCAGGGGAATTAAAAGATACACGACCTTGTAAGAATCCATGGATGCAGAGATCTGTTCCATAGATGCATGAAGATCGGATTGGTTACGGATTTGTTGATAAATAGAAAAACAGAGCCAGGCAAACAAAACTGGGCCGAGGAAATAATTGATTAGCTTTTTGATATTTTTGTTCAGCTGCACAGCAGTAAAAATAACCACCTCCTTGCAAAAGCCTACAACAATATTGGGCATCGATCCCGGAACCCTGTTTATGGGTTACAGCATAATTGAAGTTGATTCAAACATAGTTGTTGTAAAAGAAATAGATGTATTAAAACTCTCACCCAAACTGGATCATTACGACAGGTTGCAGAAAATTCATGAGAAAGTATGCGATGTAGTTGAAAAATTTTCGCCAGACAGTTTTGCCATTGAAGCACCCTTCTTTGGCAAGAATGTACAAAGCATGTTGAAACTTGGAAGAGCACAGGGCGTAGCCATTGCAGCCGCTATGGGCAAAAAAATTCCGGTTACAGAATACTCCCCAAAAAAAGTAAAACAATCCATAACGGGAAATGGAAACGCTACAAAGGAACAAGTATGGCAAATGCTGAAACGGATTACCAACTTACCGGACAAACCAAAATATTTTGATGCGACCGACGCACTTGCGGTAGCCATCTGTCATCATTTTGGAAGTAAATTTCCGGTGGTTGCAAAAACTGCCGTGCGTAAGAAAGGCAAAAGCGGAGGCTGGGAAAACTTTGCTGCCAACAATAAACACCGGATCAAATAAAAATCAGATCACAAATAGTGATTACATATTCAAGTGGCAAGTGAATGGGTCAAAAGTCAATAGTCAATGGTCAATGGTCAATGGTGAATAATGAATCACTGCTGTCCGGTAAAAATCAAACATCGCTTTTAGTTAAGATATTTTGCCTCAGGCTGGCAGGCCTTGTACCTGCCCCGCTGCTGAATTCCAACAAAAAGGCCTCCCGCAGATTACGCAGATTTTCGCTGATTGGTTTTCTGCGTTTATCAGCGCGATCTGTGGGCAACAAGAGGCAGGTACTGGTTCAAATAGATCCAGGTTTCCTCATAAAATGAAATTCCAGGCCTAATCTTATCACATTTGGGTGGTTGTGTGCGCCTTATTGCTCCTGATTTTTCCTAAGAAATCTTTAAACCTAAGGTGGAGCAATACAGCGCGGAGAACGCTTGCACAATCAGATCGCATGGAGTTGCACCTGTTTTCATTTTTCGGTGCGTTCCCTTGCGCAATCATCCGAAAGTATTTGGTATTCTGTTGTTCAATAAAGATATGTTGTCGAACCTTTGCAGTCCAGCCGCTGTTTTAGAAACACCATGTTGTGCGTTCGCCTTTCTTTTCAGGTAAGCTGTAGTTGCTTATTCTCAATAGTCACATTAAAATGGATGTCTGCTTTGAGTGCTTTGAAAACTTTGATTATAGTGTCAATGGTTGCACTATTAGCACTGCTCTCCAACTTTGAAATCTGTGCCTTTTGCACACCCACTAATTTTCCCAACTGCTCTTGTGTAAGGTTGCGTTCCTGTCTGGCTTTTTTTATCATGTTTCCCAGCACGTCCATACGAAGTTCGTATTCGTATTGCTCTCTCTCCTTTATTCCCTCCTTGCCGATGTATCGGTTTTTCATCTAAGCAATGGAATAGGTTTTCATTTTTATCTTTGCCATGATAATTACCTTTTTCGTTTTTCTTCAAAATATTTCTTGCGAAGGTTTTCTGCCCGTTCAATTTCTTTAGTAGGCACTTTGTCCACCTTCTTGATAAAACCATGTGTAACGATAACAAGTGTTTCTTTACTCGTTTTGTTAACGGAAAGGTTTTGGAAGGTGACGCATAACGTATGAGAAGTGCAACACCCCGCGCACTGGTTATTTAAAAGTCCTGAGGCGCTGAATTGCTCCATCTTAGGTATGATGATTCTTCAAGTTAGAAACAGGAGCAATGAGGCGCGGCAGCCACCCAAAAGTTGTAAGAGAAAATCTCTGAGCATTCTTAAAAATCAAACAAAATCAATTGAACGATAGTGATTGAATCTCCTTCCAAACCCATATTGAATTTCAGCGACTGATTGGAGGCTATAAACCTTTCCCCGGACAGCAGCAATTACATATTCAGTAATTGATTCTTTATTTTCTCCTGTACTTTTCTCAGGGTTTCATCAGAGGCTTTAGAACGGTGCTGTGTGAAATTCAGGTCGTTGGAACTATTCACGGGAAGCAAGTGCATATGCGCGTGCGGCACTTCAAGACCAATAACGGAAATACCACAACGGTTGCATGGGAAACAGGCTTCAATGGCTTTTGCAATTGGTTTTGCAAACAACAACATGCCTGAAAGATATTGATCATCCAGGTTGAAGAACTGATCGGTTTCCGCTTTAGGAATGACAAGCGTATGCCCTTCTCTCAGCGGGTACACGTCGAGAAAGGCATAAAAATTTTCATCTTCTGCAATCTTAAATGAAGGAATGGTTCCTTCAATGATCTTTGAAAATAAAGTGCTCATATTAAACGCTGATGTCTTCTACTTTAAATTTAATAAGACCTGCAGGCGCAGTTACTTCAGCAATTTCGCCAATTGTTTTTCCTAACAGCCCCTTTCCGATGGGTGAAGTAACAGAAATTTTTCCCAGTTTCAGATCCGCTTCGGTTTCACTTACGATCTGGTAGGTTACCTGCTTTTTTGTATTGAGGTTGGTCACCTTCACTTTTGTGAGTATAGTGACCTTACTGGTATCAATGGTGGTTTCATCAACGATCCTTGCAGACGCAACCTGGCCTTCGAGTGCTGCGATCTTTGCTTCGAGGAGTCCCTGTGCTTCTTTTGCAGCATCATATTCTGCATTTTCTTTCAGGTCCCCTTTTTCGCGTGCTTCGGCAATTGCCCTGGAGGCAGCTGGTCTTTCAACACCTTTAAAATGTTGCAACTCAGCTTTCATGTGCTCGAGGGTATCTTTGGTCACGTATTGAATCATGGTATAAGTTTAGAGTGAATCGAAAAAAATAGCAACGCCCCGTTTTACCGAAGCGTTGCATACATATTGTAAAGATAAAAGAATATTTAAAAACAGAAAGCTTAACTATTAATTCATGATGTTCCGGTTTACAATAAATTTCTTCCACACCATTTGGTTATCCTTAATCACATGAAGCAGGTAAAACCCTGGTTTTAACCATGATACATCCATCTGGAAGATATTATTTCCTTCTTTCAGGGTAAAACCTGTACCCCTCAGCAAGGCGCCGGATGCATCATAAACCATGATCCGCCCCTCGCCGGTTTTTTCTGCTGGAATGTTCAACTGTAGCTGGTTCCCTACAGGGTTTGGATAGATCTTAACTTCCAGTTCCCTGGGAATGTTCAGCTTGATCGTTTGGGTGTATGTTGTATTACCTGCCATCATGCGTATCCTGATCCTGTAATACAAAAATTTGCTGTTTACAGATGAAAAATCATCTTTCAGATGAAATTCTTTAAAATTATTTCCTTCAGGTTCACCATACATTCTGCTCACCGTTTCAAAATCAATCCCGTTTACACTGCGCTGAAGGTCGAAATAATTAGTTTGCTGGTTGGCATTCGTTGTCCAGGAAAGCTGCGATTTTCCATCATTCACAATACCCCTGAATTTAGAGATCCTGTGATCCATGGGAACGCAGTTGGCATCAAAAACAATAACAATGGTATCGTAGGCATGGCTGTTGCATCCATCTAAAAGCTGCTGCTTAACGATATAGGTTCCTGGCATATTAACTGTTATGTGAGGACCTACACTATCTGAAACGATATTCCCATCGGATGTTGACCATGTGTAAACTGATGCATTGGATGGGTTGGTCACATTCAATTCACTTACACCAATTACACCACAGTAAAGTGGCACATCTGCAACGGCTTCTACAGGCGGTGTCTGGAAAAAATCAAACGGTCCGATAAAATCTTTAAGTTCAGATGTAAATGACGTGGAAGTTCTTGTTTTTACAAGGATCCTTCTGAAAGGCAGTCCGCAGGCATCACCTCCCAACAGTGAGATGGGATCAAGACCCAACTTACTGAGGTTGACTGAAAATTCCATGAACTGCCTTGCAGAATAAGTAGTAATAATGTTATTACCATTATCAACAAAACCAAAAGGACCTGCCCAGGTATTGTTGCCACTTTGCAACCCGGTATAATAGGCACCCTGGGTTTTAGGCCTGATGCTCGCATATCCAAATTGTGAAGAATTGCTTGCGCCATCAAATTCTCCAGCCCAGTCGAAACCTGCAGGAGTCATGGCAAGTGATTGTTTGTTCACCCAGATTCTTGCCTGGACCATAGTAAGCGAAGAAGAACTGTATTCCGCTGAAAAGATCACATCTCCCGGTTTTGTAATGTTGCCTGCCTGGTCGAATTCCCAGGTGGTATGCCCCATATCTGGTCCATAGTTGGTAAACTGTCCAGTCGTACGGCTGTAAAATATATCGGTCTGGTACAATTCAAAATCAAAATAACGGTTACCTGTTGTCCCCTGCAATGATAAACCTCCCATGAACCATAAACTATCGATTCTTGAAGGTCCTGCACGGCGTACATGGATCATCATTTCTGCAATATCATTTTTATCAAGTACTGATGTTATACCACCTGTCCAAAAACCGGGACTATCACCATTTTTATTACTGGTTACAAATGCAGTAGAGTCGCCGCCGGCCTGGCCGTTATAATCTCTTATATACACGGCATCGATCCATACACGATTATTAACTGTTGAAAATTGCGGAACCCGCATGGTGCGATAAAATGGCAATTTCCTTGAAGCAGGATTTGCCAGCCAGTTGGCCATCATAGACGCGGCACCTGTAGTATCTATCACGAACTGACCTGTTCCGGCAGTTCCGTTATTAAACCAGTCATCATTTCCAGACTGTATGAAGCCATTATAAAAGTTGGTTCTTAAATCCGCATCCACCCCAAATCCTGCTTTAATAATTGGTGTTGTTATTTGGCAGAAAGCAGAAAGATTAAAAAAAAGTAAAATGGCGGGTAGAAAAGTTTTCATAGAAAATGGTTTAGGTTAGCATTAAAAAGAGCGGAAATAAATTCCGCCTTTTTTAATGACGTTTAACAATTCTGATCCGCTCTGTTGAAGAACATTCTGTACTTCCGTCTGATTTGACAGCCACGATTCTGTAAAATACATATCCCGGATAAACATCAGTATCCTGAAACTTATAGGTTGACGCGGTATTATAACTTACCGTACCTGCCGTTTCATAATAATAGTCATCATAGGAACGTTCAATAATAAAGTGAACAACATCAGGCGTCGAAACCGCCCAGCTCATTGCAGCACCCTGGGCCTGTCTGTGCGCCCTGAAAAAAGAAAAACAACTGGGAGTGGATTGTTCATTCAGCTTTTGCTGCGAATCAATTGTAAATGAAGAGGTAATTACAAGTGCAGCAAAGGCGAAATAGGAAATAAGGGTTTTCATAAAGGTAGGTTTAGAGAATAAAAATAGAAGTTCCCGGCCCAAGATGCAAGCGTAAATCTTCTAAAATCCAAAAAATAATCTGGGGGGAATTACGGACACAAAATCTAGATAAATAACCACGTATTAAGTCCTGTCGAGCTTTTCAAGCAGTACTGTGGCCATTTTCAGGAAAGCTTCATGACTGTAACCGGCAATATGTGGCGTAATGATCACATTGGGCCTGGATAATAAATTTTCGAAATCAGAACGATCATTTTCACTATATAAAGCTATTTTTTCATTTTCCAGCACATCCAGCGCAGCTCCCCTGATTTTTTTCTCATCTAAAGCCTTGATCAATGCGCTGGTTTCAGTAACAGGTCCGCGGCAGGTGGTAATAAAAAAAGGCTGTTGCTGCAATCTGTAAAAGAAAGCATCATTGGCCATGTGAAAGGTTTCATTGGTCAGTGGTACGTGCATGCTGATCACTTCCGCCTCGGCAAAAATTCTTTCCAGTGTTGCTTCTTCAATATAGTCATGAGAAAAACCTTTTTTGTATTTATCATAGGCCAGTACCTGTACGTCAAAAGGGACCAGCAGTTTTGAAAATGCAGTACCCGTATTACCAAATCCAATGATGCCTACTTTTTTTCCTCTCAGTTCTGTTCCCCTATTCTCTGTGCGCAGCCATTTTCCATTTCTGACTTCTTCAAAAGAACTGCAGATCTTATTCATCAGGCAAAGCACCAGTGAAACTGTGTGTTCTGCAACTGCATTCCTGTTGCCTTCTGGAGTGCTGATACAACGAATGCCTTTTTGAGTGGCATAATGAGCGTCGATCAGTTCCATTCCGCTGCCCAGCCTTCCTATCCATTCCAGTTGAGCTGCTTGATCAATAATATTCCTGTCTACGGTAAGTCTTGTAGTCACCACTAATCCCTGTACACCTGGTATAAGCTGCTCCATCTGGTCATAATCCATTGCAGGCTCATAGATCACTTCATATCCTCTTTCCTTTAATGTTTCCACAAGGAAGGGGTGCACAGGTGCGGTAATAAGTATCAGTCCTTTCTTCATTTCATTTCAAAACTTAACTGTGCAAACTGTTGAACCGTCAGTTGTTCTGCACGAAGGTCAAAAATAGCTTTCTCCAGCACTGCAGGTTCAAAAATGCCCCTGCAGGCATTTCGAAGTGTTTTTCTTCGTTGTCCAAATGCTGTTTTTACCAGCAAATAAAATTTCTCTTTTGACCGCACCTCCACAGGTGATGGCAGAGGCAGCAAACGTATGACACCGCTTTTAATTTTCGGCGGAGGGTTAAACGCGGTTTCACTCACATCAAACAAATATTCCACCTTGAAAAATGCCTGCACCAGTACACTTGTTACTCCATATACTTTGTTGCCCTCCCTGGCAGCAAAACGCATGGCCACTTCTTTTTGAAACATTCCGATCACACAATCAACACTCCCCGCCCAATCAAGAATTTTAAAAACAATTTGGGTGGAGATGTTGTAAGGAAAGTTTCCAATAATACAAAATGAGTCTTCAAATGGTTTATCGATTTCAAGAAAACTTTTATGAATGATCTTTCCTTTTAAAAAAGGAAAGGTTTTTTCCAGGTATTCGACCTTTTCAGCATCCACTTCAACCGCAATAAAATCAATACCGGGTATGGCCACCAGGTATTTGGTAAGTGCCCCACCACCCGGACCCACTTCTACAAGTCGATTAAAACTGCTTTGTGTGAGTTCCTCTACAATCTTCCTGGAGATATTTTCATCTTTCAGGAAGTGCTGTCCAAGGGATTTTTTTAAAGTGTACATTCCTGCAAAAGTAAAGCCCTCCGGTGAAAGAGGGCTTTAACTGCTTTAGAATGGCATTATAATTTAATTACAGACTTGCTGAATATAACTTCATCCGCACTGTTGATCACCCTTACAGAGTACAGCTGTGCACCCCAGGTTCTCGAATCAATTTTAATTTCGGAATTTCCATCAGCCACAAACTGCAGGTTGCGGTAAATGATTCTTCCCTGCACATCACTTACTTCGATCTTCACATGGTCGGGCCTGGAAAGTTTGAATTTAAGATTCATCATATCCGTTACAGGATTCGGGTAAATGAACACATTGTAATTGATATTCAACGTTAGAATAATGGTTTTACTGTAGGTAACTTTTCCATCAACACTTACCACTTTTAATCTGTAGAAAACTGCAGGCGCGGAAATTCTCGTCACATTCAGATCCCTAAAGTTGTATTTACTGATGGTGCTGTTGTTACCATTGGAAATCACCGTTCCGGCAGGCATAAACTTGTTACCATCTGTGCTTCTCTGTACTTCATAGTATGCAGTGCCTTCTTCATTGCTGATCTCCCAATCCAATTCCGCATCGTTTGCTATTAACTGGCCATTAAACGCCAGGATCTGCTGAGGCAGGATCATCATATCCTGTCCTGTGAAATAAAAAGAGGAGAAGGAAGTAATATTGGCATGCATAACATAACCACCAGTACCATGTGCTTCAGCATAGGTTGGGGTAATCGCCGTGGTGGTTGAACTCAGCGAAGCACCACATCCGTCATTGTTTTTAAGCATGCGGATATTATTGATGGTACTCACACCACTTGTTTGTCCAACAGAATTATTAGCGCCCACAATGGATGCAAATTCAGCGTTTGTTATATACAGTCTTATACTAACAGGTGTTGAAGGCTGCACTTTTGGAGTGATGGAAATATTTCGATCCAGCAATAATCTTCTGTAACCATCTTCCCTCAGGGCTCCTGAGTTATAATAGAATGAAGTGATGACCGTATCCAGATTATTTCCATTCGCCTTGATCTCTGCTACAATATTTCCATCAGGACCAGTTATAGGCACCCAAAGATTATTATTATCTGTATTGATCACTACTGTTGTACTGGTTGCGCAGCTATTATTGTTACCTGCGGCAATTGGAATAGATGTGGGAATATTGCTTCTGTTCGTTCCGGTATTTGTATAACCAAGAAAAGTATATTTCTGCAAACAGCCTGCACAGGCTGGAACAGCGGGATTGTTGGCGCTTGGTCCCGACGTGGTGGACGATTTATCCATGATCACAAAAATATCACGTCCGTCAGGAGAGATGGCCACATCCCTGTACCGGTTTGAACTACCGAAATAAGAAAGCGAATCAGATCCATCCATGGCAACAGTTGAGGTTCCGTCGGCACTTAATTTCAATCTAAGTACCCTGCCCCATTTGAGGGAACTCACTATAAGTGAATTTTTCCATCCCGGAATTCGGGTGTGTGTATAGATGTCCAAACCTGACCATCCTTCAGATGGCCATGCACCATTATTTGTCTGGTTATTATAAATACTGGTCACTGTCGCATTGCTTGCAGCATACCCGGAATAAATAGGGTTCTCATAACTCGCTCCAATCGTTGTCGCGTTCGCCGATTCGGAAACGATCAGGGGAAGTGAACCCGAAGCCGAACCTGCCTTCACGCCGTTATAATTTCCATCAGCATACCCAATGATCAGGGGATGTCCATAATTCTTGGATGATTTAATAATATTAATTTCGTCATCGCTAAAAGCACCGTGACTTGCACCATAAAGCATATCGGTACCATTCAGGTTCATGTAAGCAAAACCCTGGTTATTTCTCATACCAGTTGACCACACTGCAGTTTGCGCGGCGCCATTATATGGATTACTATTTGGGATCCACCGGTCAAACGTGTCTGCATCACCATCTTCTTCGAGATTGAACCTCAGGATCTTTCCTTCATAGGAAGCATTGATCTGCGATTTGATTGCACGGTTGGCATTACTGAATTGCCCCGCACCCATGTCACCACAGGCATAAAACAGGTAATCCACACCATTTACCGGAGCAATGATCAGCCTTTGAGAATTATGGTCATTACTTCCGGGAAGTGTATCAACAAGAGAAACCGGGCTTTCCAATTTACTGGTTCCTGTATTATAAGTGAACCGCACTACCCTGCTGGTAAAAAAAGTACCGTTATTAGTTCCCGCAGCTACTCCATCATATCTATGTACATAAGAAACATACACATAGTTTTTTGGATTAGAGGTCGCCATAAACTGGGGATGCACTGCAAGTCCGGCAAAACCACCCTGTGGCCATGGACTCTGGTTAGATGCAAACTGCACATTAAATGCGGTATGCTGCGCTGAGGTCAGGTATCCAGAAGCACCCTGGCTGATATCCAGCACTGTGGTTTTTGCTCCGGTGTTAGGTTCAACGCGGTGCACTTTATAACCCTTCGCTTCATTCACCCATAAAAATCCATCAGGGCCATAAGCTACTTCCCATGGATCATTTAAAACATTGGATCCGGAAAGCATGGTCATTTTAAAAACTTCTTTCATCCGGCTCGATTGCAGGTAAGGATCGGTTACACATATATTAAAAGTAGAAGCCGAAGTTGGAGTGCTTGCTGTAGTTGTAAGG
>MWYV01000072.1 GCA_002050435.1 Chitinophagales bacterium 33-2 | reverse complement strand
ATCTGCTTTCGCATTGGCCACATGATACAGGGCAAGTTTTGAAAACTGTCTTTTAGCGGAAGTTTTAGCCTGAACCCGGTGAATGTTAAATTTGAAAGTCCTTCGCGCCTCTGCGCCTTTGCGGCAATTCACTCTGTCCCCCTCCGTTCCTCTGTGCCACCGTGGTTCAAGATTGCTTCGTCGTACCTCCTTGCAATGACGTCCTTCGCGCCTCTGCGCCTTTGCGGCAAATAGATATCGGTTAAATGCAAAATAATAGTCCCCCAAAATAAATTTATATTCGTCATGCGTTTGCTGGTTCATTGGAAATTATCAAACGATTATACCAAAACAAGTTCCTGCTTTATGAAAAAAATACTGGCTATCATCAGCTTTTCTTTTTGTGCCACCATAAACCTACCCGCACAGCTAACCATACCGACAGGCTTTGTTGGAAAAACGGACAAAGACTACCGCATACAGTCCATTAGCGAAAAAGGCAGATACACCGCTGTAGCGGGTGAAACCACTGAAGGACGCACCTTATTTGTCTGGGATAATACCTCGGGTAAACAAATATTCATCTTCTCACAGCCATATATACAGATCGAAAAAATCGCCATCAGCGAAGTATCCAATATGCTTGCTTTTGCATTCGGTTCAGGCGACCAGCATGAATTGCAGATCATTAACCTGCAGGACTTCTCCGTTCACCTCACACATAATGTACCACTCGCTGTTCATCACCTGCAGTTTCAGCCCGATAAACATCAACTGGTTTTTACAACAGAACGGCTTTTGTCCACTGATACGGCGCCGGGACTTTACCTGGTGGATCTCAAAACAAAAACAGTCCTGGAGAAAATGAAATTTCCAAAAGCAGATGAAGTAGGTTTTTCCCTTTCTGATCATGGAAGTCAGCTGGCAATCATTGCCGCAGAACGGTATGGAAATAATAACCGGGTGGTGATCCGCGCGCTGAACAATTATAATGATTCCGTTTCCTTCGATGCTTTTCCTGCATCAGCTTACAAAGCCTACGCATTACCGGGTGAGCGTTGGTTGCTGGCGGGTTGGAATCCGTGTGATGTGTATATCATCAGCCGAAAAGGCATACTTGCAGAATTTTCAATCGAAGCTTATGATAAAATTCTGGACCTGCGTACCGATGAAAGTTATATTCACCTGCTGGTGCGGAATGCTTCCAATGGCAGGCAAACAGAGATCCTGAGCTATTCCCTGCATGATTATGCTTTTGTAAACAGCTTTACTTCTACTCCGGATCATGTGAACCTTTTTGCACCAATGAAAGAGAGAATGATACTTGTATCTAATCATGACTCCTTGTTGCATGCAGCATCTTTTTCCTATCAGCCAGCACATGTGCCGGTACGCATGCAGGTACAATCCAACCATAATGAATCCATCAAAACACTTGTAGCCCATCCCTCACAACCTCTTGTAGCTACCTATGGATATGATGGGAAGATCAAGATCTGGGACCTGCGTCTCGGGATGATCACCGACGAGCTCAATATGGATTGTGAAGGCATGATGTTCTCCGGTGAAAAGCCTGAACTTTTTATTCATGATCTTTCCAACATTTTTATTTATGACTTAAGCACCAGAAAGATCAAACAAACCATAAGTAAAAAGATTGGTAATGATAACAAAGAAGTGACGGCAGTGGGTTTTGCCAATAAGCCAGAAAACTGGATCATGCACAGCTGGCAGGATTTTACATTGTACCGTCCGGGTGCCACACTGCGCACATTGGTCAAAACCGGGAAGATAAAAGAAACAGTGAGAGAACTGGTACCACTTGAAAACGGAATGATGTTGTATTCTATTTCCAATGAGGAAAACAAGGAGCAGCTGAATCATTATATTTTTAATACTGCTACTATAGAAGGGAAGAAATCTGCTTCCTTAAAGATCAACAGCCTAATCAAATGGAGCCTGAATAAAGACCGCACCCGCGTACTGTTTATTACAACCGCTGACGATAAAATCAATAGCTCGTGGTATTATGAACTCTCCGTTTATGCACTGCCCGGACTTCAATTGATAGAAAAGAAAAGATTTAATGAGATCACTACCGTGCCGGCTCTTAACCATGATTTCAACCAGGTTGCCTTTGTAATGAGTGATGAAGAAACAGGGATGGATCAACTGGTGGTGGCAAAATTTCCATCAAAAGAAGTGATCAGGAAAATTCCCTCACCTGACTACCTTTCATCTGCGGAACTCAGCTGGGACAGCAGCAATGAATTTGTGATCGTAAAGAACAGCTATAACTATTTTTCTACTGCTGGTCGTGCATTTGTTTCTTACAAACTTCCCAACATGCCACCACAACAAGTTCTGGTAGATGAAGTAAAGAAAAAGCTTTGGCTGAGTAATGGCCGCGGGCTCTGGTCGTATAACCTATCTACTTTAGAAAAGGGTGACCATTTGGATCGTTTTGATATGGGACAATTATGGCTTCCCGCAGTTTCGTCGGATCATATTTATTATCATGCCTATTCAAAAAACGGGTATGAATTCAGGATAAAGGATAGCACATCAAAAACTATATTTTCCCTGCGATCGCCCAACAGTTTTTTTGCAGTACAACCTGGCCAACACACCTGGGTGGCACATGGAGAAAAAAACGGGAAGGGATGGATCTATTTGTCAAAAATCGATGCTAAGGGAAATGAAACCAGGAAAGATTCCGTACCTGGAAAATTCCCGGTGACCTTTGCAGTTTCCAAACCATTGATGTCATGCTATAATGCGGAAGGAGATGCCTACCTCCTGTATGACCTGGAGCAAATGAAAGCACTGGCTTTTTCAAAACCTTTAAAAGCCCAGCGTTATACCATTCAGCCTGCCCGGTTTTTAAATAATGATCAAAACCTGTTGTATGCGCCTGGTGGCGGGAAGATCAACAATCTAAATATTCAAAGCGGTCAGCTTGAAGAGCAAAGACTGGATGATGTTTCAGAAATCCGCGATCTGACCGTGTCGCCTACAGGAAAACACCTGTTGGTAAAGTCGGGCATCAAGACAGATTTTATATACCTGGTAGATATGGCAACCATGCTGGTGATAAAAAAGCTTGCTGTATATGAAACCGGATTTACACAGATGCAATTAGTGAACGACAGCATTGTAATTACCAATAACAATGATGGAAGTCTTGGCTGGCACAACCTATTCACCGGAAAGAATTTCCTGGTAACGATGACGGATGCTGATGGACATATTGTGCATTTTGATCCGGAAAGCAGGCAGTATGCTTCTTCCCGTAAAGATCCCCGCGGAATGGCCTTTGTTTACAAATCAAAGCTGGTTCCATTTATTCAAATGGATACAAGGCTCAACCGCCCGGCAAAGGTTTTGAATATGCTGTCTTATTCAGATAAAGAGTTATTGGCTTTACTGCAACATGCAACTGAAAAAAGATTGAAGCTTGAAGGACTTCCACTCACTGACCCACCGCTGGATAAACTGGATATGCCGGAGGTTCACATCATCAATTCAGATAAACTTCCGCTCACCACATCTGAGAAAAAGATCACAATAAACATTTATGCGCGGGATAGTGTGTATGCCATGCGTGCGCTCCATGTTTTGGTCAACGGTAATCCTGAATTCGGAAGAAAAGGACTTCAGCTGACACCTGCCAAAATCTTTGAAAAGCAGATCGAACTGTTATTAAGTCCGGGAATGAATAAGATTGAAGTTTATGTAAGCAATGATAATGGTGTTGAAAGCTTGCGTGCATCATTTCAGCTCGAATCTTCAAATAAACAGGAAGAAGGAAAGACTTATTTCATAGGCATTGGCGCTGCGGAATACAAGGACACATCCATGAATCTTACCTATGCTGCAAAGGATATCAGGGATCTTGCAGCAGCGATTCAACAGCGTTATCCAGGAGCTGTGATCGATACATTAATTAATGAAAAAGTTCAGGTTCAGCACTTACAGAAGATCAGAGAAAAACTGTTGAAAACATCCATTAATGACAGGGTAATCCTTTCTTATGCAGGACATGGATTGCTGAGTGATCGTCTTGATTTTTATTTTGCAACCCATAATATCAATTTTAAAAAGCCACAGGATGGCGGATGGTCATACGAGCAGATGGAAGACCTGCTGGATGGAATACCTGCACGTGAAAAGCTGATGCTGATCGATGCCTGTCATAGTGGTGAAGTGGATAAGGAAGCCATGCTTAGTGATACCAGTACGCAAATCGCAGGCGGTGCAGTGATCAGGGAAAAAGATACAAGGGGTGGTCGTTTATTGAAGAAAGGGAAAAAAGGAGGATTGCAAAACAGTTTTGAACTGATGAAACAATTATTTGCGGCCACCAATGCCGGCAACGGTGCCGTTGTTATTTCGGCAGCAGGAGGGAAGGAGTATGCGCTGGAAAGTGCGGAATGGAGTAATGGTGTATTTACCTATTCTTTTTTAAACGGACTTTTAAATAAACATGCTGACCGCAATGGTGATGGCAGGGTCAGTATCAACGAGATAAAAGATTATGTACAGCAAACTGTTCCTGCGCTTACCCGCGGCAGGCAAACGCCCACCATGCGGCAGGAGAATGTAATGTTTGATTGGTTGGTGTGGTAGAAAATGCATTAAAACGTGGGTAAATGATAGTTAGCTGAAGCTATACGTTGAAAAGTTTTATATTGTCTTCTATTCAGGTATAAATTCCCATTATTCAGCGTGTGCCTTTAGGTGTATATAGTATAGGTCCAGCCCTGAAAGGGAAATACCTTCTTTTGGTTGATAAAATAATAAAATGGTTCAGGAGTGAATCAACAGCAATTGGATAGATTATTCTTTTAAATGAGGGATATCTTCCTGCAATGGAATTGAACTGTAGAAATAATTTTGTGTATGGCTAACACCTATACACAAGTACACCTCCACTGTATTTTTGCTGTGAAATACAGAAAAAACCTAATTGAAAATTCATGGAAGAAAAACCTGGATCAATGTAAGTGGGATCATTCAAAACCAGGGGCATAAAATTATTTCAATTAATAGCATGCCGGATCATTTGCATTTGTTTTTTGGGATGCGCCCAGTACAGTCTATTTCCGAATTAATGCGTATTGTAAAGAGTAATTCCTCAGAATGGATAAATAGGAACAAATTCACGCCTTCGCAATTTAGATGGCAGGAGGGGTTTGGGGCTTTTTCCTATTCAAAATCCCAGATAAAAACCGTGGCAGATTATGTTGAAAACCAGGAAAGACATCACAGGGGTGTTTCTTTTAGAGAAGAATATAAACGGGTGTTAGAAGTTTTCGATGTACAATATGATGACAGGTATATTTTTCATGAACCGGTTTAATGTGGTTGCGCCCCGCTGGGGCGGTGTGTCATTGATGTTTTTATGTGATAAGGTTCCGCCCCGCTGGGGCAGGAGATGACATCTTCTGAATATTTTGGTTACCGATATTGGCCCCGCTGGGGCGGTGTGTTGTTTGTTTGTTTGTGTAATATGGTTGCGACCCGTGGGGGCGGTGTGTTGTTTGTTTGTTTATGTGATATGGTTGTGACCAGTGGGGGCGGTGTGTCATTGATGTTTTTATGTGATAAGGTTGCGCCCCGCTGGGGCGGTGTGTTGTTTGTTTGTTTATGTGATATGGTTGCGACCCGTGGGGGCGGTTTGGCATTGATGTTTTTATGTGATAAGGTTCCGCCCCGCTGGGGCGGGAGATGACATCTTCTCGAAATTTGGCTACCGATATTGCGCCCCGCTGGGGCGGTGTGTCATTGGTTTGTTTGTGTGAAATGGTTGCGACCCGTGGGGGCGGGAGATGACATCTTCTTGATATTTTGGCTACCGATATTGCGCCCCTCTGGGGCGGTATGTCATTGAATTTTTTATGTGATATGGTTGCACCACGCTGGGGCAAAGTGTCGTTGATGTTTTTTGAAATGGTTGCGCCCCGCTGGGGCTTGTCCCTGAGCTACCCTCAAACCTCAAACCGCTTCCCCCTTATTTCTCCAATACCAAAACAATTTTATTAAAGTCCGCCGCAGCGTTGATCACTTTTTCAAAAACCGGGTATTGGTCGCGGGGATAGATATAATTACGGTAATCTTCCACAACCCTGATGGTGATGATATTGCCTTTGATCTCGTAATCTGAAACAAAACCCATAGTAACCACATCATTTTCCTTATGCGCAACATTGATCTTCAGGTCGTCGGCATTCGTGATCCTGTATCCTTCTGGTATCTTTAACCTGATGGTACGGACCAGCGCATGGGGATAGTGAAGGTCGATCTTGTTTTCTCTTGATTTTATATCATACATCTGCGCCTGCTCACCAATCACTTCACCAATTTTTATGATCACTTTTTGGCCGGCATGCTCCACGAGGTTTGAAGCTTTCACCGAAGCATTGATCACAAAGGGTTTGTATGGATCTTTTTGTTCCATTTCCTTGTTTTCAAAAGAATGCGAAATGATATTTTCCGTATTTGCACCAAAACGGATCATTTGTTTCAGCACTTTATCCTGTTCATCTGCAGGTAGAAAAATAAACGGCATTTTATAATTGGGGGCCGCATAACCTCCATATAATTGTTTCACCCTGATCACCAGTTCATCTTTTTTATCCAGTTCAAGGTCCATTTCCATATTCAGGTAATTGTGCTCATATTTTTCCAGTGGGATCATTTTTATTTCACCAATAGAAGTGGTGAAATTGCCTATGGTTGTTGATACGCAGAATAAACCGTTGGTGGCAGCCCAAGTTGGTGGGATCCATGGATACCTGTATTCTGTTTCAGTAGGTGCAAGAAACTTATTGGTACCCGGAAAATAAACAAGGAAATTCTTTGCATTGTTCCAATTCTCAAAATTCTTTTCTACCATATAGTCTGTACGGTCGCCCGCAAGCACCAACTGGTAATCAATCTTTGCTTCCCTGAATAATCCCAGGTAAAGTTTTACTATGGCCCGGTGACTGGCCACCTTATTTCGAATCACTTTTACCAGGTCTTCAGCATCATCAGAAGGTATATCTTCTCTTGCATTGAAATTCTTTTTTACATAATGCTCGATCAGCGCGATCTTTTCGGCATCACCCGATGCAGTTTTTATATTGATCGTTTCCAGCAGTTCACGGATCTTTTTAATATCCTTATCATTTACTGTATTGTATATGTTATGCAACCTTTTGGAAAGTTCGTTCCAGGTAAACAATCTTTCTCTTGTTGATTTTGCAGCATTATAGGAAAGTTTATATTCCACTCTTTTTGAACTTGCCCTGAACATGGAATATTTCTCTTCCTCCATCGCTTTAATATCATTTACAATAATCAGGGTATGGCGTTTTTCTCCAATCAAGGTGTCCTTACCCGTTTCAATTCCATTGAACCCCATGGTCTCAAACAATAGGTGGTCGGGTGCAAGCAATTCCACCCGCGCCTGCATTACGGGAATGCCGGAAGAAAGGATCTCCCTTCCAAAAAAGCTGGGTTCTTTTTTAACAGTGAAATAAAATTCTATTTCACATCCTTTGGTCAATCCTTCCAATGCAAAGATCTTATATTGCCCGTCTTCATCTTTTAGGTCTTTAATGTTGCTTTTATCCAATTCAATGATCTTACCATTTGGGAGGATAGTACGGGCACGTACATCAATCATTGTTACCCCTTCTTCAAACGGAAGGTAGATCTTGTTAAATGCTTCAATTCCCCTGTCATTGTTAATGTGAACGATCCTGTGAAGGGTTTTATAGAAAAATAGTTCTTCTTTCTCAAAGGCATATTCAATTATCCGGTCGTCGTTCACAAAAACGGCTGCCGCTTCCTGGAATTGCTTTGGAATCGTATGAAGTTTTGGAGCAGCCTTCCATTCAAATTTTTTTATTCCCTGTTGTGCATTTACTAAAAAGGCAGAAAGGAGCAGAAGCGAGGTGAGTATTTTTCTCATAACTGTTTTTTACTAAGAAGTATGGTTTGTTTATAATGTGCAGTGAGTTTTTCCAGTACTTTATTTAAATCGGTAAAATGGTAAGGCATGGTCATCAGCTTATCCGTAGCAAATTCCTGATTGAGATAGACACTGTTACCCGAATGGATATAATTCATTTTAAAACCCCATGCATCATTTTTAAATTGATCACCCTTTGGCAGGTGATCCAGTTGATATCCTTCCGGTATCTTCAGTGCTGTTACAATGGAGAAGCGGCTCATGTAATCATATTCAATGGCCAGGTTCCTTTTTTCAACATCTATCAGATCGTGTTCAAACCATTTTACAAGGTTCATATTTAAAAACCATTCATCACGCATTTTCTTTGCATAATCCGGTAACTCCAAATCGGCAGTTATTTGGGCCGTGTTGTGGTCTTCACTTACATTCCATTTCCAATTGCTGAACCTAATCTTATTATTGCCGCGCCCATACCTTCGTTTAAAATAATCAGCATGATCTTTTTCGTTTTGATTTTTAAGGATGGAGTACAGTGATGATGCAAAATAGCCACTGAGTCGGACACTGATCCGCCCCGTCATTCCATCCGCTCCAAGTTCCAAAAAGGTGGAATCTACATAAGCATTTTTTTCAAGCGGTACCACTGGAACGCGTATGACTTTGAAATCTTTTTCAGTAATACTTACCATAGCCTGTTTACCCTGGATACCAGAAGGTGGAAATCCGAAAATGCAGCCATCGTCTGTGCCGTCAAGGAAAAGATATTCCTCTCCGATTTTAATTGTGCAGATCATGTGGTTGTCAACAATGGGAAGTGGCACTTCCGTATAATCATAAGGGATCTCCCTTGTTCCGATCCAGGTAAAATATGCAGGAACTCCTGCATGTGTAAGCATAGCAACCAAAATGCTGGTCATATCCTTACAATCTCCAAAACGCCTGCTGCAAACCAGGTTGGCTGGTCGTGGAACAAACCCCTCCATGCCATCTTCAAAGGCAACGTATTTGATATTGGATTGTACCCATTTATAGATCCTTCCTGCTTTTTCCATGTCAGACTTTGCTCCGGAAATTACCGTATCGGTAATAGATTTTAATTCTTTACTGACAGATCTGTCAAGGTCTTTGATAAAGCCGTAGCTATACCTGTACAGATCTTCCGGGGAAGAAAGAAAATTCTTCCACTCATTATTTTCCTTTACCTGCTCCACATAATAAATGATGTGGGTAGCATAATAGGAATTATCGGGTGCGTCAGGGAATGGCTGCCTGCCTATCATATCTTTTACCTGGAAGGTCCAGATGGTTTTGTCCTTCTTTTTTGTTTCCGTAAAAACGATCTTATCCGACTGGTCTCCCTTTAATAGGTACTTCATTTTGATGTCGGAAGGAAAGCTGATACGTAAAGTACCTTCACCAACCGGAAAATACCTTTCAAAATAATGTGGATACAAAAGATGAATATCATTCAGCAATAGCTGGTAATCGATATGTCTTGATGTATTGAGTCCAATGCCTGCAAAGTCAAAGGATGTGGCTTTGGTATCATCATAAAATATATAATCCTGCCTGCTGCTGGCCGTACTGGTATTGGTAACTTTTAATTTTTTATTATTCACACGTGTATAGGCATCCCATTTTTTTAATTCATTAAAGCTGCTGTGGTAGATGCGCCCGCGTGACATCATCTTTAACGAATTTTCTGTAAGGTAGGAGAGGTCTTCTTTGTGGTCGGTTAAAGCGATCCATTTCCCATCCAGCTTTTCTATATTTACCTCGCAGACTACATTGGTATAAACGGCTTCCGCCAGTGGAAATCTGGTTCTCAGTTCCTCCTGCGCTCCAGCAATGCGGCTGAAAAGAACCAACGTCAATACTGATAATAATTTTAATAAGCTCATTTGACTGAATTAATGATCAGGCCATAATAATAATGTCGTGTTTCGGTAATTTTTCCTGTGGGATCATAAAATTTTCTTGGCCCATGGAAATATCCGATGAAGTAATTTCCTTCCTCTTTCAGTTTACCGTTGGGATGGAACACTTTAAAAGGTCCGTCGCTTTCACCAAGAGAATAATTGTATTCTGCATAAAGACTTCCATCCGGATGGTATTCGATGGTCTTACCATCGGTATTTCCACTGATCTCATTGCTCTGGTAATATAATTTGCCATCACCATGAAACAGTTTAAACGTGCCTGAAAGCTCACCATCAACATATTCCATTTCAGCAGCCCTGGTGCCGTTTTTAAAATAAGTAACCACTTTGCCATTTCCGCCTACAAGCGGGATAGTTGGAACAAGTGTGCCGGTTTTATCAAAATAACTATAGCCGGTTAATTCATTATCCTTGTAATGGAAAACATATACCTGCTGCCCGTCATCATGGTAGCGGGTGGTTTTTCCATTGCGGGTGCCATTGCTGTATTCAACTTCTTTTTCAATACCACCACCTGCATTAAAGTATACAACTTTGCCCCTGAGGCTCCCATCAGCATAATTTTCTTCTTTCCACATTTTACCTTCCGTATTAAAGTATTTCCAGTTTCCTGTTCTGTCGCCAAAACTGTACTGTCCTTTTACGGCTGGCTTCCCGCCAAAATGATATTCGGTATAAACACCATGAATGTCTCCGCGGTCATAAATTTTATTTATTGAGATAGTTCCATCGAAGAAATAAGTATTGAATTTTCCATGTATTTCTCCTTCCACCATCTCGCCTTCAAAATTCTTTTTCCCACTATGACTTTTTCCAAGGTATTTTCCATTTCCATTTACAAATTTTGAAACATTGATCCGGTTGCCGAGTGTGTCGTATTGCATGATGGCGGTGAGGTAACCATCATTGTATCTTTCTTTTTCCTTGATCTTTCCATTGGCGAAGTACCAGGAACGTTCGCCGTAGATCTGTCCATCGATATAGGTGGAAGAATTGTTCAGCAATCCTTTTTCGTTGTATTCGATCAAGTTGCCATTGAGCCCCCCTTCAACATACCAGCCTTCTGATTTTACAATTCCATTAATGAAATACTCACGATAGAGGCCATTTTTTTCACCTTTGGCATAAGCAACCTCATAACTTTTTTTCCCATTGGGATAATACAGGACAGACGTGCCTTCCAGCAATCCATCTTTATAAGTATTTGTTTCCTTAATCCTACCTGAAGGATAGAAATAATGCTGTGTATTGACCTTTTCTGCTTTGTCGTTATAGGTTGTTTGGGAAACTTTATATCCTTCGGGGGAATAAACCAGCAATTCAATATTTTTATTTTTCCTGACAGACGTACTTATTATTTTTCCTTTCTTATCAAAATATTTTGCTTCTTTGAGTATGTCGTTATCCATTAACAACGTGGAATAAAGTATCCCGTCATCATCAAAATATTCGGAAGTGCCATTAAAATTTCCATTTTTAAAAGTCGATTTTATGATCACTACACCTTCGGTATTGTATTCGGTCATTTCACCTTCTGCAAGTCCGGCAATATATATACCTTTCTTACTGATTTTACCATTGTCATGGTAATTGATTCCTTCGCCTTCTAGTGAACCATTTTTATAATTGCCTTCAAATTTCAATTGACCGTTTTCATAGTAAGATTTATAATTAGCATGAAGTTTGCCTTTATCGTAGTTTACTACATATTCAGGCTTCCCATTATTAAAGAAAGAAAGATAAGCGCCTTGTAGCTGGTTATCTGCCACCATGGCTTCCGCCTTTTTCCTGCCATTTGAATAATATTCAAGGTATTTACCATGCTCCAATCCATTTTTATATGGTGTAACTGATTTTATATTACCAATAGGGAAGTAGGCTTTTTTTTCTCCATTGATCTTTCCGTTCATGTAATTCGATTTCAGGGTAATTAAGCCCAGGCGGTTATAAGTAACATCTTCACCGTGCTGCATACCATCCGTCCATGAATCATAACCGTTTAGTTTTCCATTGGCAAAATAATACATCCATTTCCCATGCTTTTCACCTTTGCTGTTGAAAGTTCCTGTTGATTTGACGTTTCCATTTGTATGGTAGAATGACCACTTTCCTTCCGGCTCATTTTTATTATTCAATTCACCTTTTGCAAAAAAATATCCGTTGTTAAAATGGTAAGTGGCAGGCATGGCCTGTCGTTTCTGGTAATCCAGTTCACGGGTGGAACGAATCTGTTCAAACATGCCCTGGATGGCCTTGGTGAATTCACCCAGTTCTTTTGGATTTTTTTTCATGTACCGCTGGATCACTTCTATATTCACATTGGAGAATGCATGGTAAACAGCGGGCTGAAAATATTTTTTGTCAAAAATGGTTTTAAGGTAGGGTACATAAAACTGCATCCAAAAATCATTGTTGTTTGGATCATACTGCAACTTTTCCATCATCACCTGCAATTGCCTGATAATGGGATCATCGAAACCAGTAGCCACCTTATAGTTTTTATCCAGTGCGATCCTTGAAAAGATGATCTGTTCGAGCATGGCGAAACCGCCGCCAGGTTGCTCTTCCCGCTTATCCACCAGATCAACTATATCGTTTGTATTCTTGCTGATCTCACTCAGGATATTTATAGAAGCGGAATGAAGTGGACCTGCAGGACTGTTGAGCAGATAAGTAAAAAAAGACATCATGGCCTTTGCGATCTGACCTTTTTGTAATGCGCAGCTTCCCAATCTGAAATGGGCGCTGGCATAATAGGGATTTTTTAATAAGAGATCTTTAAAAATTGCTTCAGCTTCATTGTGTTTTTTTTGCCGAAGCAAAGAGATTCCTTTATTTAATTGAAGGTTTGGAGCATTCGGATACTTAGCCAGTGCCGAATCATAAAGAACAACAGCTTTTTGAGTTTCACCCAGATCGTCGGTAACTGAAGCTCTGAGCTGCAAGAGTTCCATTTCTTGTTCATTATCATCATCAATCTCCAGTGCTTCCTCAATGGTTTTCAATGACAGAGAAAAATTACTGTCAAGAGATGCACTGTAAGCCAGTTCGTACAATGAGGTAACATAATTGGTATCATTCCGCGGAACCTGTCGATAAGTGGCAATCGCCTCTTTATATTTTTGTTCTTTATGAAGATTGATCCCTTTTTTTATGATCTCAGCTGAGTTAACGGGTTGCACAGACTGGGCAAAAGAACAGGCGCAAAAAATTATGATTGCGACGAAAGTAGCCACTAAGGTTTTCATCTTAGGCAGTTAGGTTGGTGAGCGGACAAAATAGGCAAAAAATCACTATTGTCAATACTTTCAGCGGTTTTAATTCGGTGAACATGTTTAAGGTCAGGGGGTTAAGGGAGTGAGTGGTGTTGTTGAATGGTTGTTGATCGCTGCAGGGTTTTATTCATCTTTGCGAATCTTCGTGTTCTTTGCGCCTTCGTGGTTCATTCAGTTGAAAGGTTGTTGAATAGTTATTGAACGGTTGTTGAACAGTTGTTGAATGCTGCAGGCGTTTATTCACCTTTGCGAATCTTCGTGTCTTTGTGGCTTCGTGGTTCATTCAGTTGAAAGGTTGTTGAATAGTTATTGAACGGTTGTTGAACAGTTGTTGAATGCTGCAGGCGATTATTCACCTTTGCGAATCTTCGTGTTCTTTGTGCATTCGTGGTTCATTCAGTTGAACGGTTATTGAATAGTTGTTGAATAGTTGTTGAACTGTTGTTGAAGCTGCAGGCGTTAACAAAGGCATTGCTGCCTATGAATCGGCATTAAAACAATCCAGGGTGGAGTATGAATTATACATGTACACCGGCGCACAACATGCTTTTCATAATGATACTTCAGCTGCCCGTTATAACAAAGAAGCAGCAACACTTGCCTGGAGCAGGACGCTTGCGTTTTTTAAAAAGCATTTGTCGTTATTTCCAGTGATGGTACAGGGAAAGAAATTTTAATCCATCACAATTGAAACATTTCCTTTTTTATGTCCCTTTTCCACATAAGCGTGCGCCTCGGAGGTCTGGGCCATTGAAAACGTTTTGTCTATCACGGGTTTTAGTTTGCCTTCTTCAACGAGTTCTTTTAAAAAATTCATGTCTTTGGCATTTTCTTTTATCATGCCACTCAATATTTTTCTATTGCCCCTCATTGTCGCCCAAAGTGCATGCAACATTTCCTTCATCCCGGCTGCACCTAGAATAAGTACACCTTTTTTATTCAATACTTTAAGACAACCTGCCACTGTTGTTTTGTTTACTGTATCAAAAACTACATCATAAAATTTATTGATTTTAGTAAAATCTTCTTTAGTGTAATCTATTACATGATCTGCACCCAGAGCATACACCATTTCCATATTTGCAGTGCTGCAAACCGCGGTTACCTGCGCACCATAATATTTTGCCAGTTGAACAGCGGCCGTACCCACCGCACCAGATGCGCCATAGATCAACACCTTTTGCCCGCTCGAAATCCCTGCTTTTTTAAGAAAATGCAAAGCTGTAGTACCACCAAATGGAATCACGGCCGCTTCCTGGTGCGTGAGATTTTTTGGTTTGAATGCAATTACCGCCTGCTCAGAAATACAGGTATATTCCGCATAAGCTCCAAATTGTAATGATGTTGATCCAAAGATCTCGTCGCCGGCTTTAAACATTTTTACCTCTTTGCCTGTTGATTCTACAATCCCTGAAAACACACCTCCTAATATATTGATCTTCGGTTTTGTCAATCCTAAAAAAAGCCTGACGGCCATAGGGTCGGCCTTTCGCAATCGCCAGTCTGCTGAGTTGACAGCCGTTGCTTTAATTTTTACCAGGACCTGGTGATCCTTTGGACCTGGTTTTTCAACATCTTTATATTCTAGTACGCCCGGTGGGCCATAACGGGTATTTACAATTGCTTTCATTTTAATTTTTTATCAGGTGGAATGCTCAAGATTAGTCTTTGTTATCCAATTTTTTCAGGTGATTTTTTATTATGAAATATTGAAGATCTACAATGGACTGGTTGTAGCCATGTGCCGCTTTCTTAACTAAAAAATATTGCTTACCAGATGCTGAAATTTTGTTGAAATAAGCGCGGGTGGATACTTCTTGTGACAAAATATCCTGTTCTCCCTGTATTAGGTAAACCGGCAATTGAAAGACTAAGGCTGTTTTCATGAAATCTATTTCCTGCATCATTCCTTTGATTTTAAACTTCTGGTGTCCAGCATACCACAGAAAGGAATAATCATCACCATTTTCCCTATCCTTTTCATCTTTTTCATTGTTATATTCCGGTGCTACATTCCACCAGTACGCCGGGGCGGCAATGGAATTTTTCTTTTCATAGGTTTTTATTATGCGCAATAATTGTCCGGTATGACGTGCTTCGGAATAGGGTGGTGCGCCAATCAAATGTAATCGCTCCATTGATGAATGATCATCTTCAACCTTTACAAGCCTGGAAACCGTTTGGTAGGCTATGGAAAGGTTTTTCAACGGATCCACTACCTGTGCATGCCCAATGTATGCATAAAACAATTCAGGATTTTTTAAGGCCATCTGGATGCCCAATACCGAGCCCCAGGAAGATCCTATCAAAAAGACCTTTTTTGTATGGAGTCGTTGAAGAAGGTATAAGGTGAGTTCAATGCCATCACTTGTCATCTGGTTTACACTAAGCGGATGTTTTAACCAGAATTCCTCACTGCGTTCTGCTGTTGCCTGTTCACCAAAAGATCTACCTGCACCCCGCTGGTCCCAATTCACCAGGATGAAATCTTTTTTCCATGTACTGAACATGGTGTCGCTGTAAGCACTCATGACACTACCTGGACCGCCATGTAATAACGGGATAACCGGTTTGCTGCTGTCATCTCCATGAATGGTGATCCATTGTCTGATCCCTCCAATATTTATGAATCCCTCTTCATTTACAGCCCTGGATTGTGCAAAGAGGAGCAATTGCAAATCATCAACAATACTGTGAGGCACTATTTCATATTTAATTTTAAAAAGCGGGAGTTTTCAGAACGGTAATGATGACTGCCACCCACCTATTATAGGATCATGTATGCAGATTCGATATTAAAGGAAAGATTTTTCCATGGGAGCAGCAGATTTATTTGGGGAAGAAGATAGTGCTTCATTTTTAATATCAAGAAGCCTGTTGGTTTTATATGCAGCACTTAATTCTGGCAAATAGGAAGTTGATTCCTTTATAAAATTCATGTCTGAGCGTTGATTATTTCTGGCTAAGCTGAATCACTAAACATTGAATTCAAAACACCAAATCAAACAAAGAATGGCACAATGGAGGTGTTTCCGTTAGTTTTGTTCTTCTATAAGCTATGAAATTTACAGATCTAAAACTTAATAAATCCATTCAGAATGCCCTGGCCGACCTGGGATATGAAACACCAACGCCCATTCAGGAAAAAGTTTTTTCCGTTGTAATGAGTGGTGCCGATGTATGCGGCATTGCGCAGACAGGAACGGGGAAAACACTGGCTTACTTACTTCCATTGATAAACCAGTGGAAATTTTCAAAAGAAAGAATTCCCCAAATCCTGGTGCTTGTACCCACCCGCGAACTTGTAACGCAGGTCGTGGAAACCGTCAGGTCATTATCCGCTTATTCAGAATTAGTAGTTACAGGAGTATATGGTGGTACGAATATCAATACACAACGAATTGCACTCCAACCCGGTTGTGATGTGCTTGTGGCTACACCAGGAAGGTTTTATGATCTTGCTGTTACTAACGCTTTTAAAACAAGGGGATTAAAAAAACTTGTGATCGATGAAGTGGATGAAATGCTGAACCTTGGTTTTCGTCCGCAGCTACTGAATATCCTGGATCTGTTGCCTGCCAAACGTCAGAATCTCCTTTTTTCGGCCACCCTGCTTGAAGAAGTAAACCAGCTGATGAACCAGTTCTTTCAGCATCCTGTTATGATTGAAGCCGCACCTGCAGGAACGCCCGTTGAAAATATTCTGCAAACAGCTTTCGAGGTTCCCAATTTCAATACCAAGATCAACTTTTTAAAACTGTTATTTAGAGAGGATGCATCAATGACGAAAGTGCTGGTGTTTGTGGATACAAAAAAACTGGCGGATACGGTGTATGAATCAATGGAACAGGATTTTCCCGGAGTGATCGGCGTGATTCATTCTAATAAAGAGCAAAACTTTCGTTTTCAAACCGTAAAAAATTTTAAAGAAGGAATATCAAGGGCTGTGATCGCTACCGATATTGTAGCCCGTGGTATCGATATCGCAGAGGTGACGCATGTAATTAATTTTGATCTTCCACCAGTACCAGAACATTATATTCACCGGATCGGAAGAACAGGACGTGCAGATAAAAAAGGCATCGCCATCAGCTTTATCACTGAAAAGGAAAAAGATGCGTTAAAGGAAATTCAAAAACTGATGAAGCTTGAAGTCGCTTTAGAAACTTTGCCTGCTCACCTGGTGATTTCTGATGAGCTTACAGAAGACGAAATGCCCAAAGTGCATATGAAAGAGCCTATGGTAAAGATCCCAAAAAAGGAAGAACGTGGGCCCGCTTTTCACGAAAAATCAGCGAAGAATCTTAAGGTGAATAAAAGAGTGAGTCAGAAAGAGAAAATGAAAAAGAAATACGGAAAACCCAAGAAGCGGCCAGGCAAAAAATAAGCATATAAGTAAGTCAGTTATTGCGGGCACAATTCAGACATTCCCTCTCAACACATTCATGATAGATTTAACGATCGGCCCGGTTCTGTAGCCACGATGAAGATCTTGTTGAAATAATTTCCTGCAAAAATTTATTTGAAGGCATAGTTTGTGTAGATCTATCAGTTCATTAAAAAATACGATCATGGACAAGATGAATCATTTAAAAGACCTGCTGTTATTTGACGTGCAACATTTATATTCTGCGGAAGAACAAATCATAAGTGCATTGCCTGCCATGATTGGAAAAGCAAATAATCCACAGCTTAGGCAGGCACTGGAAGAACACCTGCATGTAACAGAACAGCAGCGTGAGCGTTTGTCAAAAGTAAAGCAGATGTTGGGTAGTCAGGAGAATGAAAATAACAAGAGCCTTGGGATTTTTTCTGAGCTTTTCAATTCAGGTACTAAATCTAAAGGAATTGAAGGCTTGATAAGTGAAGTTGAAAAAGTGATGGGCATTGATATGTCGCCTGAAGTAATGGATGCGGCCATAATTGGTTGTTGCCAGAAGATCGAACATTATGAAATTTGCGGATATGGTACCGCGCGCACTTATGCCGAGCAATTGGGACTGATCGATGTTGCTCAACTGTTACAACAAACACTGATTGAAGAACACGATGCTGATGAACGTTTAACCTCCATGGCTATAGGAAATATTAACCTGCAGGCGGAAATGGGCGCTGATATGGAGCCAGCACAGGAGCAATACAGAAACAGCACTCCTTCTAATTCAAATATGTAACCTGGTGCCAGGGCAATGGTGAAAGGTGAATGGTCAATCACTGTTGTCCGGGGAAATTTATTTGATTTCGATGAAACGCGCAATGGTTTTGGCGTTGTTGATGATTACTTCAACCGGGCCTTAGATTTTGCAGTTGCAATAACCTAATGGAGTTTCTTTGCCGGAGAGCAGCGCTATGATAAATACCTCTTCCACCTTTTTTCTTGAAAAAAAAGGTGGCCCCTCCTGCGCTTCGCTTCGGTGGGCAGGCAAAAATTCAAGCGCAATCAATGCGTAGCAGTCTGTTTTTACCAGATACCTTCGGATGATTGCGCA